>CAYUAI010000048.1:0-31137 GCA_964442745.1 uncultured Chromatiales bacterium
TGATTACCAAAGAACTCTCTCTCAGAGCCAGTGTTAATGGAGAATTACAACTTAGCCCCAACTTTTCACTCGAGACATCTACCAGCGATCTAATATTGTCTTTCTTTTTTTAATCAGTCATATATTCAATAAATGAAGGGCTAGGCAACAGCCATTCATTTATTGAATATATGCTACTTAGGTTGACTTCTGAGCAAGCGACGATAAAACAATATCACGCCGCCGAACAAAAACCATACGCCTAATGCACCGCTACTTCCCTCATCCTCTGAAATATTGATATTACCTTGTATATCACTCACGGTGAGTAAGAATTTTTGTTGATCATTACCATATTGGTTTTGAGCCGTGGCTTGAATTAAAAATGTACCTGAAATTTTCGGAATGCCCGAGATCAAACCACTTGTTTCATCAACCGATAAACCATCGGGCAAACCCGCAACAACATAACTCTCAGGAGTATTGGTCGCAGAAAGCGGTAACGTCATCGTGCTGCTTATATTCGCATATTGGCGATTAATTTTGCTGAGTATCGGGTATAAGTTAGCATTGGGATCAAGGGTTATGTTTATGGTGCCAGAGTAATCGGAACCCTTATGACTGTCGGTGTTTACAATGAAGAGATAGTAGTCACCGGTTTTGTTTACCCGATAAAATAATTTTCCACTGACACTTTTAAGTTGTACACTGTTTTCATTAACTAGCCTGAGTGATATATCACCATCTGAGGGTTCTGAGACTTCTAATAAGTCACCCGTATTGAGTTTGATTTTATATTTGGCATATTCACGACCGTGTCCATTGAGCGAAATCTCAATTGAACTACCTGATACCAAAGTTTCGAGGGGTAAACGATTATTATTGGTAAAGCTGTAATCGAGACTCATGTTTGTGTCATTTTGCGACATAAAACGAACGATATAGCGACCCGATTTAAGAATGGATTTTCCCCAACTCGTCCATGCCGAGTTAGCTTCATACAAGGATCGGCTTACAATTTCACCATTGGGTCCTTCAATCACCCGATAATAGTCATCACTCGAATCACGCAATCGCTCGGCTAATACGGTCCCCGCTTCCAGATCCATGGTGAATTCATCACCCGATTGTATCGTCAAGCGATGTAGCTGATCAGACGGAAGTGCATCACCACTCGGTGTAGTAAGAAAAATATTTGCGGATACATCTTTAGAAAACAAATCACTACTACGATAATAAATGCCCAAGTTTTCACTTTTTTCAAGTTTAACCGGAATTAAGCGTAGCGATTCTGTATCGAATAAAAAATCAACTTCCAAATAATCATCAAGCCTTGCTATGTCTGAGAGTGCCCGAAGGTTGTACAAAGTGATCACACCTCCAGATACTTTAGAGGTAACGCCCTCTAAGCTTAATTCTTGGATATTGCTCAAAATCTGCCTCGCTTCGAGCTGAGTTGTCAGTGATCTCAACTGCACGTCGGGCAAAGCATTAGCTTGAGCCACATAAAAAAATAAAAGAGAGATTAGATGGAGAGAAGTGGACTTAAATTGCCGTTTAAACATAACCGTCCTTATTAGGATAGGAATGGGCACAAAATAACCTCCCGGTTTGGCATCACATCTTCGGCCTGTCTTCCCCCGTTCTTCAATCAAAAAATACTCACTTTAGCCCGGCTAGAACGGCGTTTTTTCTCAATCAGAACGAACCAATACAAACCAAATCTGAGCCCCAAACAAGAAAATTATTCCGTGCCCATTCCTTACTTAATCATTGAGTTAAATCAAACTAGAAGCTCGTTTGATCAATTCCGTTTCGCGCTACCTATGCAACATCAACACCAGAACAAACTAAAATAGGAATAGGCATGGACGATACATTACCGAAGGTGATAAAATAACCTCAAGGTTTATTCAGGAAATAACAGAAGTTATCGTGATGGCGATAATAGCGGTTGCAGCAATAATTGTGAGGATGATTAAACATAATGATTGTGCTTGCCACAGAAAAAGAGCTTGAACCATTAGCCTCTCTGATCCAACAATATCATGCCTTTGAGGGTATCCATTCAACGACCGAAATGAGAATACAGGCAGTGATACCGTTATTAACAAAGCCTGAATTTGGCCGTATTTAGCTTATTACCCATAACGATGCCTTGATTGGTTATATGCTTTGGTTACAGCATTGAACTCATGGGCCGTGATGCTTTTGTTGATGAATTTTTTATTGGTGAATCCCATCGCGGGCATGGCATTGGCCGATCAGCACTTAAACTTGTGATCGAACAAATGAAACCATTGGCGATACAAGCGCTGCACCTTGAAGTGGCCAGTAATAATGAACGCGCTAGAAAACTCTATCAAGCCGCTGGTTTCACTTCTCGTAAAAAATATCACTTGATGACACGAAAAACCCAGGATTAAACCACTTTTTTTATCGCAGCCACCAACACCCAAAGAAACAACAAAGGAAACAAGATCGTTTGCAAAACAAACACAACGATTAAATTAACCGTGTACTCAGTCAATTCTGCCGCCGCCGATTTATACGAATCAACCCGTTTAGAAATATCAATTTGACTGACCGTCGTATCGTAGAATCGCCTGAAACCATCAAGGAGCGAGGAATCACTACTGGGCACGGTCGTCTGCTGTGTATCGTCATGTATGGCGCTGATCACTTGAGTGGTTTCTTCTAATTTTTGTTTTGACATCTCATATTGCGGTGCCATAAAAAGATGATAAATCCCTTCGTTAACGATAGCAAAACCAGGCACGGCAAAACGCAGAATAATGATCACCACCGTCAATCGATAAACCGTTTGACGCAACGACTTATCTTCCGGGCATTTAAACCAAATCAACCAAACAGCCATCACAAAAAATACCGCCATCAAAACAGTAAAGCCAGGCCAGGCAATGATATCTAAAGCCAAACGTTGCACGCCGAGTGATGCACTGCAAATCAACATAACATTGGAAAACCGCTCAATCAAATCATTGGCTGGGTCCAATATTTGACCCGGCGCAAAGTTAACACCAATACCGGCCGGTTGTAGCGCCACCTCCGTGCCTTGAGCAACAGAGATCACGCCGTTTAGACCACGGGCGACCCCAAAAGTAATTAATGCACGTTTAAAGCTGGACTCTGTATAACGGTGGCCCACATCATCAACAAAGCCCGTATGTGCTGCACCAATCAATATGACAAACACAAGGCTTATCGCGACTTTAATGATAATATTCGGGTTAATGTGCATGCATACGCTCTGAAGTGATTTGATCGATTTAGTTTAGATCGAGACAAGCTTAGGAATGGAAAAACTCTCTCGTTTTATGCTACGGGTAAGTATACTAAATGGGGCTTGCCAGCGTCCAATATTCCTCAGTGAATTGGGCAGCTATCATTCCAAAAACACGCGATCCCTTGAAAAAATACACCTCCCTTGGCTACTCATTTTTTCACCACCTCATCACTCTCCAAAGCAACCAACATCAATCGCTCACTTTCTATTCATATCCTCACTTTCATATCCCATGAATTGTACTTTTTTCATCCAAATCCATTAATAAATACCATGAAAATGCTGACCCCAAACCCATCTTCACGCGCCATGAAAGTCGTGTTATGGTTGGTCTTAAAATTATCGTTGCGAGGTAACAATCAATGACAATGTGGTATTTTTCTGTCAACGGAGATCAGCATGGCCCTTTTGAAACAGGACAAACTCAAGACTTCATTCGAGAAAATCCGGGCGCTTATTGTTGGCGCACAGGTTTTAGTGACTGGCTGCCAGTCTTTGAGGTGACTGAAATACGGCGCATGAAAAAAGATGGTGTGACGCCTTTTCCACCACCACCGCCCAACATGATATCGCCTAAACCGAGCCAACTTCCGAGTGTTGCGCAAGCAAGCCCGCCCCCCGACTCTACCCGTACAGCGACAGCGAATGCAACTGACACAAACGCTTCGACTGGCTTTGGCACAATCGCAAGCACAGAAGGCATTGACTATAAAATTTATGGCCATGAAATGCAGTACCTGGAAATTGAATTAGACCCTGGAGAAAGTGCCGTCGCCGAAGCCGGTGCCATGATGTATAAACAACCGAGCATCGAAATGGAAACCATCTTTGGCGATGGCACTGGTCAAGATCAAGGATTTATGAGTCGCTTATTAGGCGCCGGTCAACGCCTGCTCACCGGAGAGAGTTTATTTATGACCGTGTTTACCCATACCGGCCTGGGTAAAAGCCGAGTGGCATTTGGTGCCCCCTTTCCTGGCACCATCATGGCGTTGAAGCTCAGCGATTACCACGGCAAAATTATCTGCCAAAAAGATAGTTTTCTGGCGGGCGCGAAAGGCGTCACCGTTGGTATTCACTTTCAACGCAAAATAATGACCGGTTTATTTGGTGGCGAAGGTTTTATTCTGCAAAAACTTGAAGGCGATGGTTGGGTTTTTGTACACATGGGTGGAACAATTCGTGAAATCGATCTCGCTGCCGGGGAAACCTTACATGTAGACACGGGATGTTTGGCGGCCATGACCGCCACGGTGGACTATGATATTACTCAGGCAGGTGGGATCAAAACCATGTTATTCGGTGGTGAGGGCTTGTTCTTTGCGGTGCTAACCGGTCCCGGTAAAGTGTGGCTGCAAAGCCTGCCTTTTTCAAGATTAGCCGGTCGTATGCTGGCCGGTGGATCACAGGGAGAGGGCTCGCTACTCGGTGGCATGTTTACGGGCAATCGGTAAGGAAGATGAGAGCGTTATGTGGATAAAAAATTTAGCGGCAGCCGTGCTTATCCTATTAAGCCAGGGAACACTGTTTGCTCAAGAACAACAAACAAGCAAGGAGATAAAACACGCTTTAGGCGCTAGCGTCGGCTGGATTGTGGGCAGTGGGTTAAGCTACCGCCATTATTTCGATAATTATTACGCACAAACCTCGTTCGTCGCCTCTGTTAAGGAGCTCAGCGATGATAGCCGCATCAACGATGACATTTACCTTGATTTAGCCTTTTCGTTTGGCAAATATCTGCATGTGGATCGACCTAAAAAATGGTTACCTATTGCACTCAAATGGATGGGTGGCATCGAATGGATTTATGAAAAACAACCCCGTTGTGAATTCGACGATGTCAGTAAAAGCTGCATTGAAAAATCAAAGACTCAAAATACTCTCCACCTGGGCGGCGGTATTGGACTGGATATAGGAAGAATCAAAACTCAAGGTTTAATATTTTCCATCGATCTAAGCTTTTTAGCAACCTTTGAAGAGGGTAAATTCGAAGGTTTGCATGCCCCCTGGCCTGCCGCAAGTTTACTCTATAATTGGTAACAGCCGTGTTTGTATGATTTTCAAGCTGCTGGCTCAAAAAATTATCAGGCATTGCCAATGGTTTGTTTTTTTACACAAATCACCTGAATTCATGCACACACAGCATCACCATTACTTGCATGTCTAGCAATGCGGCTTATAATCTTTGCTATGTTATCATCATTCCCAAGCAAATAGATGCGCTTTTTAAAACCAACGCAATTCAATGCAACACAAACCATCAAACAAACCTTAAGCTTCCCTGTGGCGACATAATCCCTTAAAATATGTTACTAAATAACGATCAATATTCCACCCTGAAATCTCATTTAAACAAACATATGATGTGAATGATATGGCAAAAAAAACTGCAAGGCGAAAAAAAACAGGAAGCACATCAAAACCAAGTACTTCCGCCCAAAATACCCGCCGCAAGCCAAAGGCGGATGACAAGTCGATGGCTGAGTCGATAGGAAGCAATGCAGCCACCAACCATACGGCGAAAAAACTGCCTACGCAAAACCATTCCACACCATCAGCAAGCCAGGCAACGCCGAATCAGTCAGTCGTAACAGCTCCGCTCCAAGGTAATATCGAAACCATCAAAGAAACCATTATCAAAACGACAGCCATCGATGAACAGGCCATCGCCACACAAAACTCACCGGTAGCAACAAACAGCAGCCCAGGCACTGCTGTCGAACTCTCTACCCAAGCACCGACCGAAAAATCCGCGCCAGTATCGTCATATAGCGATGAACAGCTTGACTATCCTTATGAAGCCGAGCCAGTGCCTGAATATGCCCCGCAATCCGAGCCTGTCCCCGTTCACATCGAAAAATCACATGTACCTAACATTCCTTCCATGTTTATCATGCACGTGACACCAGAACTCGCGCCAGTGGCCAAAGTGGGCGGGTTGGGTGATGTGGTGTTTGGTCTATGCCGGGAAATGGAGATTCGTGGAAATCACGTGGAAATTATTCTCCCTAAATATGATTCCATGCGCTACGATCACATCTGGGGACTGTGTGAAGCTTTTCATGATCTATGTGTGCCGTGGTATGGCGGCGCCATTCACTGCACGGTATTTTTTGGTTTTGTGCATGGCCGAAAATGTTTTTTTATCGAGCCCCACTCCGGCGATAATTTTTTTAATCGTGGCAATATTTACGGTTTTTCAGATGACGCCATGCGATTTGCATTTTTTTCACGTGCCGCCCTGGAATTCATCTGGAAATCGGGCAAACACCCTGACATTATCCATTGTCACGACTGGCAAACGGGCTTGCTCCCAGTGATGCTCTACGAAATTTACCAGCACATGGGCCTGACCCATCCTCGAGTCTGCTATACGGTACATAATTTTAAACATCAAGGGGTAATCAGTGCTGAAGTACTCAATGCCAGCGGTCTGAATCGACCCGAATATTACCTCGACCACCATCGACTACAAGACAGCCGTAACCATCAGGCCGTCAATCTGATGAAAGCCGGTATCGTCTATTCTAACTTCGTCACCACGGTATCTCCCCGACATGCGGCAGAAGCAAAAGATCATGGCCAAGGGTTTGGCCTTGAATCTACGCTACACACCCACCATGTAAAATATGGCGGTATCATGAATGGCTTAGATTATGAATCCTGGAACTCAGAAATTGATCCGTACATTCCTAGTCATTATTTTACAGACAACATTGACAACAAATACGGTAATAAAAGTGCATTACGCCAGCGACTCATGTTAACGGACAACGAAAAACCTATCGTCGCTTTCATCGGTCGCCTTGATCCACAAAAAGGATTGGAGCTGGTCAGCCATGCCATTTTTTACACGCTGCAACAACACGGTCAATTTGTATTATTAGGATCCAGCCCTGACCCACTCATTAATCGCCATTTTATGGAACTGAAAAATCAACTCAACGATAATCCAGACTGCCATTTGGAAATCGGCTATAACGAAGAATTATCTCATCTCATCTATGCAGGTGCAGACATGATGCTGGTTCCCAGCCGTTATGAGCCTTGTGGTCTAGCACAACTCATTGCCATGCGTTATGGCACCATCCCCATCGTGCGTGAAGTCGGCGGCCTCGCCGATTCGGTATTCGACAAGGACTATTCACATAAACCCTTAAACGAACGCAATGGCTATGTCTTTAGAGACTACAATAATGAAGGCATGGAGTCCGCTTTGGGAAGAGCCATGGCTTGTTATTATCAATTCCCGGAACACTTCCGTGATCTCATGAAAAATGCCATGTTGTATGATTACTCCTGGAAAAACCCAGGCCAAGACTATCTCAATGTTTACGATTATGTGCGTGAAAAATAAGCCATAAGAATACCGATAACCACCGAGTGAATATAAATAGTCGTCATTTGATAACAATTTTTTGCTGAGAACACTACGATGAAAATTTACAATTTATTTCCTCCGCTTGCGGGCCAACTTAAGGACTGGAAGCCCCATTTAACACGAGCCGCTGAGCTAGGTTTCGACTGGATATTCGTTAATCCAATTCAGAAACTAGGCGAGTCGGGTAGTCTTTATTCCATTGCAGATTATTTCCAGATCAACCCCCAGTGGCTCAACCCTGATTCCAAAGATTTGCCAGAGCAACAAGTCCGGGCAATGATTCAATCCGCAGAAAAACTTGGCTTGCGTTTTATGGTTGACCTAGTGATAAATCATTGCGCCGTCGATGCAGCGCTGGTAAAAGAGCATCCGGGATGGTTTATCAAAGATAAACACGGTAATATCGTCAATCCCTCATGCACCCACGATAATCAGCAAATCGTCTGGCGAGATCTAGCGCAGTTTAACCATCAAAATGCCGAAGACCAGGAAGGGCTATTTCAACTATTCAGCGACATTATCAATTATCTCATTGAGCTAGGTTTCAAAGGGTTTCGCTGTGATGCCGCTTACCAAATCCCCACAAAAACCTGGCGACGATTGATTGAAAGAGTAAAAAGCAAACACCCCGAGGTGGTGTTTTCTGCGGAAACCTTGGGCTGCTCAGCCAAACAAACTAAAGCCACAGCACGATCAGGATTTGATTATATTTTTAACAGTTCAAAATGGTGGGATTTCAGCGGACCCTGGCTGTTAGAACAGTATGAATTAACACGTGATATTGCACCCTCCATTAGCTTTCCAGAAAGTCATGACACCGAACGACTCTTCCAAGAATCGGGGGGAAATATCAACGCCATGAAACAGCGTTATCTGTTTTCCGCGCTTTTTTCTGCTGGTATCATGATGCCCATGGGATTTGAATATGGACTGAAAAAAAGCCTGCATGTGGTCAAGACGCGCCCCGATGAATGGCTGCCGGGTGAGGTCGATTTAACCGACTTCATCAAGCAAGTCAACCAAATTAAAAGCAACCATCCTATTTTTCAAGAAGAAAGCATTACCGAAGTCATCGGCTGTGAGAACCCGGCCATTTTACTCATGTGGAAAGCCGCCAGCCAAAGCAATAATGAAGCATTAATTATTCTTAACAAAGACCCATGGAACCCGCAATCTTTTCATTCAGACAATTTATATCAATATATTCAGGCCGAGCCGCCGCTGATTGATATATCACCAGAATGGCCAATGGAGTATCTGCCACAACCCTTTCATTATGACTTACCACCGGGCGCGGCCCGAGTTTTAGTTACCCAGCATGACACCTGATAAATCACTTTTAAAAATCACTGTGATATGAATGAATGTGCAACGTAATAACTTCCCAGGCTCCATGATGGATTCACTGCGCTTAATCCACGCTACGAAGTCTGGGTCGCTCTACTGCTTGCATCCATGCCGTCGTCCCTCCGTCTTTACTGATCCAGTGGTTCGCGTAATTTTGTCGCATTATTAATCGTTATAATGTGATTTTTGCTAATTCCAAGACGATCGGTGACTGTGACTAAAACACCACCAACCACACCGATTGTCGTCGATAACAAACCCGTCTTATCAATGCGGGCTAACACATTATTATTCACGCTCCAATCATAAGGGGCGACGCCACCGATGACATCTAGCTGAAGCGTATCACCAGCACCGATGGTAAACACGGAAGCCGTCATTGTCATATTTCTTACTTCAACGGTGGCAATTTCGCTATTACCCAATTCGTCGCTCACCGATATTTCAACGCTACCCGCAGTAAGCCCATCAACAATCCCACGCGCATCGACACGAGCAACATTGGGATCAGACGAAGACCAAGCGAGAGGAGTGCTATTCCCTGTGACTCTTAAACGGACACGCATCCCAGTGCCAATAACACTCTGTTCCGGTGTCACAACCAATGTAGCGACGGCGGGGGCGGGGTTGGTGATCTCGATGGCGATAGTAACACTTGCCCCGGTAATATCTACCACTCTAATCGTTGCAATACCTGCCTTCAAACTCGTCACTAAACCGCCAGCATTTACGCTAGCCACACTGACATTATTAGATGACCAAGTATAGGGTGAGGTTCCACCAGTAACGCTTAATTGTAGTGACTCGCCGAGCGTTAATTTGGATTTGTCAGCAATAATACTAAGCTCTGGCGCATTAACTTGAATAGATTGGCTACTGGCAGAGTTATCATTGGCATCAGTCACAGTAATAATAAATGATCCATTGGCACTCGCCACTAACCTTGCCGTTTGTTGTTGTGCTCCCAGTGCGGTCAGCGTTGCAATATTAGCATTGCTGACCTGCCAACGATACGGGGCCAGTCCACCAGTAGCCGATACTGATACAACTTCGTTAAGATTCATACTCGAAAGATCTGCCGGTATAAAACCTAGCGTATTATTTGCTGCAATAACATCCATCGTTAGCGGAGCACTGACAAGGCCTGAGCTGTCGCGCGCAATAATATCCACTGGACCCGGCGCTATTGCTGTTGCCACCCCTGTTGTATTAGTAATCGATGCCAAATTAACATTACTCACACCCCAAAAATAGTTGCCATCACCGCCCGTAGCCACTAACTGCAGTGCTTCACCAACAACCAACGTGGTACTTTGAGGCTGAGCAATCGTCACTAATTCGGCCGGAGTTGGCGGATCGGCTGGCGATATCGCTTTAATGGCATTAAACGCATTTAATCGCCCGCCGGTAACCAGGCGTCCCTCAAATACAGGGACTTGATCCACCGTATCAAGTAATGTTGTTTTTAAGGTATCCGTCGTCAAACTATTATTTTTAGATAGCAAGAGCGCGGCCACACCAGCAACGAACGGTGCTGCCATTGATGTACCGCTGAATAATTCGTATTGCCTATTCGGGATGGTACTGTATATCTGCAACCCTGGTGCCGCCAAGTCCACCGTGGCCACCCCAAAATTGGAAAACCTTGCCAACGTATCGTTTGATGTGCTCGCCGCTACCGATATGATATTGGGCAATTCATAGTTGCTTGGAAAATGCGAGCCATTATCGGTATTTACCCCATCATTCCCGCTAGCGGCGACGAACAAATGTCCCTGACTATTAGCCATCTGAATGGTATCAAATAAAGCCTGACTAAATGTGTCTCCTCCCCAACTATTATTGGAAATACGCGCCCCGTTAGCCACCGCATAATCGATGGCTTGTATGGCAGCAATCGTCGACCCTAGCCCGTCAGCATCCATAAACTTGAGAGGCATAATCTGCACGGCCCAATTCACGCCCACCGCACCGCGATTATCGTTACCTTGTGCGCCGATGATACCGGCAACATGCGTACCATGGGCATTTTCATCCATCGGATCATTATCGTTATCTGCAAAATCCCAACCTCTAATATCATCGACAAATCCATTGCCATCATCATCAACACCATTGCCAGGAATTTCTGCAGTATTCGTCCAAATCTGATTACGCAAATCAGGATGATTATAATCCACACCACTATCAATGACAGCAACAATCACGGATGATGCCCCGATGCTAATATCCCAAGCTTCGGGTGCATCAATGTCGGAATCATTTGGGTTATTCAATCCATACTGTAATGAAAAATCAGCATCGTTAGGTAAGGTTGCTTCGATAGAATAAATATAATTTGGTTCTGCATAAGCCACACTCGGATCGTTACTCAGTTTTTCAAGTGTTTGATTGATAGTAACACCCGCTTGTACTTGGGTTTTCCTTAACCTTGATGAGAATCCAAAACTACCGGCATCACTCAAGCCTGCAGCACGCAGCGAACGGGCACGAGAATTGTTTCCCGTATTCGAGATAAATTTCACAATCACTCCATCTGCTTCTTGTTGAGGTGAAAGATACGCAATACGTTGTGGAGCGACTACCCCCCCATTTTGTTGTGAGATCAATTGACCACAACCAAAAAACCATAACATACATAATAATGTCACCGCAGCAATCAATTTTTGATAAATATTTTTTAATTTGATTTGCTTGTTATTTTTTTTATTCCCCATCAATCCTACCCCACTTTTTCGCCATCAGATCGGTCAAGCCTAGCTCAAATCTTTGCGCCGGGTGGATTAAGCGCAGCGAATCCACCCTACCCTATTTTCACCTACACATTAAACGCTGGATTAAAGGCTTAATTAAAAGGATGCCGTACTAACGATTTTATTTTTATTACTGATATGAAATATCAATCATATGTAATGCAAAGCTAAATAAAACTATTCAACTCAAGCAAAAAACAAGGTCTGATAGCTATTTCAACATATTATTATTCTGAGTATTTTAAATAAGTATAGATCACACCCTATGAGTAACAAGCAGATTTAACTAAAACAGCTTAAACAAAACTAGCGCACCGTAAAATCTACCCTAACATCCCGTTTTATCACATTTCATATATTACGATAATAAAATCAGGAGACAACAAATCAGATGTAACTTATCGATATGATAATTCTTTGCATCACTAGGTTTTATTAAAAATTATTAAAATAAATACCAAAAGTTACTCGCTATTTTGCACACCTCTACTATAGTTTTATTACAAGGTTAAAATGTATTTTTTAGTCATAATAATAATAAAATTGAACGTTATGTGGGAGAACTAGTATGCTGCACTCATTGCATACTTTAATAAATTCACTTTTTTTAGTGAACAAAAAATTTAATCGTCTTATTATCTCCCGTCTTCAGGCTTTATCCTATGACCATACTCGTCAACTTATCTTATTATTTATGTTATGCATACCCGCGCTTAACATAATGGCAGAAAATGGCATTAATACTCACAAAAACAATAATATATCCTCACAACTCAATAGCTTTTCGTATCAGCAAAATGCGGCCGGAGAGATTTCAATAAAACTCTTTGACCATAGTGATGCAACCGGTCCTTGTTCGAGTTGTCACGGTATATCGGCAGAAGGACAGCCAGAGACACATATCAACACACAAGGTGAGTGTGATTCATGCCATCAAGTCGTATCTTGGAAACCAGTATATCGCGTTAAACATGAAAACGTCATTGGCGTTTGTATAGACTGTCATAGTGAAAAACAAACGAATAATGGTAATATTCACATTAATGTTACCGATATTTGCAATGAATGCCACTCCACATTTAGCTGGAAACCGATCATTCGACTTGATCACGACCAAGTAATTGGTACTTGTGAGAGCTGTCATAATGGCGTCATCAGCGTAGGAAAAAATGTAACTCATATTAAAACGGGTTCAGTGTGTGGGGATTGCCATTTAACACTATCATTTTTAATTGCAGTAACCGTTAATCATGATCAGCTTGGAGAGGATTGTGTCAGTTGCCACAATGGTACGGTTGCGGTGGCAAGTCCCCAGTATCATTTTCCTGTCACCGACCAGTGTGGTGCGTGTCACGCGGTCACTCACTGGCGTCCAGTTGTCAACACCGACCATGCAGAAGTATTAGGTGAATGCTCCAGTTGCCATAATGGCTTACGAGCAGATGGTCGCTCAACTAGCCATGTCAAAACAAGCACTAAGTGTGAAGCCTGCCATGGGGTAACGGGATGGATACCGACGGTGACGACCGATCACAACGAGCTATTAGGTGCCTGTGAAGATTGCCATAATGATACGATCGCACGCGGCAAAAGTTTTCGTCATATTCAAACGACGAATGCCTGTGAAAATTGTCATTCAACCACTAAATGGTTCCAAATCTCAACCGTTGACCATAGAGAACTGTTAGGACAATGCTCACTCTGTCATGATGGACAGACACAAACCGGTAAGCCACTAACACACATCCCAACACAGCAAGAATGTAATATTTGCCATAGTGCTTTACAATGGGTACCCATCATTAAATTTGACCATACGGCGATTGATTCTGGTTGCGCAGATTGCCACGATAATGTGGCTGGCACCGGCAAACCAACCACTCATATCCCCAGCAGTGATTTGTGCGAATCTTGTCATACAACGCAGCAATGGGCAATTGCGCCAGGTATTCAAGCAGTCGATCATTCACAAATCAGTGCCCCATGCATTACTTGCCATAATGCTATTATCGCGATTGGGAAAAACTCAGCGCATATTACCACCAGTGAAAGTTGTGGCAACTGCCACGCAACACTGACCTGGGCGCCAACGATTATTGTCGATCATAATGAGATCATTGGGATTTGCATCGAGTGCCATAGTCGTTCACTCACCCATATCCAAAGCACGGATCAGTGCGGGGCCTGCCATACTCCAATATCGTGGCACCCGGTATCGATTGTCGACCATAATGAAGTCGTGGGTGCATGCAATCAGTGTCATAATAAATCAGTGTCCCATGTCGCTACCAGTGACGCTTGTGAAACCTGTCATAACGCTTTCAGTTGGTCGCCAGTCACAACGTTAGATCACAATGAAGTATTTGGTGCTTGTGCTAATTGCCATACCAAATTTATTGGACATATTCAGGCCTCAGAACAATGTGAGATCTGTCACATCACCACCTCATGGAATGCGGTCACTCAAGTCGATCATAGCGAAATTTTTGAGTCATGCAATGCTTGCCACGATAAACGTGCGGGACATATTACATCAACTGATCAATGCGAAGCCTGCCATGTGACTACCGCCTGGAATACCATCGGTCAGGTTGACCATACAGCAACAATCGGGGCCTGCGATGCCTGCCATACGCAGTCCATCGCTCATGTCGCCACATCAAATCAATGTGAAGCTTGTCATGTTAACACCTCATGGACGCTGGTCACCATGGATCATAATCAGACGCAGGGTATCTGTAATGACTGCCATCAATTACCTAATAACCATCAACAGGTTGTTACAAACCGTTGCGAAGCTTGCCACACCACGCGCCGGTGGAAATAAAACATCCAAACAACACATCAAATACCCGAGGCGATCATGAAAGACAATAACTATTTTCACATCTGTTGGTTCGGCCTGTTTTTGCTCATCGTTAGTGGTTGTGAAAAACCAATAAACAGCTCAAAAGAAGTAGCGGGCAACGACACCGCAACCAGTGTTGCTTTAGTAGCATCCGCCGAGGCGGTGGTCATGAGAAATCAGCTAGTACTGCCAACCACTGACTCGGCCATGGGAAATACTGCCACGGCAAGCGCTGAAATCAGCTCACTCGCCCTCAGGAATGGCCAGGAATTATTACTGGATATGAGCATGCTGCCAACTGACGCCACAGCCAATGGTATGGGCAGCACATTGTCAATCTCGGGCTCAATCGCCATTATCGGTACATACGCTAATGAAAATCAATCCGGGGCCGCCTTTATTGTTGAACACGATAGGGTATCCAATATCTGGAAAAACACAGTCGCCTTGCAAGTCGATAATATGAGTGCCAATGCACAATATGGTCAAGCGGTAGCAATTAAAGGAAATACGGCACTTGTCAGTGCGCCAGCGAATAATAATGGCCAAGGTACTGTTTTCGTCTTCAAGAAAAACGATATATCAGGTCAATGGAATAACAACGCGAACTTAGCCGCGCCGACATCGGTTAATATAATCCCACTGGCATTTGGTAAAACCATGGCATTTAACGGCAATACCATCGCCATTAGTGCACAGACTAAAAACACAAACGATGCCACCTTGTTAAACGTAATTTATATTTATGTGTTAACGGCAAATAACTGGACCTTAGCTAAGTCAATCCGTCTTGCAAGTAATACTCAACCATTCAACTTTGATCAAAGTCTAGCCTTAGCGGAAAATACCCTAGTCATTGGTATGAGTAAGGCCGATAGCAATGGGGCTGTCCTTATCTACGAACGCATCGGTGAAACCTGGGGCCAGTCATTAAAACTGCTACCGACAGATGATACCATTGTCGATTTCGGTCAATCCGTGGCGATTAACGGAAATACATTGGTCATCACGGGGACGAATGCTGCCTCAGCGATTGGCCAAGTGTCTATTTACGCCAAGGATCGAGCCAGTAAACGTTGGTATCTACAGCAGCATGTCGTCTCAGAGGATGCCTCATTAAGTTTAGGCAGAGCAATGACGATCGTTGGTGATATTATGTTGCTAGGAGCCACATCTAACACCAACAATAGTGGTATGGTGCATGTCTTGCGAAAGCAAAATAATCAATGGACTCGGCTCAACACGATCACACCAAAAACAACCGGGAATACAAGTTTCGGTCAAACCGTAACAGCCAATAACAAAATCGCCTTTATTGCGGCACCACAACATCAATCCATTGATGGGATGATGGGTGAAATCAATATCTTTCCATTGCACATCGATTCGAGCATCGGTACCCGAACAACACCGGGTAGCCGGAGAGATACTCAAGCCCAGAATAGGCCACCTGATGACCCAGATTTATTTCTATCGCTAGTGACTAGAAATTCACCTATCATTGTAGAAAGTGAAGAATCGGCTAGAGCTTATTATGCCGCCGTCGATCCTCAGAATCGTAAAACAACGTTGAACCGATGGCGCAGAGAAGTTGGATTTACCAGGGCAGACCCTGTAGCTATTTACGTAAATGCGGCGGACCTAGGTTTTTCGCGCCGTATGTACAGTCGAATCAATGATGATTTATCCATTGCCTCTTATGTAGAAAATTTTGCAACGTTAGAAGATGCTGTCAATGATGTTAATCTTATCGCAACAGTCGCCATGGAAATGGCTCCCCCCGCATTAGACCCGAATGGTACCCCCTTTGTATCATTCTATGTTTTTGGTCCCGATGATCGTCGTGACTTAGGTGCTGATTTAGATGGACGAGGCTTCAAGTTTCAACCTGGGCTTTGTACCCCTTGCCATGGTGGGGTCACGAAATCATTAGTCAATGGTCGCTTCCCCGATGGAGGCGATATTGACGCACTTTTTCTACCTTATGATATAGATACTTATGTATTTTTAGATAATAGTCGACGATTTTCTAAAGCCGCACAAGAAGAAAATTTAAAAAGGCTCAATGAGATTGTATTATTTTCTTATGAGCTTATGGATCCTACTATTGATACTTCGGTGCCAGCAGGATTGATAGAAGGATGGTATGGTGGTCCTGGTTTGCCGAATCAATTTTTTAATGAATTTTTCGTTCCAGAGGGCTGGTTACCACCTGCAGCGCCAGCGTCAGCGGCACAATTATATTTACAAACGATTGGCCCCAAATGTCGCGCCTGCCATATACAGCGCGGACTCATGCTTCAATCTGATCTTGACCTTGGTAGCTATGATAAATTTATTTCCTATGCGGACATCATCGAAGACATGGTGTTTAATCGAGGTGTGATGCCGTTAGCTAAATTAACCTTTGAGAATTTTTGGGCTGATCCAGTTAACCCGCAATTATTGGCAGAGCATTTACCTAATTTTGGCGGTTTCTCTCTCAATGCATTAGGTGTCGTCGAACCTGGGCGACCCATCGCTAATGCCGGTATCTCTAGAATGGCACCCATGCGCCGAGTAACCTTAAGATCTAGTGCCAGCTTATTTGCTGAAACCGTTCGCTGGCGCACCATCCAAACGCCTCAAAATAGTAATATTCGCCTTAATGGTCGTCGTACTAGCACGCCATCGTTCACACCTGATGTCGCGGGTGAGTATGAGTTTCAACTTAATGTCACCAACCGCTTTGGTGACATTAGTGAACCTTCCTTTGTGACCATTACCGCCTCTCCATCAATAAATCGCGCCTCATTTAGCGATGATATCGTACCAATACTGCAAAATGATGATTGTTTAATATGCCACATCAATCCTGCCGTTAAGAATTTTGTTGATAATCGAGATTTATATCAGAGCGTATTTGAAATGATAAATTTTGTTGATCCAGAAAGCAGCGTGTTAGTCACTAAGCCCTCAGGGTTGCATCACAATGCGAGAGGGCGACCTGGTTTTATTGAGCCTGACACTTCAAGTCGCGATATGATATTAAGATGGATAACCGAAGGAGCACGTAACAACTGAGCAAATTTCTCTAATAATCTGGACTCAAGGGTTGGACAGTAGATCTAGATTATACCTTAGTTGTTGCGCCCAAACATTTTCCTACTACGTACCCAAATCCCAGGGGGCACACCCTTGGGGTTTTAGTCTACCCTTTATCTAAAACAACAGGTCATGCTGAGCAATAAACAGCCTTTTGATCAAATTAAACCCACTAATCCCATGCCCATCAAAGCATGATAAACTAGGCTGTATCATTCATTTATTTTACGTACTGTATATTACATGACCACAGAAGCTAACGATTTTAAACAACCGGAACTCTATATTAATCGAGAACTGAGCTTATTAGAGTTCAATCGTCGAGTACTGGAACAAGCCAAAGACGAAAATACCCCGTTACTTGAGCGATTGCGCTTTTTGTGTATTTCATGTACTAACTTGGATGAATTTTTTGAAGTACGGGTAGCCAGCTTAAAACAGAAAGTCCAACTGGGCTCCGTGCAGGCGGGCGCCGATAACATGACACCCACCGAAGTATTAAAAGCCATTAACTATAATGCACAAATCATTGTGGCTGAGCAGTATCGTGTGTTAAATGACGTTTTAATCCCCACCTTGGATGACAAAGGCGTTTACTTCATCCGCCGTGACGAGTGGATGCCAGAACAAAAAAAATGGCTATATGGATTTTTCAAAGAAGAAGTTTTGCCGCTGTTAAGTCCGCTGGGCTTGGACCCGGCCCACCCTTTCCCGAGAATACTTAACAAAAGCCTCAACTTTATTGTCTCCTTAAAAGGCAAAGACGCCTTTGGCCGTAACAGTGGTATGGCGGTGGTACAAGCCCCCCGAGCCCTCTCCCGGTTAATCATGTTACCTAACGACATCGCCAGCCATCGAAACAGTTTTGTCTTTTTATCTTCCGTCATCCACGCTTTTGTGGACGAACTATTCCCTGGCATGAAAATTAGCAATTGTCATCAATTTCGTATCACTCGCAATAGTGATTTATTTGTCGATGAGGAAGAAGTCGATGATTTGCTAAGAGCGGTCGAGGGTGAATTGCTTTCACGCCGCTTTGGTGATGTCGTCCGATTAGAGGTAGCCGATACTTGCCCAGACTCCGCGATACAGTTTTTATTAAAGCAATTTGATTTAACAGAAAATGATCTTTACCAAGTGAATGGTCCGGTTAACCTCAATCGCCTGGGTGTAATCTATGATATCGTCGATCGGCCAGAATTAAAATTTCCCGCCTTTACACCCAATTTACCCACGAAAATCCGCTCCAAATCCAACTTATTTGAAGCCATTGCCAAAGACGACATCTTGCTCCATCATCCCTTTGAATCGTTTGTACCCGTGGTTGATTTTGTGCGCAAGGCCGCCAAAGACCCCAATGTATTAACTATTAAACAAACCTTATATCGCACCGGTGTCAATTCTGCCATCGTCGATGCACTGGTCAATGCCGCTAAACGCGGCATCGAAGTCACCGTCGTTATCGAACTGAGAGCGCGCTTTGACGAAGAAGCCAATATCACCTTAGCCAGCCGCTTGCAAGAAGCCGGCGTTCATGTGGTATACGGCGTCGTCGGTTATAAAACCCACGCTAAGTTATGTCTGGTGGTGCGAAGAGAAGGCAAACGACTGCGGCATTATGTGCATTTAGGGACCGGTAATTACCATTCAAGAACCGCCCGCATTTATACAGATTACGGCTTGATGACATGCGACAAAAGTATCGGCGAAGATGTCCATAAAATATTTCATCAACTGACCAGTTTAGGGAAAGTCTCCAAATTGGATAAATTACTGCAATCCCCTTTCTCCTTACACAATACGCTGCTTGAAAAAATTGGCCGAGAAATAAAAAATGCCGAGCAAGATTTACCTGCACATATTATTTTCAAAGTGAATTCTTTAGTTGAAAAAAGCATTATTCAAGAGCTGTATCGTGCATCCAATGCCGGGGTTAGCATTGATTTAATTATTCGAGGTATTTGCTGTTTACGTCCCGGCTTGCCTGAAGCCTCAACCAATATCCGTGTCCGTTCCATTATTGGTCGCTTCTTAGAGCACACCCGGATCTATTATTTTCAAAACAACGAAACCCCAGAAGTCTATGGCTCCAGTGCCGATTGCATGGATCGCAATTTTTTTCGCCGGGTGGAAATCGCCTTCCCCATTGAAAACAAAACCCTGCGGGAAAGAATTCGCCACGATCTTGATTATTATTTAAAAGATAATCAGCAAGCTTGGATATTACAACCCGACGCTAGCTATGTTCGCCTACAAGCTAACGAACAAGAACCCCTTTTTTCTGCTCAGATGACCTTACTCGATGAACTGGCTGAAACCAGTTAGGAATAGGCACGTAATAACTTCCCTGTTTGGCGCTCAGTGGTTCGTTCTGATTGAGCAAAAGTGTAGGAATAGTGGTTCTTTTTCGAGCTTTTGTGATGGAAGAACGGGTCAAGACGGGCGGAAGATGAGATGCATAACCGGGAAGTTATTGCGTGCCCATTCCTTAACCGTATTTAAAATTAGCTAAAACTCAAATCAAAACCCATCGCGGATAAATAATGTTTTTCCGCTTGTAAATCGGCCCGAGTCAACGCATGCTGGTCAAGCCATTTGTCAGGAAAACCTATTTGCAACGCCATTTTATCCGCCGCAATGTCAAAATCAGGCAATGTAACATCCGTACGACTGCGATGCAGCAATACCGCCAAACGTAATAAAATGATCATATACTGCATGGGTCTTTGCCATCGTTCCACGAGTTGATTGATTTGTGTGTGAGGAAATTTACGCCGATGGCCCCGCACTAATAACGCAAGTAATTGCTGTTCATCCCGAGAAAAACCTAACAAATCAGCATACTCAACCACATAAGCACCATGCCGATGATAATGGGCATGGGCAATATCTAATCCAATTTCATGCAATTCTGCCGACCACTCCAGCAACTGTTCAATACGGTCTTCCGACAGTTTCCAAGTATCAGCCACTTGTTCATAACAATATTGCAAGGTAACCGTCACCCGTTGTACTTGATCTTGATCCACGTGATAACGCTCGGCCAACAGTGCCACATTTTTATCACGCACATCCTCATGCCGAACCCGGCCAAATAAATCGAATAATAACCCTTCACGCAAGGCCCCGTTGGCAACGATCATCTGTTCGATACCCAGCGATTGAAATACCGCCCGTAATACCGCCACCCCCCCGGCAAATACCGATGCCCGATCCTGACTAATCCCTAACGATTTTAGATGGGTCATTTGTTTCCCGGCGATCATCGCCTTTGAAAGCGTAGCTAAGGCAGGCAAAGTAATACCTTCCCGGCTCCAACCCTGCTCATGCAACACCCGCCCTACCGCACGAATGGTTCCCGAGGCCCCATTGACAATGGACCAACCGGATTTTTTGAAAGAGGATGTCACCGGCTCAAATTCAAGCAGTGCCGCCAATTCAGCTTGCTGCAATTTTTTTTCGGTAATGATACCATCGCTAAAGAAACGTTGCGTATAGGTTACACAACCTGCATGCAGGCTTTCCATGTAGCGCGGATTTTCCTTGGTACCAATAATAAGCTCAGTGCTGCTACCACCGATGTCAACCACTAATCTTTTCTTTTTGTCGGTCGCTAAAGAACGCACCACACCGAGATACACTAATCGCGCTTCCTCAATCCCGGAAATAATTTCCACGGGATGCCCTAACGCCTGTTCGGCTTGATGGAGAAAATGCGCCCGATCCTTGACTCGCCGTAACGTATTGGTCCCCACGATGCGTACACTTCCCATCGGCCAACCTCTCACACGCTGCCCAAAGCGCTGCAAACATTGTAAGGCGCGCTCAAGGGCTTCGGGACATAGCCGGCATCGTTCATCTAATCCCGAGGCTAAACGGACCGGCTCACGAATCCGATCAATAATTTTCAGTTCGTGAGGCCCAGCTTGCGCCACAATCATATGGAAACTATTCGATCCTAAATCCACCGCCGCCATTTTTTCAATCGCATTTACTGGGGACTTGCTCATCACACCAATCACTCTCCTAACAAATTCGTCAAGCGATCCCTAACAAATTATGGCAAAAGTACAACAAAGTTGACTTTTATTAACTATTTTTGTAGCTAAATACATACAGAATTGTATAAACAACGAAATAGTTTACCTGAAAATTTAAGTTTTATTGGTTTTATTGATTGAAATCAAACATTCTATTTATTTTCCCTTCTATAGTGCCCATAGCATCTTAGTCAATATCACTCTAACATTTGGCGTTTATTTTCCCAAATACGCCAATTTGATCGTAAAACAGGCCGTTGTTATTGACCTAGATGCTTGAGTGTTCGGATCTCCTGCGCCAAATATCTCATATTTTTTGACTGATGAATCCATATTTTTACAAGGAGGCACGAATAATATGAAAAAAACACCTATTGCACTAGTGATGTTAACCCTGCTCCATGGGCCGGTATTTGCTGAATCGGCTGATGTTTCGGGGTTTGTCGATGTGACGTATACGAACGATAATAAACAGAGTATTTTTAAAGCCAATGCGGAAGTTGATTTTATCAATAAATTGAGCGATACCGTATCGGTACGCGTCGATACTGACTTGGCACTGGCGGGTAATGGCGGCGTCAATGCTCGCGTCGATGGGCCGGCAGACTCAGCCATCATCGAGCAAGCCTATTTTACCCTCAGCACCCCCCAGGGAATCACTATTTTAGGCGGTGTTTTTAATAATCCCATTGGCTGGGAAGCCGAAGATGCTCCGGGCTTATACCAAATCAGTAAGAGCCAGATTTCGGGTATTTTAGATGGCCAAACCGCCTTATATGGTAACAATATTGCCGGGGTGGCGGGTGCCTTTGCGGTCGGTCCAGTCAACATTACCGCCGGGGTATTAAATGATTTAGCCCATCAGGATTTAGAGACAAATTCATTGGCTTTAGTGCTAAACGCCTCCCCCTTTGCCGGACTCGATTTAGAAGCCGGTTATGTCACTCAGGAAGCCTCCGCCGAAAATGTACTGGATATCAATGCCACTTATAAATTCCAAGGATTAACGGCGGGTTTGGAATATCTCACGGCGGATAAAATTGTGGATTCCGCCTTTGCTATCACCTTAAATTACCAAATTAACGACATGTTTGGTGGTACCGTGCGGTACGATACCGTGAGTTATGAAGCCAGTGGCACAGATGATACGACCAAAGTCACCCTGGCCGGTACCTTTCAAGCCGCAAAAAATCTACTCGTGCTGGCCGAGTATTCTTCCTTCGATAATGGAAATGATACCGACGATATTGGCATGTTAGAATTTGTGGCTAATTTTTAAATCACTTGTTTAACCCTCTGGATCATGGAAGTAAACATACCACCTCCTACAGGGGGTGGTATGAGAATAACCCGAATGCCGTCATCGTTGCCTACGTTTAACAGGACAATTAACAACCTACCACACCCCCCCTTCAACGCTGTTAAATTTTGTAGAATTTTCAAACTAGCATTGAGACTGGAACGCTTTTTCTTATGGTTTACCTCCTGAAGTTAAGTTAATGTTGCGAATTGCGGCGTCACCAAGTACAGTGGCTTCGCATCCGCGAAGACAAACGACTAAAAATCAACCAAATCAATCTTTTGAAAACTATGCGTATATCAACAAATACCTCTCTGGCTTCATTATTAATCATTATCCTCAGCCTTTCAGCTTGTACGACCATGTATTATTCCACCTGGGAAAAACTGGGCAAGCATAAGCGTGATCTCCTCAGAGACAACGTTGAAGCCGCCAAAGAAGAACAAAAAGAAGCCCGCGAACAATTTAAAACCGTGTTAGAACGAATTAAAGCATTACAAAATTTCGATGGCGGAAAACTAGAAAAAGTCTATAACGCACTCAAAGAGGATTACGATGATGCTGTTGATCAATCTGAAGACATCAAAAGCCGCATTGAAAAGGTTGAAAATATTTCCACAGACTTATTTGAAGAATGGCAGAAGGAAACTGACATCATAACCAACCAAAAAATGAAATCGGATAGCCGCAAGAAACTAGCGATCACTCAAAAAAAATATAGTGAGTTGCATCGCTCATTGAAAAAAACCGAAACCCGTATGGACTCGGTATTAGTCCGATTTAATGATCACGTGCTGTATTTAAAACATAACTTAAATGCGGTGGCGATTGGTGGTCTAGAAACGGAAACCATCAACATCGAAAAAGAAATCAACAAGCTGATCAGCGACATGCAAACCTCAATCAGTGAAGCGGATAAATTCATTAAAACCTTGCCTCCGTAGGCATATACCCGTGGCCAAAACCAAGTCGGCGATTTCGGATTGTCAAAAAATGTAAAACTTGCAACCAATACCTTGCAAGCCCCGAATTGATTAGATACCTTATCATTATCCGCTCCGTATGATTTTGATAAGGATCGCCCGTGTGACAAACGCCTTAGACGCCGATTTTCCGGCGCTGGAAGATTTAATTAAAGCAAAAACATCCGAGTTGGAAATAACCAACAAAGAACTCGAAGCCTTTAGCTATGCGGTCTCACACGATTTGCGAGCACCGCTACGACGAGCTAAAGGATATTGCTATGCGGTACTGGAAGATAATAAAGATCAGCTGGACCCAACCAGCATTGATCATCTTCATCGGGCATGCGCCACCATCAACCATATGAATCATCTCATCACCGATTTACTCAATTTTTCCAAAACACAACGACAATCACTGCAACGTAACCTCATCGACTTAACAACATTAGCCAACAACATTACGTATAATCTTAGCGCCCAGTGTGAAACAAAAAACACCACTTTCATTATCCAGCCCAGCATCATTACAGAAGGCGATGAAAGCCTCATCGGTATCGTACTGGAAAATCTCATTGGCAATGCCTGGAAATTCTCCAGGAAAGTACCGATGCCATGTATCGAATTTGGTGCAATAACACAGAAAAACCACACGGTTTATTTTGTCAAAGACAACGGTGCCGGTTTTAACATGCATTATGCCTACAAATTATTTTCCCCTTTCCAACGATTGCATCATGAAGATGAGTTCGAAGGTACCGGCATTGGCCTCGCGACCGTGAAACGCATTGTACATCGCCACGATGGCAGAATATGGGCAGAAAGCACCCTCAACAAAGGCGCCATTTTTTATTTTACCTTAGGTCAATCCTAAAGAACGAAAGCACCTCGATTAAATCAATCCAGAGATCCAATGGTGCTGACCAAGCCTTCTCTTCTTTATCCTTATTCCCTCTGGCGCCTCCAACGAAACCTCGGTATTGCATGCAACGCATTGATTTAGATCGCGCAATGAATTAGCTTGGTCCGCACCAAGCAACCAACAATATCCACTAAGACCCTATAAATCAACGGATGTTATTAACGGCCTTGACTAAACAGCAGTGATGACAAATGATATACTTTGGGTCAACGGGGAGCTGAGTTCAAAATAACAAGAATAACATCTATACTCTAAATACAACCAACGGCATCGCGACGACATGATAATGCAGCCAAGCTATCCCTAAACGAGATATCCTTAAATAAACCGTGAAAAATGTACCAGAGTCTAGCCAGGGCAAAACAAACTGAACCCCATCATTCATTCATTAATCGACGGCCAGGATACGAGTGCATAACCGTAAATCAAAAACTCAATTTCATACGAGCGATACCGAAACCATACTCATAGCACCAAAGAATCGTTATGTTTTTCTGGTGCTACCGATTGTATTACTTGGCTTGCTTGCAATCACCTTGTGGTTATCACTCACAGCCAATCAAACCGAAACCAACAAGCTCCCTCCCCCCTTACCTCCCATCAATACCGCCACCATTGGCAACGAACCTATCCGCCCGATTCCTCTCACCACCGATGCCAACCCGGAAAAAGTCGCACTCGGACAACGTCTTTTTTTCGACCCGCGACTCTCATCGAATAACACCGTTGCTTGCTCCACTTGTCATAATTTAGATAACGGAGGGGCAGATAACTTAGCCAAATCTATCGGGGCTGGCGCGATTATCGGCCAAATGAATACCCTTAGCGTATTTAACAGTGTCAATAATTTTGCATTATTTTGGGATGGCCGAGCCAGCAGCTTAGAAGAACAAATTGATGGCCCTATTAATAATCCAGCGGAAATGGCATCCAGTTGGAAACAAGTGATTGACAAACTTAAAAGTGATCCCAATTACGTCAAAGACTTTAATCAACTTTATCCTCAAGGAATCACATCGACCACCATCAAAGATGCGATTGCCAGCTTTGAAAGAACGCTGATTACGCCGAACTCACGATTTGACCGCTACCTGCGCGGCGAAAAAGAGGCGATTAACGACCAAGAAAAACAAGGCTACCAGTTATTTAAAGCCTATGGTTGCATTGCATGCCACCAAGGCGTGAATGTCGGTGGCAATATGTTTCAGAAATTTGGTGTCATGGCGGACTATTTTCCCACCCATGGTTCAACAGAGCAAGCGAATTTAGGCCGTTTTAATGTCACAGGAAAAATCGAAGACCGATATTATTTCCGAGTACCAAGCTTACGAAATGTCGCACTGACGGCCCCTTATTTCCATAATGGCTCGGCAAAAACCCTACAACAAGCCGTACATATCATGGCCAAATTCCAATTAGGACGTAATATCCCTCAACAAGACGTGATTGCAATCATTCATTTCCTTGAAACACTCACCGGTGAATATAATGGCCAAGCTTTATGAGAGTCGATCTTTTCAAACAATTAATCATCGCTAGCATTGCGGCTGTCTTATTGAGTTTTCTCTATGTAAAAACCCACTCAGCCAATTTGCAAATTCACCAACACATTATCGAGATTTTACGACAATTCAAGCAAGTTGAAGCACAACTCAATCAAGACATTTTGAAATCACGTTATGGCAGTTTGCTGCATTATGATCCGCTTGTAAACGAAATCAAATACCTTCAATCCTTGCTAAAGACCATAAAAGCACAAAGAATCAATGCTTATACTAAAAATCAACAACCACTTCAACAACAGATTGATAACCTTGGCCAAGCATTGCACAACAAAGCATCATTACTTGAGCGCTTTAAATCAACCAATGCCATTTTAAAAAACTCTTCCCAGTATCTTCCCTTAGGCATCAATCAGCTAATACTCGCACTCACTGCAAACGGAACCGACATCACGCTCATTAATCAAGTCTCTAGTTTATTAAATAACACCCTCAGTTACAGCATCACCAGTGATGAAATTTTCAAACAACGCGTAACCGAAGGCATTCATGCAATCAAACTCAACTGGCAACAATATCCGGGCAAATCCAAAGAATCGCTCAATGAAATGATTGCTCACAGCAACATGGTGCTCCAGCAAAAGCAGAAAGTAGATGAGTTGGTGCTCCAGCTAATCACCGCATCCACCACGCAGCAGCTGACTGAACTGGGAAATGCCTTTAGCGCACTTCATCAACGTCAACTTCGTCAGTCTAACACCTATCGGTTATTTTTATATTTGTTTGCGGTAACACTCCTTGGTTATTTGGGGTATTTATTAATACAGCTTCGCAATAGCACCGCCACCCTCAATCAAACCGTCAGGGATCTCAATTTTCAAAAATTTGCGTTAGACCAACATTCCATTGTCAGCATCACGGATAATGAAGGTAAAATCATTTATGTCAATGATCGCTTTACCGAAGTCAGTCAATATTCACGAGAGGAGCTCATCCAGCAAGATCATCGTATCATCAATTCAGAACTTCATTCCCCGGCTTTTTTTCAAGAACTGTGGCAGACCATCAAAACCGGCACGGTATGGCATGGTGAAATACGAAACCGCCGTAAAGACGGTAGTTTTTACTGGGTAGACTCCACCATCGTCCCCTTTCTAGATCAGACCGGAAAGCCGGATCAATATGTCTCGATCCGCACCGATATTAGCGCATTAAAACAGACCAAAGAAGCCTTATTTCGTGAAAAAGAACAAGCGCAAGTCACGTTACAAGCCATTGCCGACGGCGTTATCACCACGGACAATCACGGCACCATTGTTTACATCAACCCCATGGCCGAACGACTGACCGGATGGAGCCAACATGCCGCTCAAGGTTTGCCTTTAATGAAAGTATTAACCATCTACCCAGAAGACGGTACCGAACTCGCTGAAAGCCCTGTCGGCCCTTGTTTGCACCAGCAATCAACGGTTTCAATGAGCAAGCTGACCTTAACTCACCGCGAAGGCCAACGCGCCTCAGTGGAACTGGCTGCCACTGCCATGCGAGACCGTGCCGGTCAGGTCATCGGTGCTGTGCTAGCGATTCATGATGTGACCGCGATGCACACGTTAGCGCAACAAATGCAATATCAAGCCAGCCATGACGCATTAACCGGATTAATCAATCGACGAGAATTTGAACGGCGCCTGAAACGGCTACTCGATAGCACCCGCACACAACAACAAGAACATGCGCTATGTTATCTTGACTTAGACCAATTCAAAATCGTCAATGATACCTGCGGTCACGTCGCGGGCGATGAATTGCTCAAGCAATTGGCATCGATTTTGTCAGACACCATCCGAGGACGGGATACCCTCGCTCGCCTCGGCGGCGATGAGTTTGGCATATTGCTCGGCGAATGCCCTCTGGAAAAAGCACAACGCATTGCCGAACAGTTTTGCAAATCAGTCAAAGATTTCCGTTTCGTATGGGGAGATAAAGCGTTTGAGGTCGGTGTCAGTATCGGTCTGGTACAAATCAATCAATACAGTGAAAGCATCACCAGCGTGCTAAGCCAAGCCGATGCCGCCTGTTATGCGGCCAAAGACAAAGGCCGCAATCGAGTCCATATCTATCATATGGATGACATCGAGCTGCAACAACGTCACGGCGAAATGCAATGGGTACCGCGCATTGCCAACGCTTTGTTAGAAAATCGTTTTGGACTCTTTTGCCAACGTATCCAACCGGTGGAAAATACCACCACCCAAAATCGACATTTTGAAGTACTGTTACGTATGCTTGACGAACAAAATAACTTGGTCTATCCGACCAGTTTTCTCCCCGCCGCCGAACGATATAAAGTCATGCCAACCATTGACCGCTGGGTTATTAGCCAAGTATTTGAAACCTATCAGGCTATCTATCATGGTGATCCACTCGCCTCACAAGATACTTGCGCAATCAATCTTTCAGGTGCTTCCTTAAATGAAGACGAATTTCTGCAATTTTTATATCATCAGCTCGACCAGCTGGAGGTACCTGCGAGTATTTTTTGTTTTGAAATCACAGAAACGGTCGCCATCGCCAATTTATCCAAAATCATCCAATTCATGAAGGATCTGAAAAATAAAGGCTGTCGATTTTCACTGGATGATTTTGGCAGCGGCTTGTCTTCATTCACATATTTAAAAAATCTTCCGGTGGACTACCTTAAAATTGATGGTCATTTTGTGATTGATATGCCAGATGACCCGATTGACCAAGCCATGGTTTCTTCGATCAACCACATCGGGCATGTGATGGGCATCAAAACCATTGCAGAATATGTCGAAAATGAAGCGATTATAAAAGCCGCTTCGGATATTGGTGTCGATTACCTTCAAGGAAACGGTATTGCCTATCCAGAACCATTAACCAACTATCTACAAACCACTCGTACAACCTAGTGCTGCCTCCTTTAAATTAAGTATCTTATTAAGCCTAATGTAAAAGGGGTGCCAGCCGTCGAGTGCATTATGGGCACCAAACAACGCTGAAGAGGGCAACTCACGATCGATTCACACGGAAGTATGGATTGATGTTAGACGCCCGACGGTGCGTCTAACTCACCCGACAAAAATCAAATGCTTAGGCTTTGAAAAATTCAGTCGGATGCATTATTCACCAAACGATTCGATGGGTTATTTAAAGGATACGGTACTAGCAATAGACATCCTGTTTTCAACAACGATCAACACACCCATCGCCAAAAAAAATGTTCGCCACGGAGATATTATTGTTTATTGATGCCATAATGCGTATTGTTGAAACCGGCCAATCATTATTAAAATTGTTTTAAAATTAAACGAAGGAGTCACGCGTGAAAAAATGGCAATGTGTCGTATGTGGTTTTATTTACGATGAAGTCGCCGGACTTCCGGAAGAAGGAATTGCCGCTGGGACCCGCTGGGAAGATGTCCCTGAAGACTGGGTTTGCCCAGATTGCGGCGTAACAAAGTCGGACTTCGATATGATCGAGGCGGTGGCATAATAAGCTCATAGCAAATCATCTTTATCAGCAACCTTTTCCCACGAAAACCAGCAGGTATTTTCTCACCGAAAAATACCTGCTATTAAAATTAGGAATGAATAAATGTTAACTTTAAATATTGGTTTATCTGACGCTATTTCTCAAGAGATCAAAATTGATTGAATCAGGCACATAATAAAGCAATACCTGAGTTTCTTTTAACCGCTCCATCAGTTGATTAACGCGGACTTGCGCACACATAGGCAGGGTAATATACACCCGATCAATTTGACCATCTTTCACACAATCGATGAGCGCATCAAAACTTCCTCTGATGTCTGCATTCGCCTGACAGCGATTTGAATGACGATCATCATAAAAGCCAACAAAATTACAGCCCATCCAAGATTCAGTTTGAATTATTTGCGCCAATCGAAGACCCGACTCACTTACGCCAACGATCGCTACTTGTCGCGTATTGTACCCATGACTACGTAAATAATATAAGCTAGCGCGGATCACCATACGCCAAAAACTCAGCAAAATCGGTGTTAATATTAACCATGTTAATACCACGGCTCTGGAATAATTTGTCGATGTTTTAAGCATAAAAACGAGCAATAACAACCCACATGCAGCACAAATCCAGCACAACCAAAGCGACCATAGCTCTTGATTGATGGGGGCGGTTCGCCAAGACTGGTAAATGTGATTTCTCTTTGCAAAAAATAGAAATAAAAACAAAATTACGAGAACTGAAAAACTATATTGGTGTTGCCAGGCGAGCCCATAGCCAAATAAAATCAATACCAAGCAAGCCGTAATAATGCTCATATCAATGATCTGGTATATCAACATGAGTTTAGGGTAATGAGACCTTAACAAACCTTGGTTTAATTGCATGTTTTTCCTTACTTCTAGCAACCAACATCCTTACCGACAAAAATCAAGCCAGTAATAATAACAGTCATAATCACATTTGAGTTTAGTTCACACACTCGATGTGGAAGCTATTGACATCGCCACCAATCTCAGTTGAGATTCAATTGAACCCAAATCTGGAGACAATAATCAAGCGTTATGTATGATCCGGTTGAAGTATAATGACTAACTAAAAACAATAAAAATGCAGGGAAAAACAGACAATAAGTACTATTTTGCCAGCAATTATCTGCCACCAATTGGCATCAATAAAAACAATAAGTTAGCCGACTTT
>CAYUAI010000049.1:0-30881 GCA_964442745.1 uncultured Chromatiales bacterium
GAAATTTACTGAAGATGTAATGTAGTGTATAAAATTAAGGACGAATTAGGGTCTTAAGGAGGCCATACGTTGTTGTCTGGCCGACTGCCGAAAAATTTCTGGGGAATCCAGGTCTCAAGTGAGATTAAATGATAGGCGGCTCAATGTGGGTTATTATAAGTGTGCTGAGTCTATCAGCTCCCAAAGTCGTCGAGTAATATGCTCTCCTTTTCAACGCCTAAATTATCCAGCATATTCATCACAGCGCTGATCATCATAGGCGGACCGCATAGATAATATTCACAGTCTTCCGGAGCGGCATGGTCTTTTAAATACGCTTGATAGAGTACTTCGTGAATGAAACCAGTATACCCTGTCCAATGATCCTCCGGTTGGGGCTCAGACAAAGCGACATGCCAATTAAAATTGTCATACTGTGCTTGTAAGCGATCAAAGTCTGCCACATAAAACATCTCTTTTAGACTGCGGGCGCCATACCAAAAACTGATTTTTCGCTGACTATTCAAGCGTTTTAGTTGGTCAAAAAGATGTGACCGCATGGGAGCCATACCGGCCCCTCCACCGATAAAAACCATTTCGTTATCGGTTTCTTTCGCGAAGAAATCACCATAGGGTCCCGATACCGTGACACTGTCACCAGCTTTCAGGCCAAAAAGATAGGACGACATGATGCCCGGCGGGATATCCTGGCCTGCCTTCGGCGGTGGGGTGGCAATGCGTACATTGAGCATGATAATGTCGTTTTCCAATGGATAATTTGCCATGGAATAAGCCCGCATCACCGGTTGATGGCAAATGGATTGGTATCGCCACAAATTGAATCGGTCCCAATCCTCATGAAACTGTGGTTCAATATGAAAATTTTTAAAATGAACCTGGTGAGGCGGACATTCGATTTGCACAAAGCCACCGGCGCGAAAATCCAGAGTTTCTCCGACAGGTAATTCCAATACTAATTCTTTAATGAAGGTGGCGACATTGTGATTGGATTGGACTCGGCATTGCCATTTTTTAATACCGAATACTTCTTCCGGTACTTCAATGACCATGTCTTGTTTGACGGTGACTTGGCAGGCTAAACGCTGATGATCGGCGGCTTGGCGTTTATTAATGTGTGAGCTTTCCGTCGGCAACAAGCTCCCCCCCCCCGACAACACTTGAACTTTGCACTGACCGCAAGTACCCCCACCGCCGCAGGCCGAAGAGACAAAAAGCTGTGCATCAGATAAAGCGGATAACAGTTTGCTGCCAACCGGAGTTTTAATCGTTTTCTCTGAGTTGACGACGATACTGACATTACCCGTAGCAACCAGCAAGCGACGCGCACTTAAAATCACTGCGACTAATAGCATGATAATCACGGTAAACAAGACAACGCCTAAGATAATTTCTAACATGTTCGTTACATTACAGTTGGATGCCGGAGAACGCCATAAATCCTAGCGACATTAAACCGGCGGTGATAAAGGTGATACCCAATCCCTGCAATCCTTGTGGTATATCGCTATATTTTAGTTTTTCACGGATACCCGCCAAGGCGATCAGGGCTAAGGCCCATCCCCCGCCGCTGCCCAGGCCATAAACCACACTTTCCGTAAAATTATAATCACGTTCGACCATAAATAAAGTCCCGCCGAGGATTGCACAATTGACGGTAATCAATGGCATAAAAATACCCAGCGCATGATATAACGCCGGAAAAAAACGATCCAAGATGATTTCTAATATTTGCACGAGGGCAGCAATAATACCAATATAGGTCACCAGCCCAAGGAACGTTAAGTCAACACCACTGATGCCCAGCCAACTCAGTGCATCTTGTTTCAGTAAATATTGATAAACCAGATTGTTGACGGGCACGGTAATGGTTTGCACCACCACCACCGCCATACCAAGGCCGATGGCGGTATCGATCCGCTTCGATATCGCAAGAAAAGTACACATCCCTAAAAAAAAGGCCAATGCAATGTTCTCAACAAATACGGCTTTAATGAATAAATTAATATAACTTTCCATTAGGAGGTATTCTCAATAATGATGAGCATCCTGCCGAGACTCATTTTTTATCCAGCCCGGCAGAACGAGTGTCGTGTGGTTGTACCACATGAATGAGCGATAACACCGCTGGATAGAAAATAAGTTCGGCCCTCCGGATGGCCCCTAAAAAAACACCATACGGCGTTGTTCGTCGCTTATTTGGAATGACCAAACTTCTCTCCTCTCGCTTTGTCTGGCGTTTTTCTAGGGGCCACAAAACGGCCAGAATCATTGGCCCCCCCCTAAATCGTTTCTCGATTGATATTTTCCTTGATGACAAAATCGGCGGGCTCGACTTGTTCTTTTTTACGACTACGAATCAGCCAAATAATCAGACCGATAATGAAAAAAGCGCTCGGTGGTAATAACAATAAACCATTGGGGTAATACCAACCGCCATCAGTGACTAAGGGCAAAACTTGATAACCGAGCAATCGGCCAGCACCCAATAATTCACGGATAACCGCCACACTAATGAGTATCAAACTATAACCCAGACCATTGCCCAGGCCATCTAAAAAACTCATGCCCACCGGATTTTTCATGGCGTAGGCTTCGGCACGACCTAGCACGATACAGTTAGTGATAATGAGTCCGACAAATACGGAGAGTTGCTTACTCGTCTCATAGGCATAGGCTTTTAGAATTTGATCCACCACAATCACCAAAGATGAAATAATTACCATATGCACAATGATGCGAATACTGCTCGGGATGTGATGACGGATTAAACTAATCGAAGCATTCGAAGCCGCCAATACCGTGGTCAGAGCAATGCACATGAGCAACGTAGCAGATAACGACGTGGTCACGGCCAAGGCCGAACAAATACCGAGAATTTGTAAAGTAATCGGATTTTTATCGACCAATGGATCAAATAATATTTTTTTGGTTTCTGGTTTCATTGGTGGGTTTGTCCTGCCCATATTTTTTTCAGATAGGTACCATATCCTTGATCACTTAACCAATATCGTATCAAGTTATTGACCCCTCGGCTGGTCAAGGTAGCACCGCTTAACCCATCGATTTGATAGACCGCTTGGCGGCTGTTCGCCTTGACCTTGCCTCGCACCACTTCGATGCGTAGCTGGTTTTTTTCGTCGAAAGCCAGTTTTCCTTGCCATTGACGACGCCATCTCGGATTATCTACCTCTCCCCCTAAACCCGGGGTTTCTGCATGTTGATAAAAACTTAAACCTTGGATGGTTTTACCATCACTTTTGAGAGCTAAAAAACCGTACAATGTTGACCATAGGCCATAACCATACACGGGGAGTATCAGGGTATTGATCGCCCCGTGACGTTTGACTAAATAAATCGGTGTATAATTGGCTCGTCGCTTGATCTGGGCAATGTCCTGGTCAGCTGGAATTTTTATGCGTAATGTGGGATCTTTTTCCGCCAGTCTTTTTTGCATCAACGTGGCTTGTTCATCGCTTAAATAATCCCCACTGGTGAGATCAAGAATTTTCGTTTCCACCTGACGAAACAAGCGATCAAGATCCGCATTGTCTTTCATTAACCCCGCCACGGTGAGAATATTTTTGCGTTGTTCATGGCGTTTGTTTTCTTCTTGTTTAGGCTTCAGAATAACCGCCGCTGTGGAAACTAATAAAGAACAAACTAAACTCAGCGTTAACGCCACAAATACAATTTTTCTAGGGCTGTCATTGGGTAGTGTGAGATAGCGATGAATTAATTTGAGCATTTAACTACCTAAATAGATGGATCTTTATTGGCTACGACGTTTTCGGCGTCGGATATTGGCCTGTATCACAAAGTAATCGATTAATGGCGCAAAAATATTAGCAAATAAAATCGCGAGCATAATGCCTTCCGGGAAAGCAGGATTGAAAACGCGAATGATCACAGTCATGAAACCGATCAGTAAACCGAATACCCAGCGTCCGGTATCGGTCATGGGGGCGCTGACTGGGTCGGTGGCCATGAACACCATGCCAAAGGCAAAGCCACCTAATACCAAATGCCAATACCAGGGCATGGCTAACATCGGGTTGCTGCCATCGATCACATTGACAATCAATGAAGTGAGCAACATTCCTAAAAATACGCCGCAGATAATACGCCAGGAGGCAATGCGGGTATAAATTAAAAAAGCCGCGCCGAGTAAACAAGCTAAGGCGGAGGTCGATCCCAGCGAACCGGGTAGGCTACCGAGAAAGGCTTGCCACCAGCTGATATCGGCGGTGGCAATGGCTTGCATGCCACCCGTGGCGGCTAAGGACAATGGGGTGGCGCCACTGTAACCATCCACCGGCACCCAAACACTATCCCCTGACATTTGCGCCGGGAAGGCAAAAAACAAAAATGCCCGACCCACCAAAGCCGGATTCATAAAATTTTTGCCGGTACCCCCAAAAATTTCCTTACCGATAACAACGCCGAAAGAAATCCCTAAGGCCACTTGCCATAGCGGAATGCTGGGGGGCAACGTTAGCGTAAATAACATAGAGGTGACTAAAAACCCTTCATTGATCTCATGTTTACGGAGCGTTGCAAACAGGACTTCCCAGAATCCACCGGCCAGCAAGGTGACAATATAAATCGGCAGAAAAAACAACAAACCATGCATAAAACAGGCAAACACATTGCTTGGTGAGTAACCAATACCTAATAGATTTAGCAGTTCGCCGCGCCATCCCGCCGCCTGGCTCAGGCCTAATTGAGCCATCGCCATATTGGCTTGGTATCCCGTATTCCAGCAGGCGACAAGCAGACAGGGCAAAGTGGCAATCACCACGTAACTCATTAAACGTTTTAAGTCGATGGCGTCCCGCACATGCGGGGCATGACGGGTAACTTGAGCGGGACTGTAGATAAATGTGTCAACCATCTCATACAGCGGATACAATTTTTCGTAGGGTCCACCTTTTAAAAAAAGGGGATGGATTCGGTCCATGAAACGACGCAAGCGCGACATTAACCCTCCTTCTCTATTTGAATTAAACTCTCACGTAAAAAAGCGCCAAATTCATGTTTGCCAGAACACACGAATGTACATAAGGCTAAATCTTCTTCATCTAACTCTAAGCAACCCAACGCTTGTGCCGTATCGGTATCACCGACCACCAGTGCTTTGAGTAAAGGCGTGGCCAATATGTCCAAGGGCATGACCGCTTCATAATTACCGATGGGTACGATGGCGCGAGGGCTACCTTGTTGAGCGGTGCTAAACGGGAATTTTTTATTTTTGTCAAACGTGGATAATAAGACGCGTAAAAAGGAAAATTTTTGGCGGCTGGGGATTAACCAGCCGAATAATTCTCGTTCTTTGGATTCAGCAATCGCACAAACCTGGCTGTGATAACGCCCTAGATAATTCGCCCAACCCGCAGCATGATGGCCAGATAAAACAGAACCGGAAATAATACGGCAGTCACCGGGCTGAATTTCATCTTTGATCAATTGTTGGATATTAGCACCTAGGTTGGTGGTAACTAAGCGTGGGTTTTTCATCATGGTACCAGCCAGGGCGATAATACGCTGTGACCAAATTTGACCGCGAGTAAATAATTGACCAATAGCAATGAGATCTTGGTAACCGATATGCCAAACGGTTTTGCTGGCGTTGACGGGGTCCATTAAATGAATATGGGTGCCAGTTAATCCGGCCGGATGAGGTCCACCAAAACTGACCAGACTCAGTCGATCATGGTCGATCACCGGTATATTTGCTTCAGGTTTTTGGCAGACATAGACATGCCCTGCCGTCAATTGACGAATAATATGTAACCCATGCAGAAAATCCTCTTGATACTCACGGATAACGAGACTAGGATCGACGGCCAGAGGATTGCTATCCATGGCAGTCACAAAGATGGCATGGGGCTGGCTGTGGATGGGTGGATTTTTGCTGTGGGGACGCGTGCGAAATGCACTCCATAAACCCGAGTCGGCTAACTGTTTGACAATATTTTCTCGCTTGAGCTTTGCCAGTTGGCTAACAGAAAATGTCGGGAAGTGGGTTGTCTCCGTATTTTCACACGCAATAACAATGGATTGAAAACTACGTCGTGGACCACGGTAAATGGCTGAGACGGTGCCACTGGCTGGTGCGGTATAAAAAACCTCCGGATTCATTTTATCGATGAATAAAGCTTGACCAAGTTTAACCCGGTCACCAACTTGAACCAACAGCGTGGGTTTTAAGCCATGATAATCTCGGCCTAATACCGCCACTGAGCTAACTTCAGCGTGGCCTTCAATCTGTTGTTTTGGCTCGCCGGCCATGGGCAAATCCAGGCCTTTTTTTATGTCAAAGACCATCATGGGTATTCGATGCGTATTATCAAAATTTGTTGGGATCGAGCAGCGAGTATACTCAAATTGTATATTTTATCTTTGTCATTAATCAAACGATACGGATGCCTTAGATGTTGGACAAAACTAATTTTAGTCGATCCTTGCTTGGCTGTGGATGTTTATTATGTATGAGATACAACAAACCCGTGACAGTGATGCGATTTTACGCGTGCTTGTTAAAAATCGTTCGCGATGGGCAATATTGCCTCCGTCTGAATTAAAATGAACACAAACAGAAAGAAGTTTAAAAAGCACAAAATACCAAAAAAGCGGGCAACCAGCGTAAATCCATGGGATTGAGTCCAATGGAAAAAACCTGCCCAAGATTTAGCGGCTGGGGTCCGTTCATAAAAATTGGCGAGCCATTTTTGTAACAGCTTCGTTTTTTGTAAAAAAACAATTCCCATGACTAAAAACCATAAGGCCATCAATAAGTCGAGCATCATTTGGACGCTTTAATCATCATCTGAAATCTGATACTGGGCAATTTAAACCTCCTAGGTTGAGCGAGCCTTGGCGATCATCATGGCATGATTTGCTTATTAATAAAACAATATCACGCCACGAGCATTATCTGTCACCTGAATCGTTACATTTTTTTATCGGTGATCGCAAGTCTTTATTCAGTGGCAATAATTTAACATGGGTCTATATAAGCAATAGAACATATCGGGATTCAGTTCAGTCAGTCAAAGAAAAGCGGATTAGGCACACGATGAAAATTTTGAACATTATTGCAGCAGCGGTCAGTATCTCAGCCGTTTTCAGTTATGTAAATCATCGATTTATCAAGTTACCAACTACCATTGGTTTAATGATTATTGCCTTGTTGTTTTCTTTGGCGCTGATTGTGCTGAATCATTTTGGGGTGGCGGAGTTGCAAGGCTTTGCTCGGGAGGCGCTAGAGGAGCTTGATTTTAGTCAGACGCTATTCCATGGCATGTTGAGTTTTTTGCTATTTGCTGGGGCTTTGCACATCAACCTGAATGATTTAGCCAAACAAAAATGGATCATTTTTCTACTGGCAACCTTTGGTGTTGTACTTTCTACGTTTTTAGTCGGGGCGGCCTTATATTATTGCTTGTTGTTATTGGGTATGGGCATCCCGTTTCTTTATTGCTTGCTATTTGGTGCACTAATTTCTCCTACCGATCCGATTGCTGTGATTGGTTTGTTAAAAAGCGCTGAGGCACCGAAATCCTTATCAACCAAGATTGCCGGCGAGTCTTTATTTAATGATGGTATTGGGGTCGTTATTTTTTTAGTGATACTCAGCCTTGCCACCAGCGAGCAAGTGTTGGATGTTTCCCTGGTTGGTTTGCTTTTTTTGAAAGAAGCGGTCGGTGGTATTATTTTTGGTTTAATCTTAGGTTTTCTGGGATTTTTATTACTCAAGGACATCGACAACTATCAAGTAGAGATATTAATCACCTTAGCGATGGTGATGGGAGGTTATACGTTAGCCACGGCGATGCATACCAGTGGACCGCTAGCCATGGTGGTTGCCGGATTGTTGATTGGCAATCAAGGGCGTGTGTTTGCCATGTCGGAAAAAACCAGGCAGCATCTAGATAATTTTTGGGAATTAGTGGATGAATTTCTCAATGCCATTTTATTTGTGTTAATTGGCTTGGAGATTATTGTCATCACCTTTACTGGCCGTGCCTTGCTAGTGGCGGTGATTGCGATTCCTCTGGTGTTGTTGGTGCGTTTTGTCAGTGTTGGACTACCCATTCGGTTGTTGCGTAATTTTCAATCATTTTCACCTCATGCTATCAAAATCATGACGTGGGGTGGATTGCGTGGGGGTATTTCTATCGCGTTAGCGCTGTCTATTCCCGCCAGTGCTGAGCGGGATTTAATTCTATCGATTACCTATATCATCGTCATCTTTTCAATTATTGTGCAAGGACTCACCGTGAAAAAATTAGTCCATTTTTGTATGAAACCAACAACCCATCGTGACGACAGCGATATCGGTCGATCCCATTAAGTGGTCACTGGGTTTTCTGGAAAGGGATTAAATTCATCCGGTAAGTTATCCCATTCTGCGTTTAGTTTTTGCTGGGCATCTGTCAAGCTAATCGCGCTTAATTCACCGTTTGGGTGTACTTCAATTAAGCCACTTTTTTTTAGTTTACCGAGGCCATCTTCGATTTCAAAATCAACGTGTAATCCGTATTGGGCCTTTAAGTAGGTTTCAATGGTTTGATCGAGGCTGGCGAGGGTGTGTCTTGGCTGGGGTTGATGGGATAAGAAAAAATAGGCAAGAATGGCTTCTTTGCAGTCTTCGGCCTCGCCCAGTTCAATCAAATGGGCGATGGACCCCAGGTTGTTATTCAGATTGTAGTAATAAAGATTTTTGGCCAGGGTGGCCATGTATTTAGTGCGATGGTTGAAAATATTAGCGACTTGGCGCCACATGACGGCGCCGAACCCGGCAATAGCGACGATGATCGTATAGGGATTGGATGCCGCCGTTATTTTTGAAATGGTGGCAATAATGCTTCCGATTGCCCCACCGCCGCCGGTCATGCTCAGTTTGAGTTTGTCGAAGGCGGTCATTTTGACACGAGTGTTAGGAAAGAGCATTTCTAAGTCGGAGGCAGGAATATTTTTGAATAATTTTAAATAGACCACGTCATTTTGATTGTCCTGTTCCGTGGTTTTTAGCTTTAAGAGTAGAAATAATCGGCGGAAGATCTGAATTTCAGTGGTTTTTTTACGCAAAAATAATCGTTGCCATTCTCGCCGAGTGGCGGTTTGCAGAGCGGAACCTCGGTAGAAAACCGCAAGTTCTTCAAATTCATCGAAATTCACCGAGACTTCAACACCATAAGGCGATTTTTTATTCAACGCTTGGTTGAGTTCGGTAAGTTGCAGTATTTCAAAATTGGCGCGCTCCAGCACGTAAGAGAGTTCGTTTATCAGCGCCTTGAGTAAGCGATGCCGCTCCGTCGGTTGCAATGAACGCAGCTCAAGGGTGTCGGGATCAGGATTGAAGGGCCGGTAAGCCCGCTTGAGCTTCTGTAAACTTTTGTGTGAGCGTGCATGGTAAAGCATGACAAAAATGTGGCAAATTTGTTGGAATTGGATATTTTTTTCATCGCTCCAGTTGGCATAATGGATTAAATCCTCAATTAAGTCATCTTCGTGTACTGGGATGAATCGTTGATAGGCCGTTTCGTCAAATCGAATATTATTCATGGCAGTGGCTCGTGTCTTGTGGTGTTAGTTGTTTATCTCAGTCCACCGTGTATTTTGCATGGATCGCCCGCGCTTGGGTACGTTGGCATTTTACCAACATTGAGCCGCCTATCATTTAATCTCACTTGATCCTTGATTCCCCAGAAATATTTCGTCAGTCGGCCATACAACAAGTATGGCCTCCTTCAGAAAAACCCCGGTGAAATCAATTCTCATCGCGATGTTCAAACGCTAGGCGGCCCAAGGTCGGATTTTAGGCCAAATCCTTGTTTTTTTACAGTGTTATCCTTGTTTGATCGCAAAGTGATCGCACGATTTTCAAACGCTAGACGGCCTAATGTTGGTCACAGTTAAAGATCGCTAGGGATTGAGAGTTGAATCTTGGGTGCAAAATTAGTATGTTGATGCGGTCATTCAAACGCTAATGCTTAGCAAATATATTTTTTTCATGTATATTCCTAACGGATTAGATGAATGGTTTGATAAGTGTGTTTTTTATACCATAATGACAATTATTGATGGGGAGGCCTGTTTTAACCACATCGTCGATTTCAACTGGACATATAAATTCAGCAATATTAAAGTGGATATTTATTCTCATATTCGAGCGATGGGCGCCACACTTAGCATAACGAGCGTAGTAAACATCGGCCTTCCTAAGCGGAAGCGGAAACCAAACTGCAAAACAACGAAAATAGAGATACTGATTTCTTATCGTTACCCAGGGGCATACCAGGATGAAAGTGAGTCAAATACTTAAGCAAAAAGGGCTGGAAAGCTATAGTGTTAAGGCAGATGAATTATTAACCCATGCCGTCGAGTTAATGACAGATAATAAAGTCGGGTCGGTTATTGTGACCAGCAAAGATGGGGGCTTAGCAAGTATTGTTACCGAACGTGATGTGATGCATGCGGCACGCAAATACCAGGCGAACCTTTCTCAAGTAAAAATAAGCGATGTGATGGCGCCGGAATTGGTGACATGCACAGGTGAGGAGACACTTGAGGAAGCCATGGATATCATGATGAACAACTTGACAGGTCACCGCATACGACATATCCCTGTCGTAGACAATGGAAAATTTGTTGGTGTTATTTCCATCGGAGATATTGTTGAGTCACTCTTAAGCAAGGCTAAGTTCGAGAACAAGTTGCTTAAGAGCTATATTAAAAATTGGCCTGAAACAGAAGAAGGATAAATATAGACGGGATAACAGATTCTCAAGGCCTTAGTCGCCTTGAGAATACCCTTAGTAGCCCTCAACCTGTAGTTGGTTCTCATTAGCGAAGTCCATTAAAAATGAAAACAACATCGGCTCTTCATTTTCTAGACTTTTATCTAACACCACACAGTTTACGCCTTCTACCGTTGCCATTTTGACTTTTGGATGAAATTTAATGCGCCGTCCGGCAGTCGGAGTGCCAACGGCTGAAGTCAAACGCTGCGCCCAATCGCTCGGGCGAAAATTATCCCCATCTTTTGTTATTCCTTTGATAACGAACTTTCCAGTGAAATCGCTTTGTATCATTTTCTAAACCATGAAAGTGAATTTTGTCTGACAAGGTGTACGGTTATCTGTTGAGTCTTATTGCACGACACCCATAAGTTTATCGGTTATTTTTCATTCCCACCAGGAAACGATATTCCCCCATCATACCATGATAAGTCCGCGACAATTAACTTAATTTGAGCCTATCAGTGAGTTCCTGTGATGCCCGTGCTGTCTAACTATACTCAATAGTTGGGTAGGTTTGTTTAGTGCTTCATTTATTATGGAATCAAATGCATCATAATAGAATTCATAATTTTGAGTGAACAAACTCGATCTTAACGAGGCGAAGTCCAGCCCGTATAGCTAAAGGCTTTCGCCTATATGAGCGGTATCCAACAATCACGCTCACCAACCGATGAAATTTCCAATATCGTTCATCTATATTATAGCAGTCTGCGCCTGTAAATTTCTGATAAATCTTGTTACTTTTGAGGATTAATTTCCATTCTTTAAATGGTTTGACGGAGTTTGTCTTCAGCCTGATACCAATGAACATCGACTGGCGGATACAAAATGGAAATGGCTTGTGATTTATCAAAAGCATTGCCATCACCCATACGAAATACCACGATCAAAGCACCAACTATAGCGATCAATTATCACCCAATAATAATATTTAAAAAGTAGCCTAAGACGCGTTTGATCGATCAATGCGATGTGCATATTTTTACTTTTTTATTGATTATTTTGCTGTATTTGTGAATATTCACTGTTATTATCAGAGTGAAATATTGCTAAATTCCACCTCTAAAAGAAGAGCATGGCGAGCAGGGTTAACAAGCCGTTATTATGGGAAATTGTTCGACATTATAACCCGATTATATCAAGCCCGTGTGCCGGAATCCCTATTAGCGACGACCGAAAAGGAGTGATTAGCCCATCAACAAGATACCTTATAAAATGATGATCAGACGCTGTTAATTATTAAGGCGCAAAAGTAACAAAAAAGGAAACGATCATGTGGCCGTTGATTTTACGACTCGATATTTCAGGACAACCATTAGGTTGGGTACCGTGGCAAGATGCTGCTGTATTATACACGATAGGTAAGGTCGTTTGGACAACCGGCGAAAAAATATTGCGCATCCGTGGTGGCCGTAACCGATTTACCAATAAACAAACAGTCATGGACATTCACTCCATTGTTGCCTGCCGAGGGATGACGGCCGTGAATAAATTTTCTCTTGTACCACCCTTGAATAATCGGGAATTGTTTCGGCGTGATAGACATATGTGCTTATATTGTTTGAATTTGTTGTCCGATGATAAATTAACACGCGATCATGTGCATCCGATATCACGAGGTGGGTCGAATAACTGGACAAATGTTGTCACAGCTTGTCGACCATGTAATGAAAAAAAAGGGGCGCGTACCCCCGATGAGGCCAACATGAAATTGCATGCGGTGCCATACCCCCCTAATTTTGCGGAATGGCTAACGTTACGCAACCGGCGTATTCTGGCTGATCAGATGGCATTTTTGAAAACACGATTTATTGCGAAGCATGAACGTCATTTGTTTCGAGAACTGCGGTAATTTTTTTGTGAAGTAGTTCACCGAAATTGCAAAGCTTTTCGTGTATTATCAGTTACCATAGCCAGTGATTTTCCGATAGATGATACGTATCGTCTCTTTTTTTTGGTAGCGTTAAGCAAATATAGTTGTCTTATCAAGACTTGGTTAGCACAACCTAAAACTATCGTTCGCGCCTTTCCATTAGGAAAATTAGTGGTTGAAAAATAATAAAATCCATTATTTTTTTTTGCTGCGAAGAGGCTGTGTTATGAGCAAACGGATTGTGATTTTATGTGATGGAACTTGGAATGAGCCTGAACGAAGAAAAGGACAAAAATCTCCCTCAAATGTGCTAAAAATGGCTCGTGCTATTCAAGCACAAAGCCGTTCTGATTCGCTGGAGCAAGTCGTTTTCTATGATCGAGGGATTGGCACGGGAACCGTCGGCTGGATTGATAAATATATTGGTGGGGCCACCGGTCTGGGTATCTCAAGAAATATTGCCGAATGTTACCAATTTATTGCCAATAATTATGTACCGGGCGATGAGATTTTTTGTTTTGGTTTTAGCCGTGGCGCTTATACAGTGCGCTCACTTTGCGGCATGATGGAAGCGGTGGGCTTGCTTGCTAAAAAAGATTTGGGTTTCACTCAACAAGCCTACCGATATTATCGGACAAAAATCGATCGGCGCGCCTCACATCCATTTGCTCAAAAGGTAAATAATTTAACGATGATACGTCCTGTGATTAAATTTATTGGCGTATGGGATACCGTCGGAGCACTGGGCGTACCGGTACCTATTTTAAAACAAATTTCTCGCAAGCTTTGGGTTGGATTTCACGATACTTCGTTGTCGGATATCGTTGAAAATGCTTTTCATGCGGTGGCAATTGATGAGCAACGCCGCACTTTTGCGCCAGCACTTTGGACTAACCAGCAAGGGCAAAGAAGAGTTCAGCAAGTTTGGTTCACCGGTTCGCATCAAAATGTTGGCGGTGGTTTTAAGTCCACCGGATTGTCGGATATTGCTTTTTACTGGTTAGCTAACCGAGCTAAGGAATGCGGTCTGATCTTAAGTGATGACTATTTAACGGCAAATATTCACCCGGATTTTATGGGAGAAATTGAAGACTCTTATTCTTTCTTTTACAAGGTGTTGGAAAAGTTAAGAATGCCTGCTTTACTTAGAAATATCGGGAATGAACGCTATATCGGTGAAATGATCCACGAAAGTGTGTTAACTCGAATAAAAAATGATAAAAAATACATGCCAAAAAATATTTTGGGCGATAGAAAACACGTTAACAATCTTATAATCACACGTAATGGCCGTGATTACGTCGCACGTGATGGCGTTGGTATTCCCATTTTTAGAGAGCGAAAGCTAACACGCGTTACAGGAGGGGATACACCCGCCAAATTAGCGATTGGCGGGCGGCCATCCATGGAATGTGAAATCATCGATTGCAATCGCACGGGAGGTGCCAAACTGCGCCTGACCAATCCACTCAAACCCGGGGAAAATGCAAAGATTGAATCGTCAAACGTCGGTCAAAAAAAATGCCGGGTGGTATGGAGTCATAACAAAACCATGGGGGTACGTTTTATCAGTGAATAATGTCGATTTAATTTAGCCAAGCAATGGGATATATTTCATAATTAATGTCATCGAAAATTTAGGTGAAAAATCGGAACTATTTACGGAGTTTGCTCATCGGCGTCTTGGGTTGGTTAGCCGGTTGGTATTCGCATCGCTTTATTATCATGCCTGAATCGCTTGAAAAAATCGATGATCCAGTATTTCAACCGACTTTTCCCGTTGCTAAGCTACCAATAAAAAGATTAGAAGAACAACCAGACAATCCCTCCATCCAGCCCAAAATCTCTCCATTATCCGGTATTGAGCAATTCATCGGGCTATTACGTAACAATCAATTTGATGCCACCTTAGCGCGTTATACGCAAATTAATGAAGCAAATGACGAGCAAGAAAAAATAAGCTATCGCCAAGCACTTTTTGTTTTTATTCAAGAACTCAATCAATTAGGTGAAGTGGCCCGAGCACTTGAGCTGCTCACAGCGATTTATCCTGTTGAGTATAAAAATTTAGCCTATATGTTGCGCTTTGCGGAGGCTTTGAAGCGAAATTCCTTGTTCCTAAAATATATTGACATTTTATATGAAGCTAAAGCCCTTGCGTTTCGGGATCAAGAGATTACTCAGGTTACCCATCAAATACGGCAAGCGACTAGCGATTTTGCTCAACAGCTGACGGAACAAAAAGACCAAGCAACTTTAAAAAACTTATATCAAAAATTAATCAGGCTTGAGCCAAGTTATGCGCCTTATTATGTCGCCATGGCGAAAATTCACTTAGCGCTCAATGAAGATGATGCCGCCTATGAAACCATCCGATTAGTTAAACATGTGGCCGAGGTGGAAGCACAAGTCACCGATATTTTATTAGAACTAGAAAATAAAACCTCCCAGCCATCCTCATCTAGCGCCACCATTATTAGCATGGATCGCCATGGCGCCCATTATATTGTGACGGTCACCTTAGATAAGGCGGTGGAAGCCCGATTGCTGTTAGATACCGGGGCTTCATTGACGGTGATCAAGCCAGATATTGTACAAGCCACCGTTGATAATTTAACCAGTAACTCGCAACTTCAAACTTTTAATACCGCCAATGGCAGCCGACAAGCGCCGGTGCTGGTGTTGGATAGTTTGAGCATTAGCGATAAAACGGTCTATGATATTTCCATTGGTGTCTTTGATTTAGGCACCACGCCGGGTATTGATGGTTTATTGGGCATGAATTTCTTAAAACACTTTCGGTTTTTTGTTGATCAAGACAATGCCGAGCTACATTTACTCACGCGGGATTGAGAACAATAAACAGCCAAACGAGCGCATTCTGAGCGAGCGTAATACTTAGCGTATTATCGAGTGAAAAAAAATCAGTGTGAGATCAACAATCAAGCAAAATCGCCTGATCCGAGTGCGAAATGCCGGGTAACACCTAGCGTTCTGGAAATAAAGTTGCAATACCACGCAATTTATTAAAAAATAACGCTTATTTTGTTTCTCAGTTCAGGCAACCATCAATGGACAATACCCAACTACCTAATTTCTCGTTAGCCTATTATTCAGGGGACCGTAAAACAGGTTCCATCACAATCATTAACCATCAACATGGCAAGACATCCATCAACCATCTACCGGTCGATCCAGCGAGTCAATTAGACAAATTACGCAAGCCAATTTTAGTGGGCCTTGATGAAGCAAATCAGGTGATTTTGTTTGACCCAGAAAGCAAACAAGTCCGAATCCAAGCGGGTTTTCCAGCAGACACGTTTCCGGCGCATATTTATCCAGAGCCAAACACCCATCGTGATTGGTTTATGAATGATGGTGATAAACAAACAGGCAACGATACCGTGAACTGTGGTGAATCAGGATCATCAGTGACGGTGATTGAAAATACGACGAGCAATAAAGCAAGCTTTCTTAAAACCATTTGTGTGGGCCGTGGCCATCATCAAGCGGCTTTCGCTGAGCCATCAGTCGCCATGCCCCATATAGCACCTCGTGCCTATATCAGTAATTTAACCGATGGGACTATCTCGGTAATTGCTAATAACCCCACTGAGGATGAAAATTATCTCACTGTATTAGATACCATTAATCTATGTCAGCCAGAAAAAGAACAAAGCTCGGATCAATATTCGCCGAATAATGCCTTTCCGCATGGCCTCGTGTATTCACCATTATCCGGCAAGTTATATTGCTTAAATAATGGTTATGGCAATATTGCCGTGATTAATCCTGAAAATCATCAGATCGAAACACTGATCCCATTTAAAGGACATAGCAATCTTTTTGGTTCACCCGATGGACGGTATTTGATTGGACGTGGTGCGGATCGTAAATCAAATGCGAACCATGTGATTGCCAAAATAACCGCACTTGATGTCACCAGTCACGAAATTACCGATTCAATAGAATTGCAAGATATTTATCTGAGTAAGTATTTTTTCAGCCCAGCAGGTAAAAAACTGTATTTAACGACAGCCATATCGGGTAGTCCTGAACAGCAACAAAATTTGCAACCCGATGTACTATTAGTGTTTGATATGGCCGCCTTACCGAAAATTAAATTAATTGACCAGGTAAAGCTCGGTTCTGCATCAGGCACCTTAGACTTTCTCGTGCAAGATGGAAAAACAACACTGGTATTTTCTTCTAACTCTGAGGAGGGTGTGGTCGCCATCGTTGATGGAAACAACAATATTTTGTTAGATAAAATCCAAGTCAATAATGGCACGAATCATTCACGCTTATGGACCTTGAATCGACCATGAATACGGCTTGAGAACAAACCTAAATGGGCTAGGAATAACTGGCCCAGTTGACCCTCCATGTTTCCTTTATTCCTAAAAAAGATACTTAAGTAGGCCATTTTTTTGGCATGAATGGATACCTCTAACTGTTCTTATTCGGCCTCAGCAAATCACTTTTGCATTAAATAGGTGAACATTTCTCGGATGATGTTTGGGTTGCACCACAAATTACATTGATAAAAATCCAAGCTTCTGCATGGAGAGATACTCATTAAGGCGATAAATTTAGAATAAAGTGAGCGTATTGTTTTTTTATACAGCGACCAGCGTTATTTCATATTGAAAAACATCATGATAAACCATTACAATAAGCAAAAAATTAGGTTGTCAGATTTATTGATATTATGGGAGAAATTTACTGCGATCATGTGGTACAGTGCTGTCAAAAGGGTGCTGTTTTTTTGACGGGAAGGATGGTTGTTTTTTTGATTTAATTTGTTTTGTACACAAATAGCGAAAAGGAATGGGAAATTGAAAAATAAAATACGCTCTTTTAGCCTTTTTAATATCTTGTTGTTACCGTTGCTGACTGCTCAAGCAACAATTATTGATATCTCTAGAAATCCTGCAATACCACCAGGACCGGTTATTTATATGAGTGATGCAAGTGGCTGGCCGACGCCCTTATTTGATCCAGCAATAAATCCAAATGTACCCATAGCGCAAATAAAATTTGGAAAAATGGATTCGGTACGTGTCGCTCAGTCCATTGATTTAACATCACTCGACCGCTCCACGGATGCGATACAAGATACGGCCGGTAATGACATCTTGCGCTGGAGTGTCGGCTGGTGGTATGTACCGATAAATGATTATGTCGATTTTAGCCAATTTGAACTGAGCTGGGATAGTATTGACATTTCAAAATCCAATCCAGCAAACACTCAGTTGAATTTTTGGACCGACCTTCAATTTCCAAACACCAATATTCCGCTGGCTCCAGGCGATTGGTTTGCTGATATATATTTCAACGACCAGTATCAAATAAGTACCGGGTTTGTTGTCATTCCGATACCGACGACGCTAACATTGTTCGCCATGGGGCTGCCATTATTTTTTAGACGTGTTAAAAAATCAGCCTAGCAAATAATTTAAGCGACGCAAAATAACTCTTATCCACGCTTGCACTTGCTGTGGGCGTGTTTTACCCGCTAATAGGCGTCTGTGCAACCCAATGTCGGGTTTAACGCCCAATATTGATATAATCCAACCACTGAGCCTGGTAATAGATCAATTAACATTTGATACTCTTCATCATCCATGTCAAGTTCGCTATCGTCATGCTGAATGGCGAGTTTAGCAATCGGGGATAACAATACGTGTTCATCTTGAGGTAATTGATGCCAGTGCGCTTCATCTTGGCTAACTGCCAACATAAAGCCAAAGCACCATCCTTGGTGGGTTTCTAGGGTTTCGCCATCTTCTTCAATTTCAATTACCAGTGGGTCAAACGGTTGGCCCGTTTTGAGTACCGCCACAATATCGTGATATAAGCGCAATATCAATTCGCTCAGGCGTTGTTTTTCGTGTTCATCGACAAAATTTGGTTGCCCCCAAACTGACTCCATCCAGATGGGTTGATTGATTGGTACATGGCTAACGATCAACGAAGTAATAAAGCCGTGGGCTTCATCGATGGACAAGCAATTTTCATCTGAAAGTAAAAATTCATCAAGCTCGATGAATTCGTCATCACTAAGTGGTAAGTAAGTGGTTAATGACATCGAAATCATTCCTCTATAGGTCTATACCTAAAGCTCAAACGCTTTGGCTATAATACATTAAAAAATATAGATATTCATTTCAGTAATACCACCTGGATAAGTGGCGAAGGTTGATCCTCAGAAGTGATATATATGGATTTGCCATCAAAAGCATAAGTGATCGCTTCTGCTTGCTGTAATGGTGGAAAATCGATAATTTCAGGCACGCGAGAGAATGCCGTTACCCAATCTTCGGTTGGGCTTCGATGCAATAGATAAGCTCGACTATAGGTTAGAATCACGGCAGATTGTTGGTTCGGTGAAATCGACATATCGGTGACCAACCCACCGAAAACCTGTGTCGCATTACCGGTAAAAATGTTTGCTAACCGAGGTTGTATGATGTTGCTAATTTGAGTGATTTTTTTGGCGATGAATGGCAAAGATGCAGGCGTACTCGGCATTAAAGGTAATTCATATAAGCGAGCAGGCACGGTGCGCTTATTCAATACAAATATTTTATTGTTTGCTGCATCGATGGCAATGGATTCGGCATCTTGTGGTCCATCTTCATATTGATATGTGATTGTCCAGGCCGTTTGAATTGTTCTTTGACGATCAAATTTTCTGCTAATATCATCAGGTTCAGGCACAATATATAAGGTATAATGATCACGTTGAGCCCGATTGTCACCAATGTCAGCGATCAAGAGATATGGCATATTATTTAAACGAAACGAGGCGAGAGCTTCCCAGTCGTCATTTTGTGCGTTGTCAATAAGGTATTGTCCTTCCACACCGCCATTGACATTAATTGCATATATCTCTGCCGGATTATCGCTATCATTAATCGCCCATAACCGGTCAAGCAATAACGTTGATGCAGCTAACCCACTGATTTCTGACAAGGCATCATGCTCGATCCAGGCGACTTGCCTAACGCTTTCTATGGTCGCTGTTTTTAGTGTGGCTTGTGGAATAAATTGCTTGAACAGTGTACATGCGGCCATTGTCGCAATAGCTAAGCAAGCGACAATGACCTTTATATTGAGTCTTGTTGTCATATCTTATCAACATTGCTAAGCACGATCATGACGGATTTTCACACAATTACTTGGATTACTTACCACGGATACGCCTTTGAGTCTGATTGTTTTCTATGGTTTCTGATGTTGTCGTAATGGTTGGACTTTCGGGTAAATCCATGTATAAATATTGCTGACTCAGGTTATGTAATGCGATGACACCCGTACGACGCTCATTGCCGAGCGCATTAAACTCAAAACCAAAATATCGAAGGGGGCGAATATTTCCTCGTTCATCCCGATTGAAACGAATTTTCTTCAGGGATACCGTGCCATCAAGCAATTGAACATGCGCTTGCTGACATGCTTGACGAGCTAGATGCTCAGCCTGCTCACGAGACTGCATCGTTTTCCACCAAAACCAGATGACAACACCGCCAGCAAAACCCAAGATGATTTGCAGAAATTCCAATGAAGTATACCTTTTAATAATAATCGAGTCACAGCCCATATCGTCAATGCTGATATAAAGATACCATAAATATCAAGACGAGCTATATCCGAATGCGCGCTCACTATGAGCGAGTCTGTTTGCCACAGTATGTTTTTCATCCAAATAGGACAGCCTCCTGGTATCGAAGAATTGTGATAACACGTTGATTAAATAGTGAACTCCCTAAGAATTCATGGGCTCTAATTATACTTTGCATCGCTTAAACATCCCTATCACATGAGCTGATATGATGGGTATGTTTAAACCAATAACTGATAAGTAGCTATCCTATGTGCGGCATCAATATCATTTTTCATAACGATCGACAATCGATATCTACCGACGTACTTGAGAAAATGAATCAGGCACTCCATCATCGGGGGCCAGATGGTCAGGGAGTCAATATTATCAATCACATGGGTTTAGGTCATACTCGATTGAGTATTGTGGATATTGAAGGTGGAGCGCAACCTTTAGTCTCTCAAGATGGAAGATACAGTATCACCTTTAATGGTGAAATATATAATTATAAAGCGTTACGAAAACAGTTACAAACCGCCGGTTTTGAATTTAGAACAAAAACCGATACCGAGGTGATTTTGCATCTTTTTAGACAACTTGGTCAGGCTTGTTTAGCCTCGTTACGAGGCATGTTTGTCTTTGCCATTGCAGATCGCGCCACAGGATCGTTGTTCATTGCCAGAGATCGCTTAGGGATCAAGCCACTGTGCTATCATTGGAATGGTCAAACCCTCATTGCTGGATCTGAGATAAAATCAATTTTTGCTTCGGGTTATGTGCAACCGGAATTTAATTTGTGCTCTGTCCGGAATTTTTTCAACTATCAGTTTTCTGTGACCCCGAATACTGTTTTCAAAGATATTCTTGAATTACCGCCGGGACACTATATGGAAATATCGCCAGGAAGTAAACCCCGTTTAACCCAATATTGGGATTTGCAATTTCCGGAAGATGACGCCTATGAAAGTCTTGATGATGATTATTGGATTCCGCGTTTTGAAAAGGCATTACAGGCGGCGGCAGATTGTCATACCATTGGTGACGTCCCGATTGGTGCCTATTTATCCGGTGGCATTGATTCTTCAGCAACCACCTATTTACTGAAGAAATATTATCCTAAAAAATTCAATACATTTTCGATTCATCTCACCAACCCAAATTCTGATGAGTCCTATGCTTATCGCCCAGTGGCTAAGTTTTTAAAATTACCTAATAACGAACTAACGGTGGATGATGATGATTCGAATTTTTTAGACACACTCATTGAGTGTTGTTATTATTTAGAACAGCCACAACGTATGGCGGTGGATATTCCTTATTATTTACTCGCAAAACGTGCTCATGAATCCAAATATAAAGTGATATATACCGGGGATGGTGCTGATGAAATTCTTGCCGGTTATGATTGTTTTCGGCAATCGTCTATCAGGGTTTGGGGCAACCAATTAGCCCCTGAATATAATAAAAAGGATTATTATTTTTCTGAATTTTCAGATTTGTTCTCTTATGATTTTTTACATCTCCTATTAGCGTTGCATGAACCGAAAAAACAACAAGCTGTGCAGCAGAAGTTCGGGTTTTATCCCGTCTGGTATGATTTTTGGCAGATTATGGAATCTCAGTTGACAGGTGTTTTCAGTGATGAGTTATTACAAGCCACCCAGCATAATCATCAGATGGATACGCTTGCCGCCCAAGTAAAATCAAAAGTAGCGGGCTGGCACCCGCTCAATCAATCGTTGTATTTAGAAGCGAAAACCCGTTTGCCAAGTTGGATTCTCTGGAAAGGGGATCGTATTAATATGGCAAATAGTATCGAAGCACGTTTACCATTTCTTGATCATCCACTGGTAGAGTTAGTGAATAAGTTGCCTCCAGGGCTTAAACTCAATGAGATGGATGAAAAGTATATTCTGAAATCCATGGTATTTCGCCATTTACCCGAAATTCCCGGACAATATAAAAAAAGAGGCTTTTATACACCGATCAAAGAATGGCTATTCATGGGTGAAAAAGCCGATCGGCTTGCGCCTTATTTGTCGACGGATGCATTGCAAGAAGCAGGCTTATTTCAGCCCGATAAAATAAGCGCGATGCTGACAAAACTATCGCAACTACCGACACCGTCTAATATGAACGAATATTATCGTTGCATGCAATTGGAATGGATATTAATGTTAGTATTAACCACTCAAATATTACACAAGCTTTATATTAAAAAGACGGCCCCCTGTTTTATGCAATAGTTTGCACATTCCTTAGCATTCTGATCGAAAATTTTTCAGCCTGATCGTGTACATTGAACACTCGCCTCGCCAATGATGAATTGTTCGCCAAGTTGTTGGCAGCAGATTGTTTGGTATACACTAGTCTCTGAAACGTCATATTAAGCTATATTTTGCATCAGCGCTTGTGAAAATTGTGACGAGATTAATGCTCTCATCGGGTTTTCTAAACTTGAGCCATGCGGATGGTATGACTTAAGTGAATAATAATCACCTAGCTTGGTACAAAATCATAGGCGAGAAATGGGAAAAATAACAAAGTGATTCTCAAGTATTGATGACATCGCAAAATAACAAAGGTAGAAGCATCCAATGAATTGGTTATTTTTTACATGACTTGCAGGCAATGCACAAGAAAACGGTTATAAATAATTCGCTAGGTCGTCTGCGTCAGTTGAAGGCTGAAACTGAAGAGGAGTTAGCCAGACAGATTGTCAGGCTTGAACAGCAATGGAAAGCTGAGTGCCAGCAAGGCAAGCATCTGTCCGTTAAACATCGCATTGATTATGAAACGCTCCCAGAGCTTCAAGTGCACAAAACACCGGGGCCTTCATTCGAGGCGACGCGTATTAAAATACAGGCAAATCGTCAATCGATTGTGATTGGTGATTTGGCGAACCTGCTTATTGTTGCAGAAACAACCAACAATCGCCTATCTTGGGACAAATTACCCGAACGACTCCCCTATCCTAATCAACCACCAATCATGCCTGAGCCACCGGAATCCCCGAAGCCAGCCCATTTATTACCCCTACCAAATTTACCAAGGCGTATCCATAAGCATCAATTTATTGATGTGACGATACTGGATAATTTATTAGTTTTACCTTATTTTAAAAAAGTCAAAAAAGCCAGCGGCGCCTATGCACAAGCCATGCAACATTGGCAAAAACAATATAGCCAAGCAAGGCATGAATACAATAAAATTAAACAAGCTAACCGAACGGCGGAGTTGAAATACCAGGATGAAACCGATTATTGGGTTTCCCAATGGGCGACGATACAAAAGTGCTATACCACCGCTTATGATCAATGGCTGACAGACAAACAACAATATCATCAAAAATTTTCCTCGCTTAGCCTTGAAATGAAACGTTTGCAAGAAATGTATTATGCGGGCGAGCATGAGGCGATTAGATGTCATGCTCAATTGATATTGAGTCGTTCGGCCTATCCACCCGTGTTCCCAAGAAATTTTATGGTCGAGTATGATGCAGCTAATCGAATACTCTTCATTGACTATCAACTCCCGACATTCGATGGTATTGATATTTATAAAGTGACGGCCATTGGTCAAAAAGTACCGATTAGCGATCAGGAGCGGAAAAGCATGCAACAGAATATGCCTTATATGTTGGCATTGAGAACATTGCATGAAGTAATTGACGCCGATGAAATTGACGCGATTCGCGGCGTTGCTTTTAATGGCTGGACACAAAGTACGGAAAAGACAGAGACAACCATCGGCTATCAGCTTCCAATTTATGCAACGAAAGCGCAGATCGTTCAATTTCCTATCAGTCGATTAATTCCAAAAGACTGTTTCGTTCCACTCGCAAGCGATATGCAGCTAAAACAACTCGGCAACATTGTATTCCAGCCAACGCTAACATTATCTAATCGTCATAAGCACGGAAAAACGACACTTCATCAGAACCCATCTTATGAAGTCTATTCATCGAAATAAATCAAATGAATGTTGTGGTATTTGTTATATCGATTTTGTTATCTTTCGTGGCCAGCATTACTTATGCGGATAATGTATTGCCATCTGCAGCAAATACTGACACTTTAGTAGAACATGACCCATCCGGGAAAACTTTACCACCATTACCCACTAAGGATTCTGCACTCAATTTTACCTTAACAAGCCAAGAACAATATTGGCTAAAGCAACATCAAAATATACAACTCGGCGTGAATCCCCATTGGCCACCTTTTGAATTTATTGATCAACATGGAAAATACCGGGGATTAGGTGCAGATTATATTGGAAATTTAAACTCAACAGCCTGGGTGATGGATCAACTCGGTTTCTCAAATATCAAAGTGGCAGCCCCTACCCCTTATCAATTTCAACAGTCCATCGGAGTGCATAAAGATTGGCCTGAACTTGTTGACATTTTAGACAAAGCCATATCGCATATTTCGACTGAACAAAAAAATCAGATTAAACAACGTTGGTTTAGTGTTATTTTTGAGCATAAAGTGGATCATTGGGTCATTTGGCAAGCGATTTTTATTGTCACGGCGATCGCGATGAGTATTATCGGTGTTTTCTTATTTTGGAATCACCGCCTGCGGCAAGAAATTGATGCCAAACACCGGGCTGAAGCGGCTTGGCGAGGCAGCGAGCAACGTTTTCAAAATGCCATGGAAGCGGTGTCAGAAAGTATCTGGGAATGGGATTTGGTGACAGATGAAAGATACTTTACCGCTGGGCTTTTCTTTGGACTCCATTATCGATTGGCCGATATTCCCAACAATGAAACTGATTGGCAAGCTCTTATTCACCCAGATGACCAGTACCTGCGTTTACAAAACATGACTCAACACGAGCAAAATCCTGAAGAGCGTGACAACCTGCTCACCTTAGAGTATCGATTGCAACGAGCTGATGGAAGTTATGCACATATTTTGGTGAATAACCGAGTGACTGAACGCAATGAAGCAGGACGCCCGACTAAACGAGCAGGCACACTGCGTGATGTGACCGTCGATAAGGAAGCTGAAGCAAAAATCCAACGCTTGACGCAAGCCGTAGAGCAAAGTCCAGCCCTTGTGATCATAACAAATCCGCAGGGTGAGATTGAGTATGTTAATGGCAAACTCTTTGCCATGACCCATTATTCAAAACTAGAAGTCATTGGCAAACGTGCACGTATGCTCTTGTCAAACCAAGCTAATCCACGAGAACTCGTCGCACTAAGACAAGCCATGCGTGCGGGCAACGAATGGCATGGAGAACTCTTGCATCAAGGTAAAGCGGGTCAAACTTTTTGGGCAACAGTTTCCGTATCACCTATTTTTGATGGACATGACCAGCTCACCCATTTTATCAGCATCAATGAAGGTATTAGCGATCGTAAAAACGCAGAAAAAGCTCTCAGAAGTCGAGAAATTCAGTTAAAAACAATCCTCAATGAAATTCCACTTGCCATTGTTTTAGTGGATGAAAATGGTACGATTCTGATTGCTAACCCACAGGCAAACAAAGAAGTGAAAAGTCATAGCAGCATTGTTGGGCGAAATATGTTGAGCTTTTATGCGAACCCTCACCAGCGAAGCGAAGTGATTTCTCAACTGCAAACGAAAGGTCGTATTGACGGTATGCAGGTAAGTTATAAAACGGATCAAGGCGGTGTACTTGAAGGTTTAGTTTCTGTAATTCCGATACGTTATGGTGAGGAAACAGCTCGGCTAGGAGTGATGATCAATTTAACCGAGCGGCTACGTATCGAAAGAGAATTAGCCGAAGCCAAGGACGTGGCGGAAAAAGCCAATCGTATCAAAAGCCACTTTCTTGCAAGTATGAGTCACGAAATACGTACGCCAATGAATGCGATTATTGGCTTGACACGTATTGCATTGCAAACTGATTTGAATGAAAAACAACAAGACTATCTAACAAAAATTCAGTCTTCTGCCCAGGCCTTGCTTAGCATTATCAATGATATTTTAGATGTTTCTAAAATTGAAGCAGGCAAGTTAGCCATTGAGAAAATTCCATTTAATCTGGAACCCATACTGGACAGTCTATCATCATTAATTGCCACTAAGGCGGAAAACAAAGGTTTAAACGTCCTTTTTTCCATAAACCAGGACGTACCTCACCAACTGATAGGTGATCCATTACGTCTTAGCCAAGTTTTGATTAATTTAACCCAAAATGCCATCAAGTTTACCGATGACGGTGAAATATTAATTAAGATCATTCAGTTGCGCACGGAAGTACACCGCTCAATCCTCCGATTTTCTATCAGTAATACCGGGATTGGTATTGATAAAACGGCATTGCCCTTTTTATTTGAAGCTTTCTCACAAGCTGATCCGTCGTATTCACGCCGTTTTGATGGGACGGGTTTAGGTCTAACCATTTGCCAATTTCTGGTCAACCTAATGGGCGGTGATATTCATGTTGATAGCACGCCAGGACATGGCAGCACTTTTTGGTTTGATTTGATTTTTGATTTACCAGCAGATCAAGTGGTGTCTAAGGAGGCTATCACTGAATTACATAATAGACGAGCATTAATCGTCGACGACAACACCATTGCTCGACAAGTACTGACTGACAAGCTTGAATCGATTTCCATACGGGTACGAGCGGTTACCTCAGGTATTGCAGCGCTACAATTATTAGAAAATTGCGCCAATCATGAAACACTCGATTACGATGTAATCTTTATGGACTGGAAAATGCCGGGTATGGATGGGATAGAAACAACAAAACGCATAAAATCCATGCCTGGTTTCATTAACATACCCGTCATTATTATGATGACTGCACATGGATATGAAGCCGTCTTAAAGCAGTCAGAAGGTGTCGGAATCAAAGGTTTTTTGCTCAAGCCCATTAATCAATCTTCATTATTCAATTGTGTTATTGAGGCGTTCCAGGATGAAATATCATCCAGCTTTATCACCTCTGTTGTGCCTCGTGATAAACAGAGCATTCAACAACTGACCGGTCACGTATTGTTAGTGGAAGATAATCGAATTAACCAGCAGGTCGCCCAAGAAATTCTGCAAGGTATGGGGTTATCCGTGGTTATCGCGGAAAGCGGCGAACAAGCATTACAAATCATGACAATCGATATCTTTGACTTGGTGGTCATGGATCTGCAAATGCCAGGCATGGATGGTTTTGAAACCACTCGTCATATTCGTAAAAAACCCCAATGGGCAAAGATACCTATTGTTGCCATGACAGCACACACCATGAGCGGTGATAGAGAAAAATGTTTGGTAGCGGGTATGGATGAGCATATACCAAAACCCGTTGACCCATATCGTGTCTACCAGGTATTAGCCCGCTGGCTTGCCGTTGATACGCATGCGATACCGCCGTTATCTCCATTGAAATTTAGTCAATTACCTAAGCGATTACCCGGTATTGATATCAAATGGGGAATTCAGCGCATTGGTGGAAATATTGAATTATATGAAAATTTATTAAAAAATTTTTTACAGGACCATCGTCATGCGCTTGAAAAAATCCGGCTATCCCTGGAGAATCAGCGCACAGAAGAGGCTCAGCGGCGTATCAGGCAATTTAGGTGCGACTTTACTTGAGAAAGATAGCATTTTTTTTGAGCAGCAGATTAAACAAACAAGCCATTCACATGACGACGCAGATTTTTATAAGCTAGAACGGTCTTTTTCCGAAGTCATGAATGGTTTACAACGATGGATTCAATCTCGTCATGACAACCATGCTCAACCCATTCCGGCAAGCCATGAGCGACTAGATAATGTATTAGAAATATTTGAATCGATGTTACAGGAAGCCGATTCAACGGCATTGAAACTACTACCACAAGTGTTATCTGAACTAAGAATAAAAAACAATAGTCATGAATCTAAGCAGCTCACTGCATTATTACAAGAGTATAACTTTGATACGGCTTTAGAAAAATATAATGACATGTTGAATTCATCTCATTTCACCAACTAACGTATTCCTTATTAAAGTTCGCTGGAAAATATTTACCACAGAGATTTAAAAAAAATGGAAACGAGGGAGAAAACAATGCGGAATGGAAAGCCTAAGATACTCGTGGTAGACGATGAGCGTTTATACATTGATATGCTTGTTAAGTTGCTGCAAGATAACTACAAAGTCGTGGTTGCCAAAGATGGAGAGCAAGCCATACGCCGCGCCATTGAAATGCCTTTGCCAGATCTTATTTTACTCGATTGGCTTATGCCAGGTTTAGATGGGCTTGAGGTCTGCCATCTCCTGAAAAACACACCGCAAACCAGTAAAATACCTATTATTTTTTTAACGATTAAAAGTGATGTGGACGATGAAATTAATGGTTTTGCGGAAGGGGCAGTGGATTATATTCATAAACCATTAAGTGCGCCTATTGTCGAAGCCAGGGTTCGCACTCATTTGGCTTTAGCAAATCAACGTCAATCCCTTGAACAATTAGTGAAAGAACGCACGAAAGAAATATCTAGGCTTCATCAGCAAGCCGTGATGAGTACAAAACAACTGGAACAGCGCGTGAAAGAACGCACGGCAGAATTAGAAACAGTTAATCACGAACTGGAAGCATTCAGCTATTCCGTTTCTCACGACTTACGCGCACCACTCCGATCGATTGATGGATTTAGCCAGGCACTCGTTGAAAGTTATCAACCTGTCCTTGATGAACAAGGTATGGATTATCTCAATCGAATCCGTTCTGCAAGTCAACGTATGAAGGAATTGATCAATGACCTATTAGATCTTTCGCAAGTATCACGCTGCCAATTACATCGAACAAGTATTGACTTGACTCTATTAGCAGATCTAGTGGTCAAACATTTACAAAACAATATCGCACTGCGATTATCCATCACTATTCAACAAGGTATGCAAGCAATTGGTGATCCTCGACTGTTGCGCGTTGTATTAGAAAATCTATTAGGAAATGCTTGTAAATTCACCGCTAACAACCCGTCACCATCAATTTATTTTGGATGCCGCCAAGAAAATGATAGCGATGTTTTTTTTGTGAAAGACAACGGTGTTGGCTTTGATCCGGAATATGCCTACAAGTTGTTTAAGCCTTTCCAACGTTTACACGATATTAGTGAATTCGAAGGCACCGGTATTGGGCTTGCCACTGTTAATCGTATCATCCAGCGTCATGGTGGCAAAGTATGGGCTAGCTCAGTACTCGGCCAAGGAGCCGAATTTAATTTTACTCTTTGAATATTAATGGAACCACCTTATCCATTTCTAAAGCTACTTATGTTCAGTCGATTGTTGATGGATAGCCATCACATCATCAATGGTTAAATAGTCATGAGATAAAACCGGTCCCTCGATGACTTGACAAGGATTGTCGGCCTCACCATATTGATTAAGCACCAGTGCTGCACCGCTAAAATCATGGGGACGCGTGTAATCATTCGTACTGATAATTGTTGTTAGGGCCGCCGCCAATGATGCGCGAATACCGTTCTCAGAGTCTTCAAAGGCAATGCATTCTGCCGGACTCAAACTCAATTGCTGCATAACGTAATGATAGATATCAGGCGCGGGTTTTTTCGCTGATACAATATCTCCCGCACCAATACACTCGAACCAGTCAAGTAGCTTTTCATCACTGGCATGGTCTAATAAATAGGTCACATTTTCAGGCGTGGTGGTAGTGGCAATGGTTAATCGCAAACCTTTTTCTCTCGCTTCTTGTAATAATCGCAATACGCCAGGCCGAAATGGAATATTACCTTGTTGCAACATATCAGTGTAAAAACGGGTTTTATCTTTATGCAGTTGGGCAACCCATTGCTCTAAATCCGTTCTCTTTAATAAATCTGGGTGTTTTAAACTTAAAAAGTATTTAATGCGTTCTTTGCCTCCAGTAACGGATAATAAGTCGCCATAGGTGGCGATATCCCAATCCCACGCCAGGTTGTTATGCTGAAAGGCCGCATTAAACGCAACACGGTGACCATCCCGTTCCGTATCTGCCAACGTGCCATCGACATCAAAGATTAAAGTCGTTAATTGTTTCATCGTTATCTGACAATCTCTGCTAAAAAATAGCGTTAGAATATAGCTCGAAATTGCCGAGCATTCAATAGACGTGATACTGGGCAAGTTTTCTGTCTATGAAAAAACAAGCAAAAGGGATCAAGCCAGCAATGAGTACCTGATATAAAAAACGATCAGACCACTGGTTATATTGAGCACATTGCATTGCGATAAGCAAATACCCGATAAACAATAAACCATGAATCCAGCCCGCGATAGAAACAGCCTCAGGATAATCCCAGTAGTATTTCAATGGCATGGCAATGAATAACAAGAGCAAATAAGACACACCTTCGAGCAAGTTAACCACTCTGAATCGATTAATCATGTTTTACGTAAACCAAAAGATAAATGATGCAAAACCAATTATTTAGATGACTATGGCACTAAAAAACAGCATAAACAAGTGATATTAACCCATGACTCTGAGAGCATAAAGTCCTCCGTTGCCGGATTGATAGTATTTGCAGCAGAAATTGAAGAACTTGCTCAAGTTACGCCTAGGAGGTACGCAATCAACAATAAAACGGTGAATAAATACTCTTTTCTATCACCT
>CAYUAI010000050.1:0-30647 GCA_964442745.1 uncultured Chromatiales bacterium
TAACAAGGTGGGTAAAACGGACCGGCCTACTGCGGCGTTTGTTTGGGTATGGTGAAAAATGAAAAATTATCGTACTTGCAAAATTCAGTGTTGACCATCCGCTTACCTATAGCGTTAGGCCCCATCCCTACAAATAGTGCATGATCCAGATAGAGCACAATGAGAGAAACTTTAAAGAAAAAAATCATACAAGTTTGCAACAACAAAATAGAGAGCAAAGGTCCAGAGGTCGGGTTGTCATTTTATGCATTTTTTACGAACAAAAATGACAATCCAGAGCTTTTAATGGAAGCGGCTAAATGGTGGATAATGATAAACAAACTCGACCATTTCGAAAAGGCGATAAAAATTAAGCACATGGTTGAGGCAATGTAAATTAATACTGATAAAAAAATGATCATGGATTGAGGTGAAAGATGTCCAAGATTTCTGTTTGTATCGATGTTCAAGAGAAAGATAAAGCGGTTCAGTTTTATACAAAAGGCCTTGGTTGTGAATTAGTGAAAGACAATGCAGAATACGTTGCGTTAGTGACAGATGGTCTAACAATTTATCTTGGATTTAGGGGACACTGATATTTTAATGCGTTAATGTGAGCGAGCTGAGAATGTAGTAAAGAGAATAATGTTAAGATCAAAATTTATTAACACATTAAAACATCAGTGTCGCCTATACTGTGTCTGAAGACCGTCTTGAGCAAGCAGCCTAATGTGGTTTCATCTGGAATTCGCAGCCATCCGGCGGCCTTTTGTAATACGCGACCCTCAGGCTAAAGGTGCCACCGATTAATCCCGTTAGTATGAGAAAAACGCCGTCTTCAAGTAATGTTTTTTTCTCCGCGATAGCGGCTTCGTCCCACAAGTCGTTCGAGCAGATTCCACCTAATATCGCTGATGTTTTAGAGACAACACGAATTAGATCAAATCTGCTCAACTCCCAGCCGTTAAATGCCGGTTATCATAAAATCGAGTGCAGAAATTATTTCATCGCGAGACTCAGACAACGAGGATATTTTTTCACCTAAGTTACTGCGTTCAATCCCTGCGATAAGTGTCGTTATTGACAGATATTGTTTTCCCATAATTTCGAATACCGGATGTAAAGTTTTTAACTTTTCTCCACTGTAATTGTTTTCCACCGTCAATGGTATAACGACCGTCGTCTGTAATTCAGAAAGTAAATTTGATTGAACTTCCAACAGGTATGGGTAAAGTGTTTTTGTTGATCGGTTTTTATTTTTGAAAACGTCGAATTGAGCCATTAGAATTTTCGTAACCCGTCAGAAAACACACCGTTTTCTTTTATAAATTCGTTATACTGCTCAATGGCTGCTTTGTTTTCTACTAGCCATGCGTCCGACGTTTCTTGTCGCACTTTATCTGCAAGTGCTTCTTCTAAAGTAGCAGATATATTGATCTTCATTTTTTTAGCTATATCTAGCAAATCACTGTTTACAGTAAGGTTAGTTGGCTTTTTGGGAGCCCCAGCATTAAAATAATGTCCCATAGTGAATTCTCCACATATTTAATGCATATGTATCATGCGCATAATTATATTGTAGATCGTAGTATCACATTTAACAAGGCTTTCAACATGGATCGATTTGGGTGTGTATTTACATAATCAATGATGGCCCCTTTCTATCAAACCGGCACCAAACTGACGGAATATCCAAGAGGAAGAATCCTCCGCTTGATGGTCTTCATCTCGCCACCACAACAAGAACAGCGCCGAGGTGGACGTTTTTTCATCCATGTCAGTGCTTGATTTGGGTCAAGCCCCTTCAAAAACTGTCGCACTTGAATCAAGCGTTTGCTGTTCGGGTGTAAAAAACCAAAATTTCGGGTACGTCTAAATCGTTTCGGTAACACAGGCTGGATAATCAGCCACAAAAATCTTTCTCCAGAGATCGGTTTGAATTCCATTTTTTTGTCTTGCTGTTTTGATAGCGAAATGTTGCCTGACCATTTTCACCGGCCACAATATTTTTTTCCTGAATCACACCACAATACAAATAACGGCCCGTCAGTTCTTCATTAATTTCAGCCCGGCCATGAGCGCCAAATCAGGCAAGGCCATTTTTCAAAAAACAGGGAAAAACATGACTAGCAAAGCTGGGCTTATCCCTGTTATCAAATCCCTGGACAAACTCGGGTTTACTCAGCTATTTCGAAGAACCATCGACCATAAACGAAACGACAATGCTGTTTATCGTCTTGATGATGGTGTTTTCCTCATACTCACAGGATTAATTGGTGGCGCCTTCAGCATCAGCAAATGCGGATTGCTTTGGTCAAATTGCCGAGTATTACAAAGGGCTGCTGGTGGGTTACGCGTACCCGATGAAGCCACATTGGGTCGTTTGTTCAAGGAGGTTAGTGCGCGTCACATCAGCGAAATGGAAACACTCGTACGTGTACTGCGTTGAACGGTCTGGCAAAAAGCGTTACGCGATGGAACCAATAAAGTCGCGGCACTAAAAACGCTATGGATTGATGTCGACTTGAGTGTAAAAACTGTTTATGGCAAGCAAGAAGGCGTTGCTAAAGGCTATAACTCACATAAAGAATCGTGAAGAAAGGAGAACTTCCATGCGCTGAAAAACAAGCGCAGACATTCTCTTGCTTGCTTCATATTAAGCGAAGTAAAAACACGGCAATCAATTGGAATTACAATAGTCGGCAAGTCCGATTTGAGCTATTTGGCTAACCCTGTCGATTTAAGCGAGCAAGCTTTGTCTATTTAATTAACTATTTGCTTGCCGATTGCTAGCTCGATAATTACTTGCAGAATTTAGGTGTTAATCTTGGCATGAGTTAGACTGAAATTGTTGATATTGTGCGAGAAGGTAGGGAGAAAAAATACAGCTAATCGGATAGCCGAGGATGTTTTTTAGGATACAATGGGTCAAATATTTACTTTTACTATCATTTATGGTCCGCTATTGCTTGGTAGAGATGAAGATATTTTGACAGTCGGCGAACTACTGTTGAAAAGACACCTCGGCGAAGTCGTGATCTGCCATTGACCCGAACATATTCCCCGAGTGATGAACGATCGCGCTTTTGCTGACGATATTGCCATCAGTGTCCCCTAATGTGCAAAATAGCACTACGATTCTTGCGCTTTTGTCTCCTCAGAACGAATAAACTAAATCTGACGATCCTATGGATGAGGGAGGTAGGACGCCAACAGTGAGTGCTTTAGGCAACTCGGGCGACAAAGCCGAGCGCTAAACCGGACAGTTATCAGGTGCTCATTCCTCACTGCATTGTTCTATGATTCTTGTTATAATTTCCCGCGTTGTGATGTGATGCTCAGGCGGTTGAGGGGCGTTTGTCTGCTTGCGACCAGTTTCAGGGATCGATGGTTTATTGATCGGCTCGCTTCTTCACTTAAACTTTAGGGTTGTGCGCTATCGTTAATTCAATGGAAAAAGAAATACTGATACAAGTGGAGGGCTTGACCCGTTATTATGGAGAGCATTGCGCCGTTAATGATATCAGCTTTGAGGTGCGGCGAGGAGAAGTGATGGGCTTTTTAGGGGCTAATGGGGCGGGTAAATCCACTACCATGAAAATTATCACCGGCAATTTAGCCCCCAGTTTTGGTCGTATTGTCATCAATGGGGTTGATTTGTTAGACCATCCGAAGCAAGCTAAGGCGGCATTAGGTTATCTTCCTGACCAACCGCCGTTATATCGGGAGTTGACGGTTGATGAATATCTGGTCTTTTGTGCGCGCATTAATCGTATTTTGCCAAAAGCGGTAAGTGCCGCTCTGGATAACGCGAAGCAACGCTGTGGCTTAGAGCAAGTAGGGCGTCGGCTGATTGGCAACTTATCGAAAGGTTATCAGCAACGGGTGGGAATTGCTCAGGCGATTATTCATTCGCCTGATGTCGTTATACTTGATGAGCCAACAGTGGGTTTGGACCCGATTCAAATCCGTGAAATTCGATCGCTGATTCGAGAATTAGGCGGCGATCATAGTGTAATTTTGTCAACCCATATTTTGCCAGAAGTACAGACAATTTGTGATCGTGTACAGATAATAAACAATGGGCAATTGGTTTTGACAGAAACCATCAAGGGATTAGAGCATAAAATGCAAGCCTCTAATCTCAAAGTCGGGTTTCGCCACTCGCCTTCGGCTAAGCAGCTCAGTGCATTACCTGATGTGGTTGAGGTTGAATCGTTGGGGCCGCAGTGTTGGCGAATTCACTATCACCCGGATCATAACCCGGTAGATTTTATCGTCAAAGAATCGGTCAAGCAGGACTGGGGTTTGTATGAGTTGACGCCGGAAAAAATGTCATTGGAAGATATTTTTGTTAATTTGACCTGCTCAGAAAATCATGAAATAAGCCTTCAATCGGTCGCGAGTTAAGTGCATTAATCATTCGTCACAGTGTGACGTGGTGGATTTGCATGATACCGGTTTACCTGGCTTGTTTCTGGGATTGAAGCAGCAAAGACTACCATTATAACCATTTGGCATACCTCACAGGCTGTTCAACTGCGGATTCTGGGATTGTTAGGAGCTGCCTGTTAAACAATGTATTGGAAGTTAATTATTCAAAAAATGACAAGTTTAATCAAAGATTTTCTTAAATTAGAATCTGCCAGCGGTATTCTTTTATTGTTTACTGCGATTTTGGCGATGTTTATGGCTAATTCACCCTTGTCTCACTGGTACGATATGTTGCTTGATGTGCCTGTCGAAATCCGGATTGGTGAATTGATCATTGCTAAACCCCTTTTGCTATGGATTAATGATGGTCTTATGGCGCTGTTTTTTTTCCTGGTTGGCCTGGAATTAAAGCGAGAAGTTCTCGAAGGGGAATTGGCTGAGCCAAAAAATATTGTGTTACCTGCCCTCGGTGCGATTGGCGGTATGTTGGTCCCTGCGATGATTTATGTGGCTTTCAATTACGATGATCCAGAAGCGATAAAAGGTTGGGCCATTCCCGCTGCCACAGATATTGCCTTTGCCTTGGGCATCCTTTTATTGTTGGGCAAAAAAGTACCGCTCAGTATAAAAATCTTTTTAGTATCATTGGCGATTTTTGATGATATTGGTGCCATTGTGATCATTGCCATTTTTTACACAAGTAATTTATCGGTGTTATCGTTGGTGGTGGCGGCTTTTTGTATTGTGGCATTGTATGTTTTGAATCGGAAGGGAGTGATGGAAACGACACCGTATTTGTTGATTGGTTTGATTATGTGGGTGGCGGTATTGAAGTCGGGAGTGCATGCCACTTTAGCGGGGGTCATTTGCGCATTTTTTATTCCTTTACGCAATGCTAAGTCACCGAAAAAATCGCCGTTACGCGAATTAGAGCATAGTTTACACGTTAGTGTCGCCTTTGGGGTGTTGCCACTTTTTGCTTTTGCGAATGCGGGCATCTCATTCAGTGGCGTGGATATGGATGCCTTGCTTCATCCTGTTTCATTAGGTATTTTCATGGGTTTGTTTATTGGCAAACAACTGGGTGTCTTTCTGTTTTGTTGGGTTGGCATTAAACTGGGTATTGCTCAATTACCTAAAGGAATGACTTGGCAAAGTTTGTATGGTGTGGCGATACTTTGTGGCATCGGTTTTACCATGAGCCTGTTTATTGGTTCGTTGGCTTTTGAAGAGAGTGCCAATGTGACGTTTGATGAGCGTTTAGGCATTATCTTAGGGTCATTGTTTTCGGGAGTCGTCGGTTATTTTTACTTGCGATGGGCGTTAAATCGGCCGGAAAAGCCGGCTTATGGTCGGCAGCGCCATCAACGGTGATTTTGCTAAATGTCAGTCCAGCGGATGCACCCGAAAGACTCCGACATCAACCGATTGAACCGCGACTTTGGTACCGGCTTCAATCTGTTTGAGTTTTGTACTGTCGTCAATTTCAACACGCCACTCGATGCCTGAAAAACGGACTAAGCCGGGGGCGGTGACGGTGATGGCACTGGTCAGCCGAAATGTATGACCAACCAAGTCACTGGTATTGTCTTTGGCTGGTGCGGCGTTTTTATTCTGCAAGTTTTGCATGGGTTTCCACAAGATGGCGGTTATCACCGTGGAGTTAATGCCAAAGCTGGCAATACTGGCTTGCCAGGTATAGGGAATGACCTCGAACCAGAGCAAACCGCCGGTTAATAAGGCACCGATACCCGCAAAAATTAATACGCCGGTGGCAAAGCCGAGCACTAAGGCTTCAATGGCGAGCAGAACAAAACCTAGGCTAAACCAAAAGGCATATTGGTGGTTGTCAAAGTATTCGATCATGACTCGGTCTTTGTTAGGGCGTTGGTAAATTCACTGCTTTGGTTCATTGCACTGACAATGGCAATGGCTTCGGCGACGACGTTGGATGTTTCATTAGTTTTGCCATCCATTAACACAACGGTTGATTGCTTGGCGATCGCTTGTTTCGCCTCAATGGCATGGGTGGCTAGGTCGAGCTGCACCGCTTTTTGTCCTTCATGAGTGGCCGCTACTTCGCCAATGGTGCGCAGTGCACTCGCTTTTGCTATGGCCACCATTTCAATGGCGCGGGCCTCGCCTTCAGCTTTGAGGATTTGTTCTGTTTTATCCGCTTCGGCGGCTAATACTTTGGCTTGTTTATCTCCCTCTGCCACATTAATCGCCGACTGGCGTTCACCTTCTGACTCCAAGATGGTGGCACGTTTATCGCATTCGGCTTTCATTTGTCTTTCCATGGCTTCTAACACACTGCGTGGTGGCGTAATATCTTTGATTTCATAGCGTAGTACTTGGACTCCCCAAGGTTCTGCAGCTTCGTTGATGGCATGCACAATGGCCGTATTTAGGGTGTCACGCTCTTTAAATGTTCTGTCTAAATCGAGCTTACCAATTTCAGAACGCATGGTTGTTTGGGCCAGTTGAGTGACCGCGAAGATGTATTCTTCCACGCCATAACTGGCTTTAGAGGCGTCTAATACTTTTAAATACAATACCCCATCAACGGTTAAACCGATATTGTCTCTGGTAATTGCACTTTGGCTAGGGACATCGATCGCTTGTTCTTTTAGTGAGCGGTTGTAAGCGACTTTGTCGATGAAAGGGAAAATAAAATTTAATCCGGCGGTGAGGGTGATTCGATACTTGCCAAACCGTTCAATCACAAAGGCACGGTTTTGCGGGACAAACTTAACCGATGTTTTTAATAAGACAATCAACACCACGGCCAGGCCGGTCCAGAAATTAAAGATGAGATCTAAAATATCAAATAACTCAGCTTTCACGGTGAATCTCCTGTCAGCTATCAAGTACTAGATTGGATTTTACTGTGCAATAATACATCATAGTCGATGCTAAGCGGTGCATGATCTGAAAACCATTTATCCTTGTAAATGGCAGCGCCTTGCACTTTGTCTTTTAAGCCGGGGGTGATGATATGATAATCGATACGCCAGCCGACATTTTTTGCACGGGCCTGACCGCGGTTTGACCACCAGGTGTATTGTTCGGCACGTTGATCGACCACGCGAAAGGCATCGACGTATCCTGTATGGTTAAATAAGTGATCGAGCCAGGTGCGTTCTTGTGGAGTACAGCCTGAGTTTTTTTGATTGCTTTTAAAGTTTTTAATGTCAATCGCTTGATGTACCGTATTCCAGTCACCACAGATAATGAATTCTCGCCGTTGGCGGCGGAATTTTTTCAGTACCTCCAATAGTTGCGCCATAAATTCCATTTTGCTTTGTTGGCGCGTCTCATTGGCAGAACCGGAAGGTAAATAAAATGAAGCAATACTCAAGCTTTGGTAGTTTAGCTGGAGATAGCGGCCCTCTTGATCCGCTCGTTCCCAGCCTAGCCCGGTGATGATATTATCGGGCTTGACGCGACTAAAAACCGCCACCCCGCTATAGCCTTTTTTTTCTGCGTCGAAGTAGTAGCAATAGTAACCTTTTGGATAAAAAATGTTATCATCCAGTTGGTGTTCTTGTGCTTTGGTTTCCTGGATGCAGACGACATCGGCATTTTGCTTTAGCAGCCAATCAAAAAAGCCTTTTTTTTCGGCAGAACGTATGCCATTTACATTAGCACTAATTACTCTCATTATCGATTGATTACTCCGAAGCCGTCAATGTATGGTTTTTATTTCTCCTCGGTTATTTTAACCTACATTTGTGACTCGGACGGGTGAAAATCATCATGAGATTTAATTTAAGACGTAGAGGAGGAGATTTTTTGCGCTTAAAAGCCTTATTTTTACTCACTGTCTTATTGCCATTAAGCTATGTCTGGGCGGATGTATCAAGTCAAATATTTGCCAGCGCGTTAGTCAATGCCGCGAAAGACCGTACTTTACACCAAGTGACCTATGATGGGTCTTATTTTGGTATAAGTTATCCCAATGGTGACATTCCCGCCCATTTAGGCGTATGTACCGATGTTATCATCCGATCATTTCGAAAAGTGGGGGTCGATTTGCAACAGGCGGTGCATGAAGATATGACACTAAATTTTAGCGCGTATCCATCTCGCCGAATTTGGGGGTTGACCCAACCGGATAAAAATATTGATCATCGCCGGGTGCCGAATTTGCGAGTGTTCCTTAAAAGGCATGGTGTGATGGTACCGGTGACTGGTAATGCGGCAGATTATTTGCCCGGCGATTTAGTGACCTGGATATTGCCGGGGAATTTATCGCATATTGGCATTGTCATTGATGCCAACTCAGCCGACAGTAAGCGGCCGCTTATTGTGCATAATATTGGTTCAGGTCCAAAGATTAATGATATGTTGTTTGATTATCCGATTAGCGGGCATTATCGATATCTTGGGCAAAAATCGCGATAACTTATTTGATTTTCATCCTTTAGGCAATGTTGTCCGGTGGCGATTCACACTATACTTAAGTTGGGTTATGCTTTTGCATAGCCGTTTGATTAAATAATGTTTTAACACAGATAAAGGCGGCTAGATAATGATATTTACACTTGCTGCACGGGAAGTGAGAAGTTTATTTTTATCGCCCTTAGCGTGGTGCATTCTCGCGATCAGTTTATTCATTTTAGGGTATTTATTTCTCAGTCAAGTGGATCTGTATTTACAGGCCCAAAGCCGCTTGTTATTGATGGACAATGCGCCTGGAGTGACTGAAGTGGTGGTGATGCCGGTGTTTGCTAATGCGACAGTGATTTTGTTGTTGGTGATGCCTTTGTTAACCATGCGCTTGGTCAGTGAAGAGCGGCGCAATCAGACATTAAGTTTATTGTTGAGTGCGCCAATTTCAATGACTGAGATTATTATAGGTAAGTACCTAGGGATTATGGCGTTTATTTGCGTTTTATTATTATCCATTATGCTTATGCCGTTATCGTTGTTAGCGGGGAGTATGCCTGATTGGGGGATGGTATTTTCTGGTTTTATCGGACTGGCTTTGTTGTTGGCAAGTTTTGCCGCCGCGGGTCTGTATATGTCGACATTAACGGCACAGCCGGTGGTGGCGGCGGTCGGCACTTTTGGTTTATTGTTATTACTTTGGATCATTGATTGGGCGGGGACTCGCCAGGATCAGGCGAGCAACGTGTTGCATTATTTGTCATTGCTGAAACATTATCAATCTTTGCTTAAGGGAGTGATTAATACGCAAGATATTATTTATTATTTGCTGTTTATTGTGACTTTTCTAGTGTTAAGTATTCGTCGTCTTGATGCGGATCGATTACAACACTAGAGGGATAATCGTTATGCAAGTGACTCCAAAAATTAAGCGTCGCATTCAACGGCAGAATCTATTATTTATTTTGGTATTTTTGTGCGCGATCGGTAGCCTTGCCTGGTTGAGCGTAAAGTATCATGTCGAGCTAGACTGGACGGCCAACCAGCGCCACACGTTATCGGTTGCTTCGTTAGCGACGTTGGATAAAATGAGTCAACCCGTGGCCATAAAAATTTTTATTTCTGAAGCCAATATGCAAGTTAAGCGAGACTATTTAGCGCTATTGAGTCGTTACCAAAGCTATAAATCTGATATTAGTGTTGAGTTTATTGACCCTAAAACGAAACCGGGTTTAGCTCGTGAAATGGACATGAGCATTGATGGTGAAATGTTGTTTGAATATGAGGGGCGTAGTGAGCGGGTTATTCCTCCGCTGAATGAGCAAAATTTAACAAATACCTTTTATCGCTTAATACGAAATGCGGATCGCTGGTTGGTATTTTTGCAAGGACATGATGAGCGTAACTTTCGTGGAACAGCGAATTATGATTTTGCTAATTTTTCCCGCTTAATGGAAAAAAAGGGATTGAAAGTTCGTGGCTTAAATTTGATGAGTGCGGTGCAAGTGCCTGACAATACGTCGCTGTTGATTATTGCAGACCCGCGCAACGCGCTATTAGCGGGGGAAGTGCAAGCGATCCAGGATTTTATCGATAACCATGGTAATGTTTTGTGGTTGCTGGAACCGGGTGGCCTGAAAGGGATGGAGTCCATTGCAGAGCAATTAGGTATCGAAGCATTACCGGGGATTTTGGTCGATTTGGAAAGCCAGCAACTGGGCGATCCTCGTTTTATTGTGTTGCCTGATTATCCACCCCATGCGATTACTCAGAACTTTACGGTAGGTACCTTATTTGCGGCGGCTCGTGGTTTAGAATTGAGTGGTGATACCGAATGGGAGGAGGCAATTTTCCTGGAAAGTTTGCCTCGTACCTGGGTTGAAACCGATGAGTCAGGTGAAATAAAACTGGATCTAGGTCAAGACATTGTTGGGCCGATTGCCATCGGAGTATCGTTGTCACGCATGCGCACAGTGCTTGGTGATGACGATGATAACGATCTTATGGATGAATTGACATCGGATGCCGAGATATCACAAGAAACTGTCGATACCGGCGGTTTACTAGCGGAGCGGTCGACGGAGAATAATCAACAGCGTGTGGTGGTGATCGGCGATGCAGATTTTCTATCGGATGCTTATTTGGGCGTCAGTGGTAATCTGAATTTAGCGCTGAATATGATTAACTGGCTGGTGAATGATGATGCGTTGATTGCGGTTCCTGCCAAAACTACCCTGGATGGTTCGCTGGAATTATCTCGCACTTCGCAGTTTGTCATCGGGATTAGCTTTTTATTGGTGGTGCCGGCGACCTTTTTAGTGATAGGTGTGGTGGTTTGGTTGAAAAGACGCCAGCGCTAATGTATCACCTGCTTATATAGCTTGATATCGCATTATGCCTGAATTACCTGAAGTGGAAACCAGTTGTCGTGGGTTGGCACCCTTGTTAATCGGCAAACCCGTGACAAGCGTGCAAATTCGAAAGGCTCGGTTGCGTTGGCCCATTCCAACCGAATTGCCTGATACGCTACCGGGCTATACATTGCGTGCGATTCACCGGCGAGCCAAGTATTTATTATTTGAGTTTGATCATGGACATTTATTGATTCATTTGGGAATGTCGGGAAGTTTACGGGTTTGCCCGGTTGATCTAACACCGGAAAAGCATGACCATGTGGATATTGTCTTTGCCGGCCAGCAATGTTTGCGGTTGCGCGATCCACGCCGGTTTGGCGCGGTCTTGTGGTTGGTCGAGGCGTTGCACGAGCACGCATTATTCAAGCATTTGGGACCAGAACCGTTATTAGATGATTTTGATGCGAACTATTTATACAGCAAATCGCGTCAGCGTATGGTGTCGATTAAACAGTTAATTATGGATAACCGGATCGTGGTCGGGGTCGGTAATATTTATGCGAGTGAAGCGCTTTTTATGGCAGGCCTTCGACCGACACATAAAGCACGTCGTCTCTCGAAGCAGGCCGCTGAGCAATTGACCTTATCAATAAAGCAAGTGTTGGCTGAGGCGATTAAGCTGGGGGGGACGACGTTGCGTGATTTTGTTTCTGGGGAAGGTAAGCCAGGCTATTTTCAACAGAAATTACAAGTTTATGGCCGAGGTGGGCAAGCCTGTTATCGTTGCGGCACCTGCATAAAGCAATTAAACATCGGCCAACGATCGACTTTTTATTGTCCGCATTGTCAAGCGTAACATCTTTAGGGTTCATGGTCTTGACAAAAACGGTGTCTTTTTTGCTAACTATTTCCTACGGGGGGCGAATCAGAAATGATGCTGGGCGATCTCTTGTATTTTTTGTCTGGCGAGGAGGCTTTCGCATTCTCGGACAGTTTTCTCGACGAGGGAACGACGGTGAAATGATTGGCTTACGTCATTCTCTCATATTGATACATCCAAAAACTGAATAAATCATTGTATCTCCATGGCGGAATGACATATCACTCGGATGGCTATTATTTTGGAGACGTTGGGTGTGTATTGTGGTCGAAGAGAGTGGGTGTCAGAGAATGAAAATGGCGATTAATCAACGATAACTTTGCTGAAAAATACGACGTGGAAGGTGATGGACGATTTAACTAAGGATAAAAATTTGCGAGCCTTGTGGGTGAGCACATCTCATATTTCGGGAAATAATGCGGCCTATATCGAACAGTTGTATGAACGTTTTTTAGATGATCCTAATTCCGTCGATTCATCTTGGCAGGTGTATTTTTCAAATTTGCCGCCAGTAAATAATAAGACAGAAGACGTTTCTCACACGGCGATTCGAGCAATATTTAAGAAAATGGCACAACAGCCGCGCCATTTTTCTGCGACGGCGGCGAGCACGGCGCATGATTTTGAGCAACAAAGCAAGCAGGTCGGGGTATTGCAATTAATTAATGCCTATCGTTTCCGCGGTCATCAATTGGCAAAACTCGATCCCCTCAATGAGCAAATTAGTACAGAGATTTTTGAGTTACCATTGCCTCGACATGCCTTAGATGAAGCGGATCTCGATACTGAGTTTGATACCGGGTCATTGTTTGGCATAGCAAAAGCCTCGCTGCGTGAAATTTTATCTATTTTAAAGCAAACCTATTGCAGCAGCATCGGTGCTGAATACATGCATATTACCGATACTAAAGAAAAACGTTGGATTCAGCAGCGTCTTGAGAGTGTACAAAGTAAACCGCATTTTCCGGCGGAAGTGAAAAAACAGTTGTTAAAGAAGGTGACTGCCGCCGAGGGTTTAGAGCGTTATTTACATACTAAATATGTCGGACAAAAGCGCTTTTCACTGGAAGGTTCCGATAGCTTGATTCCGTTATTGGATGAACTGATTCAACGTAGTGGTGCGCTGGGTGTGAAAGAAGTGATTATCGGCATGGCACATCGTGGCCGTTTAAATGTTTTGGTGAACATTATGGGAAAAACGCCCGCCGAACTTTTTTTAGAATTTGAAGGCAAGTCTCAGAAAAATCTGGGTGGTTCGGGGGATGTGAAATATCACATGGGTTTTTCGTCCAACATAGACACGGAAGGGGGTGTTGTACATACCGGTTTGGCCTTTAACCCATCTCATCTGGAAATTGTGAGTCCCGTGGTACAAGGTTCGGTAAGAGCTCGACAAGTTCGGCGCAACGATACCAATGGTGACCAAGTGGTACCGGTTGTTTTGCATGGAGATGCTTCTTTTGCTGGTCAAGGGGTGGTGATGGAGACATTAAATATGTCTCAATCACGTGGTTTTTCCACCAAAGGCACGATTCATGTGGTGGTTAATAATCAAATTGGTTTTACCACCAGCAGCCAAAAAGAAGCCCGTTCGACGTCATATTGTACGGATGTGGCCAAGATGGTGAATGCACCTATTTTTCATGTGAACGGTGATGATCCTGAAGCGGTGTTATTCATCACCCAAGTAGCGCTTGATTATCGCATGGCTTTTCGCAAGGACGTGGTGATTGATTTGGTGTGTTATCGTCGGCACGGTCATAACGAAGCTGATGAGCCATCGGCTACACAACCACTGATGTATCAAAAAATAAAACAAAAGAAAACGACGCGAGCGATTTATGCGGAAAAATTAATTGAAGAAAACATCTTAAGTGCAGACGAAGCTAAGCAGTACTTGCTCATGTACCGTGATGCATTAGATCACGGAGATTGTGTGGTCGATAATCTCAGTGAATATGATGTTGAACAGTATCCTTACGCTATTCGCTGGGCACCTTATTTATCCACGGACTGTGAGATTGATTCAGGGATTGGGGTGGCCGTGGACAAACTTCATCAGTTAGGGGAGCGTCTTGATGCATTACCTGATGGCTTTGAGCTACACCATAGTGTGAAAAAAATTTATACCAATCGGCGGCGTATGGCATTGGGTGAAATTCCTGTGGATTGGGGGTTTGCAGAAACCATGGCGTATGCTACGTTGATTGATGAAGGTTATGCGGTTCGTTTATCGGGGCAAGATAGTGGTCGAGGAACTTTTTTTCATCGTCATGCGATTTTATATAACCAAAAAGATGGCTCCAAGTATATACCATTGCGTAATGTGGGGCCGGAGCATGAAAAATTTTTAGTGATTAATTCGTTATTATCTGAGATGGCGGTATTGGCGTTTGAATATGGTTATGCCACCACTGATCCAGAGACCTTAACCATATGGGAAGCACAATTTGGTGATTTTGCCAATGGTGCTCAAGTGGTGATTGACCAGTTTATTAGTGCCGGGGAGCAAAAATGGAATCGGCAAAATGGTTTAGTGATGTTGTTGCCGCATGGTTATGAAGGACAAGGGCCAGAGCATTCTTCGGCACGCTTAGAGCGATTTTTACAGCTCTGTGCAGAACGTAATATGCGGGTTTGCATGCCAACAACGGCGGCGCAAATTTTTCATTTATTGCGCCGCCAAATGCACTTTACCTGTCGTAAACCTTTAATTGTGATGACGCCTAAGAGTTTATTGCGTCACAAACTGGCCGCTAGCCAACTAACTGAGCTTGCTCAGGGGCAGTTTCAAACCGTGATTCCTGAGATGGAAGACATGGCGGAAAAAAATGTCACTCGAATTATATTGTGCAGTGGAAAAGTGTACTATGACTTGGTGAATAAACGGCAAGAGCTGGCGCGTGACAATGTGGCGATTATTCGAGTGGAGGAATTGTATCCTTTCCCCCGATCTGAGTTAAAACATCAAATGAATCGTTATCCGCAGGTTCGCGAGATATTCTGGTGTCAGGAAGAACCTCGTAATCAGGGAGCGTGGGATGCTAATCAGCACTATTTGCGTAAAATCACCCCCGACCATGCATCACTCTCTTATATCGGGAGGCCTTCTTCGGCGGCGTCGGCGGTGGGTTATACGGCGCTGCATATTGAGCAATTAAATAAGTTTCTTAACGAGGCTTTTGCGGCCTCCTAGGAGGTTGTTCAAGAATGGAAAGCTGGTTTGCGATAATAGCGCTATTGAAATTATCCTTGGTCGTCTGAATGTAGACAGGGTTTTGGCACAATGAAAAAAAAGGGAAGTCTATGCCAACTGAAGTGAAGGTGCCCGGTTTTCCGGAGTCTGTCAATGACGGTACAATTACTACTTGGTATAAAAAACCAGGTGATCCGGTCGTTCGAGACGAAATTATCGCGGATATCGAAACTGACAAGGTTGTATTTGAAATTCCCGCGCCTAACGATGGTGTGCTTGAAGAGATTCTGCAAGCCGAAGGGGCGACGGTGGTGTCTCATCAACTGATTGCTTTGTTAGGGGCGGAGGTGGCTGGTAAAGTGGCTGAGCCAACGTCGATTACAGAAAAGTCGATGGCGGAAAAAACGGTCGAAAGCCCAGATACACCTGCTACCGAAGAGATTGTAACGCTTTCCGCACGCAAATTAATCGAAGAACGTGGTCTGGATCTGAAAGATATCACAGGTACAGGCAAAGATGGTCGTATTTTGAAAGAAGATGTGTTGCTTTACATGGAGCAGCAGTTGTCTGGACCAACGTATCCGAGCCAGTCATCGTCAGCCGATAATATCGATATGGATGCTGATCGGCCTGAAAAAAGAGTCCCGATGACCCGCTTGCGGAGACGAATCGCTGAGCGTTTGGTGGAAGTGCAGCAGAGCGCTGCTATCCTGACGACATTTAACGAAGTGAATATGCAGCCAGTGATGGATTTGCGGTCAAAATATCGGGATCGCTTTGAAAAATCCTACGGTGTCCGCTTGGGTTTTATGTCTTTTTTCATCAAGGCGGTGGTGGAAGGTTTAAAACAGTTTCCTGAGCTCAATGCTTCGATTGATGGCAATGAAATTATTTATCATGGATATTATGATGTCGGTGTAGCGGTGGGTTCGCCCCGAGGTTTAGTGGTTCCCATCGTGAGGGATGTCGATCAACTGGCAATGGCGGATATTGAAAAGCAGATTATGGAGTTTGGGCAAAAAGCCCAAGATGGTAAATTATCCATCGAAGAAATTACGGGTGGCACTTTTTCTATCACCAACGGTGGTGTGTTTGGCTCGTTATTATCCACCCCCATTTTGAATCCTCCACAAAGTGCTATTTTAGGCATGCATAAAATTCAACAGCGGCCGGTCGTGGAAAATGGCGAAATTGTGATTTGTCCAATGATGTATTTAGCCTTGTCTTATGACCATCGAATTATTGATGGTCGCGAAGCCGTGCAATTTTTAGTGACGGTTAAGAATATGTTGGAAGACCCTGCTCGCATGTTACTTAATGTGTGATTTCTTGATTTTTTTGATGGTTAAATGATATGAACAAAAATTTTGACGTCATTATTATCGGTGCTGGACCGGCAGGTTATGTGGCGGCCATACGCTGTGCACAATTGGGTTTATCAACCGCTTGTGTGGATGATTGGCTGGATGCAGATCATCAGCCTTCCCCGGGTGGTACTTGTTTAAACGTGGGTTGCATTCCTTCTAAGGCACTGATTGAATCGTCAGAGTTATTTGAAAAAGGCCTCCATCAATATGCAGCACATGGTATTAATATTGAGGGAGTTTCACTCGATTTAGCGACCATGCTAGCCAGCAAAGATAAAGTCGTGCGTGAGCTTACTCAAGGCGTAGCCGCTTTATTCATGGCGAATAAAATTCATTTTATCTCTGGGCGCGGGAGGCTGTTAGCTAATAAACGAGTAGAAGTCAGTTGGCTGGGTGAAGATAAAACAGAAACCATTGAAGCGAAACATATTATTATTGCGACCGGTTCTTCACCAACCTCGTTATCGGTGGCACCATTTCAAGAGGATTTGATTGTTGATTCAACCGGGGCTTTAGCGTTTCCAGAAGTGCCTAAGCGATTGGGAATTATTGGCGCTGGGGTGATTGCATTAGAGCTGGGCAGTGTGTGGAAGCGGTTGGGTTCGCAAGTTTTTTTATTAAAATCCAGTCACAGTTTTTTGCCCGATGCCGATCAGCAAGTCGCCAAAGAAGCGCTGCGTTTGTTTACCCAGCAAGACCTTGATGTTCGCATGGGGGCAAAAATTGAGGCTTGTCGGGTGATTGATGATCAAGTGGAATTGAGCTACCGTGATGAACAGGGTGAGCATAAAGAGCGGCTGGATAAATTGATTGTTGCCATTGGCCGTCGGCCTAATACGGATAATTTATTGGGTCCGGGAACGGATGTGGAGCTCGATGAACGTGGATTTATTCAGGTGGATAACCAGTGTCGCACGGCCGCACCTGATGTGTTTGCGGTGGGTGATGTGGTGAGAGGGCCGATGTTGGCGCACAAAGGTTCCGAGGAAGGTGTGATGGTGGCGGAATTACTTGCCGGACATTTTGCTCAGGTTAATTATGATACGATACCTTCGGTGATTTATACTTCGCCAGAAATCGCTTGGGTTGGTAAAACCGAAGAACAATTAATGGCTGCCGGTGCTGATTATCAAGTGGGTACTTTTCCTTTTTCGGGGAATGGTCGTGCTCGCGCTATGATGCAAACCGATGGTTTTATTAAGCTCTTAGCCGATAAAAAAACGGATCGGTTGCTGGGTGCTCATATGATTGGACCACAATGTTCAGAATTGATTATGCAAGTCAAAATTGCCATGGACTTTGGCAGTAGCAGTGAAGATTTGGCGATGACTATGTTTGCCCACCCGACATTATCTGAAACATTACATGAAGCCGCGTTGTCGGTGAGTGGCCGCCCTTTGCATGCAGTGCAGAAAAAAAAGAAAAAATAGCGATGACGGGCGCTTTGAGGGGTTGCTTATTCCTTATCAGTAAGGCGTGGTCGATACAATCACTGCCCATTCCTCATCCTTCGTTTTATTTTGGGAGTTTCAATGAATTTACACGAGCATCAAGCCAAAAAATTATTTGCTGACTTTGGGGTGGCGGTTCCCCGATACCAAGTAGCAACGAGCGCCGTTGAAGTTGAGCAGGCGGTTGATCAGCTTGGTGGGGATAAGTGGGTGGTGAAAGCTCAAGTGCATGCCGGTGGCCGGGGTAAGGCCGGTGGTGTTGAGATTGTCGCGAGTAAACAAGCGGTAGTGGATGTCGCAATGCGTTTACTGGGTCGCCCACTGGTTACCGATCAAACGGATGCCAAAGGGCAACCGGTCAACTCATTATTAATTGAGCCGCCTTGTGATATAGCTCGGGAGCTTTATTTAGGTGCCGTGGTGGATCGTTCATTGCGCCGGGTGGTGTTTATGGCCTCCACTGAGGGGGGGGTCGAAATCGAAAAAGTTGCTGAACAAACGCCTGAGAAAATTTTGCGCATTGTGGTCGATCCATTGGTCGGTGTGCAACCCTATCAGTGTCGGCAATTAGCCTTTGGCCTGGTTTTACAGGATGAGCAAATCAAGGCGTTTGCAAAATTATTAATGGGCTTGGCGGATTTATTTATCAGTAAAGATTTAAGCTTACTGGAAGTCAATCCCTTAGTGGTGACTAAAAGTGGTCAATTGTTGTGTTTAGATGGCAAAATCAACATTGATGATAATGCCCTGTATCGTCACCCGGAACTGGAAGCTTTGCGTGATAGTAGTCAAGAAGATGAAAGAGAAAATCGCGCTAAAGCTTGGGATTTGAATTATATCGCGTTGGAGGGTGATATTGGTTGTATGGTCAATGGCGCGGGTTTGGCTATGGCGACCATGGATTTGATTAAATTATCTGGCGGTAGTCCGGCTAATTTTTTAGATGTTGGCGGTACTGCCACCAAAGAACGGGTGGCTGAAGCTTTCAAAATCATTTTGTCAGATCAGCAGGTCAAAGGTATTTTAGTGAATATTTTTGGCGGCATTGTGCGCTGCGATATGATTGCCGAGGGTATTGTGGGCGCGGTGGCGGAAGTGGGAATTGAAGTACCTGTGGTGGTGCGTTTGGAAGGCAATAATGCAAAAAAAGGGCGAGAAATCCTCACGGCAAGTGAATTCAAAATTATTGCTGCCGAAAGCTTGCATGAGGCGGCCCAAAAAATTGTCGTTGCTGTGAAGGCATAAAGGAGATTCCGTGAGCGTTTTAGTCGATAAAAATACCAAAGTGATTTGCCAAGGTTTTACTGGCAAGCAAGGCAGTTTCCATTCAGAACAAGCCATTGCCTATGGTACCCAAATGGTGGGTGGGGTGACGCCAGGCAAGCGTGGCCAGCAGCACTTGGGGCTACCTGTATTTGACACCGTGCAAGCGGCGGTGATTGATACCGATGCGCAAGCTTCGGTGATTTATGTACCGGCGGCTTTTTGTAAAGACGCGATTTTGGAAGCCGTGGATGCCGGCATTAAATTAATCGTATGTATTACCGAAGGCATTCCAACCTTGGATATGTTGCAAGTAAAAACGATTGTTGATGCAGCAGGGGTGCGGCTCATTGGCCCGAATTGCCCAGGCATTATTACTCCGGGTCAATGTAAAATTGGCATTATGCCCGGTGATATTCATTTGCCGGGCAAAATTGGCGTGGTGTCTCGTTCAGGTACCCTGACGTATGAAGCGGTCAAGCAAACCACCGATTTAAAATTAGGGCAAAGCACCTGTATTGGTATCGGTGGTGATCCCATTCCAGGCATGAATTTCATTGATTGTTTGGCTTTATTTGAAGCCGACCCACAAACGGAAGCGATTGTGATGGTGGGTGAGATTGGAGGCACGGCCGAAGAGGAAGCCGCCGAGTTTATCAAAGACAATGTTTCCAAGCCGGTAGTAGCTTATATTGCAGGTGTGACAGCGCCAAAAGGGAAGCGGATGGGGCATGCCGGTGCGATTATCGCCGGAGGTAAAGGCACCGCCGCAGAGAAGTTTTCGGCATTGGAAGCGGCGGGTGTCCATACGGTGAGATCCCCGGTTGAGTTGGGTGAAGGATTGCTGCAGGCGATGAAAGGTTAAATGTAATATGGAAGCACGAAGTCGAGGGTTAGCGTGACAAAACTCCCGCATTTTTTAATGGGGGAGTTTTATTTTGAAGGCGTCGTTATGCAACGCTGGGTTTATCGCTTTGGTTGATTTTTCCTTGTCGGTTTTTGCGAATATTTACGGGCAATACCAATTAATCCAAGGCCTAACAGCGCGAGTGAACTGGGTTCTGGGATATTACCCTTAGCGGGCGGTTGCACGGGTGGTGCGCCCGTTGGTGAAATAGAGGTCGTTTGAATAAAATCAAAGAGCATATCAACGCCGTTACCTACATCAGCGCCGTTAATGAATAACGATAATGAACTAAGTGCGCTAAAATCGACACTACCAGAAAATGCACTGTATTCGATTTGGAATGTTTTGGGTGCGCCACTCATGATAATCGCTACATTATTCATGCTGTAGCTACCCATATTTATGCCGTCACTGACATTGAATGTTAGGTCGGCAAGCGAGGAATCGTTTTCCAGTATGGCGAACTCCAAACCATTTTGTGTGCCTCCATCAGTTAAGTCTAGGTTAATTCCAGACCACGATATCTCACTCGTTGTCAGGGTGTTGGGTCCTGTCGCAAAGCCGAGAAAACCGGCACCTGAACTGATGACGGTGGTGGTATTGGCGTCTGGGTTGCTGGAAACATCAACTTGTAGCGTACGATTATCACCGATGAAGGAGCCCACGGCTAATGATGTATTGGCCAGGCCAACAGCGGAAACTGATGTTACCTGCGAATCGTCAAAATTATCGATGAGCAGAGCATAGGCATTGTGGGCGGCTAGCAGCGTTAATGCACCCACACTTATTGCAAGCTTCTTATGGTTCATGTGATAGATATCCTTATGTTACATTTATAATATGGTTATCAATTGGGATAATACGAGGGGGTGCTATTTATTTTGATATTTTGGTTAGCACTTTTTTTATTAAAGTTGAGCTAGGCGTTGTGCCCAACACCCTACAATTATTGTTATGGTTGCTATTAGAATATTGATTACAAGAATAGTCAAGGCTGCTAATGAGTAATCGATTTAATTATCATCTATATTCAGTCATCTATTTGTTCAAAGTTGTTGCGCCATGCATCGAAGTTCTGTCGATCTTGCCGGTTCGCTTTTTGCCACCAATGTTTTAATTGCTCAAATGGAGGCTGCATATTATCTGTTGTTAGATCATTGTTTGGCTGTAATACACCAAATAAGCTCGGTGTCTTGAAAGAGGAAGACACCGCTTTCGCTTGTGTATGGTGTGATGATGCACTGCTTTCGATCCAGGGTTGGAAATCTTTAATTGCCATTTTCACTGCCGCCAAATCCTGGGGAATTGAGTGCTTTATACGGTAGGATTGGTTTTTAGCCATATCGATATGAAATAGCTTTGTTGGTGAGACGATGACTTCGTGGTTGTCTTCGTCACTCTCAAAAAGGTTTTTATAGCGCACCATTAAATGATGTTGACCTGCTTTTAAGCGATAGTGTACGTGTTTACCAGTAAGAAAGGGGGTGGCAACGGGTTTTCCATCAACGGAAAGCAGGTCGATTTCCAAAGGAATAATCAAGCGGGAGAGTTGTTGTTCTGCCATCGGCGGCCCATCATATAGATGAATTGCTCGGTCAGTGGCGCAGCTCAGGAGTAACAAGCTTACCGATAGGTAAAGGAATCGATTCATAAGGCATGCCCCGCGGGTAGAAAATGGAGAGGATTTTACAACGGAATGTGCAAGCGAGGAAATGAATTGTGGTGTTAAAAATTCCAGCCAATGGCCAGGTCAATTAAAAAGCTATTGGTCTCTGTTTGGGATTGGCTAATGAGGTGTTGTTGCTTGGTAAATTTAAGTTCTGAATTGCGGCTATTGGAGGCCGCCCAACCAATACCGGTATTCATGCTAAACGAACGCGCCATCCATTGATAACCAAGTAGTGCTCCATAGGTGGTTGTGTCAACTGAGCTGGATGTTGATGGAAAACTTTCGTTATTACTTTTGGTGTAAAATCCAAATGACCAAATTTTAGCGAATGGGCTAAGATAAATTCCGGAAGATCGGGTGCCTAGAAATCGCCATTCGGCACGAATGCCATACCCTAAAATATTTAAATTTTCTCCAGGGAACTCATAATCTTTGTTTGTGTAGAGTGGACCGATGGATAGGCTTTTGTTGATGTCGACGCTGGTTTCGACTTCTAGATCGCCGGTTAGCATGGCAACAGGACTCATATGATAGGGAAGTTGTTTTTCCAGTGCTTGGCTAGTATGGCAAAAAACGGTACACAATAAAGCACACAAGGTAAGGAATGGGCATGTAATAACTTTCTGGGTTGGCGCCCAGACTGGGCCTGTTTTTGTTCGTTCTAATTGAACAAAAGTGCAGGAAGAGTGCTTCTCTTGTGGCCACTCCTTAGGCAACATAAGGGAGCAAGTTGCGCCGAATATTTTTTTCGCTGCATTCACTGGTGAGGTTGAATAGCCACTGGCATGATCTAAAAAGGGTGGCCGTGAATTGAATGTGTGGTTATACATTGTGCGCATCGCCCTGGATATATTGTTATCAGATTCATGAACTCATCATTTTTGTAAAATGTTCGATGTCCTGTTGTTGAGGCAAGCGTAGTGCCCTACTCTGATAATTTTAATTTGCACACCGACATATATTCAATTCAATGTTGAGCGTATTGTTGCCTCTTGTTCAAAACATTGACGGTGCCAGGTGCTGCTACAGCAAAAAGCAATAAATGCGCCTATGTAGGAAAACGCATACACAACAAATTGGCCGATTTTTAATCGCGCTTCCGGCGAAAAATGCTCAACTTGCCATAAAGTCGGCTCCGCCGTCTTTCGCAAGCCGTGCGTAACTTGACTAACTTATTTTGTACGCGTTTTGCCAGAGGCAGTTTCGCTAATTGTTGAGAGCAAATCCAAAGGTGTCTTTAAAGCGTGTATCAAAATCTGATCGTGAAAAATGATGATTTTGGGTGCCATGTTGTTCTATTTTAATTGCACCAGCAAGAGAAGCAATGCGCCCCGTTAGCTCCCACCCCATTTTGTTTAACAGTCCATATAAGATTCCACCTCGATAAGCATCTCCACAACCGGTGGGGTCTGCCAAATGATTGATGGTAGCGGGCGGAATTTCTAATACTTTATTGTCAGTATAGATGATAGATCCACTTTTACCCAAGGTAATAATAAAAGCGTCGACTTTTTCGGCAATTTTTTCGGCAGATAAGCCGGTTCGTTCCTGCATTAATTGGGCTTCATAGTCATTCACTGTAATCCATTGGGCTTGCTCAATGAAATTGAGTAAGTCTTGCCCGTCAAACATGGGCATGCCCTGACCCGGATCAAAAATAAATGGGATGTTGGCTTCTTTAAACTGCTGGGCGTGCTGGATCATGCCCTCTCGGCCATCGGGAGAAATGATACCAAGGCTAATATTTTCTGCCTGACTTATGGTGTTTTGGTGAGCAAAACTCATGGCGCCTGGATGAAAAGCCGTGATTTGATTGTCGTCTAAATCGGTGGTGATGAAGGCTTGTCCAGTATAGCTGTCAGCGATTTCTTTGATATGATCTTGACCAATGCCATGCTGATTCAACCAATTCGCATAGGGCGCGAAATCTTTACCCACGGTGGCCATGGGGACAGGTTCGGCACCTAATAATTTTAAATTGTAAGCAATGTTTCCGGCACAACCTCCAAATTCTTTACGCATTTCTGGCACTAAAAATGACACGTTAATCATATGTGTTTTGTCCGAGAGAATATGATTTTTAAATTGATCTTGAAAAACCATGATGGTGTCGTAGGCAAATGAGCCACAGATAAGCGCTGACATTGAGTACTCCATATTTAGTGAGACAATATTATGTTTTATGATAGGCCGTATTGTACTGAGTTGAATATTTTCCTCTACTCACAATACGAGTTATTTTCGCATTTTTGCTTGTGCAATCACCACTTTTAGACAATTAATGTCTTTTCGAGCCTGTAAAAATAGATGAAGACGGAAATGCTTGTGGAGATAAAGGAAGGCTAACACTAACTTAGGAGGCTGATAATTACCGATGGTAAGGCATCGGTAATTTGTTGTGCAGATTTATTTGTGGTCTTGCTCTCGCGCTAGACCGACATATTCATGGGCTTGGTCTTCGTTGTAATCAAGCAGTCGATAGAGGCCGGGCGTGGCGGGGGTTTCCAGGGTGTTTAATCCGACCTCAAAGGCTGTCCATTGAGCAGGTTTGATAATCGCTTCGATTGTGGCAATGGCGGCTTGGTCATTGGTCGAACTTGCGACCAGTTTGGGTGAAAAATCTTCCCAGTGCTTTTGAACGCTTTCGCCCTGATACAAGGCAAGTGCGACGGTTTTATCACCGATTTTGTATTGGTTATCAGGGTTGATTGCTTTGTGAATTTTGATGGCGGGATAGGAGGTACTACCTGTCGAAAGGTCACCATACGTGGCCAGTAAAAAGGGACGCTCGGAAACGACTTTAACGGGTAGAATGACCCCTTTCTGGTGATGTCTTATGACCCCATGGTAATAAAAAGCCACCGATACGAAAGTGATGCCTAAAAATAACAGAAAGAAAAACGACCAGCTGAATGCCAATACGAAAAAAAAAAGGGAGGTGCCGAGCAAGGCGAGCGGTGCGGCCGGGTGGTGACTCATAAACCTCATCCAGTCGAAAGTGAAGGGTAGGTTTTGGTTTGTGCCGGCGGGTTGGTTATGATTCGAATCGGTCACTTTATGTCCTTTGTGATATCAATTTATACATTCAATGAATGATAATATAACATCAATTTCTCCATTTTCACTACGACTATTACTTTATCGATACCTCTTTATTTCTTTTGATGAATAAGTTTTGTTCGCTGCGTATATTCCCCCGACGGCGGTAAATATATCGAAATTGCTAGGAGACTGTCCGCCTGATTTTCTTTGAAAAAAAGCTTTGGCGATATTACGCTAAGCTCCCTTGGCTACCCGGTTAGCCTGTCTCTTCAATCTGCTCTCGGCACCAGATAAAAAGTTCGTAGAAATTCTCCATGTGTTTTGGAAGTAAAGGGATCTCTTCATCCTCCGCTCCATCTATTGTAGCTTCGTCCTCATGATGTAATTTATTCCGAATTAAGGATAATACTTTAACCCGGTGAGGAAATCATCCGGGATCACGACGTGATTGTTTTTAAGCCACTCCAATAATGAAAGGCTTTTTGACAGCCTAATTTTGTTTTGTTTAAGATGGTGTTCAAGGCACCCTTCATAAGCCGCTGAGATGGCTTCTGGAAGACAATCTCAGGTCTCAGGTTCATCAGTAACGCTTGCTCGCCTTAGAGCAAGCGCACTATGAAGTTTCCAGGGCTAAACGTCAATACGTTGCGGTTGATCCGGAAAATCGGTGGGTTGCTGCGGCACTCGAGCGCGATTGGAATGAGGCACTAAAAAAAGCCTCTCAATTGGACAATGAGATCGTATTACCGTGTTAGAGGGTGCACCAGCTACTAGGCCGTCATTTGACTTGACCGCCATCTTCTTTCCCGCACAGCCATCGGCATCCCTTGCGGGCAGCTTTCTCCATAACGGAGGATTGTACGACATTACCTGCATGGATGTGGGTAAAGGGGCGTGAGCAGGACGCGGAAGCTTTGTCACGTTCTATATAAGTATCTTAACGCATGACTTAGGTCTCATCTGTATTCCGAGACTACTGTGTCTACGTGCAACCGACGTTATCCCAGTTGCACCGAGAGCCTTTACCATTTTGGTGACAGCCTATCAGTGTTTTTGGCTGATCTTCGCCTAACGGAACGTCAACGATGATTCACATTACATTGACCGTATCATACTATCCTAGCCCCCGACCGCGTCACACTCGCCGTACCGATTCCCCTCACGGTTCCTCTTAATAGAGTACATTGTCCCAAACGCTTCAGGCCACATCCTTGTCGCATGGCTGGTAGGATACGGGAAGTAGAATTCCCGGTTGTACTTGCTGTTACTTTGATCTGAGATTGAAATAATTTCAACTTCAAGCCAATTCAACCGCACCTACCCCATATCCATAGATCCTATACTGAAGTTGAAATGTTAGTTCTAAAACTGCATTATTCGCGCTTCGCTCTGGTCGGTAGGCATAACTGTTTTCAAGAAAATCTTCTTCGTAAATTGCCGTTAATACCGTTGCACAGGCCGGTTGTACGAGTTTGTCTTCTAGTGCCGGTATACCCAGCGGTCGAAGCTTGCCATTCTCTTTGGGGATGTAACAGCGCTGCCCCAATTTGGTATGGCAGCGTTTTGTTTTGCGTCGTTCTGCCAGCTTTTGAATGTTGAATTCCAGATCCTTTTGATATTCTTCAGCAGTCACTTCGTCAATGCCGCTTGTTGATTTCTTGTTCAGATTGTACCAAGCGTCCATTAGCGATTCAGCCTCCAGCTGCTGGTAGAGGTTCCGAAAACGAGGGTGTTTGCTTGTTTTAGCTCGAATAGCTATTCTCTGCAGTGAGGTTGGCTTATGTTTATCCGGCCCTTCGTGTCCAGCCTAAGTTTCCTTTGCAGGCTGCGCCCCCCGCAGGAAGTGCCCTTGGGATATGCTTCTGTCAGGTCCTTTTTGTGGCTGGCTTTCCCAACCTCTGAGTACTATGCCTGATAAGACACCCCGAGAGCATATAGTACTTTGATCCTTTTTTGTTGAATCATCACTCCTACCTGGCTCATGGTTATCATCCAACACATTAGGTTCCAGTATAGTTCCGTCGTCAGGTTTCCCCATGACAGGAACCCTTTGGGGCCTCCTGAGTTCTTCAGCGTATCTCTTCTTGCATGATACGGCTTGATGACTCCGACGGATCTCCATATCCTCGCCTAAAACGGGTGCTTCTGTGTTGCCTTCGGCGTACGTTAAAACCCTCGGTATCCGCATTGATTATTTCGAAGCTGTACCCGCACTTCAGGGAATACGATAACGCCATGGGTATATTTAAGCCAATTCATTTATTCCAACCACAGTAAGCCAGCGACATTTATCTTGATTTTGGAACTGCGATAAAAGGCGAAAGTAAAGAGGCGGTTTATTCAAATAAAATCGATATTTTAGAGTTCGAATGGGGCTTATCTCAAGCCGCAAGCGCACATACCGGTGGCGGTACAGGAAAAGTACAGTTTCAAAATATGACAGTGATGAAATATGTTGATGCCGCGACCCCTATTTTTATGCTCTATTGCGCTAGGGGTCGTCACTTCCCAGAGAGGAAATTGGTTGTGCAAATGAAAAATTGATTGAGTATGTTGAATTTAACTTTACCAAGGTAGCCGTTGAATATGCACCGCAAAAAGATGATGGTTCTGCCGCTGTTTTTTTTGGCTAGGATATTAAGGCGAATATTGAAGCTTGAAAATATAGAAAAAAATGGTATTTAAAAAGATTGTTAAGGGGGGGGGTAAATGGCGGGGTTATCGTTGATATTTTTACTAAAAGCCGGGTTCTTGCGACTCATAATATTACAAAAACTGACTGGAATTTATTCAGGGATGCCATGAAAAGCCTTCCGGATTTTGCAAGTGCCGCTATAAGAGCAAATATTAGAGCTATGGCGGTTTATTATAAAAGTTCACTAACCTATGATTTCAAGCACTTGCGATTTTGGGAAGGGCTATATTATGGTTGCAAATAAAATTAGATTTACGGCTTTACCTCTTGTCTTTTCTTTTTTCGTCTCTTTTTTCGCCATCGCCGATTCAACAGACTTTTCTGATTTAATTGCCAATCCAGCCGATTTCGCGAATTTAATTGACACTCAATTTGAGTGAAAACAATGGAGTTATTGAATATTTGACCAACCGTCTTATGACTTCAATGATTCATTACAACAAAAAAATAAAAATTTGTCAGGAACAAGCTGAATATACACTCACGCCTGCTTTGGATAAAAAATGATCAAATCAAATAATATAAGCAGGGATGACATTGTTCTCATTATCGGTTTTTTTAATTTTAAAAATGAGGCTCTGTGCCATGAAAATTTGAACATTAATATGTTTTATGAGTTAATGACTTTGATCGTTATCAACAAAAAATATGGAATTAGTACAGAAAACCTTGAAGCTGTTAATGAGGGATTATTTTTCCCTTCAGAAGATGTAATAAACATAGAGGTTAGATATTCAAAGCTACCCGATAAGCTCAAGCGCATATTCAAAAAAACCTTTAGTGGAAAACCGTTTGATCTTAATTCGCCAGAACCCTTAAGGTGATACCCAATAATTAAAATGTGAATTAAGAGCTAAATATACCCATGGTGTTATAAATTTAGGTGTTAGCGCATGCAGATGTGTCTTAGATTCGATTTTTCTGATTGACGACGCCATGGGAATTGCCTGGATTCGGGGCAGGATAACCTGCCCCGCTTGCCATTTTTACGTCGGCCATCTCTGGTTATTACGGCGCATTCACATCCCCCGTCGCATTGTTGCTATAAGTATTATTACTTAACGTGATATTGCAACCACCTGTTGCGGTACCGAATTGATACACTCCCCAGCCAAAGCTGTCTTTTATAGTGCTGTTGGTTACGCTAAAGCGTGTGGGAGAAGAAGGAAAGCAAGTTGACGTGATGTTCCCAGAAGTTGACGCATCTCCTCCTCCCGCATATTCAATGGTGACATAATCCAGCTGATTATTAATACTGTTGCTAAGGTTAAACTTGATACCCTTCCAGTAACCCGGTGTTGCCTCTTGAGCAGTGAAAACAATCGGCTGCGCCTCCGTACCGGTAGCAGATAGTGATGCCCCCTTATTTACTACCAGTTGTGTTCCCGAAGCAAACTGCAATTTTACACCCGGACTAATCGTCAGTTTTGCCGGATTATTGACACTAATACCATTCGGCACTTTGTAACAAGGTTCATTTAAAGTTGTATCAACAGTGATATCACGATCTGTAATTTCACCATTACAAACGCTTATAACAACGTCAGAAATAGTTAGCACTGCTGTTGTATTGTTTCCCAAACTAGTATTTTCAGATGGGCTGGACAACGCCAAATCAATGGTTTCATCGTCTTCCGTTGCGCTGTCTGAAAGGATTTGCACGTCAAATGTTTTTGCGTCGCTGTCGTTCGCTGCCCAGTTTAATGTCCCTGAAGTCACTGAGAAGTCTTCACCATCAACTGCGGTGCCATTAGCGGCGGCATAATCGACACTGATGGCTGCAGAAATATTACCTGCACGTTCTACTGTAATGGTGATGTTGGATAGGTTTTCCGACACGGAGTAGGTCGAGGCTGAAAAGGATACACTAGATGGGTCAGTACTTGTGACAAAATCAGCAATGGTTAATACAGCTTCAGAAGTTGCACCAAGACTTGTTGCTGCTGAAGGACTGGACAACGCCAAATTAACGGTTTCATCGTCTTCCGTTGCGCTGTCTGAAAGGATTTGCACGTCAAATGTTTTTGCGTCGCTGTCGTTCGCTGCCCAGTTTAATGTCCCTGAAGTCACTGAGAAGTCTTCACCATCAACCGCGGTGCCATTAGCAGCGGCATAATCGACACTGATGGCCGCAGAAACATCACCCGCACGATTCACCGTGATTGTGATGCTGGATGTGTTTTCATTGACTTGATAAGTTGCCGATGAAAAAGCCACGCTGGACAGATCGACAGCGCCAGGGTTGTTATTGCCAGGACTATCATCGTCAGAACCCCCGCCTCCACATCCAACTTGCATTGCAATGACAAATATCAACAGACAGGCTTTCAATAAATATGATTTACCTTTTTTTTTGAAGCACTTCATCTTTAACTCTTCTCCAGATTTTTTATGTTATAAAAATAATATTGCCGACATCCAGGCGTTTTACTTTAAGCAGCATAGACCTTACGCCTGAAATTAACTCAAAACCATTAAATGACGTACCCCGAAAATGTGAGCTATGCACATTCTGACTACTTAACAGTCCGTGCATCGTCTATTTTTGCTATGGGAAACGCTTTGGCAAAGTCGGTGACTTCATCAATGGACACTTTGGATTTGAATATCATGTTGCCCCTCCGTTGCGGTTCGTCTTTGAATACGTATTTTTTTACCACCGCCCCCTGCTCCACTACCTATTAAATTAATTTCAATTCTGGCTCTGTTTTTTTCATAAACGGCTTCCGTGATGTTCATGCCCATGGCCTTGTTTTCATCCAAAGAGGCTCGTTTCCAGTCACCTACCGTTTCATGGAACAGTTTACTCACGCCGACTTGCTTAAACTGCTCAAAGCCTCAACACACTAACGCGCTTCTTCCAGCGCAGCATCATCATCAATTAAATTCGGAATGGCATTGCAACTTTCTTTGGCATCATCACTCAAGGCGGATACGGTTCAAGAGAAAAATACTAGCAGTAGAAATGAACGGGGTCAAGTATCATATTGATTTATTATCTATCCCCTGGTATGCTAC
>CAYUAI010000051.1:0-30023 GCA_964442745.1 uncultured Chromatiales bacterium
ACTTGAATAAGATTTGTTACACTGTAGTGTATAAAACTAAGGACGAGCTAGGGCTAATAGGGTCGCCAGTAGAGGCAAACTGGTTTCTGCCCGCGATTGATCAAAGTTCAGCTCGGAAACGGGGGCGACGACCGTTTTTTCCGCCCGCTTGACACGCTCAGCCATTTGCCGGCGCTCTGGCATTTCAAAACTAACAAAGGTTCTGCGCAACAATGGCAAGATCTGTGTGAAATTGTCATCGGTTAATTGGCATAACCAACGATCAATCAATTGCCAAAGGGTTTCATCATGAATCAACCATTGACCACTGCCCCGCAAAAATCCATCTAACCAGGCCGCCGCCTGACTGGCTGGATTCGCAATCGATAACGCCACACTTAATTGACGTGCGGCGTGTTCATCACTCAATACGCCGCTATCAAGCAACAGTCGACAACAACGCCCTTTAATAATATATTGCAAATTATCGGCATCAATGATCTGCAATAAACTACGCTGCCAAGCCTCCACCGATACCGATGGCTCGATGATCTTTATCGCATCATGAACCGCTTGAATATGATGAAACATGGCTTCGGCCGCTTCCTCATTTAATGCCGAGCATGCATAGACAAGTCCGATACAAATGCGCGATAACATGCCATCCAGCATACATTTGACACTTTCCAATGATGTTTGCCGCACATCACCATATCGCAACAAACGAGCCAATGACGGTACCGCCTGCATGAGCGAAACGATATCTGAAGCCACTGCCGCCTGGGCTTGCAGGCGTTGCATAACAACATCAATGGCCTGAGTTAAATCGGCTAACAATACATAATCTGTTAGCTGAGCTAACGCAGCAAGATCTTCACACTGCCCAGTTTGCTGTATCACCGCCGCACTGGCGGCCTGTTCTATGGTATTACCCCAACGACCGGATTCAATTAACGTAACTTCAAAGTCAGGCAGCCATTTAATATGCCAACTTTCTTTAAAGGTCCCCTTGCTACGGATACGATCATCAACCTGACCCCAGGGTATTTCTAATAAATTGAGACGATAGAATAAACAACTACGCTGAAGATCCATGGGTTTACGTAAATCCAGGACAAGTGCTTTGATTGATGCACTAGGTTTAAGTCGCAAACGTTTTTGTTGTTGCTGTAAATCCTGCTGCAATGGTGTAATGGGTACTTCGTTGGGTACACCACCTAAACGCTCACCCACCACCAATGACTCCTGAATCAGTTGCATGGCGGTGGTCTCACCAAACAGCATGACTGATTGAGTGGCATCATTAAACTCAGGCAACGCCGGTAACGGTCGGTCACGCATGGCCGCCAGTGCTTCGGCTAACCGAACCGCTTCAATAATATGAGCCGATGATACATCCAATCCCGTGGTTCGCAATGCGTGAGCAACATGGGTTAACCATTGGATGGAAATGTTATTGGGATGATCCCATAGGTGATGATACCAACCAGGGGCTTTAATACCGGCACCATAACCACTGGCAATACTTAATCGGCCATAAGTCCACGGTACCCAGGTGGCATTGGTTTTCACTTTTGGCAAGCCTTTTAGCCATTGATTGTCGGCACTACGTGTTGGCATGTCATAAAGTGCTGGAACATGCCAAGCCCCACAAACCACGGCAATACGCTGATACCCCTGTTTCTCAGCCGTGCGTATAGTTTTTCGCATATAGGCTTCACGTTGTTGCTCAAGCAAGCTGGCAGGTTGGTTAATATTCTGTTCAATATGCCGTCTAACTTGAGTCATGGCTTCGGTAATCGCATCAAATAACGATTGGCTATCACGACGCTCCTCCACCATGTGCTCCCACCAGCGTTCGCTATCATCATATCCGGCCGCTTTCGCCAAAAAAATTAATGGATCGTATCGCCAGCTATTATTTTCTTTTTCATGGACTTCAAGTAATTCATCCTTGGCCACATCAGCCTCTGACTCTGAGGTCTCTGTTTGCGGTAACGCCTGAGCTTCATTTCTGCGCATAGCGATGCGATGCGCAACGGGTAAATCCATAAACCGTACCGGTACATTTTGGGTTAACCCATATTGAATAGCCTGCCATTCGGGTGAAAAAACGGCAAAAGGATAATACCAAGCATCAGCGGGCTCATCCGGGGCATAAACCAATAAAGCCACCGGCGGTTGCATGGCTGGGTGATTAGCAAACGTCAATAAATGATCCGCTTCTGGCGGCCCTTCAATGAGCAACATGTCAGGTGCTAAATCCGCTAATCCCTGACAGAGGCTACGCGCTGACCCTGGCCCATGGTGGCGAATGCCAAAAACAGAATAACTCATAACGTTTCGCGGCAAGCACGATAAATATCCTGCCAACCAGAGCGCTCCTTAATCACTGTTTCTAAGTATTCTTTCCAGACAATGGTATCTTGTACCGGATCTTTCACAATGGCGCCAAGCAATCCCGAAGCCAGGTCAACCGCATGCAATGAGCCATCCCCAAAATGGGAAGCCAGCGCCAAGCCACTATTGACCACAGAAATCGCTTCAGCCGTGCTCAAGCTTCCGGATGGTGTTTTTAATTTTGTTTTACCATCAATAGTAATGCCTTCACGCAATTCACGAAATACGGTGACAATACGTTTGATTTCTTGCAGCGCGGGTTTCTCAGCCGGTAACTGTAACGCCCGCCCCAGACTTTCCACACGTTGTTGCACAATGCTAATTTCTTCATCAATGCTCGCTGGCATGGGCAAGATCACGGTATTAAAACGTCGCTTTAGAGCGCTCGATAATTCATTCACGCCTTTATCACGATTATTGGCGGTAGCAATGACATTAAATCCTTGTTGCGCCTGCACTTCGGTATTTAATTCGGGTATCGGTAAAGTTTTTTCTGACAAGATAGTAATCAGCGTATCTTGAACATCAGAAGGAATACGAGTCAGTTCCTCAATTCGAGCCAATACACCATGTTCAATGGCGTACATCAATGGACTAACAACTAAGGCCTCTTTTGAGGGGCCTTCCGCAATGAGTTTGGCATAATTCCAGCCATAACGCATGGCTTCTTCACCCGTGCCAGCCGTCCCTTGCACCATTAAGGTCGAAGCACCTGATATCGCCGCACTGAGATGTTCTGATACCCAGGATTTTGCCGTACCTGGCAGGCCATATAACAATAAGGCTCGATCTGTCGCTAATGTCGAAATGGCAATTTCCATGGTGCGGGAATGACCAATATATTTCGCCGTAATCTGCACTCCATTATCCAGTGCGCCACCCAACAAATAGGTGCGCACTGCCCAAGGGGATAATTTCCAGTTAGGTGGCTTTGCCCGATCATCCACATCCGCTAAAGCGGCTAACTCATGGGCAAACTCTTGTTCAGCATGTTGTCGCAATGCCGTATTGACTGAGTCAGTATTGATTGTCACCGATCACCTCGAATATTTTGTAACATGTCGTATCGAAATTGTACAATGCTGAGCGTTTCATTTAATATTTTGTGCCAGGGTGAATTTTCATTGAGAAAAACCTCAAGTTGTTGCTGCATGTGTTTTAAAACCGAGCTATCTAGATACAACGCTGCATGCCGAAACACATTATAAATAGAATAATCATGGATATTTTTTTCAGATGATAAATAATTTTTCCAGGCCATGACAACTTGTTTAGAAAAATTCTCGCTCCAGAGATGTTCAATATTGATTAACTGGTTTATCCCGCTTTTCAATTTAGTTAACTGCTTCGATTTTGTTAATTGCTCACCCAATAAGGCTTCACCAGCTTCGGATGACAAAATCCTCCAAAAAATTGGATCACTCTGCTCATTATGACGAATAAACGCACTGGCCCAATCTTGGCTGGAAAAATGTATCGTGGCACGCTGCCAACCCTGTAACAAGATTGCTTGCCATTCATGTTTTTTGATCAGCGAAAAAATATCATCCACACTCAACTGCCAATGCTCACACCAAAATTCCGGGTTGACTCGCTCTAGCATTTGCTCTAACCACCAGGCCTTTTGTCCCTTACCCTTAGGAGCCGTCTCACTAATGCCGTCATGTTTCCAAGATTTCTCCCATTGTTCAGGCAAGTTGACTGTCAATCGATATTTATGATTGCTCAGTTTGCCCATCAAGCTTGTTTTTTCCTGGAGCACTAACCATTGAGATAAACGTTGCTGAAAACGCTGTTGCAAGACGGAGGCTGGCAACTTTACCAACAAACCCGCCGCCCGATAGCGAACGTCTTTGCTCTTATCCATGAGTGCTTTGTCAAGAAACGCCTGATCGGCAGTTTGTAAATTCACGGCGATAGTTTCGATAAATTGTCGACGATCACGCGCCGCTTCTTTACCCCACACCTCGGCTAATAAGGCTCGTGCACTGTCGGGATCGTGCTGGCGGCATTGTTTAAGATAAGCCGTGCGCTCCGTAGTGTTAGCTTTTTCCCATTCGCTGTCGGTTATCTTGTTCGCTTGGGTGGCGATACATAGCCTTTGCCAACGTGGATTTTGTTGCGCCAACCAAATACCATGCTCACCAATGGCCGCCAGGATTACCTCGCGTGATGACTCGTCACTCAACGCCACATCTAATAGCGTCGGTATCATCACTTCAGTCACTCGATACCCTTGCCCTTTCACCTGACCTAACCATTCATTTAATAACGGTCGAAAACTATTATCCGTTAAGATAAAGCGAAGCGACTGAATATCATTAACCACAGGCCGGCTATCACGCTTAGCCGGGCACGCCAACTCAACCGATGTTTTTGTGGGTTGTTGACCTGCGCGTTGATAGTTTGCCACCACCGCCACACATTGCAAAAAATAAAGCGCGGGATCATTGTCTGAATGTTGAATATTAGCAAGCAAATCACCTAACTTCCCTTCGGCTTGCCACGGTTTGTTATTACGTTCGGTGCCAAGCAGTGCTGTTTTAAGTAACTCATCCCATAATTTTAGCCTCACTCCTTAAGCCTCCATCCTCTGTAAATCATATAAGCCTTGCACTCGCTCATCGACGATCACCGTCAAAGGAAAGAAATGATGGCCATCCCATTCACCCAATATATCAATAGGCAAACCACCGCTCAAGGCTAATAACTCCCATTGCCATCTAAAATTGGGTGCAATGGGTATTTGATACTGTTGCTCATCAATAAATAGCCATTGCTCATCAAGGGTAACAGGCGTCACCTGTTGCAAACCTCCAGGCATATGATCTAGCCAAGGGTATTGTGCTAAAATTGCCGAAAATTGTTCGTATAAATCAACAATTGAATGACAGATTTGTTTTAATGCCATGGGATTGATTAATGAGATAGACGGTGGCTGCTTCACCAACGCACGTACTGGCCAGCTACCCGGATAGAACACCAGATCACCTTGGATAGCCTGACCGGCTTGTGGACGAATCACCAAGACGTGGTTGGGTGCCGCAAAATCCAATAACAGTGCCCAGCGTTGCTGTGTTTCTCCCCACAACCACGTGCGCTGCATCTGTATTTGTGCTTGCTGAACAGACCACTTGCCCATCACCCACCAGGTATCCGTCATACCCGGTTGTGCTAATAGCGTCTCTTTGTTACGTGTGAGCCCCAACAAACCCTCTATATCGGCTTGCAAAATATCGGGTAGATGGGCTTGTTGCTCATTCGCCGTTAACAATAACTGTAAGTTAGCCAATGATAACAATAGTTGCGATTGCCATTGCTCAGTGCTGTAGCGTAAATCTAAACAACGTTGTAGCCAATTAGCTAAACCCGGCGCTTGGGTATCCACTAAACGCTTTATCATACGTTGCCAGGCTTGACCATCTTCTAACGAATGTACTAGGCCATGGCCTATGGTATCGTTTAACCAGCGCTGTAATTCTTCAAGGCCCATTTGTATATTATTTTGGCGTTTTTCAATACGCTTTTGTTGAGCATTTTCACGCCGTTTTTGAGTCTCCTCATCCACCGGCTGATTTTTTTGCTCAGCACCTTCCGTTACTCGCTGCTGGCGTTTTTCGCGTCGTTGCTGCCACGTATTCACCCAATCTGGTATCGCCATATGAGAAAATGCATCGGGTGATTCGGCATACACATAAGCCAGCCCTAACGCATGTTTACAAGGAAATTTTCGACTCGGGCATGAACACTTAAAAGCGGGAGTCATCAGCTCAATACAAGCTTGATAGGCGTTTCTGCCACTCCCTTTAATTTCTCCCCACAATAAATGTTCGGCTTGTCCTAAATCCTGCCATTGATTAGCCACCGCTAATTTTCGACCCGCTGACACGGAGGCCGTATCCGATGCCATGTCATTGACTTGACTTACCGACCATTTTTCCATCATCCTCAATTAATCCTTGGTTTCGTTATCTCATGCTTCAACCCGACGCGTTTCAAAAAAATGATGAAAAATTTTAATGGCTATATATACCCATAGCGAAACGATTTTAACCCGATTTTTTTGGAGCGTCAGGTTTTAACTTCCGGCAAGGTCGGCGAAATGGCTTGAATGGCTTCTAAATCAAGTAATTCCCAAATACCACTATTGCGATACAATTTCTTTTTCGCCTGAGGATACACAGCGACATCTTGTTCCAAGCGCTGCCCCATCACCAGGCAAACTAAAATTTCATTGCTCTCGTTAACGATGGTATGGGCCACCTCGTTACGTGGCAAACCCACAAAATCGCCAGGCTCCAAGAGATAACGGTCTCCCTCAATCATTAATAAACCTGCGCCTGATACCACATAGACACATTCTTCTTCATAAAGGTGTTTATGGTACTCGGTGGTATCATATCCTGGTTGCACATAGATGAGATGCACACCAATGTGATTCAAACCAACGGCATCCCCCAAAGATTTATTTAACCGGGTAGCCTTTGGGTTTAGAAAGTGAGTTTTTTGCTGACCGGGCATTTGTTCAATTTCGGCCGCCTTTAATAAATATTTTTTAGTCTCCATGACATTTCCTTCTGATACAATGGGTCCACACTCAACAATACTACGGAGCATAAACTCATCAACTGTCGAATCATTCGTCGTTAACGCTTGCAAACCCATCAATTCAAAACGAGCAAGCGCCAAAAATCAGGCGATAGATATACCCAAACTTGACATATCTCTTTAACATGTACATATTTACCCACACCATCGATTTAATCTGGTTAAGGTCGCGGCCATTCGTGGAATTTTTCGACAAAAAGACACGATTATCCTGAAAAACCAGCCACAGTAAACACACACGCTAACAAGAGTAAAAATTAACTCTGCTTGTATTCACAAACGCCACTTACTCGATTAACGACTTCTCTAATACTGAATTTTCTAGACGAAATATATTCCGCAGTATCATCAATGATTTGGTTTTATGACGAAAGTAGGAAATACATAACATCTGAGAATGATATTCAATGGAGGTTTCACGGTTCACCAAAACAAATAAATAGCACAAGCCATAAGTTATTTTTCATTATTTAAATTAATACCTGGTAAAGCATCACTTGCATGAAATTCATCCGTCAATATTTAACCTATGAGATAACAAAATCATATGACAATCACAGAGCTTGCTTAGGGCAAAGCTTGCTTGCTAAAATGGATGTCACAGGAAAAATTGTCTTTTTGTTATGTGTATTGCTTTATTGTTGTGTAGCCACCCAGGCTCTCTATGCCAATGAAATTACCATTGTACCGAGTTCCCCCAGGCTAGGGGAAAACCAGGGATCATTTCAATTAAATGTTACCTTACTGCGCACTAATGAAAGCAATGAAGCAATAACACTGAACTATCAAACACAATTCCCTACCACCAAGACACCGGCCGCGACCGCCGATGAAGACTATGTTAGCCTCAATAACAGCCCCAATAACAGCCTCACTTGGCAAGCTAATGATAGCGGCACCAAGACAATCACCATCCTCATTATTGATGACAGCACGGCCGAACTCAATGAACAATTTGAACTGTTGTTGACCACAACGGATGCAACGACCATTAACAATAACGTGACAGAAAAATTGATACTGACAATTGAAGACAATGATGATATATCCATCGCCTTCGCAGAAAATACCCCGAATGCCGCAATAGTACAGACATTAAATGTTTTCTGTCCTGAATTAGAAGCAAACAACGACAACCTCACGACAGCGCAACAAAACTTACTCGAGACCTGCCAAGCTTTCGAAAAAACCTCTGACTCAGAAGCAAGACAGATATTGCAAGCACTGTCCCCAGATTCTGTGGGATCACAGAACACCCTCGGATTGCGCCTCTCAGACCAACAACTGAAAACCATCGGCAATCGCCTCATTACATTGCGGCAAGGGGGCGGAAAAAATCACTTTACAGGATTACAGTTGCTCGTCGATGGTGAGCCATTGCCATCTGACATGGTCAATTACCTGGGCAATAAACTAGCGGAAAATGAAACAGTCCGTCAATTTTTTAGCGATTTATTGAGCAAACCCATGGCGTTTTTTGCCTCCGGCACGCTGGAAATAGGAGACAAAAAATCAACAGAAAATGAGTCTGGCTACAAGCCTCACAGTTACAACTTAACCCTGGGCGCTGACACTCAAGTGACCCCCCAATGGATTGTCGGTGCCGCGTTTGGTGTCGCCAAAGCTGATGCCAATATTGCCAACGATTCAGGAAGCTTGAAAGTTCAAGGATACCACTTTGCTATTTATGGATCTTATGAGCAACAGGCTTTATCGATTGATGGCGCGATCAACGTTGGCATGGCTGATCATGAAATGACTCGGCATATTCATTTTAGCTTAGCAGACGTTGTCACTGACAACCATGCACGCAGTAATACTGACGGCAAACAAGTCGACTTAAGCCTGAATATTAGTCATAACTGGCCATTACGAAACAAAATCAACCTGGATGCCTGGGGCAGACTGAATTATTTCAATACCTCAATTGATAGCTACCAAGAAAGTGGTGCGGAAGGCTACAACGTCGCCATTAACAGCCAAACTGACAACCAATTTCACTCGGGGGCTGGCAGCCGGGTTAGTCAACCAATAAATAGCCAGTATGGCCTATTCATACCGCATGCTAGCATCGAATGGATACACAATTATCGCAGCAATGCCCAGGCGATTTCGGGTTATTTCATCAGTGATCCATTAGCCACTCAATTTTCTTTCAACGCCGACAAGCCTGACAGAAATTATTTTGATTTTCGCCTCGGGGTGTCCATGGTTTTCCCTCAGGATATTATCGGCTTCGCTGAATTCGCTAAACGTTTGCAGCAAACAAATTACGATGCCAGTTTTTTTAGTATTGGGATACGTATGGAAAATGTTTTTTAATCGACCTTGGGCAAGCTAACGAATATTCCAAATCAACGCTAGCGTTTCAAAAAAACGGCTTAAAAACCGTCAAGCCACTTTATTTTTCTCATTCCTTAGCATACGATAATTAAGGATGTTATTTATGTTATCGCGCCGTTTTGATAATTTATTATACACTCACAGCAAAACTATTTTGGTTATCTTATGTTGTTGCTTTTTCTTTTTAAGCTGCCATGATAAGGCTTCTAGCCCACCATTTTCTGTCACCAGCCAAGAACCTATACCCGACAATAATTTGCGAACATGTATCAATGAGGCAAAAAAGGCACAGGCAGATGCCAACCAACCGCTCACCAGCTTGCGTTGTCCCAATGCCAATATCGGAAACCTCGCTGGGCTGGAAACACTCACCGCATTAGAGATTATCGACGTATCAAATAACAAAATTAAAAACATTGCCCCTATTTTCAATTTATTGGATCAAACAATAAACTACGACAATACCGGTAAACCATCGACAAAACCTGTATTAACCATCATTAATCTATCTAACAATCAAATTTCTAATGCCAATAAAATTCTGACTTTTTCACAACCTGTTAATATTAATTTATCGGGCAATCCATTACGTAATTTGCCTTACCCAAAAAATCTTCGCGCCATACCAACAAAGGCTGAAAACATTATTCGTTGGCAAGCCATTCCACAAGCACTATCCTATAATATTTATTTCAAACAAAATAGCCAAACACAACCCACCTATAAATTAGTGAATCAGTGGCTTAATACCCGCTATGCACACACGGCACTCACCAACGATATTCCCTATTTTTATCAAGTATCTGCTAACTTTGCTGCCGGGGAAAGCCGTATATCCCCTATCGTAAGTGCAACCCCGACCACCACCACCACCACCCCATTACCACCAGAGAATGTAAGCTTAGCCACTATCGCCGCTGACCAAATTATGATTGATTGGGAAGAGGTCCCACATGCCACGAGTTATACCTTACGTTCAGCGATCGCAGGTGATTTCCCTGATATCACCAACATCCTGCCTCCTTTCAGGCACAGTGGACTGTCACCTGAAACAACTTATTGGTATCAATTAATCAGCATTAATGAACTAGGAGAAAGCCTGGTCACCAAAGAATATAGCGCCACAACGTTGCAACAAACGGATATTCAACCGAGCAATATTATTAAATTCAACGCCACCCCAGAAGATGGCCAAGTCACGCTCAGCTGGGCGGTGGTCACTGAACAACAAAGTTTATATTTTAGTCTAGAACCGTACAACGATATCATCACAATCAAACAATCGGCAACGTTGCTTACCGAAGATAATCCACCCTGGTTGCACAAAGAACTCACCAATAACATTAACTATTATTATTATTTAGTCTCCCTCACAAGCAATGAGATCACGACCTTCCAGCGCCAAACTGCCAAACCTAATCAGCGATTAGCCAATTTAAGTTTTAGCGACAGCAATTTAAGCCAATGCATTAACAATAGTGGATATACCGCAGTGGCTGAATTGCAGGCATTGCATTGTACCAACTACGATATTCGTTCAGTTAGTGGTATTGAGTCGCTCACGGCCTTACAAGAACTGACATTAGAGCACAATGCCATTAGCGATATACGTCCTATATATTCCCTCACAAATTTGAGAAAACTTTCCTTATACGACAATCAACTGAGTGATATTAGTGGTATCGATAAACTTCAGCAACTGAAATATCTGGAATTACGCAGTAATCAAATTAATGACCTAAGCCCACTGATCACCCTCGATTTAATTGCACTGGGTGTGGGGGGCAACCAAATTGTTAACCTGGCCCCATTGAATAATCTGAATAATCTAAAAAATCTGGATATATCGAATAACTCCATCAACAACATCGAAGTATTTACTCAACTTGGCCAACTAGAGCGACTCAATATCAGCCAAAATCGAATCACCAATGTGGCCGTGCTAGCGGGGCTTAAGCAACTGGTTTATCTCGATATCGGTAACAATACCATTAATGACTTCACACCGCTGAATAAGCTACCGCTACTGAATTTTTCCAATATCATCGGTAATACGAATACGCCCCAGGTTTTCGTTATTGGCGGCACCGTCACCGGTTTAGCAGGCAACGGTTTCATATTGCAGCTCGAAAATAGTGAGCAACTTAGCGTTGAAAAAAATGGTTATTTTAATTTTTCTAGCACATTTTCCGGTAACAGTAATTACCGCATAACAATCAGCCAACAACCACAGCAACTAGCGCAACGCTGCATCGTCAGCAATGACAGTGGTGTGATTGGAAATGCAGACATTAACACCGTCAACGTCACTTGCGAAACATTATCATACAATGTAAATGTCTCCGTTTCCGGTTTATCAGGCAGTGGATTTGAAGTACAACTCGGCGACCAAAAATTGCCAATTAGCCGCGATGGTACTCAGCCATTCCCAATACCGCGACAGGATGGCTCCGACCTCCAACTCAGCATCAACCAACAACCCAAACAACCCTTACAAATTTGCACCATCAGTGATGACGTCATACGCATTCAAAGTGCTGATGTCAACTTTTCCATCAACTGCATGACTGAACAATTTCAAATAAGCGGCAACATCACCGGTTTACAAGGCAAAGGCTTGCTTTTACAAAACAACAACGCCAATGATTTATCGATTGACAACGATGGAAACTTTTCTTTTTCAATTTTGTTTGACGACAATAGTGCCTACCAAATTAGCATAAGAAAACAACCGTTCAGTCCTTCTCAAACCTGCAAGATAGAGGGTGACGACGGCATTATCCGTAGCCGTCCCATCACCACCATTAATATTTCCTGTGAGATCAATCAATTTAATGTAGGTGGCAACATTACGGGTTTGTTAGGTAGCGGTTTGGTGCTGCAGAATAATGGCAACGATGACCTGAATATCGACAGCGATGGTAACTTTCGTTTTCCAACACCCATGCTGGATATGAGTCGCTATCAAATCACCGTCAAGCAGCATCCCAGCGCCCCGTCACAGACATGTACCGTCAGCGCTGAATCAGGTAATTTACAAGGTGCCGATGTTTCTTCCATCGTGATCAACTGTGATCCGAATACATTTACCATTGGTGGTACTGTTCAAGGCTTACAAGGTCAGGGCTTAGTGCTACAAAACCAAGGAAGCAACGATTTATCCGTTTCCGCTGAGGGCAACTTTACCTTTGCTAATCCGATGACGGATCAAGACAGTTATGCCATTAGCATACTGCAAAATCCAACTAATCCCGTGCAAACCTGCGAGGTAAGTCAAAATCAAAGCGGCCAAACCCAGGGACGTAATGTCACCGCAATTCAAGTTTTCTGCACCACAGAGAAATTTACCATCAGTGGTCAGGTCACGGGTTTAGCGGGTAGCGGACTCATCATTACCAATAACAACCAAGACAATTTAGTCATTGAAATAGAGAGCGAATTCCAATTCCCAACGGCGATAGTCGATCACGGCAACTACGCCATCAGCGTATTAAAAAACCCCATCAATCCGGTACAGACGTGTACCGTGAGTTCCAATGGGATAGGGCAAATCAATGGCGACAATCTTCGCGACATCGTAATCACCTGCGTTACCCAAAAATTTAACATCGGCGGTCGAGTCATCGGTCTGATGGGGAAAGGATTAGTCATAACAAATAATGAAAATGATCAATTAACCCTGGATGCCGACGGTGAGTTTCAATTTACCCTCCCGATTACCGATCTCAACAGCTACCAAGTAGCGGTGACAGCTCAGCCGAGTCAACCCAATCAAATTTGCAATGTCAGTGGCGGCAAAGGGATTATTTCTGGCAGTGCGACCAACGCGGTTGTCATCAACTGCGATACCGAGAGCTATACCGTTGGCGGTGTACTTAATGGCTTATTGGGAAGCGGTCTCGAACTGCAACTTAACAATCAATATATGCTCACCATCAACCAAGGCAGTCATTTTACCTTCACCCCGGCCATTCCTGATGCCAGCGAATACCAAATTACCATTTTAAGACAACCAAGCAATCTCAACCAAACCTGCACCATCAATAATAGCACCGGCACCATTCAAGGCGACAACATAGCCACCGCTGAAGTCAACTGTCAGACCAATACTTATTCCATCAGCGGCACCATTCAAGGCCTCGCAGGTAAGGGGTTAATATTGCAAAATAACGGAGGAGATGATTTAACCGTTGAGACGGATGGTAACTTTGCATTTATCAATAAAATCGAAGACGGCAACCTCTACCAGATCACCGTACTACAGCAACCGAGTCAGCTTTCCCAAAGCTGTACCGCTACCAACGAACAGGCAAGCGGCACCGTGCAGGGCACTGACATCAGTAACATCACCATCGACTGTCAAACGACTCGCTATTCCATCGGCGGTAGCGTCACTGGATTGGACGGGACGGGCTTAATATTAACAAGCAACACCGGCGATACCTTAAGTATTAACAACAATGGCGAGTTTACTTTTGACACTCGCCTACTCGACGGCAGTGATTATCAAATAACTATTTCACAACAGCCCACGGCACTCTCACAAATTTGCAGTGCCACTAACAGTGAAGGTAAATTCCAAGGGGCTGACATCAGTAACATCACCATCGATTGCCAAACGACTCGTTATTCCATCAGCGGTAGCGTCACTGGATTAGCCGGGACGGGCTTAACATTAACAAGTAACACCGACGATATCTTAAGCATTGAAAATGATGGCGAATTTACTTTTGTCACGCCTATACTCGATGGCAGTGATTATCAAATAACTATTTCACAACAGCCCACCGGTCTCTCACAAACCTGTACCCCCACTAAGGGTGAAGGTAAATTCCAAGGAGCCGACATCAATAACGTCACCATCGACTGTCAAACCAATAGCTATTCCATCGGCGGTAGCGTCACTGGATTAGCCGGGATGGGCTTAACATTAACAAGTAACACCGGCGATACTTTAAGCATTGAAAATGATGGCAAGTTTACTTTTGACAGCTTGCTACTCGACGGCAGTAATTATCTAGTTTCTGTTTCGGGGCAACCTAACACCCTTTCTCAAACCTGTACCGCGACTAATAGCGAAGGCGATGTACAAGGTGCCAACATCAGGACCGTCACCATCAACTGTCAAACTAATACCTTTTCGATTAGCGGCACCATCAGTGGATTAACAGGACCAGGCTTAATACTGCAAATTAATAGCGCGGACGATTTACCATTAACTGCGGATGGTGCCTTCATTTTTAGCACTCTATTAGCCGATGGTAGCGACTATACCATCAGCGCAAAAAATCAACCTACCGAACCCAATCAAACATGTCGCGCTAGCAATCCAGTCGGCCTTATCGACGGTGCAGATATTACAGACATCAGCCTGACATGTGAAGATAATAATTTCATCACCAATGTGCAACTTTCTCCAGCCTCACCCTCCTCTTTATCACGCAATGATCGGGTTATCGTGAAATTTGAATATGAAACAATAAATACGGATGGTGTGCGTATCTGGAGCAAACCATATTCAGCAGGTTCGGTTTTACCAGGACAATCTTTTCAAGCGTCTCCGCTATATGCCATAGGCAAGGGCCAAGGAGAATCATTTTTCACCGTCACTAGCGATGTCGAAAAAATCGATGAGGTGCGCATGGAGATGCGAACAGAAAGTACCAATATACTTTTACGTGAAGAAATTTTATCAGTTGACTACATAATAGTCCCATCAGAAAACACCATCAGTAATATCACCTTTTCCATAGAAACACCGGCGAAGATAAACTTCGATACTCCCATCGAGGTATCCTACGATTACACCACAAAAGACGCTAATGGAGTAGTCATTTGGGTTGAACCTTTCAGTGGAACCAATCGATCACCGAGAAGAGAAACCTCTTCACCGCTCTTGTTAGCAACGGGTAATGCCTCCAGCACGTCAACTTTCACTATCAATAGCGGAGCAATAGACATTCGTGTGGACCAAATACGTTTACAAATGTTTACTAAAGACCAAAATTTTGTACTCGCTGAAAAATTTGTTCCAGTCGATTTTCTTTTCCAGCAAGCACAACTCTTGAACTCAACAGTCAACAATTTTATATCGAATATTCGGTTGTTGCCAGCGACACCGAGAAACATGACAAACAACGAACCTATACATATTGACTTTGATTATGACAGCATCGTTCCCGAAGGCGTCTTAGTTAGGGTACAACCCAGATCGTCAGAAGCGCCAAACCTAGAAAGCTATCGTTGTGGAGATGCCTATCCAGTAGGCACAGGTAGTGGTACATGCTTAGTCACCATCAGTCCAACCATAGACATGACGCTAAACGCCATCCAGTTAACCATGATGACCACCGATCAACGTGCCATCCTATACGAAACATCAATAACTACGGCCTATACCTATTCTCAAGATCAAACAGAAAATGTTAAACAGCCAGTGATCAGAACTAAAAACCAAGCGTTCAACAATCTACCTTTGTCAAAAATAGATACCGTTCCATTCACGGTATACCCAGCCGATAACGCTTATAATGTATTTTTAAATACCATGATCGCGATTAAGCCTAACTCGCCGGACGATGTTATATCATTAACCCCAGATAACATCACATTAAGCAACAATACAAGCTCCCTGCCAGGAGAAATCGCTATTAAAGACGATATGATTACTTTTACGCCGGCTAACCCATTAACATCCGCAACAAAATATACCGTTACCTTGAATCCAACAAACAGTCATATCTCACCACCTTACGAGTGGCATTTTACAACGGCCTTATTGCCCTATGCAGAATATGCCATGACCTCAGCAACACAAAAATCGGTCTTACCGCAAACAAATTCAAGCCCCTTGCTTATGTTAATCGCAAATGAAAAAGAAGTAATACTTGAGTATAAACTCAAGGCGCTGCCTAACAAACTCAGCCTAGCGTCAATCAACTTCACACTGACAACGATAGCAAGCGATCAACCAACTTTATTCAGTATCTATGCATTCGGCATCAATCATAACACACGCAGCAAACCAACCCTGTTTAGCTCGTTCAGAAAATCAGACAATTCGCAGCAACGCGCCAGTTATTCCTTTCCCATCACCCGACTGCTTAATAAGGCGAAAACACAAGGCGATGAAGCCATCGGTTTTCGGTTTGCCATCATCGAAGGTAATGAAAATTTTACAATAGAAAACAGTCGCCCCAATAAAATACCAGCACTCATGCCGTATATTCGTTATTTACCATGACAAATTTAACAGCCTCTAACTTAAAAATGGACGGCGCAATCACTTCCCTATTTGACGCTGATATTGGATTTATATTTGCCTAAAGCGCCTCGGTTAGAGTTTGTTCTGATTTCTGATTGCCCTACCAAGGACGCCGGTACCAACATAGGCGCTTCAGGCGAGGGGCGTGAGCAGGCCGCGAAAGCCTTGAAAAAAAGTGTAGAAATAGTGGTCCTATTTTGAGCTTTTGTGATTAAAGAGCAGGCAAAACGGGCGGATGATGGGATAGGAAACCGGGAAATGATTGCGTCGCCTATTTCTAACGGACATACTCGTTATTATTTTCATTTCTCACCTAACATAACGAGGATGATATCCCTGGCATCAAAAACAAGAGAGATGACGATTGTTCCCAATAATAACATCACCCAAACTCCGTATACACTTTTGAAATTAAAAGACGGGATTTTTATCTCATATTTTATAAGATAAAAAGCAAGTGGCCCCCATAGGATAAGATGAGCAATTCCAATGAGATGCACAGATTTTGATAGATTAAAAATAAGCATAGCCATCGGCAGAGTCAAAATAAAAGCGGCAAGAACTATGCGCGCCGCTTTATATTTCCAAACAAATACGATAGAAATAATAAAAATAAATATCATCCAATTCATCCAAAGTTGAACGGCTGGCGTTGTTGCTGCATTGATTGCAAGCTCCATTTCTTCCACGACATTGATCTCCTATGTTATTGTATAACTGGGTATTGCCTTTTATATAATAATACCCTCAGCCTATTATGTTCCCCAAAACTGATTCTGGCGACCTGTATTGCTCGGCAATGCACTGAGATGTTATATCAGGATGCGTTATATACCTAAAATTCACATTATTTAGAGGCAGTGCCCACATCACTGACGGCTAAAAAATATTCTAAAATTTTCCTAAATTACAAGAATGATAAAATATTCTCCGCACGTTTTGTTGAATCTATATCGCACTTAATTTGAGTCATGCCTTCCATTCTTTTTTATATTGTTCTGGACACAATATTGTTACGACATTATCATTATTTTCTTGGACAGCAAGCGTAATTGTTAAAAAATGCAACATTAGCTCTCTAGTGAAGTATATCAAAGCCTAGGTCGATACTTTCGATGATGTAACAAATTTCACCCCATTGCATCCATACAACGGATAAGCAAACACAACGGTGCTGACATAAGCGTTTCACATGCTAGAGCAAATTATTGATTTTATAAATAAATTTAATTACTTCGAGGTGTTTAATGAATCATAAAGTAACTGGAGCCGCACTCGCTGCAGCGGCGGCAGGTTTGATTTTAGCGGGCTGCGCTATTCCTGGTACCGACAACAGGATGGCGTCATCCGGGGATATCCATTGCTCAGGTGTAAATTCCTGCAAGGGTAAAGCATCATGCAAAAGCGCAAATAATGACTGTAAGGGAAAAAATAGTTGCAAGGGAGAAGGTTGGTTATCAATGAGCAAAGAAGCCTGCGTTAAAAAAGGTGGCACAGTGATTTAGTACTTTAAAAGGTCATCGGATGGTGATGACCTTTCTTGACCAGCACAAACAGCGGCCTGTATTCTATACTTCATTGGCTAAATCCATTTCTAAGCAATTATTTACGTGAGAGTTCCCATGATAGATTATCTCGGATTTGGATTAGGCTTGAGACCTGATCACTATTCAGTCATTTTAGAAACAACACCGGCACCGATCGAGTGGTTGGAAATTATCACTGAAAATTATCTCGTGAGTGGTGGTAAACCTCTTTATTTTTTAGACAAAATCAACGAAAAGTATCCGTTGGTAATGCATGGTGTCGCCATGGCGCTCGGTAATACTGACCCATTAAATTGGGATTATTTACACAAAGTAAAACAATTATCACAACGTATTAACCCAGCCTGGATCTCCGATCACTTGTGCTGGACCGGCATTGATCAAAAAAACTCACATGATTTATTGCCGCTCCCTTACACCGAGGAAGCAGCCACACACCTCATTGAACGTATCAAGTTAGTGCAAGACTTTTTAGAAAAACCCTTTCTAATTGAAAATGTTTCTAGCTACATTGAATACCATCAATCATCAATGACCGAATGGGATTTTCTGAACACGATTTGTGAAGAGTCGAACTGCTTACTTCTGCTTGACGTTAATAATGTGTACGTGAGTGGCTTTAATCACGGCTTTGATCCCACCATTTACATTGACGCCATTGCCAGCAAACATATTCAGCAGATCCACCTCGCTGGACACAGTCATCATGACAATCACATCATTGACACTCATGACCACCCCGTGGCCGACCCGGTCTGGCAGTTGTATGCACATACCATTCGTCGCCACGGACAAATTTCCACCATGATTGAGCGCGATGATAATATCCCCCCTCTAGCAGACGTTCTAAATGAATTGATGATGGCCAAACAAATTTCAACAGCAATGACTGATAAAAAATGCTCATGAGAAATTTATCGACAATGCAACAAAAATTTTTACGTTCGATCCAACAAAAAAATGGGCAACTTGAAAATGAAATTGTTTCGACTGATAAATTACCTGCTGCACAGCGATTCAGCATTTATCAAAATGCCTATCGCTATCGCTTAGTTGATGCACTAGCCGATAGCTATCCACGTACTCACACTTTATTAGGTGACAAACAATTTTATTCCATTGCAGAAAGTTACATTCAACAGCATCCTTCTTCTTTCTATAACATTCGTGACTTTGGTCATCACTTCAGTCAATTTCTGACAGCTGAGACCCAATATCAAAATTCAGTGATTCCGGAAATGGCGTTATTTGAATGGTCACTACTTTTCACATTTGATGCGGCTAATGCGCTACCCATTTCTGTTGAGCATTTATCCCAGTATGAGACGGCGCAATGGGGTAATCTCAAATTCAAGCTGCTACCATCATTTAGCCAGTTAAGCATGCAATGGAATACCATTAAAATTTGGCAAGCCATTAAAGATAATTCCGCTCCTATGCCACCGCAGCGACTTACCCAGCCAGAAAGCTGGATCATTTGGCGACCACAATGGGAAACGCGATTTCGCTCAATCTCACCGTTAGAAGAAAAAGCATTAAACTGCTTAAGATGTGAAAAAATTTTTGGTGAAATTTGCGTTGCATTAAGCAACAATAACGAGAATGATGATGCAACTCAAGCTGCAATGTTATTACAACAATGGTTGCAAGACGGTATATTGGGTGAGGTTTATAGTTAGCCGACATTGGGCATGGGCAGCAAAACATGAACAAATACATTTGCACTACTTCCTGGAATCAATGTGAGCGGTTAAAAGAAGAGATGGAAAGTCATTGCTTAGTCCATTCCTTAAGCCTATTTGACAACTCCAACAATGGCTTGGATTTGCTCGACTATTTTTTGGCGCTTGATACTTTATTGATAATCGGTCATGCTTACTGCTGCTAGGCTCCTTCTTTGATTAATTGATCAATAATGTTACCGGAGAATTCATAGATTTGGATTTTTTTATTCAAAAGCTATATTCCATTCCCGAAATATCACTGGACTCGCCCTGGCTTAACAGTGCACATCTCTTCAGTATTTTCCAACAAGTCGCGATATTGTTTGTCATTGCCTTTCTGTTCAGCCGTTCGAGTGCTTTTCAACTACTGGTTAAAAATTCACTTCGAAAACGTGACTGGCTGTTGCTCTATGGCATTTTTTCCTTTATTTCAATCATGGGCTCAGTGTTGGCCACGAATGTTTCCCTCAGTCCCGAAGACCACCATTGGACACAAGTGGATTCCCCCTCTATCGGCGCCGTGCTCGCCGGTTTTTTGGGCGGTCCCGTGCTTGGAACAGCGGTTGGTCTAACTTCAGGCATATACCGATACAATCTGGGCGGCGCTACCGACATAGCTGGTTTCCTGGGGACTACCTTGGCCGGTGTTTTATCAGGCCTGGTTTATCTTCTCATGGTACGAAAGAATCAGGCCATGCGCTTTGACTGGAAAATAGCAGTGGCGACTGTCTGTACCGCTGAATTGATGATGAAGGCACTCGTCTTTCCCTTCGCCAATTCATTCAACGAAGCCCTCGCCTTGATTCAAATTACCACTCTGCCCAGTTTAATCGGCAACAGTATCGGGGCCGCGCTATTTGTTACCATATTAAATGATAGAGAACGCTCTGGCGCCTCATACACCACCAGCGCGCTGCATATGGCCAAGTACTTAGTCGATGTGCTTAAATATGGTTTCAATGAACGTGCCGCTAAGAAAATTGTTAACATTATTCGAGAGGAAACCCGAATTGCAACGGTAGCGATTACCAATCACAACAATAAAATCATGGCAATCGCCGGGATTGGAACGGATCATCATCAAGTAGGCGATGAAATCGCCGCTAGCCTGATTCAAAAAGCCATTGAGCAACAACGAGTCATCTTTATTGATGGCAGTGCACACCAGTTTCAATGCACCATCGCCACCAATTGCCCATTGAATTCCGCTCTCATTGCACCACTTGCCGTGGACGGAAATGTGCTTGGTGTCTTGCTGTTATTCGAACCTAAACGCCGGTTTTTTCCAAAATTAAATCGCGCCCTGGGTAAAGGTGTTGCTGATCTATTATCCGAGCAAATGCGATTGAGCATCTATCAAGAGCAATTAGCCATTGCAGAACACAAACTTCTGATCGCCCAGATTAATCCCCACTACTTGGCCAATGCATTGAACACTGTCTCTGCCGTCATGCGAACGGATACGACACGTGCCAAAGAACTATTGGCTAAGCTTGCCTTCCTGATGCGCAAGAACATTAAACAAGGCAATGAGACCAGTACATTGGGGCAAGAATTGGAACATTTAGATGCCCATCTCAGCATTGAACTTGTCCGTTATGGCGATAAACTGCAAATAGAAAAAAGCATTGAGCCGGAACTAATGAATGCACTATTGCCCAGCTTTAGTCTGCAACCGGTGGTAGAAAATGCCATCAAACATGGCACATCCCGCTTGTTGATGCCTGGCATCATCCACATTCATGCCTATCAAGTCGCGAATCGGCTGATCCGTATTGAAGTCAAAGATAATGCAGGACAATATCAGTCCACTCAAGCATCGACCAATAAAGGCCTCGGCATGAAAAATGTTGACGGGCGAATTAAAGAGCTGTTCGGTGGCCAATATGGATTGAGTGTGGATTGTGAACCGAATCAGTACACCACCGTTACCCTAACCCTACCTTTCAGGAAGCAATCATGAGCATAAACGTTATTCTCATTGATGATGAACCCCTCGCACAACAAGAGCTAGCCTACTTGCTGGAGCGACACGGTGATTTTTGGATTTCGGCCCGATGTGAAGATGTTTTTTCTGCCCTACGCAAAATCCGCGAACACAAACCCGATGCCATTTTTCTGGACATAATCATGCCAGGCCATGATGGTTTTACTTTACTTGACTATATAGCGCCAGAGGAACATCATCCACATGTCGTGGTTGTCACCGGGGGAGAGAGCGATTTCGCAGTGCGTGCCTACAAAGAAGGCGTGCTAGATTATTTGCAAAAGCCCGTGGGAGAAGATCGCTTTGATCAAGCCATCGAGAGAATCCGAAATCAGGTTTCAAATCCAAGTGTAGAAGTGTCTCCTTATCCGAATCGAATGCTTAAAATTATTCCCTGTATTTTCAATCATCGAATAAAATTTATTAAACCAGAAGACATTCAATATGTGCGATCTGATGTCTGCGGAATCTACGTAGTATGCACCGACAAAGAATATTATACCGAACTGACACTCGCCACCATCGAAGCCAAAACCGAGTTATTCCGCTGTCACCGTCAACACTTGATTAACCTTGCTCAAATTGATGAACTCATCCCACTAGAAAATGGCCTCGCAAAAATAAAAACCACATCTGGGCACGATGTTCCTGTCAGTCGCCATTATTTGAAATTACTGAAAAAATATGTGGGAATGTGAAAATAAATGATCAAAGCTTATTGAAATAACGTAAGTTTAGACGGGCGTCAGAAAAAATCATTAAAAAATACCGCGTCATCTTCTTTTCCTCGGGTAGCGTGGATTAAGCGTAGCGAATCCACATCCGCCATGATGTGATGTAATAACATGCCAGTAAGACATTGAAATAATGATAAGGCCAGAGTGCATTCATTGATCTTCAACGCATGTTCATGATAGATTTACTACGCTTAATCCACACTACCCCTTTATTTTTCTCTGAAATTATTCCCCGATCAGGCACTCATTATTTAGCACCGATATCCATCAAAGAAACAACGTTCTTCTGCACCAACCAAATATTCCATATAAGACTTTCTGATCTCAAATGCCTCTTTATAAGCCTTTTTTGCGGATGGCAAAGCTTCTACACCAATTTTTCTCACTAAAGCAGTAATCGCAGAATTAAAATGATCGGCGTGAGGTGTTCGACCCTCACTGTCTTTATGTGTATCATCTGGCATGATTCCTAAATCCGTCGATTTGCAATCATGATCGGCATGCAAAGTAATAAATTCAATCTTCTCTTCCGACACATTAAACGCCTTAGGAACCACTTTCCTCAACACAGAATACAATTCCCCTGCGAGTATTTCTGCCCCTATTCTGAAGAAGCAGAGCATGGCCAATTCACTTCTGTCATCTTGCACTTTTGCATATTCCATTGATTTTTCCACTAACGATTCAACGGTGGTGACGGTTGAAATATTTAAAACTTGGGGGATTTCGAGCCGACAGGCTGTTAACATGTGCTGATGCATTAATACATGCTCATCCGGGGTATTTTCCTCTTGCACGATATGATCAAGTGCTGATAAAGAATCATCATGCTTAGCATTGGAATAAGCCATTTCAATGATTTTTGGAAACTGTGCGGAATATCTATAATTGTTAACCAACAAACCCGACAATTCACTTTTATTCATGCCTTCAATTTCTCGCCACACAGGTAACGCCCTATATTCTAAAATTATCTGGTTTTCAATTTGGTTGATCTCATCGATCATATTCATATGATAACCTCTATGCATTTTTCTCATAACTTCCACCATTGCGGCCACGATGAAACTTCGTGTGCATGCAACTTGATTATACTTTTATCTTCTTCTGATATTTTACCACGCAGTATATCCGATATTTTAATATCAGATTTTTGCAAGGCCTTACGCTTCGCATCTTTATTATATTCGGGAAAATAGACTTCTGCGAGTAGTGCTCTGAAATGTTTTTTGTGATCGACCACTTCAATATGCTTTAACAAGAGCACCATCGCTAACAAGAAAAGACGTTTTTTTCGGTCCTTGTCATAACCTCGATTGGTTAGAAACGATGGCTCTAGTAGTTCATCCTCATTCCATGCCTTAATATATAACATACAAAGCTCAACTGAACTCGTATATTCACTAATATCAACCGGTAAAGCACTATTTATAATTGCTTTTAAATGCGTCGTGACAATAAGTTCTGAGTCTCTCGCAATTCCATGTACCTCATTCTGATCCGATTGCTTTAGCAGTGTATTGCCTTCTCTATCGAAAAAATGATCAAAAAATAAAGCACTCAGTAATAACTTCTTTTTTCCATAGGTTGCATGAGTAAATTCAATCGTGGCTTTCGTCATCATTTCATACGTAAATGGCGGTTCACCTAGGTTTTGCATCGTGTTGTTTAAATCATAAACATTGAATTTAATTAATCCACTTTCAGCAAGATCAAGCATCGCATCACGAACCCCTCTCAATGATTCGAATAATAGCTGCCCCCATTCAAGGCGTGGTCGTTCTGTGTCAGCAAAGCGCATTTGCTTCTCAAAGCACCACTCTATATAGCTCGCCTCGTCAGACGATTGTCCGATATCAAAATGCGCTGTCGTTGGAACACCCGTCGTTATATAATCGAAAAAAAAGTAAACAATAAGGCACCTGATACCAATCCATACCGATCACTACCGCTACGATTAACATTTTTTGGTGGGCTTTCTTTGAGCACTTCTGACAATCTTTTATACCCACGTCGTAACTTCTTAAGTTCTGCATAAAGCGGTATATTTGGATTGGTTGGATCTTTTAATCTATCCATCTGACTCGTTGTGCCGCGCGTCAAACAATAATCAAAAACAATGATTTCAGGAAGAATACCTAATGCGTTTATCACACGACTACCCACATTCTTTAAATCTTTGACACCATCAAAATAAGCCTTTATTTCATTTATATTTTTCAACCAAATCAGATTGAAATTCTCATGTATTGCTATTTCTTCGTTTTCAGAACAACCATAACTTAAATCAACAACACCTTTATGAATCGTAAAGGTGGGCTCATCATCAATAAGTAAAATAGTAATTTTACTATGACTCATGACTCACTCCATTTATTTTTTTAACTGGCAGGTCAACTATATATTGAAAATAGTAACTATCATCTTCTTTAAAGATTCTTCTTTTCAATTTCGGGGCTCCTATAATCAGCTCTGATAATAAATGTCCCGCCAGTGTTTCGCCACCGGCACCATGAATATTATATTCAGCAATATCAAAACTTAGATCTGAGCGAACATGCTCAATATCCACTTTGTTGGTTAGCGTCAAACCTTTATGTGGATAAGAAGCATTATATGAGACCATTAAAATTACCACATCTCCCTCAATCAGTCCATGATGGATAGCATTCACCGTTAACTCGAAAAAAATAGCGGAAAATAACTCTTTTCCTAAATAACGGGAAGGATTATTATTGTTCACCTGGCACACAAAATATAATTGATCTAATTCTGATGAGAATTTTAAATTTATCTTTAGCTCCGAATTTTCGCCATGAGAGCTATCCCTAGAGACATCAGCTATCAAGCCACAAACCGATACCGGTACCTCTGTTAGCCATCTTTTAGCTCTTTTTTCAGACCACACATTATTTTCTATTGATAAAGCAGATAAAAAATTGACCAGGCTACCAAAACCTGACATCTTATCACTGTTGCTGCCTAGCACTTTCAAATCCTTTATATGTTGCGTCAATCCCTGTTTTAGATCTTCGCTCATCTCCATTTTATGACTGACAAGTAAACGTTTAAAGTCTTTAATAAGATTTGCTGAAAAACGAGCAATGCTATTAGATCTGTTCTTGAATGGATGTCCAACACGATAGACATATTGTGTTGTCGATCGAATGATCCTTGCCTCAGCTTCCAGATTCAGCAAGGTACCAAGTACATAATTAGCAATCAGAGACCAATTGGAAAGTTCCAAAGTATTTAAAGGGTGAGTTGAACCAATGGATAAAACCCCTGTTCGTCCGGCGGATAAAGAGGCATAAGTAACAGGTAGACTTATAAAACTACTCGCCCCCCAAATACCAAAGCCCCAATAAAGCGATGCTAAAGCACGCTCAATGGCCTTATCTGACTTCCAAAATTTTTTAGGGATATTATTGCTAGCCACACATAAATTTCTTATTTTCGCAACTTGATCGATGGCCTTTATGTCAAGTTTATTCGCATATAATTCCAAAAATTCTTTGAGCTCCAGACTGTATATTTCTTTATGGTCGGTCGCTAAAAATGTTTTCTCCAATACATAATCACCCGATATATTTGATTTATCTAATCCTTTTAAATCCCATATCACGCCCATATTTCCTGGATACTCTGAATGATTCATTAAAAATTCATTCCAAGAAGAAAAGCCATCGACTTTGCTTATATTCGGTGTACCAATCGAAAGATATTCATTCCACCGATTTGTCCATGCGGTTTGAAATACGGCCCCATCGACATTTGCTAAATCCTCATTTTCTAAAATAACTTTATGTGTTGAATTGTCTATGGGTTCTTTCTCGATACCTTTTATTATGTCGACGATATTGGTGTTATGAAAGGGTTCTTTTTGAATAATTGTCGGCGAAAAATTAAAATAGGATACTGTCGTACGTGACTCAAAATGTTTCCACGGCACATAATTAAATATAACGAAACGAATATGAGGAAATAGTCCTGTTGATCGCTCATGGGAAGGTGGTTTTTTTTTTAATTCTTCGACAGCCACCGTCAATAAATGCGTTGCCCTCTCCGATGGCGAAAACTCTTGCAGGTCATAGGCGTTCCAAGCCTCTGTCATCGTTTTTCGTATTCTCTGTAATATTCTTGAGAAAGCAGGATTTATTTTGTGTTTAGTCATTAGCGGTTTAAAAAATCCATATATCCATCGCGTTTAATATTTAGGTATAATTCATCATAAATTTATGAACAATAAAAAATACACCTATCTGACAAAACAAGGCAATGATCGGCGCACCAATGCCATAAGGAGCTTCTAGCGTTACCAAGCCAGTTTCAAGTGATAGTAGAACCAGCGCGCCAACGACCAAGCTTAAAATTCCTGTCAAAGCAAACGGATTTTTAATAAACAAGGCACCAAGGAGTGGGACTAAAAAAAGCATCGCGATACCTGTTCCTTTGCTGGCAATAAAGACTATCGTATCTCCCCCCAACTTAGTGAGTGCGAGTATCGCCAGCAGGCCAACAAAGCAAAGAAAAAATAGCCGACCAATTTTTTTTTCGGTATTCTCTGAAAGTTTTCCAGTGATGGGCTCGACAATGTCCTTTAGTAACACCGATGAAGCCGATAATAATTGTGAATCGATGGTAGACATTCCTGCCGCAAATGTAGCAAGAATTAAAATCGGTAGTAACAGGGGGGCTATTTGAGCATATAACGTGGGTACGAATGTGTCTGAATTACCTGGCAAAGTTAGTACTCCAGCTCCCCAAAATCCAATCAACATTGATGGGATAATAATAAACAGTAGTGCCATCACACTGCCCAGTGCAGCACTTTTCCCTAAACTTTGTACAGAGTCAGCCATATAACTTCTTTGCCACATGTGAGGTAATAGAATATAACCAACAGTCCAAATCAATGCAATGGTAAGCACCTCACCCCAGTCGTCTGGATTAAAAGCAAATAATTCAGGTTTTTTAGCCACCGTTTCCAGCAAACCTGCCCAAAAATTATCTGTTAACGAAACGACAAGGTAGGCACCAATGAGCATAACAGCAATAAACAAGACCCCTTGAACAATGTCAGTCCAAATAATTGCCCGGATACCACCAATATAACTATATATTCCCACCCCCATAATCGCCATAACGACCCCCCCCCCCAATAGGGGATATCTCCCTTTGTTCCGATTTCGATAATAGTTCCAATTCCAATTATCTGAATCATCGTATACGGTACCAGTGCGATGATTGACAAAAACCCAACAACAACCTTTAAAAATCGACTATGATATCTGTCGCCAAGCAAATCACCAGGTGTCACATAGTTATATTTTTTTCCCAGCGCCCATATACGTCGTCCTAAAAAATATAATAAAATTGGACTAGCTACCACCAGCAAGCTGTGAGGTAAAAACCAATACACGCCTTGCGAGAAATAGTAACCCGGCGAGCCGAGGATCGCGATCGTTGACATCCATGTTGCAAATAATGTCAAAGAAAGCCCAAACCAACCGACATTTCGTCCTGCTAGATAGTAGTCACTCGCTTCATTCGTATTCTGCTGCTTTGCTCTTACCCCTAACCAAACCGTAAACAACATATATAGACATAAAAGTGTAATAAGCGTTATTAGCATCGCGTCAAGCCTACTCTTCCATGCCGAGCGTGTTAAAATAACCACCCAAGTATATCATAACTGTTAATGTCAAAAACGCTACCATTACACCAAGAATCCAAGCTAAAGTTAACAGTGAATTTTCTGTAAAAAAATTAAAAAACGGTGCAAAGCTAGCGATGAATAATGCAACATAAATAAAAAAAATGGTTTTTTCTTTCACTTCAATCTCCCAATATTGACCAACCTATCCAGTAGCCATTGATGAAAAAATATCATCACTTTCCCATGGGTGTTAATCATAATTACCAAAAATTTATTCTTTTTATAATAGGGCTAGGGGAGAAGCCTCCTTTTCGACAGAGCAAAAGCTTATTTACCTATCAATTGATAAAAAAAGCACGCAAAGCACTGACAATAGATGCTCCTCAAATCAAAGTACATCCTAATAAATTAACCAGTAATAAATTCATTCGTCTCCAAAATTCAATCAGTGATTACAATCCCTCTTTCCTCAATTCGTTATAATTAGACATAATAAGAATGATTAGTAATGTTGCAAAAGCTACCATGTCAGCTAAAATCCAAGCTAAAGCTAAAGACGGAGTTTCTGGAAAAAAGCTAAAAAATGGCAGAAAACTGACTATTAATAGTGCAATAAACATCGAGAAAATCGTCCTTTCTTTCATACTAACCTCCCAGTATTGATTAACAAGGCTAATCATAATTCATTCATAAATACAACTGTGACTCCCCGTGACAACGGAATGTCGATTGCTAAAGAATGGGCATGTGATAACCACTTTTTATCCACTATTATTCATGAATGATTGAGCGTAATAATACACCATTAAATATAACTCAATGTGGAATCAAACGTAGTTAAAATGATGATCGGAGTATATCCCGATCATCATTTGTAAGGGAAAAGTAAGTGGAAGCAGGGCATTGAAATAAGGAGAATAGCAGAGTATATTGATCTGTTTTTGAGTCGGATTCAGTGTGGATTGGCGGCGTTTAATCCACACGACGAGTCTATTTTTCTTGAAATCAGTTTAAATTTACGAATATTACTGCGGAGACATTTCCTGCCACCAATTAGGTGAAGCGAGTATCACATCGCCGGTTTCATAAATGCGATTAGCGGTATTAAGCGATTCAAAACCGGTCTCTGTCTGTATTAAGAAAGCGTTGGGGGCAAAGCTTAATGGCTTAATGACAATTAAATGATGCTGCTTAAACCAAGTATCTATTTGCTGCTGACTCCACTCTGGTTTCATTTGAACTAAGACATTGCCAGGCAAGGCCTTTTTGGTTCCCGAGGTGGATGCACTGTCATGCAATACAGGTGAAATTTGTCTATTGGCTTCTCTCTTAAAATTTTCAACAACCGTTCCCTTCAACTCTTCGCTATCAAGCGCCAAAAATCGAACATAGGAAGAGGACTGAGTAGCAACATCTTCTACAGCATTCAATAATTTTAATTGCGTGCTCGTTTCAGGCTTTGGATCAAATTCAGCCACTAATTTCGGATTGACCCAAACAGATCTTTTCTCATTGCCGTCATACCAGAAATAATGAGACTTTTCATTAAGCTCAACATGGAAATTTTCCTTTTCAACTCGGTTCTCGGAATTGATTGCTAAGCTCACATTCGACGCAACAAACCCGATTACCATCGTCGCGCTTATAATCACTAGTTGATGTAACATTTTTTCCATCATAAATCTCTCCTAAAAATTTTATTAAAAAAACTCTGTTCTTATAAACCCTAGCTCGTCCTTAGTTTTATACACTACAGTGTAACAAATCTTATTCAA
>CAYUAI010000052.1:0-28750 GCA_964442745.1 uncultured Chromatiales bacterium
ATTTTCAATTGAAGAATAGTTGATTATTTTAACTGGATCCTACAAACTCCATCTAGTTCTATTCAAATTAAAAAGATGGAGAGTGAAAACAAAGCATTCTCAAAAATTTACTCGGTTGATAAAAAGTATTATTAGTCAATCAACTTGCCCCCTAATCTGGCGTAAAACCCGCCAAACCACTGTGATGATGTTTAAAGTTATACCAATTGAAATCGTCTTCACACCATTGCCGAGCCAACGCCATACTGTCGAATCGACCCGGATAATCCGGCTGATATTTCTGTGTTTTGAACTGACTTTTGCTGAATGGGTTGTCATTACTCACTCGTGGTCGACTGTGGCTACATCCAGCGCCTTCATGTCTTCCAGGTATCCATGGGCTGTCATCGGTGAACCTCGATCTTGATGCACTGTCAATTGCCCTTCTGTGATACCGTAACGGGTGGTGGCCTCGTTCATTACAAGGCTTTTTTTTACAATGCAGTCGTTAGCTATTTCGAGTTGACGTGTTAATGCCTCATTTTCCTTGCTAAGTTGCGCTATCTGTCGTTGTTCAGATGTTTTCAATGCCGCCTGGACCAGGCCGGCTTTTTTGTCGCCCTTCGAATCCGTGCTCCGCGTATTCACGGCGCCACTCAGCCAGTTGATTGCTGTATAAGTTTTCACGACGCAGTAAAGCACCAAGCTCGACATGTTTGCAGGCATCGGCTTCGGTAATAATGCGCAACTTATAGTCAGCGGTAAATTTGCATCGAGTACGCTTTTCCAGCGATGAATCGGGTTTCACTTGCATTATGGGGGAAGTTCTGTGGCTGATTTTGACATCTCATTTCATCCTAGTTTCATACCCCTGAAATCTATGTATGTGATCTCATCCAGTGACGGTATGGGACTAGGTTGACACATAGGGATTGCCATTTTGATCAATACTAACTCATGAGCTACCCCGAGGCAGAGATCATCGATTTTTTAAAACCAATCCAGTCTGAAATTGAGTATAAATGCAAGCGTCAAATATTCAACTACAACCTACTTATCATTATATCGAAGTAAGCTACTTATTATTATTGACCCTCGAATATGTGCTAACTTACTTCCTACGCGACCTTGAACAATATCTTTATCTTGATCTTTCAGTTTTTCCACAAACTCTTTTGGTGTTTTTACTTCATTATTCCCATTATTTGAATCACGTTTTTTTTCTACATTATCACGGCCATTCCGCTGTTCTGCGTACGCACTACTACCCTTTGACATAATTATCGCCTTAAAAATCTAAGATATTGAATACATCATCCATACTTAGATACATGACAAGCATATCAATGAACTACGATATCAATTTGCAATTGTATTTAAGTATTGAACACACATCAGGAAGGAAATGGAGGGTAATAAAATAGGTAACTAGATATTGCTCAGCCGTCGAAACCTCCCTTACATAAACACTCAAGCTTCAGTTAGTCAAACTTTATGCCATAACATATTTCACAATATCTAAATTATTTTTATAATATCTAAAACTACATTAGTTCTAAAAAATACTATAGCCAAAAAGATGCTTGTTATCAATAAGACATTCACCTATGTCAGATGGGTTCTCGGGTATTCATACGACCTGCTTGGATGCGTTTCAACGCAGATTCTCGCTCCTGATCAAGTTCTTTGATCAAATCTCTGACAAGAAAAAGTAATATAAATAAAGAATCTGCCGCTTGCTCCAATAAATCAAGTATATATTCACTAGGTGCTGCCTCATCATTTAGAAATATTTTATGAGTATTTTTATTTAAACAATCAATAGAAAGAAATCCATAAATTTCAAATTCATCTTTATTCCACACCGGGACGAGCATTTTTGCATTGTAGCGCATATTCCAGTCTGAATTCAGCCCGTTATTATATGCTCCTACCTCAGCGAGCTTAGCTACGTCATTGCATGCAAAATAATGCCGTGAGTCTTCACCAATCACTGATGGCAGGATACTATAACTAGCTAATACACCAGCATTTTTTGTTCCAATCTTTGGCGCATCATCACGCATGCTCCGACTATCTCGCGCAAAATTCTCTACTTTCCAAAACATTGGGTCATCTGAGTCACCAACATCAGTAACGAGTTTAAATATTACTCGAAATGATTCATCCACATTAAACTGCTGTTTCACAATTTTTTGAACACTGTCGTAAAGTAAATCATTAACCTGCTGAATACAGTCCTTTAAAAAATTAGCAACATCGCTTCTATACTTTTCTGATGCTTGCTCTACATCATAAATATCTTCAGCGTTTACTACTTGATTGGTAAACCGTTTCTTAGTATTTCTATCGATTTCAAAAGAAGCATGCTGTAAATGTCTCATTATTTTTTTGCTATAAACACTAATTTCATCAGCAATATATTGTTCTCGATTGCCTGCCTGATATTGTTTTCGAAAAATACGTTTCAATGCAGATTCTCGCTCCCGATCAAGTTCTTTGATCAAATCTCTGACAAGAAAAAGTAATATAAATAAAGAATCTGCCGCTTGCTCCAATAAATCAAGTATATATTCACTAGGTGCTGCCTCATCATTTAGAAATATTTTATGAGTATTTTTATTTAAACAATCAATAGAAAGAAATCCATAAATTTCAAATTCATCTTTATTCCACACCGGGACGAGCATTTTTGCATTGTAGCGCATATTCCAGTCTGAATTCAGCCCGTTATTATATGCTCCTACCTCAGCGAGCTTAGCTACGTCATTGCATGCAAAATAATGCCGTGAGTCTTCACCAATCACTGATGGCAGGATACTATAACTAGCTAATACACCAGCATTTTTTGTTCCAATCTTTGGCGCATCATCACGCATGCTCCGACTATCTCGCGCAAAATTCTCTACTTTCCAAAACATTGGGTCATCTGAGTCACCAACATCAGTAACGAGTTTAAATATTACTCGAAATGATTCATCCACATTAAACTGCTGTTTCACAATTTTTTGAACACTGTCGTAAAGTAAATCATTAACCTGCTGAATACAGTCCTTTAAAAAATTAGCAACATCGCTTCTATACTTTTCTGATACTTGCTCTACATCATCAGCATCTTCAGCGTTTACTACTTGATTGGTAAACCGTTCCTTAGTATTTCTATCGATTTCAAAAGAAGCATGTTGTAAATGTTTCGTGATATTTTTACTATAAACGCTAATCTCATCAGCAATACAATGTGATTTTCTAACCTTAGAACTACTGACAATAAAAAAAATCGTCAACACGGCAAGAGCTATCCCTAGGATTAGCAATCCAGCCCCACTTACAATAAAACCAAAAAAAAAAGCAACACCAGTACCAGCAGCACTTGCAATTAATAGTATTACAGCTTGACCAATAGTTACAGAACTCGCTGCAAGATGAAGAATATCAATACATTTTTTCCAATTCAAAACCAATCAATCCTAATTTTTAATTAAATTTATTAAGGTCAAAACAATAAGAAGAGATCATAGACAAAACTGAATACGTTGATCTCAGCATCAAAAAACCGCGCAGTCACACTCTCCTTTCCTTCAATATTATTGACAGGACAATTTTTTACGAATAACTAATTTTTATGCAGTCGCATCTCAATCATCGACAGCTTTGCTGGCGATAAACACATACCTTAAGCTGACCGTTAACAAGGATATTGGCACCTGGCATTTGTTTTCATCGGGGGTTTTCCTATTATTTATTGCGTGTTTAAGCCATCAGCATTTGTGCCAAATTTACGCCATTATCTACCTTAATACCAATGCCCGCAGATTGATTGACATCAAGGGCACAGTGCATCACTGTCGCTGCAATTATTTGCTGATGACACTTAAAAACAATGGATGTACCTTGCGGGATATCGGCTTCGGTGCTGATATAACCGCCTTTGCCATTGCTTGAGCATTCGACAATACGGCCTGAAAAATTTTTACCATGGTAATCAAATTGTATTTCTTCTCCTGGCACCGGTTGGCGAGCCGCGCTTCGCTTATCTTCGGTTAGCATTCTAAGCGATCGATCAATTTCTACTTTTGCAGAGATATAACCTAAGCGCCTAACTTTTTCTGTTAATATACATAAAACCTGCTGGGTTTCACCTCTGAACCTTAACCCTTTCACTTGTTGTTTTAGCCGCTGAGCATCGTCCGTTAGATTGTTCGGAAAATTGCGATAAATCGTTTGGATAATATCGCTTTTGCCTGCACTATATTCGGTATACAACAGCTCTACACAGCCATCGACAATACTTTCATCCGCATCAATCAGCGGTTGAAAAAATTTTCTCATAACATCCGGCACAATAGACAATGTCAACTTTATAAGCTGCTTAGCAAATTCCACCCGATTAGATGGTATTGATGAAAAAAAATCTTTGATATTTTGTTCTTCCACAGGGTCTTGCATACGTCTTAACAGCAGGTAATAAAATAATACGGAAACAATACTACCAATAAAAAGCGCATTAAAATTGGTTGCTTTTATGATTAGCTCAAAGACGGGAACAAGAATAAATACACTAAAAAAAAGAGAAAGAACGATCCATTTAATCAACGACAAAAAATAGTGAATAAGAAAAGAAGAACCACCAAAATAATCTTTATGGCGTATTATTTTCCACCAAGGAATTAATAAAAAATCAAAGCGAGCGCGCTTTGCTTCATGAACGGCCAGGCAAATAATAACCCCGGCAATAATAAAATACTCCCAAATTTCCACTGCAAACCCTTTGGATAATTTTTGTAATTATTTTTCCAAGACAAAAAACTGACCGGTTAAGTCATCAGATTTTTTCTTATTTTTTTGGATGAAAACTTTTTTTTCATCCATGAGTTTGTTTAATTCAGGGTCTAATTCATCAGGCAATAGCCCGGTGGTTAAAAGCAACGAATGATACGTCAAGACACCTTGATCCATCAGTGCATAAACAATTTTATCTTCCGAACTTTTTAATTTGGGGATGAATGACAACGAACCTTTTTTCGTCTTGGATCGTCTTTTAGGATATGGATTGTCTACTCTGGAATAATTAAAAAAAGATTTATTCCTATTGGCATCGGCGGTCATGTCTTTTTTTCCTGGTATATTCCATTCATGTTAAAAACACCCGTCCACCCACTAATTTGTTATTATTATGTATTTGGTCAGTTTAAGCTGACTTCAAGATAAATCATTAAAAAATATCGCATCGTCTTCTTTTCCCCAAGTAACGTGGATTAAGCGTAGCGAATCCACCTCAGCCATGAACGATGTAATAACGTGCCAATATGGCATGGAAATAACGACAAGGCCCAGAGTGCATTCATTGGTTTTCAACGTCATGGTGGATTCGCTGCGCTTAATCCACGCTACCCCTCTATTTTTTTCTGAAATCAATTTAAACTAACTGTATGTGTATTTTTCAGGAAGGAATTAACCGATGAATAACCTATAATAGGTATGATAAATTTGTCATTTTTTTGACACCCCAACCCCGTTTCTAGCCTCCCCTTTAGGCAAACTTTATTTATTTTTTCTCAGCACTGTTATTTTATTATACGCTGATTAATAAGCTTGAAGCGATACCTCTCTTTTACCAAAAAACAGTCATTTTTACAAGTAAAAAATCGTACGACCCACACAATGAAAATCGTTCACAACTTCTGCTTTATGCACTAACATCTTCATCATTATAGTTAAAAAATGCATCGCCCATTGAAGTACTCCATAGTGAATTAAACCAATGAATAATTAACAATCAATCCGATAATTACCAAGTGATAATCGAGGCAACAGGTCTGTATCATGAAGCCTTAGCCTACGTTATGTATAGGACAAACCCGCTGGTTCCTTCGTGATGCATAGATCTTAACTCGTTCCCAGACAGTGGACTTGTGATTGCCAATCAAATTCTTTATAGTCGTCTTTGGGTATCGAAAAATGGGTATCTGGAATCGAGCTTCTTGATTGAAAAATGAACTAATATTGTGTGTTAATCAAACAAAATTCGACGGAAAATTCAGCAAAAAAAAGCTAACTTTTTTCGGGCAAAAAATGACCAGAAAATATTTCTTGCAACCCTTTGAAATTTTTGATTTTTTGAAAAGTCAAGAGGGGTTAGAACCATGCCCTGACTAAGAAGGGATTGAGACCGATCGGTCAACAGCGAGTAATAATTGGAATAGTGGTATAAAGTGACGACGAGCAAAAACAAGACAATAAACAGAAGGAGAATAGTGTGGGTGGTATAAGATTGATCATTACTTTTAGCCTATTTTTATTGATTTCATCACCGGGCTTTGCCGAGGACACATTAGTCAAAACAGTAGAAGCTGTGCATCTGGAAAAAACCCAATTAAAAGACAAGCAGGTTTCAGTCAAAGGAAAGGTGACCAAGGTCAATAATGGCATTCTGAAGCGTAATTTCCTGCATGTGCAAGATGGCTCAGGTGACAAAGATACCAATGATTTGATTGTCACTAGCAGCGAAACAGCCAATGTCGGTGATCAAGTGATTGTTACTGGCACCGTGGTGTTGGATACTGATTTTGGTTTTGGTTATAAGTATCCATTGTTAGTTGAAAAGTCATCGATTAAAGTGCAATGAAGAATGGGCAACATAAATATTTATTAATTAAAATAAGGACATGATTCTGGAAGAAAGATTAACCGAGCTGGAAACCCGCCTTGCTTTTCAGGAGAGCACCATCGACGCACTTAATGACGCCATGACTAAACAGCAATTTCAGATTGCCGATTTGGAAAAGAACATGAAAACGTTAAAGACACAATTAAAAACGCTGGCACAACCCCTGGTTGCCTCTGAGCATGAGGAACCACCCCCTCCGCATTATTGATGAGTTAAGAATTTCTGGTTCCCACACCGAAGCCTGGGAACCAGAAAATACCAACCCTAGGCACGAATCACCTCGCCCATTCCCGACCCCAGCTAAAATCGTAATTTAAAGATAATCTGACTAATCCAGGCTTGTACCGTGGTGAATAGGCGTCGTTGATCCTGTTGTCGTAAATAATTTACTCGCAATCCGATATGCCCTTGCTTGTATCGGTAAAGATATTTCAGGCCAATGGTATTAGTGATGAGTTCCCCCAGGCGATAATCGGCACTGGCATAGGACAAACCGCGTGATCCATTAACCACATCCCTCATCAATACCCCCTCACCTGGACCGTCATACAATGCGTAATGATAAAAATTGGCGGCTTGCTGTCGATAGTGCCGAATGGTGGGCTCTATCACATGTTTGGGTGTCAATGAAAGAGTAAATTTTCCATGAAAAGTATGTGAACGAATCCCCCAATCATCCTCATAGTAACGATAAGCTAACTGGTAGGTGGTGTCATTGATGTGAGAAACCAGCCGTAAATAAATATTCTGCTGAGTGCGAGTATCTGGTCGCTTCTCAAAATAATAACCACGGATACCAATAGGCTCACCGGTGGCTCCACGAACAAAACTGATGACTTTATAGGGGTCGGATAGATAACCCGAGGCTTTACCAAATCCATAGTTGAGTTGCAAATAACTTCGACGATTGATCACTTGGTTAATCCCCACCATCCCATCAACAATGAGCTTGTTATCTTCTCGATACCGATCCGTATTTGAACCAGGCATGAAGCCGGTCGGTATTCCACCGATGGGTTTACTGGTATCCCAATTGACAGAAATTCCAGACACGAGGGTTGTCAAACGTGTGTTGATGTCCCAAGTTAGCGAAGCTTCACTACCGTAGGATAAATAATCAATCTCTGTCGAATAGGCACCGGATACACTCGCTTGCAAAGTGCGGGTCACCGGTAGTGACCACGCCAAAGAAAAGGCGGTTCGGCGGTCTTTAAACTCATCAACCGGTAATTCATCAGGGGCAATTTGAAACACACTGCCTGAAGGAGAGGTATAGGTTTGCGCGCTACCACTCGGTGGCACGGCGCCATTCGGTGAGACACCCGTCATACTGTCATAAACAATGATGCCACGAATGGAGGTATTATCTAACTCGCGTTTTGCAGTAATGACACTTTCATTCACCGTAATTCGATTGGCTTCAGCATACCTCATGTATGAGGCCTCGAACTCCCAATCCGCCAGGGGTTCGGCCAAAGCTAAACTTCCATCCATTGATAACAAGCAGGCAGTCGCCGTCGATAAGGTGTAGCGTATTGAGGGCTGAGCCTTTAATTGCATCCACATCCCCCGCCACCAAGCGACTGTCCACCTTTTGACGCTTCTTTGCTAAAAAATATTTTTTCATCCGATAGCGAATCCAATGAAGTGTTCTCTATTTGCATGTCTTCTCTTGCTAAAATTTCTCGCTCCCACGGCTTGACCTGTTCGATCATGCATCCAGAACAAGTCAATATCAACCAACCACAGCCGCTTGTTAGCAAAATTTTTTTCATCGCTAATTGATTATCAGTTCAATGAAAGTGTAAGATGATTTAATCATTTATGCTGACACTTTATGAGGTGTTATTAGCGTGTCATTGAATTCAGATTAGCATGTTTACCCATAAAGTTAAACTATCACTTTATGGGTCGCGATTAATCAAAGTCGAAGGATAGAGAGGGCTGGCTGAAAACACCTAAACCTCGATAGGCATTGTCACGCGAGAGCTCATAATTTATTTAACAATCGCTAGCTTAGGTTTGCCATTTCTCCGCGTTTGATTGGCTCTATCTTCTAAATAATTAACAATGAATTCATCCGCCCGGACACTCAATTTGTGAAAATATAAACCATGATGATAAAAGTCACCGTCATGTTTAATATAACCAATAAGACTGGGGAGTGTTATTTTTTTATCCTGTTGGTCAAGACACAATTCGATACTAAAGCTATCTTTGACCTCGCCAAGTTTTAGCGGGGAAATCACGGTGGCGCCTTGTAAACTCAGCTCGGTTAAACTCGCGGTAAAAGAAGTGCCAGCCTCATACATGGCTAAGGAAAAATCATAACGTCCACGGGGTGGTTTTTTACGGATCACTTTTCGGCATAAAACCCCGGAAATACGATCCGGGAAGGCTAAATGATAATATTCAAAAGGTTCATTCTGGACGACATTCACTTGCGTTTCAAAGGCGTATTTAGTGTCGTGCCATTGAAAACGAGCGATTAACTTATCCCCTTCCATGAGGTGCAATTTTTGTCCGACCACGGCAGCATACGGAGCCACTAAAACACTTTGCTTTGGCAACATACCTAACACATTCATCGCCAGTGTTTTAGACGGATCACTTTGCGCTTGCAAAGTCACAGCAGAACCAATGCTGAGTTTAAGATTATCGAATCGCAAAATGTTAACGCCTTAATGAAAAATGATCTTAAACTTCTTTCGACCATTCACACCAGGCACTTTAACCAAGGCTTGCTATTTCTCCATTGCTAGCCGATTAAAACACGCGAATGCGCAAAATTCATTCGCGCCATCCATCGAAACGGGTTAATTATTCATCGTCGATAACCACCGCGGGAAATTTAGCCACCATTTCGATCTCTTTATCACCACGGATAATCGTTAGTGGTAACCAAGTACCAAAGGCGGTGTTTTGCACCACCTTCACGACATCAGATATAGTTTCCATGGGTTTGCCTGCCGCCGTTTTAATAATGTCATTGGGCTTTATGCCGATGGCTTCGGCAATACTCTTTTTCACCAACCGCGATACGCTGACACCCTGCTCCGCTTGTTCCAAAAACACGCCGATGCGTGGTTTTACTTTTTCTGGTGCTTCTTCATACAGTGCCGTGCCATAAGCCACATCCACTAAGCCTTGTGATAATTGCTCGCAATCAATCACCCCATCCCAAGCCAACAATGAAATATTTTTCTCCGTACCCAACGAGGCTAATTGATGCGGCACCCCGGAACCACCCATGATATGTCCAGCCCCCATCACCGCCACAAATAATATGTCTTTATCCTGACTCACCACCTCGTGGGCGACTTGCGCCATGGCTCGATCCCAAAGTTGCTGGCCCTGCACAAAACGCAAAAAACCCGGATCGGTTAAATCCACAGCTTTAGGGGCTTCTTCCTCCGGCTCGGCTTCTGGGTCACTCCCGTGTCCATGACTCGTCATACCCGTCGCATGCTGGCGATACACTTCCGCGAGCATTTCCATGTATTCCTGGTCGGGCGCGGCAGGATCGGTCACCCCTTCCCGGTCTTTTTCCGGGATATTTACCCAGCCTTCTTTCCCCACTAACGATACCAGCCCACGAGTCACATTCATCGCGTACATGGGAATTTTATTCATGCGGGCAAAATGAAACATGGGCAAATAAAAATCGGCGTTATACACCCAGATGGTTTCCCAATCGACCGCTTTTAAAAAGGCTTGCTCAGTTAACTCACCCTGCACCCATTGGTCAAGAATGGGCTGCACACGGCGTGGAAAAGATTCAAAGCCCAATACCATATTGGGATACCGTGCATAAAGTTTGGCAATGGTATGTAATTGCCACCGATGATGTTCAACATTATTATGATCTTCGCCTAAGATCACCACGCGATTATCGAGCAAGCGTTTTAATAACACGTCTTGGGTGAGAGGCTTAAGTGTTTTGCCCTCCACCCATTGCCCCATAGGCACACATTGCTGTACATGTTCACGATCGTTGATGGCTTCAGCCGAGTCTTCTACCACCGGCGACATGGCACCGACCAAACTACCATACCCCATCAAAACACAACAACTCACGACATGTGCTAACTTCATGGTAAATGCTTCCTTTTAAAAAACGTATCCGTCAACCATTTCGAGTGATCAAAAATATAAAATCAAATCTACCTCAATCCCCTCCCGCCGCTTGTTGATCCGCATGATAAGAGGATCGCACCATCGGACCACTAGCGACATTGGCAAAACCAAGCTGTTCACCAAAGACAGCAAGTTCTTCAAATTCTTCGGGTGTCACATAACGCTCCACCGCAAGATGGTGCAAACTGGGCTGTAAATATTGCCCGAGGGTCAACATATCACATTGATGAGCGCGCAAGACTTGCATAACTTCACGAACTTCATCCAAGGTTTCACCCACCCCCAGCATAAGACCGGATTTACTCGGTACCTCTGGAAAAAGTGATTTAAACCGGTCAATCAACTTGAGTGAAAAGGCATAATCAGAGCCCGGACGCACTTGCTTGTATAAGCGAGGTATGGTTTCCAGGTTATGATTAAACACATCCGGTGGCGCTTGGCGCAAGATATCTAAAGCAACATCCATGCGCCCTCGAAAGTCGGGGACTAATATTTCAATTTTGGTGTCCGGACAAGCCTCGCGGACCGCTTGTATGCAAGCCACAAAATGCGCCGCGCCCCCATCACGTAAATCATCCCGGTCCACCGAGGTAATCACCACATAGTTCAAACCCATCGCACTAATGGTGCGTGCTAAATTGGCAGGCTCATCACAGTCCAGCGGGGCAGGACGACCATGTGCCACATCACAAAATGGGCATCGGCGGGTACAAACATCACCCATAATCATGAACGTCGCCGTACCATGACTAAAACATTCCCCCAGATTTGGACAAGAGGCTTCTTCACACACGGTGTGCAATTTGTTTTCGCGTAACACTTCTTTGAGTTTTTTTACCGCCGGATGCGTCGGTGATTGTGCGCGTATCCAGGCGGGTTTGCGTTTTGGATTGACGGTAGGCGTCACTTTGATGGGAATACGCGCCACCTTGTCAGCACCGCGTTCTTTGTTGGGTTTCGGTTGGTTATGTTGGGGTTGTTGAATTTTCATTCGCTTCTCTTTAAAATTTGCGGGGACTCAGGCAGGCATCATCCGATGCGGCCGGATTTAACGTTTTGTTTGGAGGAACCAATATCGCTAACAACTAAATGCCGATGGAACTGCTTAACGAGTTGCTGACCCACGTCATCCATCTTGATTGATGGAGAAAAATGCGCAATTTGAGTCACTTTCAGATCCACCATACCGCAGGGGTTAATACCATCAAACGGTGTTAAATCCATATCCACATTAAGGCTGAGTCCATGATAACTTTTGCCGTTTTTTACCCGTAAGCCTAATGACGCAATTTTATCACCATTGACATAAACCCCTGGCGCATCGGGCCGCGCTTGTCCCTCAATGGCTAATTCCGCCAGCAACTCGATGACCGCCTGTTCCATCGCCGTAACAAGTTGTCGCACCCCCCAACCCGCTCGGCGTACATCGAACAAAACATAAGCCACCCATTGCCCAGGCCCGTGATAAGTCACTTGCCCACCACGATCCACCTGCAGCACAGGTATATCCTGCGAGTTGATTATATGCTCTCGTTTGCCATTGCGGCCTAAGGTATATACCGGTCGGTGTTGTAACAACCAGATTTCATCCGGGGTGGCGGCATCGCGCTGTGTGCTGAATTGCTGCATCTCGTCAAAAATAGCAGAATAATCACATAGGCCTAACAGGCGCACCGTCATCGGCGACCCATTAGCGGTTTGGCTTAAAGCGCCCACAGCACCCGTTTACACTCGGTAAGATCTTGATATATAAAATTAATTTGGGATTTAGTCTGCACATACACCGTCACCGTCACGGCCAGATAATTACCGCTTCGGCTGGCTCGGGTTTTCACCGTCTCAGGCGATAACGGGGCATGTTTACTGGCAATATCCACCACCACCGACTCAAAATCATGCAAGCCTTTGCCGACCACCTTGATGGAAAAGTGACATGGGAAATCAATGAGCGACTCAGACGATGGTATTTTCGGCGAAGAGAGGTTTTCAGATGTATTCATGTTTATCTATGACAAGTTGGGAAAGAAATTGATCCACGGTGCAAAGTGCGCAGAATTATAGCTCACTTTGATCAAGAACACGACAAAACCTTGATCACCAACAGAAACTTCCAGAAAAAATAGGCAATCACTTGATTTACCTTCCCAACAATGGAAAATAGGGACTTTCGCACAAACTATAATTTAACCCACCAACCTTATTTAACATAACGCACCAATATGTATCGACTCATCCACATAGCAACACATGCGCTAAACAACAATGTAATTTCCTTATGAAAAATACTAAAAAACCAAGCATTAGTGAACAGCATGAACAGCTGAATCCCCATCATTCACACTCACCTTGCCCTTCCGTAACCAGCCACAACAGCCCACCATTACGCCACCGACATCATCAAATGAAAGTAAAAATGACACCATGCGAAAGCGAGCATCAATTGCATTTAATCACCAATGCCCTACCCGCATTAATCGCCTACATCGACCCCCAGCAACGCTATCGATTTCATAACCAATGTCATTACCAGTGGCTTTCATTAACCGACAAACAAATTAACGGCAAACACATCAAAGAGGTCTATGGCGATTCGGCCTACCAAACCCTGCAACCACTGATTGAAGCCGTATTAGCCGGCGAACAAGTTAAATCAGAACTGAAATTATCATTCCAACCCGATATAAGTTGTGATGTCATGGTCAATTTCATTCCAAGTTTTTCAGCCGAAAGAAAAGTCAATGGCTTTTGTTTACTCATAAGTGACATTACCCCAGTAAAAAGCGAAGATTTACATATCCAGCAACGTTTACAAACGATGGCACATGAGTCACGGTTAACCATGATTGGTGAGATGACGAGTGAAATCTCTCATGAGCTCAACCAACCACTCTCCGCCATTGCTAACTATTGTGATGCCAGCATGCGTTTACATAAATCGGGGAAAATGTTAGACCAGGATATTACCCACGTCCTTCAAGAAATCGCAGGACAAGCCAAGCGGGCGAATAAAATCATTACTCATTTAAGAGATTTCACTCGCAAACGCGCCTTGCAGTTCAATGAGTGCAATATCAATGAATTAATTTCTGAAGTATTACAACTCATGACGAGTGATCGTCAGCGACATAACATTGACATTACCTGCCAGCTCGATCAATCAATCCCTACCCTTCATATCGATAAAGTATTAATCGAGCAAGTCATGTTAAATCTAGTCCGTAATGCCATGGAGGCAATGACAAACACTCATTTCCCCGATAAAATCATTACCATTAAATCATTACAAGTCACCGATAATCACGTCACTATCGAAATTACCAATAATGGCCCAGAGCTACCAGACACATTGATAAACCAAATCTTTGAACCTTTCTTTACGACTAAGCCCGAGGGGATGGGACTGGGACTGTCAATTTGTCAATCAATCATTGATTCACATGGTGGCCAATTATGGATAAAACAAACCCAGCAACAAGACACGACATTTTGTTTTACCCTACCACTATAATCAACAATACCCTACACTATGATTTTCACATCCCACTTCAGGACGATATGGTGTATATACTCATTTTAAAGTCGAGAGATTTATGACGACAAAACCAACCATCTATATTGTGGACGATAACGATGCCATGCGTAAATCATTAAGCATGGTCATGCGGTCAGCTAATTTTGAATCAAAAACTTACGCAACCGCTCAAGATTTTCTCAACGAGTATGATCAAACTGGCCCAGGATGCCTGTTATTGGATGTTCGCATGCCCGACATGACTGGCCCTGAGTTACAAATTTTATTACCCAAACTGCACATTCAACTGCCAGTTATTCTCATGACGGGACATGGCGATGTCACCACCGCCGTGCGCGCCATGAAAGCTGGCGCTATCGATTTCATAGAAAAACCTTTTGAGCACGAAAGCTTGTTAACCCGCATCCATGAATGCGTCAACCAATCCTTACGCCACCAAAAATCACAAAAACACCAAGCGGGAATTGTTCGCTTAAACTTGCTAACCCCCCGTGAACGCGAAGTCATGGACTTATTGGTACAAGGTAAAATCAACAAAGTCATAGCGAATCAGTTAGGTATTAGCATACGCACCGTCGAAGCTCATCGAGCGAATTTGATGAGTAAATTACGTGTACACTCGTTAGCCGATATCATTCGCATTGCATTACTCGCAGAAGCGCAAATGCAATGCGAATATTCTTAATCAACAAAACCACGCAAAAACAAAATTTTATTATTAACAAACCACAGACATTAGTATAATTACGGATATCAACTTTCGCCCAATTCATTTATAACTATCAAACCAATAATCAATTTAAGTTGTTGACCAAAGGTGTTTTTCTATATGTCCTGCTTTTTAATCTTACGAGGGGAGAAGATTAAGATATGGAGTATCGACAAAAAACAGGTAAAGACTAGCCATGTATTGCAAGCAGATACGGGTTAACTGAACATATGGAGAAACGTTAAAATAACAGGCAAATGATAAAAAGGGAATGAGGATGAAAGAACACCGAATGAGTGGCCGAACCGCTCAGAACATAAATGTCTGGTTGTATAGAAATGAATCGCTGATCGCTTTAGCTAAAACTCAAGATCTAAGCTTATCAGGCATGTTTATTAAAACCAATGTATTGCTTTTTCCGAAAGATAGCTGCTTAGAAATTGTCTTCGACAATAAAGAAAAAACAAAACGCTACCGAATCCCAGCCAGAGTGGTACATCGCTCACTGCAAGGGGTTGGAGTCACACTGGAAAATCCGAAAACTGAAGAAAGCCTGGAAATTAAGCGACTACTTGCAAAACCTCATGATACCGCCACAAATGACATAAAACTCGGCAAACGATCAAGCTAACCTAATGGGAACCGGTATAGCGGGGTAGCCCGCTATGGCAAAAGGACTTGCCACCACTAGTTTGCTAAGGAATGGGCATGGAATAACTTCCCTGTTTTTCGCTTAGATTTGGTTTGTATTTATTCGTTCTGATGAACGACGGCATGGAGGCAGAAGTAGCGCACTAATCGTATAAGTACGGCGTTACGAATCACAATGCCTTAGAAAGACATGTGTTAATTTTAAAAATTTCATCCGCGAGCTCAACCCCAATCACCGTTTTCGCTTTTGGCGTACCGATAGCGATGTCACAAGTGATCAAGGTTTCTTGCTGTTCAACAGCACCGATAATATTTCCTACCCCATCAATCACTCGACTACCGCCACAGTAGCTCACCTCCATGTCTGTTATTTTTTCATTACCGATACGATTGCAGGTAGCTACCCAAACATTGTTTTCGATCGCTCGGGCTCGGGCAATAACATGGCTTTGTCGACCTCCAAAATTAGCCGGATGTAATAACACATCCACGCCGCGTTTCGTATATTCACGAACAATCTCAGGAAACCAGATATCAAAACAAATCACCACCCCGAAAGTGATGCCTGCCAAGGAAAATATCGCTAAATCATGTCCTCTCGAAAAATATCGCTTATCAATATTGGTTTGGGAGATTTTTCGGTAGTGGGTTTGCAGGCCGCCCGAAGAAACGACTATCGTACTATTAAAATACGTGTCACCCACTTTTTCAGCAATCCCTGCCACCAATAAGGTGTCGAATTCCGAGGCAAGCCGCTGTAACTCAGTCATCGTATCACTATCAGAAATAACCTCTGATAGCTCATGAATTTCATAGGGATCATTAAATAGATAACCCGTTAAAAACATCTCCGGCAACAAAACCATGTCACCAATTTCTGTCGCTGCCCCAAGCATTCGTCGCAATTTATTGATATTTTTTTGTTTATTTTTATAGCACACATCCATTTGCAGTAATGTAATTTTCATTGATATTACCTTTGGGATATACCCTATAAAAACTCATATACCTTAAGAACGCTATCTAATCATCATCGTCATCATCATCACCACTCGCACTTGGCGCAGCGGGAGGCAATACCGCCGGCGTTGGCACAAAAGCAGTAACATTCACACATTGATTGCCTGGTGTGCTCATCAAACTACATAAGTAACTTGCGGCGGCCTCAATTTCTGTCGGCTCAAGGGTTTTAAATAATTCCGGCGGCATTTTTCGCACATCTTCAGCTGGAAATTTGAGACGAGTGATCGCCAGACTAAGTTCGGCGTCCAGTGCCGAGCCAGTTAATATCCCTCCTTGGGTATCACTCATGTTGGCAACATCAACATTAAAGCGAGCGCGGGTAATCGTCTGATTCAAGCGCGAGTTATGACATTGAGTACAGGCTTGAGTAATAATTTGTTGGCCATCGAGACCGGCCATCACTTTAAATCCCATGTCACGTAGTCCCGCCTCCAAAAATACCTCGCGAATATCAGGCAAATCGGCGGCCGCCAAAACACCATTGAGAAACGCTTGGTAGGACTGTGTCATTGTCGCTAATTTGGCCGAGTCTGTTATTTTGATATCATGATAGGGTGCCGCAATAAATTGACCGAGCACGGTATTGTTGTAAATACGTTGCCATTCCGTACTGCGGCCTGGCGTATCATTGTTTTGCGGTTGGCCACGCACTCGATTGACCTGGTTTTGAATGCGACGAGAATTGAACTCATTAGGCTGATTGCGAAACCCATTACCGCGCACCAAATCTTCGAGCAAAGCAGGATCAGAGGCACGGATCAACTGCGAAGGTATGCCCGCATAGTCTTCATCGGTACCATGGGCTGCGACAAAATCATTTAATAATGCAGCGCCCCCTTCTCGATTACTGCGAAAAAAATGAGACCATGGATTATTCAATTCCTGCATACGTAAAATACTTGCGGTACCAGGACCTTCGGTTTGATGGCACTGTAAACAATCTAAAATTGTGTTTTCTAAATCCACTTGACCATATACCGTGTATTCAATCCAATTGCTTTCAACCGCCGGGGTGAGTAAGTCACCTGGCGTACAACTATGGGTCAAGTTGCATTGCTGCTTAAACGTCACTAGGAAAAATTGCAAGGCATTGGTCGCACGATCGGAGGTGACAAGCTCCGCAAATTGATCCCCTCGCACATAACCCATCACAATCAATCCAGGGGTTGGGTTACGTCCATTGGGCGGGGTGAATATCAAGGCACGAGGATTAATTGCCGAGGTGAGTCGGGCGACTAATGAAGAAGAATGACCGATCAAGGTAAACGCAGGATTGCCTCGGCGTCCATTATTGCGACGTCCTGTTGCATTTGGGTTGGCAAAAGCTAACCCTAAGGCGGCCTGCAAGTCTTTTAAGCCATTAATCTGTGGTGCGTCGGTACCACAAAAAGTATCTCTTACCACATTTTGAGCACCGGCACTTTGTAAACGTGCACATAAAATATCGATTTGTGATTGCCCTTCAGGCAACCCCGCCAAAGGTTCATCGACGATGTCATTATTGGAGGCACTAAAATTATTGAAGATATACTGAGCGGTCTCGGTGGCGCAACTACCCACACAACGCGTTGGATCAAGCGGCGGCATCTTGGTCTCAACCAAAGCCGTTAGCTCGGCTAATACCATGGGCCGAGTAACACCAATATTATCGGCACTGCCTTGCCCATCAAGGCCATGACAGCTTGAACATAGCTGCGCGTAGGAATCCTGGCCGGTGTTAACCATCGCACCCCATTCTCCAATGGCGGCTTGAAGGGTATTAGCATCATCGACACAAGCGTCGATACCACGCCAGCAATTGTGCTGCTCTGTGCTTAATTTAGCCACCATCAGCGAATTCTCAGGCTGTATCAAATCAACGCTGTTGTTGGTTGCTATTTCTTCAAGCGCCAACGCGGGATCAGGATCAGCGATCAATGGAGGAATCGCGCCAACGGTACTATGACAACTTGCACAGTTGGCGGTTAGTAAGGGATAAAGGGTTTGAGCAAAAGCCTCGGCACTTGTCGCCCGAGAAACGATATTACTACTTCTTATCCGATTATCATCAATTGGCTGAATCGCTGGTGTTATATTACGGGTAATTGATGAGGATGGTGGCTCAGAACAAGAAACCATCCCAAATAGACCGAAAAAAAAGAATAGATAACCTTTGTTGCACAACAAATTCGCGTGTTTTTTGAACACTGCATCCCTCCCCATTTTGCTACTCGCGCAAACAACTTATTATTTTTATTGAATTGTCAAAGAACTTTGACCGGAGTAACAATATTGTTAATATTGATTTATTAAGGCTAATTATAGATGAATAAGCCTCAAAAAAACAGAAGTATTTTATGACTAAATAGTTTTGTTTAACATACAAAACAATAAGTTAAAATTTAATTTTTGGAAATTTTGCAAGCCATAGGTTGCGTTAGGCTGAGTCTAACACGACAAAAACCGCGATATCCTCTATCAAGGATTACCTCAATGGCAACCAATCCATCACCTTTTCTGTTTCCGGCGACAAACCTGAAGATGATGGCATCGCCCATTCCTAAGCCATTACGATAATCGCCAAACTTTGATGGCCGCTTGTTTTCCTTTAACCCGCACAGTACGAAACTCAATGGTACTCGTGTCCATAGCTACTGCGCGCGCTAACACATCTGATATTAATATTTCATCTGATTTTGCCACTGACACCAAACGGCTGGCTGTGTTTACCGCATCACCGATGATATTAAAATTTCGCGTTCCAGACGTTCCCACTAATCCTTCGACCACCTCACCCAAATGCAATCCGGTGCCTACTGTCAGATTATAAGACCGCAATAACACGTTAATATGTTGATTGAGCATAATCGCCGTATCCAATCCCTGTTTAGGGTCAGTAAACCAGGTCATGACCTCATCACCAATAAAATGTGGCTTGCTACCACCGCCCTTAACAATGATGGTTTCTGCTGTTTCATAAAATCGATTTAACATTTTTAGGATCGTTTCCGGATCTTTTGTCTCGCTCCATTGAGTAAAACTGCGAATATCCATAAATAAAATGGTCCGCTGCACACGATGCTGGCTCAATCTAGCGCCATCGAACAATGATTCCTCCAATAAAGAGGGTGATAGACTCCATTCAGAAACTTGCTTAAGCCGCGAAGCAACTTGGCGCAGCACATTAACATAACGCTCCACTTGGATTTCACGCAATCCTAACAATAAACCAAAACTCAGTGCCGCCATTAAAATAAAAGCATGTCCCGAACTTGAATGATAATACTCGATCAGCGCCGTCCCGCTAAATAAGTTGTGTAGTTCTCCAAATAACTCGGACATGGTGTATAGTGCAGGGAACAACAAGACACGCCATAAATTCATCAATAGAATGAGCAACATCTTGTATCGGGGAAACGCGCCCTCTAGCGCATAAAACAGGGCCATGCCAATAGAAAACACCCAGAAAATCCAAATACTAGGCTCTATCCAAAGCTCGACAAACCCTTTTAATAATATATCAAAAAAAGTGTATATACTTGGCGCAATGAAATTGCCCATGGCTCGCCGTCGCCAATGAAGCGATGGCTTTCTACCCAGATACCATGCCTGAATTGCCGCCGCCATAAACATAATGTAATGGGAAAGATCCGAGGTATAAATCACGATGCCATCGGTGCTCACGCTGCGAATGGCTTCAAAGAAAGGAAAGAGAGCTGAATTAATGACAAATTCACGCAAAATCCGACTACGCGCAGTGCCTTGAATCTGTTCAGCTAAGGAGATAGTGTGCATAGATTGCTAGCTCGGAGATATGCCTGAAGAACGATCATACTAAGCGGATATTCAAACACGTCACACTAAAACTATCAATGGTTGATCAAACGACCATCGGTCATCGTGATACTTTATACTTTATACTTTATATTTTTGTGATAATGGTGTGACGTTAGTGTGAAACACCCTTGCCAAACTCTTTGCGGCGAAGATCGCATAACCATGGCAGCGATTATTTTTCATTCAAAGAGAGGGACATATATTTAAAAAACAATCAACTTGGATCTGAAGGACATGGAAAGTAAACAATTTATGGTCAGCACAGTCATAAAGTGAAATTTTTCGCGCCCAGATTGGGTTTGTATTGGTTCGTTCTGATTGAACAAAAGTGCAGGAATAATGGCTCTCTTTCGAGCTATTGTGATGGCCTACAGAGAAGTAGGCAAGGGGCGTGAGCAGGAGCTGAAGCTTTGAAGAACGTGCAAAGACGAGCGAAAGATGGGAGGCGAAACCAGGAAGTGATTGCGTGTCCATTCCTAAACAACACCAAAACAAGCCTAACCCACCCATGCTCCTGCATGAACGCAGCTCAGGGACGTAAGCTTGGGAATGCATACGGTGGTAGATGAATAATGGACGGTATGGATTCCCACGGAGGACCGTGGGAACCAGAGCCCAGTTTGGCTTGACCTTAAGCATTGGGAGTCAAATATTTAACTCCTATAATTTCTAAACTAATATTTTTTGAAATAGAACACGAGGCTCACTACAAAATGATGATGGGTGAGTCAACGGAAAATAATGAGGCCACTGAGCAATGAAATTTATTCACGCAGCAGATATCCACCTTGACAGTGCCCTGCATGGTCTGGAGCACTATGAAGGCGCACCAATAGAGGAAATTCGTAGCGCCACTCGCCGCGCCTTCGACAATCTTGTCGAACTTGCCATTGATGAGGGCGTCGCTTTTGTTTTACTTGTCGGTGATCTCTATGACGGTGACTGGAAGGACTACAACACCGGCCTCTTTTTCATGGAGCGTATGGGCCGTCTTCGGGATGCAAGTATTCGAGTTTTTGTGGTGGCAGGCAACCATGATGCAGCAAGTCAAATCACCAAACATCTGCGCTTACCTGATAATGTCACGATGTTTGCCACAGACGCCCCGAAAAGCGTTATTTTGGAAGATCTAGGTGTGGCCATTCATGGACAGGGCTTTGCCAGTCGGTCAGTGACTGAGGATCTCTCGCTGGCCTATCCACAAGGTGATCCCCACTTATTCAATATCGGTCTTCTGCATACCTGTCTCGATGGTAAACCCGGTCACGAACCTTATGCCCCTTGCACCGTTGATGGATTGCGCTCAAAAGGATACCAGTACTGGGCACTGGGCCATATCCATCAGCGTGAGGAGATAAGTCGAGAGCCATGGATTGTATTTCCCGGGAATATTCAGGGCAGGCATATTCGGGAGACAGGCCCGAAGGGTTGCACACTGGTAACTGTCGATAATCGTGAAGTATTTGAGGCGACGCACCGTAATCTTGATGTGCTTCGCTGGTCACTCTGTGAAGTGGATGTGATGGACAGCAAGACCACCGATGATATTTACGAACAGGTACGAGAAGTACTGCAACAAGCACTCGACACCGCCGAAAGAAGACCGGTGGCGGCACGTCTGGTATTGAAAGGAGTAACGGCTGCCCATTCACGTTTGCAGGCGGAATGGGAGCATTGGACACAGGAATATCGGGCACTGGCAACCTCGCTTCCAGGCGCGGGTATCTGGTTGGAAAAAGTATTACCTAAGACGCAACCAGCGATCTCTGTTGATCTTATGCTTTCACGCGATGATGCATTGGGAGGGCTGTTGCGTGGTATTAGCGAGATAGAACTGGATGAAGCAGCACTAGCAGACCTAGCCAATGAAGTGTCAGCATTGCGTCAAAAACTCCCGGCCGACATGCTAAGTGGTGATGACGGCTATGATCCAACCGACCCAGAACAGCTCAAAATTGCACTGGAAGATATCAAAGAGCTGCTGCTAAACCGTTTACTAACGACGAAGAAAACATGATGAGGATTGCTTTATGGAAATAAGAGAACTTAATCTTGTCGCATTTGGACCTTTCACTGAGCGAACATTAGTGTTCGGCCAAGAGCCTGGTGGTCTTCATATCGTTTATGGGCCAAATGAAGCGGGAAAGAGTTCAGCGCTTCGTGGGTTAAAAGCATTTCTCTATGGCATTGATGCACGAACCACTGACAATTTTCTTCATGCTCATACCAAACTCCGTATCGAAGGATGTTTGCGTGCAGCCAATGGACAAGAACTCATCTTTGCTCGCCGTAAGGGACAAAAAAATACACTCTTATCCATGGAAAACGAGTCACTAGACGATAAGGTGTTGGCTCCGTTTCTTCAGGGCGTAACACAATTATTTTTTGAAATGCTTTTCGGCATTGATCACCATACGCTGGTTCAGGGTGGCCAGGAGATTTTGGAGCAAAAAGGCGAAGTTGGACAAGCGCTCTTTTCTGCATCTCTCGGTAGCCACGCATTACATGCGGTGCTTGATCGACTTGGCGAAGAAGCGGACGGACTTTTTAAGCCAAGAGGTTCAACGCCAACGATCAATGTGGCCTTAAAAGCTTATACGGACTTAAACAAAGAGATCAGGGGGAAGTCACTCTCATCCCGAGAATGGGATGACCATTGTCGATCACTGGCTCTGACCACTAAAGAGTTAGAAAAAATTCAATCCGAACTCGCTAACAAACGAGCTGAAGTTAATCGTTTGAGACGCATTCAGCGTGTTCTTCCAAAATTAGCCCAGCGACATGAGCTTTTGCAAAAGTTCAAGGCGATGGGTGACGTGATTGTCCTGCCAGATGATTTTTCAACGCGTCACAAAAAAACACTTACCGAACGGGAAACTGCGCTGGCGATTCTTCAAAAAGCAACCATTCGATTCAAAGAATTTCAAGAACAACTCAAAGGACTTTCTGTACGCCAGGAGATACTAGAACAGAGTGAAACCATTGAAGATCTCCACGCACGACTGGGGAGTCATCGCAAGGCAATGCAAGACCGGCCGCAACTTGAGACAGAAAATAGGTTACTACTCACCGATGCGGAATCCTTGCTAAAGGATATGCGTCCAGATATTGCGTTGGTGGATATGGATGTATTGCGCCCAGCATTTGCAAAAAGAGAGCGAATCACAGAACTGGGAAACCAAAATTCTGTTTTGGTATTGCGAGTAAAACAAGCAAAAAACCGTCTGATTGAAACAGAAAAACGGCTGACAGAAGCCTGTAAAGCGCATCAAAAATTTCCAGTGATTGATGTGAATACTGATGTATCACCTGATGCGCTACGCAGAACCATTACCACAGCAAGAAAGCTCGGGGACCTGGATAACACAGTCCAATCGGGTTGTCGTGATTTTTCCGCATTACAAGAGCAATGCACTGTCGACTTGGCGAGACTCACGCTTTGGAGCGGTTCACTGGAAAATATTCCAGGTATACCCGTGCCAAATCAAGAGAGCATCACTCAATTTGAAAAGGCATACGATGAACTCGATAAGCGTATCCAGCGTCTCAGAGAAAAGCAGGAAGAGATGTCAGAGGCTCTGCATAAGGCATCGCAACGGTTAGATGAAATACAACGTGCCGGTACAGTACCAACCGAAGAAGAATTGATTGGAATCAGAGCTGAGCGCGAACAAGCTTGGCAACTATTGCGTCGTCAGTGGCTTGAAGGGGAAGACGTTAATACAGAGGCCGTCGCAATTGATACTCAACGAGCGCTCCCCGATGCATTTGAATACCGGGTAATCGGTGCGGATGAACTCGCCGATCGTTTACGCCGCGAGGCTGATCACGTCCACACAAAGGCAAGGTTATTAGCTGATCAGAATGCAGCGAAACAACGTGCCAAAGAAATTGTGCAGCAACTTGAGGGATTTGCTTCAAAGAAAAAACAAATTGATACCGACTGGGAAGCACTGTGGGCTTGTTGTGAGATTCAACCACGTACACCACGAGAGATGCGGTTATGGTTATCTGATCTGGAGAAACTGCGTAATCAGATTGCACAGTTGCGCACGCTACAGCAACAGGTTAGCGGTCTTGAGCAGACTCGTGACACGCAAATACAACGACTTAAACAACAATTGCAAAGCCTGGGGAACAAGAGTCCTGACAGCAAATCACTTGAAGCCATGCTTCTTGAAAGTGAGGAAGTCTGGGATGAGATTGATAAGAGAAATCGACAGCAAACCGCATTGGTTGAGGAGATCAAGACACTTGAGCACGAACAGAAATCTGTCCGAGCGGAAAGTCAATCGGCGAACAGCGAATTTGATGAATGGAAAGCGCAGTGGAAAACGGTGGTAGCGAAGATTGGGTTGAATGGTGATGCATCGCCTTCCGAGGCGGCATCTGTCATCGACAAACTCAGGGAACTGTTCACAAAACAGAACGAGGCGGAAAAACTACAAATACGTCTTCAGGCGATCGACAAAGATGCCGCATCGTTCAGTGCACAAGTCGTCGGCGTGGTTACAAAGCTAGCTCCCGAATTTTCAAAGCTGTCAGCGGAAGAGGCCGTAATGCAGCTTAATGCATTGTTATCGGACAGCAGAACCAGACAATCTCACCACCAGCAGATTGAGGAGCTGCGACAACAAGCACAGCAAGATGTTCAAGATTCTGAAGCAACAATCCAGACGATGAGCGCCCGCCTGGAGGCACTGTGTATAGAAGCAAAACGGGATAACCATACAGAATTGGAAGAAGCCGAACGTAGATCAGCTGAATACCTTCGGTTGAAAGCGGAAATCGGTAATGCGGAACAAGAGCTGCTAGATGCAGGTGAAGGCGTATCCCTCGCGGTACTTGAAATGGAAGCGAAAGATATTGAACTAGATACTTTATCTGGGCAGATAAATGCACTGACCAACAAAATCGATGAAGAACTAGAGCCGAAAAGAACAGCACTTGCCGAAAACAAAGGCCGAGAGGAAAAGGAAGTCGAACTCATGGATGGCAGTGATCATGCCGCTACGCTTGCGAACCAAGGCCAGTCTGTACTTGCTAGTATCCGATCCAATGCTGAACGATACGTCCGTCTAAAATTGGCAGCACGGATTCTGCGTGACGAAATCGAACGTTACCGTAAAGAAAATCAAGGCCCCCTGATCAAACGCGCTAGCGAGCATTTTAACTCGCTTACACAAGGTTCAGTTGAAAGACTAAAAACAGATTTCACCGACAACGATGAGCCGGTGCTGGTCGGTATTCGCTCCAATGGGGATCAAGTTCATGTCGCAGGAATGAGCTCTGGAACAAGAGATCAACTCTATCTAGCTTTGAGATTGGCGATACTCGAAAAATATATGGAAAGCTCGGAGCCGATGCCGTTTATTGTTGATGATATTCTTATTCATTTTGACGATGATCGTTCTAAGGCAACACTCGGCGTTCTCGCAGAATTAGCCAAAAAAACACAAATTATCCTTTTTACGCATCACTCTCGATTGGTAGAACAGGCGCGTGATTTAGTTGGTGGTGTCGCGGTGATGCATGAATTGTAACCCATCCTCGGGACTAATCCGGGCAGCAATCCGTCAACGAATCTGCTCACTCCACTTTTGCTTCGCCCATAATGAGAAAAACAAGAAAAAATCAGCGCTCAGCTCGCCTTCTAGGCACTTATTGTGTCCCAAATTTCTAGCCTTGCTAACAAGCATTCATAGTTATCGATGAATACATGTTCGTTGCTTTCTCGTAAAACCCATATTGTTAACGAAAATGCACGCTGATCGTTTTGACTAGAGTCATATTCAAGCGGCTCATTACCCATGACATGGATCGCTATTTCAGTATGACGATACTTTTGGATTCTTGCAAAAAGGTGGTTTATACTTTCCAGACCCTTGGATGCAAGGTTTATTTTTAACACCATATTTAAGGAGCAAAAATGATGGTGAAATTTTCTCAACCAATAACTTTTCATAATATTTTTTTGATGATGCTGCTCACGGTGACATTCGGTGTCAATGCGCATGAGAAACCATCGAATGAATTTATCCATGGTATTACGATTGAGCTACACCATGACCGCTATTATTTCGCCGGCCCCCCGGATGGAGAAAATGGGGCATCAGACGTCCCTGGGCACAAGTGGCTACGTGTTGGGGAATATCGACTTCTAGGTAAGCACTTTAACACAGGACCTTTTGGCGCACCTAGCTATTGGTCTAGCGATGCAGGTGACGGCGCTTTGCTCTACGCGATGGAGGCAATTATCGATAAATGGACTGAAGTAAAAGCGTTACAGTATTATATGCAAGGGTTTGTTCACTACCATACCCTGGTCAACGTTGAAACCGGTCAACAGCACCCGACAAAAGTCGTGTGGTTTAAGCATGTTGCGGTAAAAGCTTTCGAGTTTGATGGTGCAGGCCCGCTCGCTTTTTCAGGTATTGACGCCTATACAGTAATGCCAGGCGTTGACTATAAAATGGCTCCGAACTGGGACATTCCCTACAACCCTAATCCAGCTCAATAAGCCGATATCTAAGCGTTATGAATCGCTAAAAATAATTTAGGAATGAGGCTGAAATTAAGCGTCGGATTTTTGTGGGTAGTTTTCACGACCACGTTGGCCGTGGAAACTACGGACAAAAAGACCATCTTGATAAAAATAAGCCATTACCGAGGCGAATTATTCGTCGTCATTCGTTTATTCATTACGGATATCCTTTATTGAGTCAATTAGCGTGTCGAGGTGCCAAAAGAATAAGCAAATTGCGTTAAATGATCTTCGTTGAAATCGCCAATTTTTTGTAGAATGTCGGGGTTATCTTTGCGAAACTGTTTACCTTGCTGTGGTTGAGGGTAATAAATAATCGCGATCTCATCCGGTGTGGTGATCCCGATCGCTCGGGATACGTGGATCGATGCTTCGGACTTATAGTGATTAGGTCGTTGTGATTTTAGTTGATCAATGCGTGCGAAATCATTATCACGCTGATCAGGGTTAAGGTTATTGTAGTAACTCATCTTAAAAATATAACTTCGGTCCTTGCCAACGGGTGCAGGCTCCATGGTTTCCGACAGTGTTAATTCTCCTTCAAACAACACTAAATGATTCGTCACATTCTTCAGAGGATTGAGTAACGCACGGGTGGTATTGCTTTTCAATAAGACACTATCACACATTAATAACAAAAAACGATTGGGCTGATTAATGTCTAATTTACCTTTGGTGTCAGCGATGTTGCCTTCGCGGCGAAGATGACAGTTTTGCTTCATGAGTGTTTGTTCCAATGTTTGTAAGGCTTGATGATATTTGGAGGTATTATCAATTTGATAAAAACCTAAAATACCGAAATTAGCGCCCAATACGGGAGTGATTGCCCCCATCGCAAGTAATGCCAAAATGGCTACGTATTTTCTACCCGTGGTAATCATTTTCATGACCGTCATACCTTTCTCTAAGTGATTGAGCTGGCTATTGTTACACCACTCAAGCGGCCTGAACATTCCCCAAAAATACAAGGCGGCTGTGCTATAATGCACAGCCATGAAATGGGATGATCTGAAAATACTGGTAGAAGTTAGGCGATTGGGATCATTTTCTCAAGCGGCAAGAGAATTAGGTATCAATCATTCTTCCGTATCGCGCCGCATGCGTGATTTGGAAATGCGAGCGGGTGTCCATTTATTTGAGCGATTATCGAATGGTCTCGCATTAACCGCAGCGGGGGAGGAATTGTATACTGCGGCCGCTAGAATGGCGGAAGAAGCCGAGACGGTGGAGCATCACATTTTCGGCAAAGATACGCAATTGCGAGGTTTGATTCGTTTTGCCACGGTGGATGCAACAGCTTGTAACATCATGCCGTGTTTGCAAAAATTTTTAGCACATTACCCAAAAATTGAATTAGAACTCATACTAAGCGAACATCTTTCAAACTTGTCCCGTCGCGAGGCAGATGTGGTATTACGCGCCACCAATAACCCACCCGAAACTTATGTGGGTCGTTGTGTCGCAAAACATGCGTTTGCAATATTTGCAACACATGAGCTGATCGCTCGCTATGACCTTGATACACCGCTAGAGGCGTACCCATGGGTCGGCTGGGAAAATGGTTTTTTTGATGCTTGGATGGAAAAACATATGCCGACAGCCAAAGTCGTGTGCCGAGCTAATACCGCCTTAGGTATGATCGAAGCGGTGCGAGCCGGTATCGGCATTGCTCATCTGGCTTGTTTTGGTGTT
>CAYUAI010000053.1:0-28571 GCA_964442745.1 uncultured Chromatiales bacterium
GGAGTTTTCCATAACTTATTGATATTTTATATAATTAATCCCGAACACCTATGAGCTAGTTGTATACTTTTTTATTCATTAAAGGCGGCGGCGGATATTCATCGCCATAATCAAAAAAATCGATATCTAACTCCCTTAATTTTATTTTTATCCTTTGAATAAGTAACGGTTCTTTTTTCTTGAAATCATCGTACTTCATTAACGAAACTTTACCCGATGTGAAGTGAATCTTTATAAGGTCAATATCATCAATGTCGCCGTATAACTGGCATGCGCAGCCGACATATACTCTTAGTTCAGGAGGTAAGTCGTTCAACAACTCTTTAGGAATGACCCACGAGTGGTCGCCCATAAATTCCCCAACCGAATACGTTGTGTATGCCTCGTTAGCTTTAGCCTCAATAATTTTTGCATTACCAACGCTAAACAGCAGTTTCATCGCCTCTTCAATCGTGCCTTTATAACCGCTGAAGAAGCTTTTGATATCCCGCTTCATATCATCTGGCATTTTGTTATATGGCTTTCTCTTGGCAAGCTGACCCAGTGCGAAATAAACTAATAGATCATTGCGCCGTGCTTCTTGAGCTTGTTGAAATGATTCTTCCCCAAAATAATCTTTCAGCGTATCAAAGGCTTTTTTGTGTGATCCTGCGATGGCGCGAATTCGTTCAGAGAACTCAAATTCTGAGTTTGTGGGAATTCGGCCTAGATCCAGAGCGGTTTCCCAGAAGTCAGAAAACAATTCTTTATGCTTGTCGATTAACTCTTTGGAGACTTGTTTTGTCTGAGAGCGAGCCTGCCGCTCGGTGATCTGTTTCCAGTTGCGGCGAATGTGTTGGCGCTCGAAAAGAAAATTTTGCTCTTCAAGTTTATCTTTGAATATTAAAAAAATACCTTGGCCTGCGGCGATGGCTGTCTCACCTAATGAATCTTCAATGTACTCTTTAAATTCCGATTGTGTGTAATAGCGTTGAAAGGTATTTATTGAGGTAATAACGCCATCTTTGTATGGGGTGAATTGCCGGATGACACTTTCACCAGCAACCATGACGGAAGCGACGAGCACTTGCTTGGTGTATGAAAATGCTTTTTTTAGTGTTTCCCTGCGCTCATTGATATCTTCAATCACATTGATGACAAAACCGAGGTTAACAATGTCATGTTTGGTTAGTATGCTCTCTGGCTTGTGGACGGGGTCCCAACCTAAAGCATCGACTCCATGGGCCTCTAGTTCTCGAACGTCGTCACCTTTGCCGCAACCATAGTCGAGTACTGAGTGATTACCATCAAAGTACCCATGCCTGGCTAATGTTTGCATGGGTGATGACAATTTGTTGCGATCAATCGCTGTTTTGTGGCGTTCGATTTTACTGATGATAGGTTCTTCCGAGGAATCTCTGGTTGCTAGTTCCTCTTTTTGGTGAAGGCGTCCTGACTCATCTATAAAGCATCCCTTAGTATTGATTAGGCGTTGCCAATTTTGTTTAAAGCCAATGTTTCGAGGGTTTTTGTAAAGCCCAGCAGCTTCACCTTCGGTAGTTATCTTTTTGAACAAGGTGTAGAGAGGGTAATCCTCATTAACGAAGGTCTCTTTACGGTGAAGGATCGGCGGATTATCTGATTTAGCGTAGTTGGATTTTCGGACAGATAGACGTTGTAGATCGACTGTATAACTGTGTTGTAGCTCAGGATAGGCGTATTCATCAAAGCGTGGATAACTGAGGAAGGTAATTTTAAAACTTCGCTTTGAGAATTTAACCAAGTTCCAGGCCTTGTCAGTGATCTCGAATAGTTTGGCCATTTGCGAGGTAAGCGTTGCTAGCGCTTCAGGGATATGGCAAAAAGCGCTTTTATGGATATAAACGGCGTCAGGTAATTGCTTGCCAATAGGCAAGGCTTTTACGAGTTCCTGATATTTTGGGTATTCTATTTGAGTCAATGTGCCGGTCTTATGTGTTGTATTATCCAGTTGTCGCTTTCAAGGTGGCTGCTGCTTTTACTTCCAGGGTGAAACAGTCTCCTATGCTATTTTCAATAATGGTATCGACCGCTACTTTGTCCTTGCCTCGGTAGTGGAAGAAGTGCAATGGCTCGTCGAGCTACGTCGATTGCTGGCGCAGTTTGTTGTAGGCAAAAGATTCCAGCAATAGGCTAAAATCAGCGGGTTGTTGTATTAATCATTTTTTAGTTAGCCCTCGGATAGCGCACATCATGCCCGTGTCGTGCAGGAAGCTGTTCGACTAGAAACAATTGTTCTAGTAACGTTAGGTATTTCTTGATGGTAGGGCGATCAAGCCTTACTTTGTTGATCAAGTCTATAATGTTAATCAGTTTTCCTGACTTAGCGAGGTCCCATGACGAACACGACAGGGGTCGTCAGCGTTTCTTTTTCATTCTGAGTGGCATAGCATGGATACATACAAAAGTCGTTAGCTTGTCCAAGTGAGAATATTCTATTGTCTAATTGAGATAGTATCACCGCCTAATCGGTATGTACAATGCCGTCACAATTAGTGATTATGATGCTCGGAGAATGCTCTGCTACTCAGCTTAATGGTACGAGAAATTGAAGGGTGTCGCTACCTCGTGAAAGATTTGGGAAATCCCTATCCCAAATCGACTCGCCTACGCGACAGCTGATTAGCCCCGGCCGCCCGGCGTCCGTGCCGCTTCGCCACACCATCGCCAGCTCGGTGCGGGCTTCGCACCACTCCCTCCAATGGCTTGACGGCGTGTCGGATGTCATTTTAGATCCCCTCTGGCGCTCGCGCACGACGGGGATCCAAAATGACCGACGCCTACCGGGGACTACCCGCCCTCGCGTCCGCTCTCCATGGCGGGCAGCGTATGTGGTTATTTTGCGGACACCTTATCTGTACCGCTGTGTGATACAGTGTATGCTTCTGCGATGGGTGATTCTGCAATATATTGATTTGAAAGTTAAAAAATTCCCAATTAGAAAGTGGCGAAGACGAAACCCATGCCATTTAACCATTCATAACTTAAGCGAGCTGACTAAAATATTTGTCTTTAATGGTCAGCTAACAAGCTATGCAGTTTGATATGAAATTAGTTAAATTTATTACGTTGTGAAAACGGAACAAAAAAATACAAACCCAATCTAGGCGCAAATAGGGAAGTGATTATGTCGCCCATTTCTTAACGAACTCGGGTGGTTTGTCCCATGGCTTCATTAATTAGGGTGGGTAGGTGTTGCTTGACGTTATTTTTGACTTCCCGCCTTAAGCTTTGGCCGACTTGTTCTAACAGTGAAGGCAATATTGTGTCAATGGAATTCAAGATAATGGTTTCTAGGCGAGTGGAGAGTTGCCGATTGAGTTCATCGGTTAAGGTGGCAGCGGCTTCGACGATGAACTGATCCATTTTTTTGGATAGTTGTTTGTGTAATTCATCATGGGGAGATAAGGCGGTTTTTGTCAGCGGTGCTGAGTTTAAGGGCGTATGGGCTTGGGCTGTTGCTGATGGTTTGGCGAGTTGCTCATCGGCATCGTGTGGGGTGTCTGTGTGTGTGGAGTTGTTATCTTCAACAGTCGGTACGGTTTGTATTTCACTGGGGGTGGATAATAGATCATCCAGCTGCTGGTCGATTTGGGATGCGAGTTGTTCGACAGCTGTTTCCTCGATTGGTAAGCTGGTTTGTGTTTGTTTTGTGCGGTCGGTGTGGCTGTTATCTGAGGCATGGGCGATGGTATCTTGTGGTTGATTTTTCGGTGTTTGTTCTGCTGGCTGTGCTTTGAGTTGGCTATGTTGTTCAGCTTCGTTGATAGCACTATCGACACGCTCATCCAAGTTGAGTATATCATCTGTTTTATGGTTGGCAGGGGTTGAGCTGGATGCGAGTGACGGATTGCTATTGACTTCGGTATTCAAGGTTGGAATGTGACTGTTGCCATCCTGATGATTCAGGCTACTTTTTGGTGTTGCCTTTGAGTTGGCTGCTAAGGGTTCTGTATCAATCGATTCTTTGAGTGTTGGTACGTTAATATTGGATAACTCGGAGGTCTCAATTGGATGATTTTCGAATAAAGCCGAATCATTGAGTAGATTTTCAATTTCTTGTTCCGCATTTATTAATGAATGCTCGCTCTGGTCATTGTCGTCTTCCTCCTTGATTTCTGCCAGGGAGGTGATGTCGCCGAGTGAAGGCATGCCTGTTTCATTGGTTAAAGCGAATGGGCTCATGTCGTCTCCAGCGCGATAATTTGAGGGTGGCTGTTGTGGATTATTCGGGTGACTGGTCATGATTTATTACCTGTTCACTTGGTGGGTGGTGACTTGAAATCCCTGATCCCGATAAGCACGAAAGCGCTGTCGTCCCTGTTGGCGTATCTCAGGGTCATTATCAATCAGCTCGATGGTTCTGGAGAACTGAGTCAGCGCGTTGGGCATGGCCCGCGTCATATTGACCAAAATATCATTCAATGGTGTCGGGGCTGTTTTGTGACCGATATAAACGGGCGTATCTTGGTTGACTTGACCGAGTTTTTGGTGAGGGACAAAACTATTTTCTCTAAACGTCCATAATAGCTCATCCATGAGTCGAGCTTGTGCTTCGTTTTCCGTATGGATATACATTTGATGCCCGAGTTTATAGGCTTTTTCGATCAGACGACAGGCGAATAATTCTCGGCCATGGGGACGTTGGGTTGCTAAAACATAGAAATCAATTCGTGGCATAACAGATAAGCGTCAAATTTTAGTGTAGTCATCAGATCGAGCAATTAATGTGCCTTGGTTCGGAGCGCTGGTATTATGCTCAATATTGCTATTGGGGGGCCATCCTTGGCTACCGTGATGCATTACGGGCGGTAAAGGGTTAGTTTTTATTCATGACAGCGATTCATGAGAAATTGAATTAATAGGGGAACAGGGCGCCCCGTTGCACCTTTATCGGTGCCGGTCAGCCAGGCGGTTCCCGCGATATCTAAGTGTGCCCAATGGTATTTTTTGGTAAACCGCGATAAAAAGCAGGCGGCGGTGATGCTACCGGCATCACGACCGCCAATATTGGCAACATCGGCAAAATTGGTTTTTAATTGTTCTTGATAATCGTCCCAGAGGGGAAGCTCCCAAACCTTGTCGCCGCTTTGTTCGGCGGCTTGTTGTATGGCTTTTGTTAACGGCGTATAGTTGCTGAATAAACCACTGGCATGCTTGCCTAATGCAATAACGCAAGCCCCCGTTAATGTGGCAATGTCGATCACGACATCTGGGTTAAATTGCTCAGCATAGGTCAGTGCATCGCACAACAGTAATCGTCCTTCCGCATCGGTGTTGAGTATTTCAATGGTGGTTCCCGCCATACTGGTGACAACATCGCCGGGTTTATTGGCATTGCCATCCGGTAAATTTTCTGAACTGGGCACAATGCCGGTCACATTAATGGGTGAATCCATTTCTGCTAACGCCTTTATGGTGCCAAATACGCTCGCGCTGCCGCACATATCAAATTTCATTTCATCCATGCTTGCGCCAGGTTTTAAGGAGATGCCACCGGCATCAAAGGTTAAACCTTTGCCGACCAGTACCACTGGTTTGGCTTCTTTTTTTCCGCCGTTATATTCCATCACAATGAGTTTCGCGGGTTGTCGGCTACCTTTGCTTACCGATAACAGGGCGCCCATCCCCAGCTCATTCATGTCTTCTTCTTCAAGAATTCTTGTTTTGATTGATTTGAAATGATTCGCTAACGAGTTTGCCTGGTCAGCGAGATAACTCGGCGTGCATATATTGCCCGGTAAATTTCCTAGCTCTTTCGCTAAGGCAATACCGTTTGCAATGGCATTGCCTTCATGCACGGCTATTTCTGCCGCGGCTTGATTTTTACGCGGACTGATTGCGCAAAAAAACTTCTTGAGTAATTGTTTTTTATTTTCTTTTTTAGTTTGCAAAGCCTCGAATCTGTAATAGCTTTCTCGCACGGAAACAATGGTTTGTCGTATTTTCCAGTGTTCATCGCGGTCTTTAATGCTCAGTTCTGTTAAGTGCGATGTGGCCTCTTGCGTGCCAGTATTTTTTAGGGTGCTGATGGCTTTAGTCAGGATTTTTTTAAACTCGCTATCATTGAGTTCTTTTTCCTTGCCACAACCCACCAGCAAAATTCGCTCAGCAAGCAGATTTGGCACGGCATGTAACAGCAAAGATTGCCCGACTTTACCTTTTATGTCGCCTTTTGTCAGTATGTTTGAGAGGAATCCCTCGGAGAGTTCATCGAGTAACTGGGCACTTTCTGTGAGTTTGCCCGATTCGTGGATACCGACAATAACGCAGCCAGAACGTTGTTTTTCCGAAGTGCCACTTTTTACGCCAAATTCCATGCTTGCTCCTATTTTTAATCAATTGTCTCTGATCTTGCAACATTGTACGGGATAAGTATTGTATTTTTAATCCGAGACACAAAACATATTTTGGCTAATCGAAAAGAAATATCCAGAAGCCGTTATGGTTGGATTTGATGATAGTTCGTTTTACCATCAAAAGGGTTTTCGCTTGATATTGTTTGGCTAAATAGCCTTTTGTTGACGGTCAAAAATATATTGTTTGAGCGTATCCACTGGCCCTATCGCTTCATTTTGTTATGCCGCCATTAGCCACCAAATAATAAACCATGGTGAAATCCATGGTTGGGTGATTTTTGGTAATAGATAGCCAATGTTGTGGTAAAAATTATAGAATTTGTGGCAGGGTCATAGGTTGTGTCATCAAGCGAACTTTTCAATGATTGGATAGAAAATCAGTCTTTTTAAAGTGTAAAGGATGAGCGGCCATTTTTCCAACGTTTTATTACTGTTTGGGTTGTTTTTTGAACGTTTATTCTATGCTGATTCTCAGTCTGAATGTTTTTTGCTCGTTATGATGGGTATTGGTGTATATTGCCGAAGGTGTGTGGTTGTCACTTTTGTATCGGTTAGCTCACCTTGTCTTGGGTTTTTCGACTAAAGTTTATGAGTTACTTACCCAATGGCTTCTCATTTCGATTGGCTTGTCATTACCTTTAAGGTGTTTGATGAAAATTGTAAACCGTTATTTTATTAAGGAGGTAAATACCTCATTTTTAGCTGTGTTGGGTGTGTTGCTTGTCATTTTTGCGAGTAAGCATTTTGTGCGCTATATGTCTGATGCGGCCGCGGGGGAATTACCTACGTATATGATCGTTAAGTTGCTGAGTCTTTTTACTTTGAGTGCTTTAGTATTGATGATTCCGCTGGCGTTGTTTATTGCCATACTTATTTCCTTAGGGCGTATGTATAAAGACTCTGAGATGACAGCGTTGGAGGCTTGTGGTATCGGTGTTCCTCACTTTATGAAGACGGCAGGCTATGTGGCGGTATTTTGGGGAGGTTTGGTCGCGGTGATTGCTTTATGGCTAGGGCCGTGGTCAGAAGAACGCCAGTATGAGATTCGGGATGAGGCGGCGGTGGAGGCTGAATTTAGCTTTTTAGAAGCGGGACGGTTTCATGAGATTCGAGACGGTGCGGGGGTGTTTTATATCGAAAAAATGTCAGCGAATAAAAAACGTATGCAAAATGTTTTTGTCTATCTGGATGATGCGGGGAAAGTTGATATTTTTTCGGCTAAATCAGGCCGTCAGAAAATCGATAAACGCAACGGTGTCCGGTATATTATTTTAGAGGATGGTTTTCGTTTTGAAGCGTTACCACAAAATAAAGGGTATCGAATCCATGAATATCAAGAAAGTGGCATTCGTATCGCGCAACGTGTCATTGAAAAAACCGAGTATTCGGTGGTGGCTTGGTCGACAGCTAAACTGTTAAATGACACCGGACCGCAACAAATTGCCGAGCTACAATGGCGCCTATCCATGCCGATTGCTGTGTTTTTGTTAACTTTTATTGCGGTTTTGTTGAGTCGTACCAACCCTCGCCAAGGGCGGTTTGCTAATTTATTTTTAGCCTTATTGGTTTTCATTGGTTATATGTACTTGTTGATGTTATCACGTTCCTGGATTAAAAGTGAGCAAATATCCCCTTATTTGGGGATGTGGTGGGTCCACGGTTTAGGGGTTGTTTTCTTGTTACTGTTAATGGTGCGCCAATTTGGGGTGAAGTGGATATTTTTGAGGAATAGAACAAAGTGAAAATCATTGATCGCTACCTGGGTGTAACGATTGCTCGCTCGACATTATTTGTGTTGCTCGTCTTGTTAGCTTTATTTACCTTTTTTACCTTTGCTGATGAACTCAATAAGACCAGCCGAGGTAGTTACACCGCCTTGGGTGCTTTGGAATATTCGATCGTTACCATGCCGCGTATGGTGTACCAGTTATTTCCTGTTTCTGCCTTATTGGGGGTATTGTTAGGTTTAGGTGGGTTGGCAAATCACTCTGAACTGACGGCCATGCGCTCGGCTGGCGTGTCGTTTCGTGACATGCTTCGATCGATTATGATGTTTGGTTTATTGCTGATGGTTATGGCGGTGTTATTAGGTGAGTTGTTAGCACCGAAGGCTGAGCGGTATGCGGAAGCAAAACGCTCGCTAGCAATGTATGGTGAAAATGCCTTCCAAGCCGATAGCGGTTTATGGATTCGTGATGGCATGAAGTTTATCAATATTCAGCAGCTTAAACCTGATGGTCGGTTAGGTATGGTTAATATATTTGAGTTGAACACGGAGCACCATATCACTCATGTGATTAAAGCGGAACAGGCGGTTTACAGTGGTGATGGACAGTGGACATTGCAAAATATGCAGTCATTGGATATTGGTGATGATCGGATTGAGATTACTCAGGCTCCCAGCGAACATTGGACTTCGCTATTAAGTCCGGAGTTATTGAATGTGGTGGTTGTCAAACCAGAAACCATGTCTGCCTGGGTGTTGTTGCAATATGCTAACTATTTAACCGATAACGGGATTGATGCGCGGAAATACATTCAGGCCTTTTGGGTAAAAATCGTATCGCCATTAAATACCGCCATCATGGTGCTATTAGCGTTACCTTTTATTCTTGGTCCTTTGCGCTCGGTGAGCGCCGGGCATCGCATCTTAGTGGGCACGATTGTCGGAATTGGGTTCCACATTCTCGGGCAAATTTTTGGCTATGTGGGGTTGGTTTATAATTTAAATCCGATTTTTGCTGCGACGTTCCCAACGGTGCTCTTTGCTGGATTCGCTATTTACCTGCTGAAAAAAACGCGTTAATGAGGCATGGGAAGTTATTGCGTCGCCGATTCCTTTAGCTGGACTTTGGTGACTTGGCGAAACCTGGATTATTTTTTACATTAACGAGTTGAGGTTGGTTCAGTTGTTTAATCTTTATGGTTTTTTTGTTGCGTAAATATTCAGCAACAAGATTCCAAATGGCAATGTTTTCTTTAACCTCGGGTTGCACACTCGCCCAGCCAGCCACTGAATATTTCTTTCTTGCATCAATGGGTTTACCGTTAAGTTCCAGCTGACTAATACGGTGCCCCATCGCTTGATTGGGGTCGAGTATATATTTTAATCCGCCTGCTCGCACCATGTCGCCGCCTTGTTGGTAGTACGGATCTTTGTTAAATAAATTGTCAGCAACATCTTCGAGCACTCGCTTGATACGTTCGCCGGTTAACACATTGCGGGTGACGGTGGGATAGGTAATTGCCGTTTGTGCCATGACGTCTTCAAAGGTGATGGTTTCGCCTGGTAGCTTAGTAGTGCCCCAGCGAAACCCCGGTGAAAATGCGATCTCTGTCTCTTGATGTTCCATCATCGCGTCTAATATCACTTGGTCGAAGGTGCCATTGAAATTACCGCGCCGGTACAGTAACTCATCAGTGACAGCCAGTTTTTCTGTTAATTTTTTGTGAAAAGGGGCTCTGATTTTTTCAATGTAGGCACTCATTTTTGGGTCAGCGGGTAACAAGTTTGAAAATACCGGGATGATTTTGCATTGGTAGCCTTTGACTTGGCCATTTTTTACCGAAAAATCCAGGGTTGTTAAAAATTTGCCATTGGAGCCTGAATTGATGACTAGGGTGGCTTTACCTTCTGGGTTTTTGATTTGAATGGGGGCGGGCACCGCATCGTGCGTGTGTCCGCCGAGAATGGCGTGTATTCCTCTGATTCGGCTGGCGAGTTTGAGGTCAACGTCCATGCCGTTGTGTGAAAGTAATACAACGACCTGAGCGCCTTGTTTTTTTGCCTTATTGACGGTGATCTGTAGTTCATCTTCTCGGATTCCAAAACTCCAATCTGGGACGAGGTGCCTGGGGTTGGCAATCGGGGTGTAGGGAAAGGCTTGGCCAATGATGCCTACCTTGACTCCGTTGACTTGCTTGATGACGTAGGGAGTAAAGACCGCTTCTTCCCATTCGTTATCAATAATGTTTTGCGCGACAAAATCAATTTTTCCTTTCAATTGTTCATTGACAATTTCTGTGACCCGTTCAGCACCAAAGGTGAATTCCCAGTGAGCGGTCATCACGTCAACACCGAGTAGCAGGCAGGCATCCACCATGTCTTGACCATTTGTCCACAGCGAGGTAGCGGAGCCTTGCCAGGTATCGCCGCCATCCAGCAATAATGCGCCGGGGCGTTGGGCGCGTAGTTTGTTAATTAATGTGGCAAGATGGGCAAAGCCACCGACTTTGCCGTATTGTTTAGCGGCTTCGATAAAGTTAAGGTAAGTATGCGCGTAGGATAAGCGTGAGTGAGTCTGTAAATTGAATTGCTTGATAAGGTGCTTTCCGACTAAGTGAGGTGCTTTGTTAAACATACCGGCCACGCCAATATTAATCTGTGGCTCCCGAAACCACACGGGAAGCAATTGGGCATGACAGTCGGTAAAGTGCAATAAGGAAACATTTCCATAGTTGGGGATTTCATAAAAGTCACTCGGTGCTTTTGTGGCAGAGAGGGGGGATGCGGCAGTTAAACCAGGAAAGGTTAAACCGCTGGCGGTGGCGACCGCAAGGACTTCAAGAAATTCTCGGCGCGATAAACTCATATAAAGAAACCTCCATTGGTGAGTTACATAAGCTCACCTAGCATTGTTCAAGCCCACATTGAGCACCTATCATTTAATCTCACTTGATCCTTGATTCCCCAGAAATTTTTCGTCAGTCGGCCATACAACAACGTATGGCCTCTTTCAGAACTCCCCCCCCGGTGAAATCAATTCTCATTGCGATTTTCAAGCGCTAGGCGGTCCAATGTCGGTTAAAAGCTATATAGGGTATAATATTTATTTCGTTGACTAAAAAGCCGGTGCTTATAGGACAGACACCGGCTTTTTAGGTTAAGTTTTGAAAGTGAGATTATTTTCTTGCGCCAGGTCCATTGGACGGCAAGCTATTGCTCATGAAAGTTAAGAAATATTCTAGGTTTCGATATTCTTCGCTCTGTGCAGGAAAGGGTTTTGCCCTTACTTGTTTGTTACATCCGGTGAATCGGCGATGCAAGGTTCCCATGGCTCCCCATTTTGAGCGGTAAACAGGAAAATGCGTGGTATGGCCAAAGGCTGGGCTTAACAGGTCCGCCCGGATTTTCTTCCCTACGTTGTCGATATGGCAATGGGCACAGGCCATATTGAGTTGGCCTCGGCGAGCGTAATAGAATTTTTTTCCATTTTCATACGCCGCTTCCGCCGCTTTATTCGGTATTTTTATGTCAATAATTTTTCCCCGAGAGGTATAATGCATATAAGCAGAAACGGCAGCAATCGACCCCTTTTTATATTTATAAGGTTTTTCTCCATTGGCTTCACGGCATTCATTGATCGCCAGTTCTAGGGTGACAACTTTATTTCTTTCGGTATCAAATTTGGGGAATGTGTGAGCAACGCTAATACCTCCGTTGGCAAAACAGTCGGCTAAGCTTTTACCATTTTTGAAGGGGGTATTAAAGAGTGTTTCTCCTTCTTCGATGGACAACTCATAAGGAGGAAACTCTTCAATGGCTTCCCATTGTTCTCGAGAGGCAGCATCTATCGCATAGATTCCATTGGCAAAATCATTAATTTCTACCATAGGAAATTTCTTTTTATAATAGTCCTGAAAAATTCGTTGGTCATCCATTGGGGTTGCGTTTGCCGTGCTAGTGGCTCCGCAAATAACCCCTAGTACGGCCATTAATGCGAGCAATTTGCGCATCGTTTGACTCCTTTATTCTGTAGAACTTTAGTTATTTTACGATTGGAATGGTGATAGCATTTACTTTACCTGAGCTTCTTTTGAATCACTATTACCTTTGTTGTCTAACCACGCGATTTTTATCGTGTCGCCTTTGTTTGCGCCATGGAATTTAAAAGATAAATAGGGGTTTTTTGATACAGCAATACCCCAGTTAGCTGTAAAGATAATGGCGCCATTATGTTCACAGGTGACTTCTTTAATAAAATGAGCGGGTATTTTCTTACCTGTTTTTGAGTCCTTGCGCAGACCTGTTTCCATATTATGCTTGATTAGTGCTTTGATTTCAGTTGCATTGCCTTTTATTTTGGCGCGAATTTTGATGGAATTCTTGGCCATTATCGTTATTCCTCATCGTAATAATATAGCTTAAAAATCATTGACAGCTGACTGTGGATAAAAACTATCCACCGCAACCTCCAATGGTCACTTTCACGGTTTTATTCGCTCTATAAAGCTTGCCATCTGATTTTATGATGGCGATGACATTTGAGGTTTCACGCATTTTGATGCGTGTCGACACAAAGCCGCTGACATGGCTGGTGAGATCAAAGTTCGCCGCTAAAGGCTGAGGATTTTTGTCCACAAAAATACTTATATTTTCTACGTTAGAGAGTGTTGTCGAAATGGTGATGGGTACGACCGCTCCGTTTTCTGCAATATCCGGTGCTTTAATTTTTATGTCGCCGCTATCTACTATATTGGAGCTATCAAATAACTGAGTCAGTGAGTCATCAAGAGACTTAGATGCAAAAGCATTTTCCGGCCAAGCTGCAAGGACTTCTTTGGGTTTGAGCAGGCCGGCACTCACCGCGACTCCGAGCGCGCTGGTTGCCAGCGTGCTTTTTAAAAACGTTCTGCGTTTCATCTTCACCATTGTCTCTCCTAGCTAAACTTTTAATTCTTTAAAGCGTGTGAATAAATTCTACAATCTTGTCTATTTCTTCTTCAGATAATATAGCGTGTCGCCCGAAAGGCGGCATAATTGTATTTGGATTATTTTTGGTTGCATCCCATATCTGGGCTCGCAATTGGGATTTATCCGGATACCTGTCTTTCATATTGACCAGAGGAGGGCCTATATTACCGGGCAAACTGCCTCCTTCAATGGCATGACAGGCTAAACAATTGCCTTTTTTTCGATGAAATGCGGTTTTTTTCCCCTCTTCTATTATTTTTGCCTCTACCGCCAATGCATTATTGGTTAAAATGATAGAACTGCCTAATATGACAATAAAAGCGATTGCCATGGAAATTAGGCGTTTTATTATCCTCATTCAGTTTCTCCTTAAGTTTTTTTTTGAACAATTATGGCATTTACCTGTATTTACTTTCGTCGCCATCGATGTGGTCTGGTTTTATCCTTACGACGCCTCAATTGGTTAAAATTTAGTATAGCTCGGTGTCTGCTGAAGTATAAAAATACTGCACTTATTACTTAAGCATATATGATCGTTTTGTTTACACAATTAAACAAGTCTTATTTAGGTATAGAATTGCTCTCTGGTAATTATTGCTAGAGTTGTTTTTCTAAAATTGACAATTCTTTTAATTGTTTGATTCGCTCTTCAATGCGGTTCATTTCAATGGCATTAATATCTTTTTTTCGTCGTGCTAAGTTGAGTTGTTCGATGGCGTTTCTGGTGTATCCATGTAAGAAGTAGTATTCAGCCAACGCTTGATGAGCTAAACCAGGATGCTTAGCATCGCCTTCTGCTTTTGCCAGTAATTCGTAATAGATGGGGGATAGACGTTGATTTTTAAGGGTGTACAGCGTTTTTTTTGCTTCTGCTGCTTTACCAACCCGCAAGAGTGTTTCTGCGTAACGATAGGTCAAAGCAATATTGTGAGGGTTTAATTTGAGCGCATCTTCGTAGATACGAAGCCCCTCTTGGTTATTATTTGCCGCCACTTCGGTATTAGCGAGCAAAATAAGATAAGGGATGCGTTCTCGGTCTAGGGCGATGAGTCTTTTAATTTGTTGGTGGGCCTTGGATATTTTATTCGCTTTTAGCAGTGCATGCCCGTAAGCGTAAATCTGTGCGAATTTATTCTTATAATTGCCTTCATGCATCTCGGCTTCTATTCTTTTGACAAGTCTGACAGGGTCATCGGTGGTGATGGTACGGAGTTTTGCGCGGGTTAAATAAAATAAAAAATTGTCCGGTGTGGGGGTGAATTTATAGGCTTCTGCTCGGTCTCTCGCTTCAGCGATCCGAGTGTTTGTCACCGGATGGGTGCGTAAAAATTCAGGGACACTGGTATCAAATAGTCGATCGGCCTGTTGCAGCCGTTCAAAAAATGTCGCCATACTGTTCGGGTTAAAGCGTGATTGTGCTAAAACCTGCATGCCGATATGGTCGGCTTCTTGTTCATGAGTACGGGTAAAATTTATTTGAGTTTGCAGATTCGCCGCAATGGTTGCGGCGAGGGCCGCTTCGGCAATGTTGACATTTTGACCGCTTAAAATAATAGCGGCAATCAGGGCGGCAGCGGTGGGTAAGCTTAATTTTCCAGCGGCATCAAAAGCACGCTCTAGGTGGCGTTGGGTGACGTGCGCAATTTCGTGAGCCATGACCGCGGCTAATTCACTTTCATTTTCAGCCGTGAGGATCAGACCGGCATTCACGCCGATGTTTCCGGCGGGACCGGCAAAAGCATTTATCGTTGAATCGTTGACCACAAAAAAACGAAATATTTTCGTTTTATAATCACTATGTGCTACTAATCGGTAACCTAGATTCCAAATGTAGTCCTCGATTTCAGGGTCTTCAATGATCGGTAGGCCTTGGCGAATGCTGCGCATAATCGCTTCGCCCCGTATTTGATCATCTTGTGCTGAATGTGTTTGGCTGTTTGCACCGATTTCAGGTAGCGTAACTTCAGCGAGCAATGTTGTGCCGTAGCTATTGCTGAGCAAAATGAGACAAGAGAAGACAATCCATCGTTTCCAGCCAGGCGAAGCAGACATGTGATGTGAGGCGATGATCGATATACCTAAAAATTGGAACGAATGATTAACATGGGATTGCATAGCTTAAAACGTGCACGGACTCTCCTTGGACGCTGGTTTAATCGTATATTTAGTTAGCACGATGTGGGTTTAGCGTGCATATTTACCTCATCAGAAATCCGTCGGAGTCACTAAGTGAATGTGATTATTTATTTTCCAGAGTGAGGGCTGGAAGAGTAATGTGTCATTTCTGTCCGGTTTTGCCAGTTTTTTTCGGTGAGCAGTGCTTCGGGTACATATAATCGATTCTGCTTGATTATGGCGATCGTTTTAACGATCTTGACAATATCATCATATCTAATTTTGCGCAGCATCGCGTCTTTTCCTTTCATACGAACAATTAAGCCGTCTTGATGGCGCGTCATGACATAGACATCTGCCGGGTGAAGTCTAGCGTTTTGACTTGGGTCTCGTATTGTCAGTGTGTATTGAGTATCAATTTGAAAATCGTTTTTATCCAAGGTGGTTACTCTTTTACTAAAGTCAGTTATTTCAGCTCAGCTCGGCAATCCGTGCAAAAATTATTCAGCGAAGTATTTGACATTGTTTGCTTTATTTTTCTTCATTTGATTTCCGCAAAAGATGTTCTTATTTATCGCTTCAAATGGATGGATTCAAGTGTACCACCAATTGTTACTTTAATTCTCAGGGGCTGTTTATTTGTTTATAGGGTTGAATATTTTTTTAGCACATATTAATAATATCTATTTGCCTGTGGTATTGCATCGGTTATTAAATAGTAAGTTGTGGTATTAATCGTGCCTCTTATCCGCTCAGCTATTCGCTGTCGGAAGCGATTGGTGTGGGTTATTACTCCTGAATTTAGGTGGTCGTACGCTTAATAGCCTTAGCTTAGATTGGGTTCTTCAATATGGCAAGCACGGTTCAAAGCGAGTTGCACTGGCTTTCACTGTCATGTTTTGCTAAGGATAGGATAACACCATCAACTAGAGTAGTAATGCCTTCGGAAATAATTTATCGAATACAAAAGCTTAAAGTCTAATGGTGGTGATATGGTGTGCTTACTGTGCTTTCCTATATACTTTAGGTCAATGATTATGAGTGTTGGTGTGTGGCCGCAACCATCGAACATGGGTAATTGAGTTTTCACAATGAGACGCAAAGGAGCGTATGAATGGCTGAATTTGATCAAGAATTGGATGCATCCGGCTTAAACTGTCCACTCCCCATTTTAAGGGCAAAAAAAAGCTTGGCAGGTATCGCGTCCGGGCAAATATTGCGCATTATTGCCACAGATCCAGGCTCTACAAAAGATTTTGAAGCATTTACCAAGCAGACAGGTAATGAGCTATTGGAATCTAAAGAGGAAGGAGGGAAATTTTATTTTTTAATCAGGAAAAGCTAACAGTATTGGCCGTCGTTAAATTTTCGTTGGCCTATTTAATGTGGGTGCTGAGAGCTAAATTTTTTTAGACATGGTGATATTTTGCTCTGTCTGAAATTATTCGATACTAAAAAAGCTTAGCGGAGACAGGGGATAATGAATCAGAAAAAATTAGCCATTATTGTCACTAAGGGAAGTTTGGATTGGGCTTACCCTCCTTTCATTCTTGCGTCAACAGCGGCGGCGTTGGATTATGAAGTGCAGATGTTTTTTACTTTCTACGGCTTGTCTCTACTCAAGAAAAATTTGGATTTACAGATAACTTCCATCGGCAATCCGGCGATCCCAATGCCGTTTCCCTTGCCTGTTGTATTGCAAACCTTGCCTGGCATGCAAGCGATGACAACACACATGATGAAGCGTAAAATGAAGTCCAAGGGGGTGGCCAGTATTGAAACACTGCGTGACCTGTGTCATGAAGCGGGTGTTGTGTTTATTGGTTGTCAAATGACAGTTGACTTGTTCGACTATCCCACCAGCGAATTTATTGACGGTATTGTCTATGGTGGAGCCGCCACTTATTTTGCATTCGCGGGTAGCGCGGACGTTAATCTTTTTGTGTAACGCTTTGTCGCTAACAGGGCACCAGCAGACTCGTAGCGTGGATTAAGCGCTGCGAATCCACACGAGATGAATAAAAGAAGAGGAAACAATATTTTCTAATGATTTTTCTTGTAAAAAAACGGCATAAAATAACCTTTCCTCTGAAAGCGGTTTAAACTATACGTCTATAGAGAATTTCAGTAATGGCTCGAAAACGGCTTTAAGTTAGTATATTAATAATGGACTAACATTTTGTGGGTCGTTGTTTTTTGTCATCGTATAAAATAATAGAATGGGTGGTTAATTAGCTATAGTTAACAAGATGCAATGTTTTAATTAAATTCAATCGAGGACATTGGTATGGCAACTTATGCGGAAATGCAAAATATTTTTGATGATATTCGCAGCGATTTTCGCTATGACCATGAACTGAATGGCTGTTTGAACTGTGGGATATGCACGGCAACTTGTCCATCGGCACAATTCTATGACTATAGTCCACGAGAGATTGTACAACTGCTTTGGACCGAAAATGTTGAACAAATTTATGATGCCATGCAAGAAAAAATATGGGCTTGTGCTCAGTGCATGACCTGTGCGGCACGCTGCCCTTTTCATAATTCCCCCGGTGGTTTAGTTGCTATTATGCGAGAGGTAGCGATTAAGCATGAGATGGATTCGGCTAAAAGTGTGTTGCGTCCTTTTGGCCGAGTGATGTTAAAACTCATCACCACGGGCAATCAACTATCACCGGATATGATTCAGCCGGATCATTTTCCTGATTGGGGACCGAATATCCAGAAAGTGGCCGGCGATTTAAAAACCCTTCGTCAAGCGATTCCTGTCAAAACACTTCAAACCACAAATACGGCCTGGGAGATGAATCTCAAAACATCCGTGGAAATGTATACCATTTGGGAAATGACGGGGGTGATGGATCAACTGAAGTCGATGGATGAAAATTTGTTTGATGTGATCGAAGACTATATTGATGAGAAGCGAGAAGAATACGAGGATTGGCTAGAAGAGCAAGATGACGATGATTGAATCCGAGTGCATGAACCCGGTGATCGCATCACGTTAAAAACATTGGCTTGATAAGCCGGAAGAGGAGGCCATTATGACGAATAAACAAACACCAGGGCACCATAATACGAGTGCGGATGGAGCCGGGGCAGGGACCATGAAACCGGGTTTTCATAATACCGATGGGCAAGGCATTGCCGGTCATGGTTCTTTTTTTCAACCGTCGAATTTGTCCGCCGATGAGGCGGTGCAGGCTACTGAGTGGGTTAAAAAGCATGTTGATCGTCGTACCACGGATTTAGCGGATCGCATGGACGATGTGCGAGATCATATGTGGCAGTTGGAAAAAGAAGGAGAAATTATTGTTCATCGAATTACCGATGGACATGCACCCGAAAGGGTAAAGACACTTTTTGGCTGGGAAAAGAAAATTCCAACCAGACAACTATGGCATCATAAATCTTGTGGTCAATGCGGTAATATTCCCGGTTACCCGACATCATTGTTATGGTTGATGAATGAATTTGGCTTTGTGCCGGGGGTTGATTATCTGGATGAAACCGATCAAACGTCTTGTACGGCCTGGAATTACCATGGCTCGGGGATCGGCAATGTTGAGTCATTAGCCGCTGTTTTTTTACGTAACTTTCATCAGTCTTATGTCTCTGGTAAAGCGCATGGTCTGAGTGATGGCCATTTTTTTCCGCTGGTACATTGTGGTACTTCGTTTGGTAATTATAAAGAAATTCGCAAATATTTAATTGAATCGCCAGAATTAAGAGAAAAAGTCACCAAAATTTTAGCCAAATTGGGGCGTTTAGTGGATGGCAAGCTGGTGATTCCTGAAGAGATCGTTCATTATTCGGAATGGTTGCATGTGATGCGTCAGCGTATGGCCAATGAGTTACAAAAAATTGATGTATCGCATATACGGACGACGGTTCATGCCGCCTGTCATTATTATAAGATGGTTCATGAGGATGCCATTTATGACCCTAATGTGCTGGGTGGCAATCGGACGGCACCAGGGACCTCCGTTGCGCAAGCCTTAGGTGCTCAGGTGATTGATTATTCGACTTGGTACGACTGTTGTGGTTTCGGTTTTCGGCATATCATTTCTGAACGTGAATTTACCCGTTCTTTTACCATGGATCGAAAAATTCGAGTGGTGCGCGAAGAAGCCAACGCGGATGTCTTGCTCGGTATTGATACGGGCTGTATTACCACCATGGATAAAAACCAGTGGATTGGTCAAGCGCATGGGCAAAATTTTTCGGTACCGATTATGGCGGATGTGCAGTTTGCGGCCTTAGCTTGTGGCGCGGACCCATTGAAAATCGTGCAATTGCAGTGGCATGCTTCGCCTTGTGAAGATCTGGTGGAGAAAATGGGGATAAGCTGGAGCGAGGCCAAAAATCGTTTTGAAGCGTATTTAAAAGAAGTTGAGCAAGGAAATATCGAGTATTTGTATCATCCTAAATTAGCCATTGGAGGGCAATAATCCATGCAGCCAACTGTACTTGTCGTCGGGGGCGGTCCCGCGGGGTTATCCGCCACTGCCGCCGTTTCAGCCGCCGGTTACCAGGTCGCCCTTGTTGAAAAAGAAGCACTTTTAGGCGGTGCCCCAATTTTATCGGGTTATGCGAAACTGGTGCCTTCCGGCGAATGGGCAAAAGATGCCATCGGGCGTATGGTGCAGCGCGTCGAGCAAGATGGTAATGTCACTATTCATAAGGAAAAAAAGGTCATCGCGCTTGACGGTGAGGCGGGAAACTTTACCGCCAAGCTCTCCGATGGTGGTCATGTGCAAGCGGGTGCGATTGTCTTAGGAACAGGATTTACGCATTTTGATTCGATCAACAAACCTGAATGGGGTTTTGGTAGTTTTCCTGATGTGGTGACCACAACTCAAATGGAGCAAATGGTTTCTTTGGGAAAAATCGCTTGCCCTTCGGATGGGCGGGTGCCAGAGCGAGTCGCCATTTTACTGTGTGTGGGTTCGCGTGATCGGCAAATAGGCCGGGAATGGTGTTCGAAAATTTGTTGCACTGTTTCGGCCAATTTAGCGATGGAGGTCCGTGAGTTGTCGCCACAGACCGATGTGTTTATTTATTATATGGATATTCGCACGTTTGGTCTTTATGAAGACCAATTTTATTGGCAGTCACAGGAAAAATTTAAAATCAAATATGTCAAAGCGCGGATTGCTGAGGTGACCGCCTCGAAAGATGGACGTTTATTAGTAAAAGGCGAAGACACCTTAGTTAAAAGGCCAATTGTCATTCCATTCGATATCGTGGTGCATGCCATTGGTATGGACCCCAATGAAGACAACCCAGAAATTTCTCGTGTGTTTGACGTAGCCTTAGAAAAGCATGGTTTTATTGAGCGCGCAGAACACTATACTAATGCTTGTGGTACCACGCGAAAAGGTATTTATTCGGCAGGGGCGGCCTATGGGCCAGAAACCATTGATGATTCGATTTCTCAAGGATATGCGGCTGCAATGAGGGCGGTGGCAGACTTACATGGCTTGGTTTCACAAGAAAATAGCCTCACGGAATCAGTAAAATAATCGTGCATCATATAATGATGTGGCTAAGTCTCAGCGCTAACGGGCAACGGAGAAATAAATGGCTATTCATGAAAAATCGCTCATTGATGCGGATAGGTTGAAAACCAATGATTCTTTAGTCATTGACGGTGTGGATGTATCTGGGCACTGGAATACAATGATTACCCCACGAGCTTTACTTGATTATGATGATGATTTTGAGGGGATGATTCAAAAAAAATATACGGGGGCTGAGAATGTTCATCGATGCTGGCAATGTGGTTCATGCACCAACTCATGTACCATGTATGCGCAAAATGTGGATTTTAATCCGCGTTACTGGATTTACCTAACGCGTCTGGGGTTGAAAGACGAAATTATTAAAGATAAAGACATTATTTGGCAATGTGTGTCGTGTCACAAGTGTACTCATATTTGTCCGCAAGATGTACGGCCTGAGGGTGTGATGAAGGCGCTTGCTCATTGGCTTGAAGATGAAGGATATACTGAAAAGACACCCTCGACCCGCTTTGATGAAGAGTTTTGGGATCAAATTTCTCAGCGTGGCCGCATTGAAGAGACGAGTATTTTAATGAATTTTTTTAAAAAAACCAAGCAACCCCTCATGCAAAACTGGCTGATTGAAACCATCAAACGTATGTCTCAGCGCTTACCCTTTGTGCATTTATTTCATACGGGGCTTCACTTCTTTTTTAAGCCTAAAACAAAATCTTGGGGACGAACGGGCGATGTATTGAAAGCTTATGTCCGTGAACAAAAGGAGGCGGCTCATGGCTAAAGTTGCTTATTATCCAGGGTGTGCATTAGAAGGGACAGGTGGTCCTTATGATCGATCAACCCGTGCTATTGTGGATGCGTTAGGTTTAGAAATGGAGAACCTGCGGGACTATAACTGTTGTGGTGCGATGGAAGTTAAAAATGTGCATCCTATGTTGCAAACCTATTTATCGGCTCGTAATTTAGCGATTGCTAGTGAGCAAATGGGATTTGATACGGTGATGGCGCCTTGTAACGGTTGCTACCATAATTTAAAAAAAGCCGAATATGAACTGAGCAGCTCAGCGCAGGCCATGGAAACTGTCCAGGATTTAGCTAAAAAAGCGGATGACCCAGTGTACACAGGCAATGTCAGGACGATCCATTTGCTCGAATGGTTGATGGAAGAAATTGGTGTTGAGGGTTTTAAAGAACGTATTAAAAAACAACTCAATGGTGTTAAAATCGCCAATTATTATGGTTGTATGTATACCCGGCCTCGGCAAATTTACCCGGAAAAAGATCAAGGGCCGGGTTCTGAATCTACGCATAAACCGCACTTTATGGATGATTTGCTGGCGGCCGCTGGCGTAGATAATGTGGCGTATCCATTAAAAACCGCTTGCTGTGGTGGCGCACATACCTTATCCGATGCGGATACATCAACCCAGTTGGTGCTTAACTTGCTGCAAGCGGCGGAGGACTCGGGCGCTGAAGTGATTGCGACAGAATGTCCAACGTGTCATTCTGGTTTAGAAATGCACCAAGTCCGTGCCGAAAAAGTATTCGGTATCACAACGAAAGTCAAAATTATTTATTTCACGCAACTGTTAGGGCTTGCCCTGGGTTTGTCGCCGAGAAAATTAGGTATCCATGAGAATATTAGTGATTCCATTGATTTGCTGAAGCAAAAAAACATCATTTGAGATATCACGATGGATTGCCAGGGTTGTGAGTTCATACCTGACTTATATTACGATCAAGCTTTTCAAATTTGGGTGACCGTGGATGGCAATGGCTTAGCCACGATTGGTATGACGGATATTTCACAGTCGATTGCCGGGAATATTATGCATATTCGAGTGAGGCGACCGGGGACACGGCGTCCTCCGGGAAAACCCGTGGCGACCATTGAAAGTGCTAAATGGGCGGGGCCTGTGCCCAACTTTTTTGAGTGTACCATTGAAGAGGCTAATTTGGTCTTGCTCAATGATCCCAGTTTGTTAAATAAAGACCCTTACGGTGCCTGGATTGCCCGTGTTAAATTGACTGAATCCGTTGATATTGCACTACGTGATTTTGTGACAGGGGAGACGGCTAAGCAAGGATATCTTGTGCGTATCATTGATGAAAATATTGAATGTCAGCGCATTGAAAATTGAATCTATTCTGTGAATGTTTTATTCCCATTGCTTTATGCGATCTTCAATTTCATTATGGAAAACGTGGGCGGATTTTTTGTTGACGGGAGATGAATACGGATGTCAGATAATCATTATTTAGATAATGATGAGCAGTCAGTATTGATTATTATGACCAGTGGGCCGAGTACCCCTGCGCGTTGTGCCACCCCTTTTTTTATCGGCTCATTGTTATCGGCGATGGATGCGGAAGTCAGTATTTTTTTTACCATGGAGGGTGTACGCTTAGCGGAAAAAGGCGTGGCAAACAATTTAGTCGCGATGGAGGGAGGTAAAAAAATCATTGAATTTATGCGGGAGGCTAAATTTGCTGGTGTGAATTTAAAGCTTTGTATGCCAGCGTTGCCAGGTTATGAGATGAACCCCGAGTGTGATGTGATCGAAGAAATTGATGATATTGTAGGCGGTGGCGTTTTGGCTGATCTAATTTTATCCTGTGATAAGGTGATTTCGTTTTAGCCTGATGGGGGTTGCTATCAATCCTGTGATTTTTGGCATGTCCGTTTCCGCGACTGGAATAATATGTTATCAATAGGTGCTGTGATTTGTGGTTTCGCATAGATTTTATTTTTCTAAAAGGGAGGTGGCTAGTAATGGGAGCTGTACGTGGTTGTGACGTTCCGGATGATCTGAGTTATAACGTAGAGAATAATGTTTGGGTGCGAAAAGAAGGGGATGGTAATGTCACCATTGGCCTGACGGCCTATGCGGCTTCATTGGCTGGCCAAATTGTGTCTTACACGCCTAAGAAAGTTGGTAAGGCCGTGAAAAAAGATAAATCTTGTACGACAGTTGAATCGGGTAAATGGGTTGGGCCGGCTAAGGCGCCTGTGGCCGGTGAGGTTATCGCGACGAATGATAGGGTTTCCACGCGACCCGCATTAATCAATGATGATCCCTATGGTGATGGCTGGTTGGTTAAAATAAAACCTGATGACTGGGATAGTGAGTCAGTGGATTTGGTGACGGGCAGTGATGCATTAGACGCGTTTGAGAAAAAAATGGAGGCCGAAGGTTTTAAAGGATGTAACCCGTAGTAAAGCGTGTTGTTGGGCAAAGGGAGCGTGTTGCCATTGACGGTCATGCTTGGAGGGAAGGCTGAATGCACGATTGGATAAAAACAGTACGCCGTGTGGAAGCGTTAGACGATGTGCCGCTTGATGAATTATTGATATCGGAAATGGCTCAGTATGCTGATTTACAAAATTCCTCTCAACGTTTAGATATTAATTTTTATACCCCGACATTTAAATCCTACCAAAGCGCTGAACTCAATCAGTGCGCTAAAAACGCCTGGCCAGCGATTTCCATTACCGGCGGTGATTGCAAATTACAATGTGATCACTGCAAAGCCAAAATTTTAGCACCAATGATTCCGGCGAAAACACCCGAAGTACTTTGGCAGGTTGTCAATGAGCTTGTCGAACAAGGGGCACAAGGGATACTGTTGACGGGAGGCTCAAATCATCGTAATGAAGTGGAATACGAGTCTTATTATCCGGTGGTACGTCGTATCAAAGATAATTTTTCTCATTTTAAAATCGCGATGCATACCGCCTTGGTTGACGAAAATATGGCGAAGTGCATGGAACAATCCGGTGTTGATGCGGCGATGATGGATGTTATCGGTGCGCCGCAGACAATTACCCAAGTTTATCATTTAAAACGCACGGTGGATGACTTCGAGCATAGCTTGCAGTGTTTAGTGAACACTCAGATGAAAGTTGTCCCCCATATTGTCGTAGGGTTGCATTATGGTAAATTACTTGGCGAGTGGAATGCTTTGGCGATGCTGGCTAGGCAGGTGCCTGATGCGGTGGTGTTGGTGGTGGTGATGCCGCAATATGCACCAAGCCATCGATCATTTATGGTGCCGGATGCGACCGATGTGGGGGGGTTTTTTTTAGCGGCCCGTCAAACATTAGCGGATACTCCCCTATTGCTTGGGTGTGCGCGTCCGGCGGGTGTGACTAAACAAATATTGGATGCCTATGCTGTGATGGCAGGCCTGTCGGGGATTGCTCATCCCGCAGACGGGGTGGTGGAATTAGCGGCGCGTTTGCAGCGTAATGTGAAAATTTCGGCGAGCTGTTGCTCGATTGCGATGGGTGATGAAGTGATGGCATTAGATAATACGCAAGCGGTATTGGAATTAAATTTAGCCGAGATCATGGCTCATGAGCAACGTTTACGTCGCGATGATAAACTCCATTCAGGCTTAGCTAGCATTCCGATTGTCAATAGAGGTTTTTAAAAATGGATAGAATACGTAATCAATGGCGGGTGATTGATACCGGTTTACGGCGTGCCGCAGAAAACTTAGCGATTAATAAAGCGATGTTAGAAGCGCACCAAAGCGGAGATATTCCCCATACGTTGCGCTTTTTACAATTTAAGCCAAGCGCTTTGTTAGGCTTTCACCAAAGTGCTGAGCAAGAGTTATTAATTGATTATTGTCAGGCGCAGGGCATTGATATTCAACGTCGGATTACCGGTGGTGGGGCCATTTATTTTGATCCTTCGCAAATTGGCTGGGAGCTGTATTTAGATAAAAAATTTCTTGAGACGGCTGATATGGCATTGGTGGCTAAGCGTATTTGTGAAGCGGCGGCCGATGGTATGCGGCGTTTAGGGGTGGATGCTCAATTTCGCCCACGTAATGACATCGAAGTCAATGGACGCAAAATATCAGGGACAGGGGGTGCCTTTGATGGGGATTCAATTTTATATCAAGGGACGTTGTTGATTGATTTTGACGTTGAAAAAATGTTACGCATTCTACGCATTCCCGCTGAAAAATTGTCGGATAAAGCGATTGATTCTGCGCGTGATCGAGTGGCGAATTTAAAGGACTTGTTGGGTGAAGCGCCGAGTCTTAAGGAAGTGAAAAAGCAGATGACTGCGGCGTTTAGTGAGGCTTTTTCAATTGAATTTGAGCCATGTCATGCATTAACCGAAACCGAACAAGTTAAATATCAACAAGCCTTAGCAGAAATTGATTGTCCAGCGTGGATTTTTCAGCATACTCGCCCCGCCAGTGAAACGGAAACGGTACAGGGTATTTATCGCAGTGCTGGTGGCCTTATGCGAGTTTCGATTTATTTAGATACCGCGAAAGAACGCATTAAACAAGTGTGGATTACGGGTGATTTTTTTGTGAACCCTAAACGGATTATCGTCGATTTAGAAGCGGCATTGCGTCATACCTTGGTGAGTGAAATAGAACAAAATATCCGCTTATTTTTTCAAGATGACTCCGCGGATATGTTGTTATTGACGGTCGACGATTTTGTTCAGTTATTTAATGGTGCATTAGCAAAGCAGGCTGAAGCTTCTATCGCATGAGTGTTCCACGCTCGGTTCAGGCACTGGTGGTTGGCTTAGGACCCGGAGGTGCCAGTGCCGCCGGGCAAATGGCGCAATCGGGTATCCGGGTGCTGGCCATTGATCGAAAACATTGGCCAGGGTTTCCTGTGCAATGCGCTGAGTTTGTGCCATTGCCTATGTCTCAATATGCGTGTACGCCAGCGATACGCAAGCAAGCGATTACCGGGATGAAAAGTATATTACCCTCGGGTGATGTGACATCTTCGGCATTTCCTGGACTGATTATCGATCGTCAGGCATTTGATGCGGCCTTGGTTGAGCGTGCGCGACAAGCCTCGGCTGAGATTGCGTTGGGGACAGGCTTGGTGGCGCTTGATGGGCATAATAGTATTGCACGATTGAACACCAAGAATGGCCTGATAGCGGTGCATTACCAGGTATTGATTGCCGCCGATGGACCGCACTCCAAGGTGGCTCGTCTATTGAAATTAGCGCGTTTAGCGACGGTGAATACCCGGCAGTATCGCGTGCCGTTAAGTCAATCTTACCATGATACCGATATTTGGTTGTCTGATGAATATCCTGGTGGTTATGCCTGGTTGTTTCCGAAAGGCAATGTGGCGAATTTAGGCTTGGGGGCAGATAAGCATTTTGCCAAAGATCTCAAGACACCGTTAGACCGATTGCATCGTCGATTGATTGATGAAGGTTTGTTGGGCGAACGGATTTTATCGCGTACCGGTGGTTTGATTCCAGTGAGCGGGTTAAGAAGCCATTTGCATTACCACCACCGAATTTTGTTTGTGGGTGATGCGGCAGGTTTAACGCATCCTATTACTGGCGCGGGTATATCGGCGGCAGTGATTTCCGGGGAAGCGGCGGGTCAAGCGGTGGTTGATTTTTTCGCCGGTGAGACGGATAGTTTTCACCAATATGAAGAAGACATGCGTGATCAATATGAACCGACGCTGCGACGTGCCGTGGAACGCCGCCAATGGTTGAGTCAGTATTGGCATACCGCATTTGCGCAGGATGATGAGGTGATGCGTTGTGGCTGGATTGCGTTTGATGAATATTTTTCCATGACGATACCGGATATTAACAGGCATGATTTTTACTGACTTTTCCTCCGAGAGGCGGCATATGAGCACAACGATAAATAACAATGTGGCGCCATTAAATTTTTACCAGCCTAATTATTATGTAAAAACCCCTGAAATGCGTTCCCCTGACTATGTGCAAATGTCGACAGCGGCGGCGATAACTCTGGGTTTAGTGGATGGGAAAATGCATCGAACAGCTTGTACGCACTGCTTGAATTTGTTGGTGACTTACCCCGAGGGGTGTCGAGCGAATTGCAGTTATTGTGGGTTAGCGCGCCATCGGGAAGAATCGCGTGATTATGCCGACCGTAATTTTATTCGGGTAGATTGGCCGACGGCTTCCTATGATGAAGTGATTGATCGGGTAAAACAAGGCGCTGACCGAGGCGGTTTTGAACGCATGTGTATTTCCATGATTACCCATCCTCGCTCAGACCAGGATAGTTTCATTTTATTGGAAAAATGGGTCGAACAAGTACCTCATATTCCGGTATCTATTTTGTCCAATCCAACCACCATGTCATATGATGACTTGTTGACCATGAAACAGCTCGGGGCGGATATCTTTACCGTGGCGTTGGATGCGGTCACCCCAGATATATTTGAGCATACTCGCGGCAAGACGGTGGATAGCCCGCACCGTTGGGACAAATATTGGCAGGTCATTGAGTGGTCAGCGGAAATTTTTGGGCCAGAAAAATTTGGGGCACATCTCATTTGTGGGATGGGAGAAACCGAGCATGAAATTTTAGCGGTGGCGCAGAAAATTTGTGATATGGGTGGTCATAATCATATGTTTGCCTTTTTTCCCGAACAGGGCTCGATGATGGAAGACTGGGGGGCGGTACCGCAAGCCCAATGGCGTCGGGTGCAATTGGCTCGATTCATTATTGATTATGCGGGTGGTCATATAAAAGATATGGCATTTAATGAGGCTGGGCAAGTCACGAATTATGGGATAAGCGATAAGCGGCTTGAAGCATTGATTGACTCAGGCAAACCTTTTCAAACTTCGGGTTGTCCAGGCAAAAGTGATCAGGAAATCTCGGCGTGTAACCGTCCTTTTGGTGATTCCAGCCCGAGCAATATTCGCTCATTCCCTTTTGCATTAAATGGTAGTGATGTGGGTTGGGTGCGTCGCCAAATGGCGGGGGAAGTGATTGGCACCTTGGATGTGGATGCGATAGAGTAGTTACACGGCGATGCAAACAATCAAAATTAACGATATTGGTGAAATTAAAAATCAACTA
>CAYUAI010000054.1:0-28552 GCA_964442745.1 uncultured Chromatiales bacterium
TTTGATAGGGATAATAGTTTAAATTGATTTCAGAGAACAATCGATGGGTAGCGTGGATTAAGCGTAGCGAATCCACTAGGAACAAGTGTCGTAAGCAAATGGATGGTACCCTGAGTCTTGTCGTCATTCAATGCCACACTGGCACATTATTACATCGTTGACGTGGATTCACTGCGCTTAATCCACGCTACATGGGGTAAAAGAAGAGGTAGCGGTATTTTTTAATGATTTTTCCTGAAATCAGTTTAAGCTTACCTCATTTCTAAAGATGTAACCCATTGAGTCGATTGTGAATCATTTGTGATCGTTATATCATAAATTAGTGATAACTCTCCGATATTATATTGCATTATTGATGACACACGTAGAGGAATACATTGTATGAATAGGCGCCGTTTCTTCATTTATTGCTTAGGGCTTGCACCGTTGCCTTTTATTGTTTCGCGGAGTTTTGGAGATAACATGATGGCGACAACAACTTTTGAGAAAATTGTTAAATCAGAGGATGAATGGAAAAAGTTGCTAACGCCGAAACAGTATCACATATTGCGACTTGAAGGGACTGAACCGGCCGGTAGTAGTGCGTTGAATGATGAAAAACGCTCTGGCAGTTATGGATGTGCGGCTTGCGACTTGCCTTTATTTACTTCCGAGATGAAATTTGATAGTGGTACTGGCTGGCCGAGTTTTTATACGACGCTGCCGGAACGAGTGGCAACGAAGATTGACTTTAAGTTGATTTATCCACGCAAGGAATATCACTGTGCGCGTTGTGGTGGGCATCAGGGGCATGTCTTTAAGGATGGACCAAAACCGACCGGGCAACGCTGGTGTAATAATGGCTTAGCGCTTAAATTTATTCCCGCCTAGTGAGACTTGAACTACCAATTTGAGGGACGTAATAATGCAACGTAACTTGTTATTATTGTTGACGATCAGTTTATTTCCTGGCTTGCTAAATGCGGTTGAACCCAATACCGAGAATCAAGCGATGGGGGGCGGTGAATATTCGATGGCTATTTTTGCTGGCGGTTGTTTTTGGTGTGTGGAATCTGACTTTGATAAAGTGCCTGGGGTGATTGAAACTGTCTCGGGTTATATGGGTGGGCAAGTGCTGAATCCAACGTATCAACAGGTCTCAGCCGGTGGTACTGGGCATACCGAAGTCGTGCGGATCAAGTTTGATCCTAAGCAAGTCAGTTATGTGACCTTGCTCAATATTTTTTGGCGTAGCATTGATCCTACTACGGTTAATCGTCAATTTTGTGATTCTGGCGATCAATATCGCAGTGCGATTTTTTACCAGAACTCAGCGCAGCAAAAATTGGCTGAAAAATCAAAATCCATGCTTGATAAAACTAAGCCGTTTCCAGAAGCGATTGTGACTGAAATTAGTGTCGCTGATAAATTTTATCGGGCAGAAGAATACCATCAGAATTATTATAAAAAAAATCCCATTCGTTATCAGTTTTATCGTTATAACTGTGGTCGTGATAAACGTTTAAAAGCTTTGTGGGGCTAACAAAACAATCATGGGTTTTCAATTAATGCTTCGACGACGGCATTCCAGGCCATCGCAATGTTTGTTAAATTGTATCCGCCGCCGCCAAGGGCTAATAATCGGCCATGGCCCAATTGATTGGCGAGTTGGGATAGTCGTTGGCTCGCATAGCGGTGTGCTTGAGCAGAATATTTCATGCTGGTAATAGGGTCACCATCGAGACTATCGGCGCCGCATTGCAAGATAATAAATTCAGGCTGATGGGTTTTTAGCAGGGTTTCTACCTGAGGCCATTGTTCAAACATTTGTTGGTCTGTGGCGTCGGGTGGCAGGGGAATATTAAGTTTTTTGCCTTGGCCGGCGCCATGGCCAATTTCGTTAGCTGCTCCGGTGCCGGGATATAAGGAACGGCCATCTTGGTGTAGGTCTGCAAAGATGACATCGGCATCGCTTTCAAAGGCGTAAAATACACCATCGCCATGGTGAGCGTCAATATCGACATAAGCGATGGAGCTAAGCTGGTAATTTTTTCTTAAGGCTTCGATAACAACGCCACAATCATTAAAGACACAAAAACCGGCGGCATTGCGGCGTGTGGCATGATGTAATCCGGCGATGGGGATGAACGCTTTGCGGTATTCTCCTGCCATGATGCGTTGGGTGGCGTCTAATGTGCTGCCAACCACAAAACTGGCAGCCTCAAATATGCCTGGCATGGCGGGCGTGTCGCCTGAATCCAGATAGCCCTGGCCGCAGGCCGATTGTTGTCGTACTTGTTCGATATAGTCTAGCTGATGAAACAAGGCAATGTCGTTGTCAGTAGCTAAGACGGGGGAGCCGATGCGGACCTGCTTATGTAAAGCACGTTTGATGAATTCATCATAAAAAGCGGCCTGTCGTTTGGCGCCGAAAGGGTGGTGGTGACCGAAATGATAATTGGCTAGTTCATCACCGAGGTAGACGAGCGTTTGTTGTGTCATCGTGGATATTCCATTGATAATCGTTACTGGCCGGCAAGGTTTGGGGTTGTATTTTTAATGGATTGTTGATGCCAATGTTGGGCGAGCGTATCGTCTGATGAAGTACCAATGCCGTTTTTATATAATAAGCTGAGTTGGTGTTGTGCTTCTGCATTACCTAACTCAGCTGATTTTTTTAACCATTTAAAGGCGAGCGGGTTATTGGCAGGGAAATAGGTGCCATTTTTATTGAGCTTGCCTAAGGCGAGTGCGGCCTGCGCATTATTTTGTTGGGCGGCTTTTTCTAACCACGGCAAGGCTTTTTCAATGTCACTGGGTTGACCGGCGTCAATGAACATTTTGGCCACTTGGTATTGCGCCTGAGCCTTGCCTTTTTCGGCGGCTAGCCAGTGATCAAGTCCAGCTTCTTGTAGGTATTTTAATGCCGTGATGGCGGGTTTGATATCGCGCTTAGCGGCTTTTTTTAACCAACGAACGCCAGTCGTGATACTTTTGTCGGTGCCCTTACCGTGCAGGTATAAGTTGCCTAGTTGGTATTGTGCTTGGGGATCTCCTTGCTGGGCGGTTTTGCTCAATTCTTGAAATATTTTTTTCGGCGAAGGGGGGGGGTGAGGTGCTTGCAGTTTAACGATTTCATTGCCAGCGGATTTTGCTGGAATGGCCGATAAACTGGTGGCTGAGGGTTGACTGATGCGGGGATTGATTTTCATATTATTTAATAAAATATTGGCTTGTTTATGATTTTTTTCGGCAGCGAGTTTTAGCCATTTTATTGATTTTTTCAGATCTTTTTCGGTGCCTTGACCATTGGCGTATAATACAGCAATTTGATATTGTGCATCCACACGATTTTTCCGGGCGGCTTTATGTAGCCAATAAAACGCTTTCTGGTTATCTTTCTGAACGCTTTGTCCACGAAGATACGCCATACCTAGGCGATACTGGGCTTTTGAGTCGCCGCTTTTGGCGCGTATGATTTCTTTGCGAATGCTGTTGGCTTGAGTTGTGGCTTGACGGTGAGCGTAGCGCGACTGTGGGGCCAGACGAGTCAGTTGACGAATGGCCTCTTGATAGTTTTGTTTCGCGGCTTGTTCATACCAGTAGGTGGCACGATGTAATTTTTTTTGTGCTCCTACGCCTTTTTCATAGGCTTGGGCGAGGGCATTCTGAGCCGGTGCATAACCGCGAATGGCGGCTTTTTGATACCATCGACGTCCTTTACTGGGTTGTTTTTTTACGCCATATCCGTTTTTGTAGAGATTGCCAAGCTCAAATTGGGCTTCTGGATCTCCCTTTTCGGCGGCTAAGCTGAGCCAGTGGCGTGCCCTGGGGAAATTTTTGGCAATGCCATCGCCATAAAGCTGCATTTTTCCTAAGGCGGTTTGTGCTTTGCGGTGGCTTTGTTTGGCTGCACGGTAATACCAAATCTTTGCTTTTTCTGGATGACGCTTAACTTTTTTGCCGCGTTGGTAGCGTTGGCCTCGCTGATATTGTTGCTGGGCATCACCGGATTGATTGGCGTTGCTGATTAATGTATTCATGGAGGAGGGGGGCACGGCAAGCGCGTTCCCCTGAAAGTATACTAGAAGCAATATCAACAGTTGGGTTGTGTATCGCCGTGATGTTAAGGAGGCTAGCCACATAGTTAATTAGTTTCCTCGGATGACTGAAAGTTGTACGCTCAACCGAAAAATGATGCAGGTGGCGTTGCTTATTTAGTCTCTTCCGTTTCTTCTGCTGTTTCCGTGGGTTCTGAAAATTTACAAGTTTTTTGTGGGCAGACTTTTTCGGTGCCACGCCGTTTGGTGGTTTTTATCGTTAAAATTGGCCATTGGCATTCTGGGCAAGTTTCGGTAACCGGTTCGTTCCAGATGGCGTATTTGCAGTCTGGGTAACTGGCGCATGAATAAAATATCTTACCATTGCGCGACTTTCTTTTCAGCAAGTTGCTTTTATGGCATTCCGGGCAGGTCACACCCGTGTCACTGGGTTTTTCTAAGGGTTCAATATGTTTGCAATCAGGGTAGCTGCTACAACCAATAAATTTACCATAACGGCCTTGGCGAATAATCAGCGGTGAGTTGCAGTCGGGACAACTGCGACCTTCGACCACTTCAGGTTCGGATTTGTCTTCGCCATTTTCGTCGAGGCTGCGTGTGTAATCACATTCAGGATAGGCGGTACAACCAATGAAGCGGCCACGTCGTCCCAATCGAATAGATAGTTGCTGCTCACATTGAGGGCATTGTTCATCAATGGGTTCTTGGGTGACGTCTTTGCGATCGACAGTTTTTTCTTTGTCGATCACGAGTTCTTTAAAGGGACCCCAGAAATTTTTCATTAATGGAATCCATTCTTGTTCGCCTCGCGAGACGGCGTCTAGTTCATCTTCGAGTTTGGCGGTGAAATCATAGTCGATGTATTTGGTAAAGTGATCGGTCAAAAATTTATTGACAATGCGACCGACATCGGTGGGAAAGAAACGCCTTTTATCAATGACAACATATTCACGCTGTTGTAGTGTGGATATGATGGTGGCGTAGGTCGATGGTCGGCCAATACCGTGCTCTTCCAGCGATTTAACCAAGCTGGCTTCGCTATATCGGGGCGGTGGTTCGGTGAAGTGTTGTTCAGGTCGGACTTTATTCAAGTCAACAATATCGCCTTTTTCCAAGGCGGGCAAGAGGCGATTTTCATCGTCATTTTTTTTGCTGTCATCTAAGCCTTCTTGGTATACCGCCATAAAACCAGGATTGGCGATGGTGGACCCAGTACTGTGAAAAGTGCTATTGCCCACTAGAAAATCAATGCTGACGGTATTGATGGTGGCATGGATCATTTGTGAGGCCACGGTGCGTTTCCAGATCAAATCATAGAGCTTAAATTGATCGGGTGTGAGAAAATCTTTGATCGAGTCGGGTTCCCGGAAAGCGGAAGTTGGCCGAATGGCTTCGTGAGCTTCTTGGGCATTTTTCGCTTTGGTTTTGAAGACTCGAGGGGTCGAGGGGATGGCTTTTTCACCATATTTCTGAGTGACTAGCTCGCGTATTTCCTCGATGGCTTCTTGCGCCAAGTTGACCGAATCGGTTCTCATGTAAGTGATAAGGCCCATCATTTCACCTTCGCCAATATTGATGCCCTCATAGAGTTGTTGGGCGACACGCATTGTTTTTTGGGCACTAAAGCGCAGTTTTCTGACGCCTTCTTGTTGCAGTGTGGAAGTGATGAACGGCGCGGAAGGGTTGCGTTTGCGTTGTTTTTTCTCAACGCTAGCGACGGTGAGTTTGCCGTCAGCTTTGGCGGTGAGTTTGCTTTCAATGACTTTAGCCTGTGATTCCGAGGTGACACTAAATTGGGATAATTTTTCACCCTCGTAATATGTGAGTTTGGAAGTAAAGCCCTGTTTTTCGAAATCTAGGTCGGCTTCAATGGTCCAGTATTCTTGACTAACGAAGGCTTCAATTTCTTTTTCGCGTTCACAAATCATCCGCAAAGCGGGGCTTTGTACTCGGCCAGCCGACAGGCCTCGGCGTATTTTTTTCCAAAGTAGCGGGGATAAGTTAAAGCCCACCAGGTAATCCAGTGCTCGTCGTGCTTGCTGAGCATTAATTAGGTCAGTGGATAAATCCCGCGGATTGGCCACCGCTTCTTGGACCGCTTTTTTGGTGATTTCATGAAAAACAATGCGCTGTATTGGTTTATTTTTGAGCGCTTTTTTTTGTTTGAGTAGTTCGTAAAGATGCCAAGATATGGCTTCACCCTCGCGATCCGGATCCGTTGCGAGATAGAGTGCTTCGGCTTTTCTCATGGCTTTGACAATGGCGTCAAAGTGTTTTTGATTTTTGTCAATGACCTGGTAAGTCATATGAAAGTCATGCTCAGGATCTACGGCCCCTTCTTTAGGCAGCAAATCGCGGACATGGCCATACGAGGCAAGAATCTCATAATCCTCACCTAAATATTTTTTAATCGTTTTTGCCTTGGCTGGCGATTCAACTATAACTAAATTTTTGCTCATAGAAATCGATTCACCTTATGATCTATAGGATAAATAAGATGATAAAGGATACAAAAGTTCCGAAAACATTTGTTGGTGAGTTTAATGATGTCATTGGTTATAAGTGAGTGTAGACGAGATAATCTATACGTCACGAATAAGTTTACCCAAGTTCCTTTTGTTTGCATCTTGATCTTGTGTGAGGTAAATATGCTTCACTTAAAAGTTTTATTAGTGCACGTCGTTCCATTTGTTCTCATATCGCAGAGGATAGGCGTAAATTAATAAGCAATCGATTAATATTAACTCTGGGTACCCAGTGGTATAGCGTTAGCTACTCAAGTCAATATTTTACCAACAAACACGCTATGCCCTAATTAGTTTTGTGCCTACCCGTGATCAAAACGGAACATTTATCATTAATTTTCCAGCAGTCGAGTGTTAGATGAAGCTAGCTATACGGCTGCTGGTTACCAAAAAATATCTAAATTTAATGAACGCTTGCTGCTTGTTCTTCCATGACGAAATCTTCCATCCAGGCAAACGCGGCTTCCTGGCCAGGTTGGTTAAATAATACCATCAAGACCACCCATTGTAGCTGTTCTAGTTGAATGTCATCGGTTTCTAAGGCCATGACTCGATCAATGACCATTTCTCGGGTCGCTTGATCGAGCACTTCAACTTGTTCTAAAAAAAGTAAAAAACCACGGCATTCGACACTAAGTTTTTTAATTTCTTCTTTGGAGAAGATGCGTACTGAGTTTTTGCTTTGAATATTGCGCTTAAGTTGGTTTTCTCTTAATGAAGTTAGTCCTTCCAGCCAGGAAAGGGCTTTGTCAACTTCTCCATGAGGGAATCCAGCTTGCTGCAACTCCAGTTTTAATGAATCTTTGTCTGGTGTTATGTCAACTTCATCGTCCATATAGTTTTCAAACAAGTACATGAGAACGTCAAGTATATTTTCTTTCATTGCTAAAACCCTCGTTTTTCACTCGGGAATAAGAGCCGCCGGGAAGCGTCTCAATGTACCCTTGCAACTCTAATACCAACAGCATGGAGGAAATTTTCTCTACCGTCAATCCACTCCTTTCCACTAACAGATCGATTTGAGTTGGCTCGAACCCTATGCAATTTAGAACATGATGGCATTCAGAATCAAGCGATATGCTTTCTGCGGTTGTTTGTGGAATGCTCGAATTGTTGTGTAAAGTGAATGATATCAATTGATTAAGTTCTTCAAAAATGTCGTCAACCGATTCGACGAGTTTTGCACCTTGACGAATCAGTGCGTGACACCCTTTCGACAATGGGTTATGAATTGAGCCAGGGATGGCAAATACTTCGCGACCCTGTTCGGCAGCTATTCTTGCTGTAATGAGTGATCCACTATGCTTTGCTGCCTCAATGACCAAGGTTCCTAGTGATAAACCGCTGATTAGTCGGTTCCTTCTTGGGAAATTTTCCCGTTTAGCGGGCGTATCGGGTAAAAATTCGGAAACCAATGCACCACCGTGTTCAATGATTTGATGGGCAAGCGGCTCATGTCTTGCTGGGTAAATACGGTTCAAGCCGGTACCTGTGACGGCAATGGTGGCATTATTTACTGACAGCGCACCTCGGTGCGCAGCGGCATCAATGCCTAACGCAAGCCCACTAGTAATTAAGAGTCCGCCGTGGCTCAAATGTTTCGCAAATTCAGTGGCGGTTCCTTTGCCACTTTGCGTCGGGTGACGACTACCGACGATGGCAATTTGAGGTAAGGATAGGATACTTTTTTCACCATAAATAAATAGTAACGGAGGTGGGGAAGCTATTTCTTTTAATAACGATGGGTAGTCTGGATGGTGGAGTGTGATGATGTGTTTAAGTGGAGGTTGTTGCCAGTCCAGGTCTTTTTGTATGTCATTCCAGGGGGGATTTAATAAATAATTGAGTGATTTTTGTGGTAACTTTACGACAGACTTTAAGTCTTTTCGTTGTTCAAAAATGACGCTGGGTGAACCAAAGTGGTCCAAAAGAGAAAGGAATGTTTGATTACCAATGCCTGGGGTTCGATAAAGGGCGAGCCAATAGGCAAGATCTGTCATGATGTCTTCCTTGTCTTTGAATATCTTGCCTGTCGTTTTCTTATTACACTTAATTACAAAAATTTAATCAATATTGCTAGGGATATTCCATTCTAGGAATCGTGGTTAGCGAGGGCGGTGTGCTATTCACCGCCATTGTTTTGTGGAGGGTGAATCAAGGATTAGTGACTGGGTCAAAGACTCGCATTGCCCGATTAGCTTCCATCACGAGCGCATAACTGAGTCGGTTGAAAGCCCTAAAAACCATGAGGTAGCCAGATTTTTCATCAGGTAGTTTCACTGTTTTACTGCGATTTTCACCAATGATATCACGTACCATTTTACCTGTTTGATAAACCGCAAGTATATGACCTCTTTCCATGCCGTGTTCGGTGCCTAAATTGACAGCGACGACTTGGTATTGGCCAATGCGCGATACACCATCGATAACGGATATAATTTGTCCGTTCACTGGGTTGCTCGGTGGGTGAGGGGTGAAATTAAAACCGAGCGGTTTGTTGGAGGTTGGGATGAGTCGATCGCCAATCAGGATTTCGCGGCTTGATTGTGCAACATATAAGGTGGTTGGGTCGCCATATTTTTTGACGATACTTTCACCAATATATACCGCTTCGTAACCTAATATATCCTTTTTGTTATTTGGGTTTAGGTACGCTTTTCCTGGACGCACAATGGTAAATTGGTTGTGGCTGTTGGGTATAATACCGCGTGCGTAGATTTTATCATTTTGTCCGGCGATTAAGTGTTCGTCTAGACTAGCTACAATGTAAGGCGCGGTTTTTAAAATTTTCTCTGAAACGACAGAGGGGCGTGATAAAAACTGTTGGATGGCGTCTAATGGGATGCTCGGAATGGCTTGGGCAATGCTTGTCTGCCTGATTTGCGGGGATAATTTGACCACTCGGCGACCGGCTTGTCCACCACGCCGGAGTTCAAGCTGCGGCCTACCGTTTTTGTAGGTTAATACCACGATATCACCCGGATAAATAAGATGCGGATTGGCAATCTGCGGATTGACGTGCCATATATCTGGCCAACGCCAAGGGTCACGCAGGAATCGTGACGCAATATCCCACAACGTATCACCCTTTACGATGACGTATTGGGTGGGGTGCTGTTTTTTGAGTACAATCGTATCCGCGAGTGCGTAGACGCTGGTTAGTAGCAGGCAAAAAAAGAAAAAAACTCTTTTGATATACATGGTTATACCTTGATTATTATATGGCTAGCGTAAACTACAAAAATGAGCGGCCATAGCTCACTGTTTCATTTTGTGTGGAGGCCGCCGCCTTTGACGGCTCATTGATACACTTATCCATAAATGGTCTCGTCTCATTTTTATCTTTGCAGTCTCAAGCGGTAAACGCTGAGGCTATTATGCTGACTTAGCTCTGCGGTCTGGCTAATGTGATAAATTTGTATGATTTTAAAAATTCACGTATTTTTCTTTTCATGATGTTCTCTTTCGGACAAATTAACTTCAGGCTTTAAAAATTAAATTTTCCCCGAGTTTATATAATGAGCTGGTTGCCATGTTTGCACACCTAGTGTCGGTAAGTCAGTAGGTTATCGCTCATAGAGAGTGGTTTTTCTGTGTCAACTGCTCTACATCTCGGCCGTGTGGTAAAATTGTGAGGATAGGCATTTGTATACATAACGGATAAAACATGGCGATCCTTAAGATATTGCATTACCCTGATCCTCGATTAAAAAAAATGGCTCAAGAAGTCGGTGTGGTGGATGCGCCGGTACAGCAGCTTGTCGACGATATGCTAGAAACGATGTATGATGCACCAGGTATTGGTTTGGCTGCAACGCAAGTTGATGTATCAATAAGAGTTATTGTGATGGATATTACTGAGGACAAAAGTGAGCCTCGGGTGTTTATTAATCCACAAATATTGCAGCATGATGGCGAGGTAAAAACCGAAGAAGGTTGTTTGTCGGTGCCGGGTATTTACGAAATGGTGGTTCGGCATGAGGCTATACGGGTGGGTGCCTTAGATCGTAATGGGGAGTCTTTCGAAATGGCGGCTGATCAACTCCTTGCGGTTTGCATTCAACATGAACTTGATCACTTGGATGGCAGGCTTTTTGTCGAGCATTTATCGGCCATGAAGCAGCAGCGAATCAAAAAGAAAATCATAAAAATGCGTCGCAAAACATTTTAACCCGAGATTGGCTAGCCTGGCGTTTGAGCATCGCGAAGAAAATTGATTTCGCAGAGGCCTTCTCTTCTAGAGAGCCCTGGTCTCAAGTGAGATTATTAATAATAGGTTGCCCAAGATGGGTTTAATTTATCCTCAGCACGAGTATGAAGGAGGATTTTGCGACGGAAGAGCGGTTTAATTTTTACGCAAAAAAATAACACTCATGTCGAATTCATTGAAGGTCATTTTTGCCGGTACGCCGGATTTTGCAGCAGTGACATTGTCATCATTGCTGTCTACAAATCATCATGTGATTGCCGTTTATACGCAACCTGATCGACCTGCCGGGCGAGGCAGAAAAATCACTTGCAGTGCGGTAAAAGAAGTCGCAGTGAAGGCAGGGCTGGATGTTTATCAGCCTATTTCACTCAAAGAAGACGCTGAGCAAGAGAGACTCAAAGCGCTGCAGGCTGATGTCATGTTGGTGGTGGCTTATGGGTTGATTTTACCTAAACTAGTATTAGATATACCTAAATTTGGTTGCCTTAACATTCATGGGTCGTTATTACCGCGTTGGCGAGGCGCGGCGCCGATTCAACGGGCCATTTTTGCCGGTGATCAAGAAACAGGTATCACCATTATGCAGATGGACGCGGGTTTGGATACCGGGGATATGTTGTTAAAAATGTCTTGCTCGGTTCAGGAGAAGGATACTTCACAAAGCCTTCATGATAGACTAGCCAGTTTAGGGGCCAAGCTTGCATTGCAAGCACTGGATCATTTGAGTGCAGGCCGGCTTAATCCCGTACCGCAGGATGATAATCTGGCGTGTTATGCGCCAAAGCTTAAAAAATCAGAAGCAAATATCGATTGGACAGCGGATGCGGTGTCAATCCACCGAAAAATTCACGCCTTTAATCCTTGGCCCGTTGCGCAGACCTATTGGCATGGTAAAGTGCTGCGTATTTGGGAGTCAGAGGTGGTTGCTCATAAAACAACTCATAAGGATTTGCCAGGGACGGTAATACATGCCACTAAAAAAGGATGTGATGTTGTGGCCGGGCAAGGGGTTTTGCGTTTGCTAAAATTACAATTGGCGGGTGGTAAACCCATGGCGGCCGAAGCGTTCTTGAATGCGCATTGTTTAACTGGAGTCATCTTAGGCGGCGGAACAGTCGAATAACGATGCGACATGATTTTTTATTGGCGATGGCATCAGGTAGCTCGCTTATTTAACGACCAGATATTGTAAATCCATGAATCCCCGTTTAGTTGCTGTTAATGTGCTCACTCAAGTGATTGTGCGTAAAAAATCACTGTCAAATATTTTACCGACGGCGACGCAACAGATCACTGATGCGCGGGATGTGGCGTTGGCACGTGAATTAATTCATGGCGTATTGAGGTGGTATTACGTGTTAGATTTTTTGCTAAGCCAACTTCTCCAAAAACCTTTAAAAGAGAAAGACTCAAATATTAAGCATTTGATTTTTATTGGTTTATATCAAATCAAATATTTGCGGGTTCCTGAGTATGCGGCTGTTAGTGAAACCGTCGTCGTATGTCGTCAATTAAAAAAAAAATGGGCATTGTCGTTAGTTAACGGTGTGCTGCGTAGTTACCTTCGTCGATCCTCAGATCTTGTACTTTTGCTAAACTCAAATATAACGGCACAATACAGTCATGCGCCCTGGTTAATAAAATGTTTACAGCGTGATTGGCCCGATGCCTTTGATGCCATTTTAAACGCGAATAATTGTCGACCACCGATGATGATCCGGGTCAATTTGCGCCGCATTACGCGAGATGATTATTTAGTACGACTCCAGCAAGCAGGGATTAATGCGACGCCGGTTGCCTTAGTTGCTTCCGCCATAAAACTTGAGGCACCGATGCCTGCCACTGAATTGCCAGAATTTCAGCAAGGTTGGGTGTCAGTACAAGATGCGGCGGCTCAGTTGGCTGCGAATTTATTAATGTTAGCCCCTGGCCAGCGAGTGCTCGATGCGTGTGCGGCGCCGGGTGGCAAAACCACCCATATTTTGGAAACTGAGCCAGCGTTGCAAAAACTGGTTGCCCTCGATCACGATAAGGAGCGTTTGCAAAAGGTTGAAGAAAACCTAAATCGCTTAACGTTAACCGCTGAACTTTGTCATGCAGATGTGATACAGGTGGCTCAGTGGAGTGATGGGCAAACTTTTGATCGTATTTTGTTGGATGTACCATGTTCTGCAACCGGAGTGATTCGGCGCCATCCCGATATTAAGCTGTTGCGTGTTAGCCAAGATATTCAGCCGCTGGTGGACAATCAACGGGCTATTTTAGCGACCCTATGGCCTTTGCTTAAGCGAGGCGGTATTCTACTTTATGTGACCTGTTCGGTATTAAAATGCGAAAATGAACAACAAATCATTGATTTTTTGCAAGAGCACCAAGATGCGAAAGAACTACCTATCGTGAGTGAATGGGGACGACAGAGGGGTGGCCGGCAAATATTTCCCGGCGAGAATGACATGGATGGCTTTTATTATGCGCGTTTGCAAAAAATATAAATTTATCTTAGCAAAGCGTAGCGCATTATTTTTTTTGAGTGTTGTTTTCCTGTGTTTATCCGCTTTACATCAGGTTTTTGCTGCCGGTATTTTTGTTCGGTCAGCTGACACCGCTTTATCAGGGAAAATTTATCGACTGAATGCTGATATCGATTACCGGCTAACCGACGAGGTAGTGGATGCGCTGCATAATGGGGTGCCATTAGTGATCACCATTGAGATGCATGTGCTTAGAGATCGAGAATATATTTGGGATGTGCTGGTGGCCACATTGAAACAAAAATATCAACTATCTTACCATGCGCTCACCAAACGTTATTTACTCAAAAGCCTGAATACCAATGTTGTTCATAACTTTTCTAGCTTAGTGGATGCATTGTATAGCATGGGCCGCTTACGAAATTTTCCTTTATTGGATAAAAAACTGCTGGATGAAGGTGAGACATATACTGCGCGTATACGTTCGCTGTTAGATGTTGATCAGCTTCCTACTCCGTTGCGGCTGTTAGCTTTTTTTTCACCTGATTGGCGCTTAGATAGCGAATGGTATTTATGGCCGCTTCAAGACTAGTTCGTTACCGAATTAATGCCTTACCCTTGTTAGCTTTTCTGGTTATATTAGTGGCATCGGCGTATTTTCTTATTCGGGCGGCACAAGATTCGGCGTTTTTTAGCGAATGGTATTCCGTTGTTTTAGTGCTTAATGCGTTGTGCATCATTGCGTTATTTATTTTAATCTTTATTAGTTTATTCCGATTAGTAAAACAGTACCGTTTTCGAGAAATGGGGTCTCGGCTGACTTCCCGCTTAGTGGTGATGTTCATTTTGTTGGCGATTGTGCCAACTTCATTTATTTATTATTTTTCGCTGCGTTTTCTAGATAAGGGGATTGACTCTTGGTTTGATCGCCATATTGAGGCGGCGTTATCCGATGCATTAGATCTGAGTCGTACCGCGTTAGACGATCGTATGCGAGAAGTGTTGAGGCAGACCGACAACATTGCAATGGATCTGTCTAAGTCAAATAAAAAATTAAATGGCCAGGCATTAGTCGGTCTCGACCCAAAAAGTAGAATATTGGAGTTAACTTTATTTTCAATGACAGGGCACATTATTGCGGCAAATAGCGTGGACCCAACGAGAATTGTACCGAGCCGTCCTAATGAAAGTGTATTTCTTCAATTGCGGCAAGGTCGTAACTATGTTGGATTAGAGCCGATTTCTGAATCCGGGCTTTTTATTCGAGCAGTGGTCAATGTGCCTCGTCTTGGTCGCTCGGGTGATGCCTATATTTTACAAAGTTTGCTTCCAGTGGATGAGCGCATCGGGGTGCTTGCTCAACGAGTAGAGGACGCGTTCTCTCGATACAAAGGTATGATTTATCTGCGTCGCCCATTAAAAAGCAGTTTTGTACTAACACTTTCTTTGGCGCTGTTGCAAAGTTTATTGACCGCTGTATGGTTAGCCTTTTATTTTGCCAGAAAAATTGTTGAGCCCATACGAATACTTGCCATGGGTATGCATTATGTCGCAGCGGGTAATTATGAACAGCAATTACCTCCGCAAAATAACGATGAACTGGGTAGCTTAATTGAATCATTTAACGACATGACACGACGTGTATCAATCGCACGTGATGAAGCGAAAATTAATCAGAAAAATGTTGAGCAGCAAAAAATATATATCGAGACCGTGTTGACACATTTATCATCAGGTGTGATGACTTTTGATAATAAACGGCGTTTACGAACGGTCAATGAGGCGGTCAACAAAATTTTGCAATCTGATGTTAATAAGTATGTTGGGTTTTCTCTCAAGCGGTGGGCATCTAGAGAGAAAGAATTACAGCCATTGTTAGATGTTCTCTTTCAAAAAATAGAGTCCAAGGATGTTGCATGGCATGGTGAAGTGATGTTGTATCCTTGCGGTGTTAAACAAGTTTTGATATGTCGCGGTTCGCAATTACCGCCAGTGAGTGGTTCGTTGGGCGGTTATGTTTTAGTATTTGATGATATTACCAGCTTTGTACAAGCACAGAAAAACGCCGCTTGGGGCGAGGTTGCTCGGCGATTAGCGCATGAGATCAAGAATCCATTAACACCGATTCAATTATCGGCCGAGCGTTTGCGCGATAAATATTTGGGGTCGCAGCCGGATCGAGATACCGTACTGCTGGATAAAGCAACACGAACGATTGTGAATCAGGTTGAGTCGATGAAAGATATGGTTCGAGCTTTTTCCGATTATGCTCAGGCACTGCCTTTACAGTTGCAGACATTGGATCTGAACCATTTAATAATAGAAATATTGGATTTGTATCATAATAACGATGGGGTTTCTGTGGTATCGAAATTGGCTCAGAACTTGCCGACAATCAAAGGCGATGAAGGTCGACTTCGGCAATTACTGCACAATTTATTAAAGAATGCATTTGTGGCGGTGAGAGAAAAAGGTAGTCGGGTGACCATAGCGACTTGCGTTGTGGTTAAACACAGCATGCAGTACGTTGAGCTTGTGGTGCAAGATGATGGTCCAGGCCTACCGAAAGAGCATGTCGAACAAATTTTTGAGCCTTATTTTACGACGAAAACCAAAGGGACAGGATTGGGCTTGGCGATTGTTAAAAAAATCGTTGAAGAGCATAATGGCCAAATAATGGCAGAGAATGCACCATTGGGTGGAGCACGTTTTGTCATTTTTTTACCGATAGATGAATTGCTGCTAGCGGCATTCACTAACCACGATGAAATTAACCATGATAGATAATTCGCCGCACATATTAGTGGTTGATGACGAAACTGATATTCGAGAATTGGTGCAAGATATTCTGGTTGATGAGGGATACAATGTAGCGATTGCCAGTAATGGAGAATTAGCTCGGCAAGCTTTTGCTGCAAAAAAACCTGATTTAGTCTTGCTAGATATCTGGATGCCGGATGTCGATGGTATTACGCTGTTAAAGGAATGGAATCAGGGAAATAAACCTGTCGTACCGGTGATAATGATGTCGGGTCATGGCACGGTGGAAACGGCGGTGGAGGCGACGCGAATTGGTGCTTTTGATTTTTTAGAGAAACCATTATCGCTTGGGAAATTATTGGTAACTGTCAAAAGTGCGCTGAATAAATCAACGCAAATGGTACACAATCCTATGGCCGCAGACTCGGTTTCCATGCCTGTTCATCGACCCATTGGGCGCAGCCAACGCATCCAACGCGTGCTAAAACAAGTGGAACATGTGGCGGCTAAAGAAAGTCCCGTGGTTCTTTTTGGTGAGCCTGGCGTTGGCAAGACCTACTGGGCTAAATATTTACACTCCATTAGCTCTCGGCGATCTAAAATATTTCACGCTGTCGACGCTATATGGTTGAGCGAAGATGATGCGTTTGCCATTTTGTTTGGTTATGAGCATGACGGTATTGCTAGCCCAGGTTTGATTGAACAGGTGCAAGATGGTATCTTGTTAATCGAAAATGCATCCAAACTATCAAAAGCCGTTTTCGATCGACTGACAGCGGCTATTTCCTCCCGGTTTTATTTGCGTGCAGGCGGCATTCAACAATGTGCTATGCATGTTCGTTTATTATTTACCTATACGATCGAAAAAACAGCTGATAACGAGCAAGTGGTATTCGATCCCGCTTTGCAGCATCTCATTAGTATTCATTTGCCTCCATTACGGGAATATTTAGAAGACGTTCCTGAATTTTTGAATCATTTTGTGAAAATTTTGGAGTCGCAGGAACACTTACCTTATCGCATGTTTTCGGTGAGCGGGCAGAATAAACTGCGGCATTATTCATGGCCAGGCAATTTCCATGAAATGTATCATTTAGTTAAAAAATTACTGATGTTTGGTGGTGAGGAAGATATCACCTTAGTCGAAGTGGAAAAAGAGTTGTCAGCGTTTAAAAAACAACATATAAAAATAGATGATGCGGAAATGTATTTCAAACTTCCCTTGAGAGATGCGAGAGATAAATTTGAAAAAATGTATCTCTCGTACCACTTGCAAGCATGTAATGGAAATGTGGGTAAAGTTGCATTAGTAGCCGGCATGGAAAGAACCCATTTGTATCGAAAAATTAGAGCGCTTGATATTGATTTAAAACAAGGGAAGTCTCGACCTTAGGCGTGCATTACGTCGCTTTTTTCTAACCTGACGCATTTTAAAAAGAGTTTTTTAGTGAAATTTAAAATACATCTATGAAAGTTATTATTTTAGGGGCCGGGCAAGTGGGTTCATCTGTTGCCGAGACACTTGCTAGTGAAGCCAATGATATTACTATTGTTGATCTTGATGCTCAGCGTATTCGAGAATTACAGGATCGATTAGATTTGCGCGTGGTGCAAGGGCATGCTTCTCATCCCGACGTGTTACGAAGAGCGGGTGCAGAAGATGCGGATATGATTCTCGCCGTTACCAATCGTGATGAAACCAATATGGTTGCTTGCCAAATTGCATATACACTGTTTCATACACCGACCAAAATTGCCAGAGTTCGAGCAAAAGCCTATTTAATGCATCCAGAAATTTTCTCTCAAGAAGCGTTGCCTATTGATGTATTGATTAGTCCTGAGCAAGTGGTCACTGAATATATTCAACGACTCATTGAATTTCCCGAGGCGTTACAAGTTTTGGATTTTGCTAATGGGAAGGTACGTTTAGTCGCGGTACGCGCTTATCATGGTGGTCCTCTAGTTGGTAATGAATTAAAAACGTTGCGAGAACATATGCCTGGTATTCAAACTCGGGTGGCCGCGATATTCCGTAGAGGAAAACCGATCATTCCGAAAGGAAATACCATTATTGAAGTGGATGATGAGGTGTTTTTTATTGCGGCTCGAAAAAATATCCGAGTGGTGATGTCGGAGCTGAGAAGTTTGGTTAAGCCAGTGAAGCGAATTATTATTACCGGTGGCGGTAATATTGGCAAACGATTAGCCAAAGCTTTGGAAAATGATTATCAAGTAAAAGTGATTGATCATAACTTGGAACACAGCAGGGAAATTTCTGCTGAGCTGGAAAAAACCATTGTGTTACACGGCGATGCGGCTGATGCTAACTTGTTGTTAGAAGAAAATATCGAAAACACAGATGTGTTTTGTTCTATGACGAATGATGATGAAGCCAATATTTTATCCGCGATGCTAGCTAAGCGATTAGGGGCACGAAAAGTGATGGCGATCATCAATCGTGGAGAATACGTTGATTTAGTACAAAGTGATTTAATTGATATCGCCATTTCTCCTCAACAAGTGACTATTGGTAGCTTACTGGCACATGTACGGCGCGGAGATGTGGCGGTAGTGCATTCATTGCGCCGTGGAGCGGCTGAAGCAATCGAGGCCGTTGCTCATGGTGACAGAAAATCATCGAAAGTGGTTGGTCGATTAATTGGCGAGATTAAATTGCCGCTGGGTGCAACCATTGGTGCCATTGTCAGGAAAGATGAAGTATTTATCGCTAACAGAAAATTAATGATTGAAGCGGAAGACCATGTGGTTTTATTCGTGATTGATAAAAAACAAATTATTGAAGTTGAACGTTTATTCCAGGTCGGGGTTAACTTTTTTCAATGAGCTGCCATCCCTAAATCCATTCTTAAAAAATGTTAGGTTACTAAAAAATGCAGCGTGCTGCCGTGCAACGAATATTAGGTTTACTGCTTATGTTGTCTAGCATCACCATGGTGCCGCCTGTATTGGTGTCATGGATTTATAATGATGGCGCGACGTTACCTTTTATTTTAGCCTTTTGTTTAACGCTCGTTGTCGGGTTGATTTGCTGGTTCCCGGTCCGTAAGTTTCGCAAGGAAATGCGACTACGCGATGGATTTGTCGTAGTGGTGATGTTTTGGGGAGTACTTGGTTTAGGTGGGGCTGTTCCCTTAATGTTGTCGGCCGAACCGACACTGAGCGTCACTGATGCCGTTTTTGAGTCATTGTCTGGTTTGACCACGACGGGGGCGACGGTAATTACCGGCCTGGATACGCTACCTCATGCGATTTTGTATTATCGTCAGCAACTGCAATGGTTGGGTGGGATGGGCATTATTGTGTTAGCCGTTGCAGTATTGCCCATGTTAGGCATTGGTGGGATGCAGTTATACCGTGCGGAGACACCTGGTCCGATGAAAGATAATAAATTAACGCCAAGAATCACCGAAACAGCCAAAGCGCTTTGGTATATCTATTTGGGATTGACGGTGAGCTGTGCCATTGCTTATTGGCTGGCTGGCATGAGTGGTTTTGATGCCATTGCACATAGTTTTTCCACTGTTGCGATTGGCGGTTTTTCAACGCATGATCAGAGTATGGGGTATTTTGATAGTGCGCTCATTGAATCAGTTGCGGTGGTTTTTATGCTGCTCGCCGGGGTTAATTTTTCGTTGCATTTTGTTGCTTGGCGGAACTTTACACTGCGTCCCTATTTTGCTGATGAAGAATTTAAAACGTATATTAAATTATTGTTTTTGGTCGCCATTGTCACTGTCACCTATTTGTTTTTAACCAGCACATTTGGTTCGTTTGGTAGTGCGCTGCATCATGGTATTTTTCAAGTGGTTTCTATTGGAACGACGACGGGGTTTACCACCGCAGAATACCATAATTGGCCGGGTTTTCTGCCGGTATTACTGTTGTTGATCAGTTTTGTGGGTGGCTGTGCCGGGTCGACTGGTGGTGGTATGAAGGTGATTCGCGTACTGTTATTATTTAAACAGGGCTCGCGGGAAGTGGTGAGGTTGGTGCATCCTAATGCTCAATTGCCAGTAAAAATGAGTGGCAAGGTTTTAGAGGAGCGGGTGATTGATTCTGTCTGGGGCTTTTTTTCGTTATACATGGCTTGTTTTAGTGTGATGGCGTTGATTTTAGCCGCCTCGGGTTTGGATTTGATTACTGCATTTTCTGCGGTGGCGGCTTGCATGAATAATTTAGGGCCGGGTCTCGGTGAAGTAGGTTTGTCTTACAGTGGGATCAACGATATTGCTAAATGGGTGTTATGTTTTGCAATGTTATTAGGACGTTTGGAAATTTTTACTTTGTTAGTATTATTTACACCGGCTTTTTGGCGGAAATAAGGAAGGGTGAGCGGATGGGAACTAATAAAACCCAGCAAAAATGGAATACCATTTATCAAGATGCAAATATTGGCGATTTAACGCCTCCCCTGGTGCTTAGCGAAAATGCGTTTCTGCTCGCGGGCGGAGGCACAGCCTTTGATCTGGCGAGTGGTTTAGGGGGGAGCGCTATTTATCTTGCACGGCATGGGTTTACGGTAACCGCTTGGGATATTTCGGACGTGGCGATGCAAAAACTCGCGGCTTATGCGAGGCATCACAGGTTGGCTATTCAGGCAGAAACCCATGACATGAGCTTAGATAAACCATTGCCAAATAGCTTTGATGTCATTGTGGGGTGCCACTATTTAGATCGATCATTAATGCCGGTGTTGATGCATGCCTTAAAGCCGGGCGGTTTAATTTTCTACCAGACATTTTTGCAAGAAACAACGGATGATTCTCGCGGGCCAAGTGATATGAATTATCGCTTGGCAAATAACGAATTGTTAGCCTTGTTTAACGGATTGCGCATTATCGTATACCGGGAAAACGGTTTGCTGGGTGATTTAACCCAAGGTCTACGAAATGAGGCGATGATTGTGGCACAAAAGAATGATTAATGGGTTTCCGTCGTAGGCTTTCCATTCTCGGACAGCCTCCTAGGCGGAGCCCATTTTATTTTCATTCTGGTTAGAGTAAGTTTAACGAGCCTCCCGTGAGATTGTCTTTATCGTCTTTTAAAGACAAATCAAGGGTTTCATTTGGTCTATTGGCTTCTTCCAAGTTTATCCTGATACGTAAGTTATTGGCGGAGTCGGCATTACGTAAAGCTTCTTCCATGTTGATTTTTCCTGCTTTGTAGAGTTGGTAAAGTGCAAAGTCAAAGGTTTGCATACCGAGGTTTTCCGATTTTTCCATCACGGCTTTCATTTCGTGAAAATCACCTTTTAGGATGAGATCAGCAATCAGTGGGCTAGAAATTAAGATTTCAATGGCTACGGTACGTTTCTGTTCAGGGGTTTGTATTAATCGTTGTGAAATAATGGCGCGTGTATTCAGTGCTAAATCCATGAGTACTTGTTTTCTTCGGTCATCTGAGAAGAAATTGACGATGCGATCGAAGGCTTGATTGGCGTTATTGGCGTGTAGGGTAGATAAAACGAGATGTCCGGTTTCGGCAAAGGCGATGGCGTGTTCCATGGTTTCACGGTCGCGTATCTCACCGATTAGGATAACATCAGGTGCTTGCCGCAAAGTATTTTTTAACGCATCGGCATAGCTATGGGTATCAATGCCAACTTCACGCTGATTGACGATGGATTTTTTGTGTTGATGGATAAATTCAATGGGATCTTCGATGGTAATGATGTGGCCGCCAGTTTTCGAATTACGATAATCGACTAAAGAGGCCATGGTGGTTGATTTACCTGTCCCGGTTCCGCCAACGAATAAGACTAAGCCGCGTGGTTGCATGACGATTTTTTTTAATACGTCAGGTAGTTGAAGATTCTCCGGGGAAGGGATGTCGGTTTTGATGTGCCGTACCACCATTCCTACCTGGTTACGTTGTTTAAAAATATTGACGCGGAAGCGACCAATACCGCGCTCTGATAGCGCTAAATTCATCTCAGGGGTATCATCAAATGCTTCACGCGCTTCATCGTCCATGAGTTGATAAGCGATGACTTTGACCCGATTGGGTGGTAAGACTGCATCCTCAATGGCTTTTAATTTTCCATGGACTTTGACGGTAGGAGGGGCCGCTGTGGTAAGGTAAAGGTCAGAGGCCTCGTATTTGACCATGATTTTTAAGTAGTCTTGGAGTTCCATTGGCTTATTGCCCTTGCATAATAATTTGTTTATATAGTGCTGTTGTTGTATCGACAAGCTGAAAACTCTCTTTAATTTTAAGTGTTGGGTGGGCCGTTAAATGGTTGTCGCTAAAAGGTAGGCGACGTGGCAAAAATAAATTATTATGAACTGCTTAGAGCGAAATAGGTAAACTTATGTATCGCGATATTTTACAGGAGGAAGCACTCTCCCTTCAAATGAAAGAAGAGATCAGTTTGAAATTGTCTCGTTTTTGGCAAGCAGTTGAAGAACAAGATATTGTTTTTGAAGAACATCAGCTACCTGCAGAGACAATAGCTGTATGGTTAATGAGTGATTTTGTCTATACCTGTTGTTTGCGGCAGCCTGCTTTGCTGTTGGATTTATTGGGATCGGGTGCGTTAGATAACGCGTACAAAAGTGATGAATTATTGAATAGACTCGTTGCACTTTGCCATCCTATTACCGATTTTGATGGCTTGTCTCGTGTATTGCGCGAGTTTCGTCGACGTGAAATGGTGCGTATTGCTTGGCGAGATTTAGCGGGTTTGGCTGAGTTGAACGAAACGTTAACTGATTTATCTGCCCTGGCGGATGCCTGTGTGCAACAGGGTTTAGCACAGTTGATGCTTTGGCAGAGCCAGCAAGATGGCCAGCCTTGTGATCGTGCGGGTCAAAAAATGCAGCTGGTGGTGTTAGGCATGGGCAAGTTAGGTGCCTTTGAGCTAAATTATTCGTCAGACATCGATCTGATTTTTGCTTATCCTGAGGAGGGCCAAATCCAAGGAGGAGAGGCAAATAATTTGTGTAGCCAGTTTTTTGTTCGTCTCACGCAAAAATTAATTAAATTATTAAACGATAATACGGAGCATGGGTTTGTTTTTCGGGTGGATGCTCGGCTTCGACCTTTTGGCAACAGTGGGCAAATTGCGCTGAGTTTTGATGCGATGGAATATTATTACGAGCATCATGGCCGGGAATGGGAGCGTTATGCGCTCGTCAAGGCGAGAGTTATCGCTGGCGATACGAAGGCGGGAAATGAATTATTAAGCCGGTTACGGCCTTTTGTTTATCGCCGCTATCTTGATTATGGTGCCTTTGAATCATTACGTGAGATGAAGCGTATGATTGCCCTTGAAGTACAACGTAAGGGATTGACTCATAATGTCAAATTAGGTGCGGGTGGTATTCGGGAAATTGAGTTTATCGGGCAGGCGTTTCAGCTCATTCGTGGCGGTCAAGATAAACGGCTTCGCCAGCGACAAATTCTTACCATACTCCGCGTTTTGGTGGATTGCCAAATTTTACCTCAATATGTGGTGGATGGTTTGACTCAGGCCTATATTTTTTTGCGGCGAACAGAAAATCGTCTGCAAGCCTTTAATGATCAGCAAACCCATGTATTGCCGACAGATCCGCTGGCGCAATGGCGATTGGCGTTTGCCATGGGTTTTGTGGATTGGCGGGCATTTAAAGAGTGTCTGGATAATCACATGTCGTTAGTGCATGAGCACTTTGAACAGGTTTTCAGTTCACCCCAAGGGGAGCGGGTTGAGGCGGATGCCTCGGATCAATTATCGTTGGAATTGAGTGCCATTTGGCAGGCTCAATTGACACCGCTACAAGCCATTACCCTATTAGAAAAAACCAATTTTTCAGCGGGTGATAAGGCTTATCGATTGATCTCTGGATTAAGGAATAGTCCCGCGTATTCGTCGCTCAGCCATCGTGGACGAGACCGCATGGACCGCTTGATGCCTTTGTTATTGGCGGCAATTTCAGCGGTAGCGGCACCTGATATTTGTTTATTGCGCATTATTAACCTGTTAGAAGCGGTTATTCGGCGAAGTGCCTATTTAGCTTTGTTGATTGAATATCCGATGGCTTTGTCACAGCTTGTGAAATTGTGTGCGGTGAGTCCTTGGATTGCTGATTTGATTACCCGTTATCCATTATTGTTGGATGAGTTATTGGATCCGCGTCGTTTATATACGCCGATTGTATTTGCTGAGCTAAACGAAGAATTGGCAATCCGGTTCCAGAGCGTGGAGCCGGATGATGTTGAGCAAGAAATGGACGTTTTGCGTCAGTTTCGTTTAACCCATACGCTTCGGGTGGCGGCGGCAGAGTTAACCGATGTGATGCCGGTGGCTAAAGTGAGTGATTATTTAACCGACTTGGCCTATGTGATCGTCAATAAAGTATTGCAGTTAGCCTGGCATTATTTAACTCAGCGGCATGGGGTTCCGCAATTTGAACGGAGCGGTCAAACTCGGCAGGCTGGATTTGCGGTGATTGCGTTTGGCAAGATGGGTGGTTATGAGTTAGGCTTTGGTTCCGATTTAGACTTGGTATTTTTACACAATAGCCAAGCGGAAAATCAATACACGAATGGCGAAAAATGTGTGGATAATAGTGTTTTTTTTGCGCGCCTTGGGCAGCGCATTATTCATTATTTAAACACGCCAACCGCCAGTGGCTTCTTATATGAGGTGGATACTCGTTTGCGCCCGAGTGGTGGATCGGGTTTATTAGTGAGCAGTATCGAGAGTTTTGCCACCTATCAAGCCGAGCAAGCTTGGACCTGGGAGCATCAAGCGTTGGTTCGGGCTAGAGGCATTGCTGGTGATTCGCTGATCATGACTGAATTTGATCAAGTTCGACAAAATATATTACGACAATCTCGTCATATTGAGCGTCTGACAGCGGATGTGCGAGAAATGCGTCAGCGGATGCGCCGTGAATTATTGACCCGACGTCAACATTGTTTTGATTTAAAGCAAGGGGTCGGTGGTATTAGTGATATTGAGTTTATTGTTCAATATTTAGCGCTTCGCTGGGCGAATCAGTACCCAAGCATTGTGGAGCATACCGACAATTTACGCATTTTAGAAGCACTTGTCGCTTGTCAGCGGTTAACAAAGGCAACGGCAACGAGGTTGGCTGATATCTATTTAAGCTATCGGCATCGTGTGCATGAGTTAAACTTACAAAGATTGCCTCATGTTGTTGATGATTCAGAATTTCGGGAATCGCGTTCTCAGGTAGCGCAAGTATGGCAGGATTTGTTTAAAGAATCTGCACCACAGGGAGGCTAGAACTAGAATAGATGGCGCTAGTGAACCGTGAGTTATTTAAGTCTCCGTAGCATAACCCGAAATATTTATCGATGGGATCTCATGGTCCTTAGGTAATCATTTTAGCGAATACTTTATAATCTATTGAAGGAGTGCCTTATGGCGATGGATGACCTTGATGGTGTCATCTGGTTAGATGGTCAATTTGTTCCCTGGCGAGAAGCTAAGGTTCATGTGTTAACTCACACGCTGCATTACGGGATGGGTGTCTTCGAAGGGATACGAGCTTATCAAACGCCCAAAGGAACGGCGATTTTCCGCCTGCAAGCGCATACCGATCGTTTGTTTCGATCCGCCCATATATTGCAAATGAAGATGCCGTATACCAAGCAGGAAATCAATCAAGCCATCTGTGAGGCGGTGAAAAATAATCAGCTTGCATCGGCCTATATTCGTCCCATGGCATTTTATGGCGCGGAAGGCATGGGATTACGTGCCGATAACTTAAAAGTGCATGTCACGGTGGCGGCCTGGTCATGGGGGGCTTATTTGGGCAGTGAAGCTTTAGAGAAGGGGATACGTATTCGAACCTCTTCTTATACCCGGCATCATGTTAATATTACCATGTGCAAAGCCAAAGCCAATGGCAATTACATGAATTCTATGTTGGCCTTGCAAGAAGCCTTGAGTTGTGGATACGATGAGGCATTGCTGCTGGATAATGAAGGTTATGTAGCCGAGGGAAGTGGCGAAAATATATTTATGGTACGTAATGGGGTAATATTCACACCGGATTTGACGTCGGCATTAGAGGGAATTACCCGAGAAACCATTATGCGCTTAGCTGACGAAATGGGACTGCGGGTTGTCGAAAAGCGTTTAACCCGAGATGAAATTTATGTGGCGGATGAGGCTTTCTTTACTGGCACGGCTGCCGAAGTGACTCCCATTCGGGAAGTGGACAATCGACAAATTGGGCGTGGTGGAATTGGACCCATCACCAAAAAATTACAAACGCTTTATTTTGATATTGTACATGGTCGCATCGAAGATCATGAAGATTGGCTGTCATATATTTAAGAAATATTCATGGGTTTAATTAATTGAGGTGAATGATGACGTCACAAGCGATGGAAGAAGAAATACCGGCCAATGCCGAAAATCGTTATGAAATAACCAAGGCAGATTTGCCGCTGAGTTGTCCCATGGATCATATGAGCCTGTGGAATTCTCACCCTAAGGTTTATCTTTCTATCGAGAAAACAGGGCAGGCTAAGTGTCCGTATTGTGGTGCGGATTATTATCTTAAAAAGGTCTAAGCCGTTGGCTTTTCTCGGCGCTAGATTTAGCATATATCGCAGCGGCGTTCTTGATTGGGAATGCCGATTGTTCTATTTGCCTGTTTAAATCAGTAGTAAATCATAGAGAGATTATTGTTATCACCGAAATTGCGGCGAAAGTATCATGAGACGCCTGCCTATACAACGATGCAAATTACGAATTACAAAGTTACTCCGATGCGATAGAAGGTGCTTTGGGTGCCTTTGATAGAGATACCGGCGAAAAAATCAAAGATGATGTTGCTCTCGGCATTCTCAAGCGATTGATCGATTTATATCATTATAAAGACGATGAGATAACGTTCGAGAGTCCTGCTGTTGAAGAGAGCTTTCACTCTGCAAGCAAGGCCATAAAGGAAGAGTTAGTCTCGCTTCCAGAAGAACAATTGATTAAAATATTGGGCGTCTTGCATTTTGTGGCTAATCGAAGAACGCAAGGAGGCAGAGAGTATCTGTCGGCGGTTCACAGATATGTGGGTGAAAGCATTGCACCAGGAATTAGAGTCATCAAGGATTTTAACAAACTTTGAGCGGAGAAGGGGAATACCTAAAAACGGTTCGCTACTAACTTAGCTGAAGGAATCTAGATAGTTATGAAAGGGGCAGGTGGCAAGAGCGGTGGTGTTGGGACATTTTTTCTCGGTTTAGCCATGATGTGTGGTGGTGGTTATTTATTATTACAATCGATTACGGTGACACATTCATTTGGTATGGGCATGAGTTTATATCGCATGCCATGGATCGGTGGGGGTGATTTTTCGATTACCAGTGGCATGGTGTTGGTCCCATTTATCTTTGGGATTGGCATGGTGTTTTATAATTCTCGAAATATTCTGGGTTGGATTTTGTTTTGTGGCTCGTTGATCACTCTTGTTTTTGGTGTGCTTGCTACGGTGCGTTTTGTGATGCGAGGTATGTCGGCATTTGATTTAATTGTCATTCTGATTTTGGCGGTGGGTGGTTTGGGTTTGTTTTTGCGCTCTTTACGAGAGCTGCCCAGCGAAAGCGCCTAGTATTCCATACCACCGTGTTTACGCTCCTTACCAGTCATCAGAACGAACTAATACACGGTATAATAGTGACACTGATGTTTTAATCCGTTGCCTAAATTAACGGATTAAGACATCAGTGTCATCTAAGGTGTCGCTGCGTTAAGCCGCCGAATGTTGACAATAAGGTTAATCCATCAATTTTTTCGGCCGACGTGTATAAGCCAAACCTAACAAGCCCATACCAAACAATGCGAGCGAAATTGGCTCTGGCACATTACCGCCACCGCCATAACCAATTTCTCTTTCTAACTTGGTTATCAATGCCGCTTCAAAATCCGTGAAATTGGTAGCTGCTAGACCAAATGAGCTTATACCAGCAATGAAATTACAATTTGCGTTACCGCCTACGCCGATACAATTCACTTGATCAATACCCGCTGCGATCGCATTAGCTGAAGCTGTGATGGGGTTTCCCCCGGAGGTATTCACACCATCTGTTGATATATCAATCAATGTTTTTCCAAGATTAGCCAAACCATAATTTGTTATTGCCATCGTTGCTACATCAATGGTGCTTCCAATGGCCGTGAGAGCTTTCGGTTGAGTCATGTTGCTAATTGCATCTAATAATGCTGTTTTTTTAGTGGCCGAATCGATCAGCGTAAAACCAAATTCGGTTGTGACATTGGATGAAAATTGCCAAACACCGACAGCCACTGAGCCATCATCTGGCAACAGACTTGTTAGCGTATTGACATAGGCGTCTCGCTGTAACTCATAATCTCCCGAACTTATGCTTCCGGAGCCATCAATACCTAAGGCCAGGGCAATCGGTAATGCTTTTGCATTTGTCGAAATAAACAGCAATGAGGTTAACGCAAGTAAAAGCCACCAAGATTTTCTAAGTTGACTCATTGTTTTTTCCTTTTATGGCGTGACCGGATTAAATAGATACCTTTTTTAGAGGTTTTTGCCTTGCTTC
>CAYUAI010000055.1:0-28550 GCA_964442745.1 uncultured Chromatiales bacterium
CAGGACAAAAATATGTCTCGCACTCAATACCTAAATCTCAAACGCTACGGGTATAACTTCGCTGTTTCGCGCCTAGATTGGGTTTGTATTGGTTCGTTCTGAGTAAACAAAAGCGTAAGAATAGTCGTTCTATGTTGAGTTTTTATGATGGATGCCTACAGGATGTAGGTAATTAGAGCAATGCAGGAGGTAGGGCGTAGGAGATAGAATAACGCATGGAGCAGTTATCTTGTATCGAGATGGCAGCGCTTAATGTCCGCTGGATTAAACAGCTAGAATTCTGCTATTAGGTTTTTATTTAAGTGGGCCAAGCCACAGCTAAAAAAATTTTATCAGAGAATACTGGCTAAGTGCACGATTTGATGGCACGGCGAAGTCAAACTTAAATTTTTCTGAGAAAGAAAAACTAGAGCGATTTTTGTCGCTCTAGAAATCTAAACATTTATTTCAAGATTGCCTGAAGTGTATTTTTATCTTCGGCGGATGGCTGATGGTTTAAGTGATGAACAATTTCCGCGAGCTGCTGATTTTCCTTCGTCGCTGATGGATCATCCATCACTTTTTTTAATGCGGCTTTATCCGGATCACTCGCTGAATGTTGAAAATTGATTAATATTTCAGCCATTGTTTTTTCAGCATCTGATGCACTGGTGGCGGTTGTGATATCTTTCAACATGGTTTTTTCCGCATCACTTGGAAAATGATCGAGACTGATTAAAATTTGAGCGATGACTTGGGCGGGCAAATTTTCATCGGTCGTATCAGCCATTTCGGTCGTATCAGTCATTTCGGTCGTATCGCTAATGCTGGCGGTGTCTTGAGCGGGTTTATCTGCAGTACAGGCGGTGAGTTGAAATGTGAGTATTAGAAAGAAAAGCAACAAGAGATTATGCAAAGGTTTCATGTTCAGGTTCCTTGAGATTGAAACACCAGTGTTAAGTAACGCTGACTATTATACCTGATTAGATCGCTCAAAATCTATTGATCGCAAAACTTAATTTATTGCTTATGCAATGTCAGTCAAAAGCTATAGCTATGGACAGCTTTGAAATATCATTAGGTTGGATAGGAGACAAGAGAGTATTTATTCTCAAGCCTGATTAATCATCAATTACACAATTGATGTCTGTTCACTCGGACAATATAGTTCATCTCTTTTTTTCCTAAAAAAATCACAGAATACATTTGTTATTTATTATCTGTGTTTTATAATGTGCGAGCTTCTCGTTTTGAGCGGACGCAGATTTATAATGCAAGAAGTGGTATTATTCTCATTGCATACGAATAATATTTGTTCGCGAATTAAAAATATCTAGGTAGCATTTATCTATTTAAATGCTGTACTAATGTACTAAAAAAATAATAAAAATAATTGAAGTGGGGCTCGACCTATCCCAACGATTCGCTTTTATCGAAAGCAGACTTTCTGAGTTATGCCGCCTATTTTTTACCGCGAGGGCTGCACCAGAAAACCATTTGATAGGCGTTGTTCAGATGATAAATACAAACGTTTAAGTGTTTTAGATGGCAGGCAGGTGCTTTGTTGCATTCGACATCAATGTCAATAAATAATGCTTGATGGATGTTGAGGCTAATTGCTGGATAAAAATACAGATTTTGATGCATTTATAAGGGTTGGAGGGCAGTCCTAAGCATCCTTAAATTTAGGATGAGATCAAAAACACAACTAATAATATAGACTTTAACTGTACTAATAAAAATGCCAAATGGCTAAGGGGATAAAATAAATGTTTTTATTTGATCAATTTCAACGTCAAAGTGTCACGAGGGTTATCTCGTCGCTTTTTCTAATGATTTGTTGTTTATTGGGAGCTACGACCGGAAAAGCAGCGACTGATGTGAGTTTAGATTTAAAGGTGTTAGTGATTTCATCAGGCTCAGCCGATGAAGATATTGGATTAGATTTGATTGATGGTTTGCTTGACCAAATGGGTGTCCCGTATGAGGTATTGGATTCGAGTCGAGAGAATTTAACCGCTCAACGTCTATCAACACAGCAACGCGGCCATTATAACGGTATTATTATCACCAATACCGACCTTTTTGTGATGGGGGGCGCCTCAGGTTTTACCCTGGCGGAATGGCAAATATTACATGCTTATGAGCGTGATTTTTCGGTACGTGAAGCCGTATTATCTGGCTTTCCCGTCACTAATCCAGCGTTAGATTTAGATTATGGGATGATCAACGCGGGTTCTGGGATTGATTTTTCTGCCAATTGGTTGTCACCGGCGGGCGGCACGGAATATTTTGAATATGTCAATACCAATCGATCACTCGATTTTCAAGGGTATTCTGTTTTTGCCCAGCCCCGTGCCGATGGTACTGGTCCCATGGTGCAGCCATTGTTGGTGGATCGGGCGGACGTGAATCGTACGCTAATATCTTTATTGACCTATCCTGATGGACGTGAAGTGTTATTGTCAACAATAACTAACGCTTGGTATTTTGTACATTCCAATATGTTGGCTTATGAGTTTATTAACTTTGCCACTAAAGGGTTGTTCATCGGTGCGCGACAAGTGCATTTGAGCGCTCACCTGGATGATATTTTCTTGCCCAATGCCTTATGGAATACCGCCACAAATACCACCGACCAGGCCTTAACGTATCGTCTATCACCGGCAGACATTACCAATATAATTGGCGCGGGTAATCGCTTTCGTAATCGCTACCCAACCGCGAATCAGGTTAATATCGATTTAGCTTTTAATGGCTTTGGCGTTCAATTTACTCGCCAAAACCAGGGGCTATCATCATCGCCATTACCATTGGTCGATACCATCCAGAAGTCTCAAAAACCAAAATCGAACCGGGATAGCCTGACGGCCATGCTGGCTCAGTTTATCGTCCCTCAGGGGATTGCTATGGCACCCAGCAGTGCAACACTTGATCTTTGGGTGGCGCAGGTTGCCAACGGTAATCAAGATAAAAAGAAAAAAAATAAGAAAGCCGATGATGATAAAAAAGATAAAAAGAAAAAAGACAAGAAAGATGACGATGACAAAAAGAAAAAAGAAAAAAGAAGTAAAAAGCAATCCAATAAATCCGATCGCATTATCCAAGCTAAAGTTTGTCGTGTCACACAAGCTTGGTATCAACAAGCGAGTGGCAGTAATAAAAAATCACGTAAAAAAATAATATCCACCATTGTCAACAAAAAGAAATATGACCAAACCAGTTGTATTGCCTTTGATATTGCTGGGCAACCCAATGTGGCGGTGGATATTTCACCGATTCTCCAGTCTTGGTTTCAAGGCGCTGCAAACCATGGTTTGATTGTTATTTCGTCGGGCAAACGGCAAGTATTGTTCGGCACTAAGTCTAGGAAGATGAAAGCACGAAGACCACAGCTGAGTATGATGCTAAACGTTCCAACAGGCACGGATGCGTTGACGACAAGTATCGTGCAAAATAAAGATAAGTTTCGTTTTCTCAGTCATACCTTTACCCACCGTGCACTGAACGCAAGTGCGGGCATCGGCTATCCAGAGTCGGTATTTGAAATTACAGAAAATCGTAAGATTTGGGATACCTTAGGATTGCCAGCGCGGGCGATGAATGATCCTGTGCTTATTACTGGTGCGCATTCAGGTATAAAAGAAGATAACGCCACGGCGGATCCTTCGGATGACATCCCTTTTCCTGAGGGTGTCAATAAGGCACTGATGCGAGCAGCTCAGGATCTCGGCGTGCGCTTTTTAGCCTCAGATGCGTCTCAAGTGAATGAAGCGTTAGAGCAGCGTGTGCCTGGTTTCGATGTCATCTTATTGCCTCGTTGGCCGTCGAATGTCTATTTTAATACCACCACGGACAATGAATTGACGGATGAGTACAATTACATTTTTTATGAACGGCATATTAATGCCGGTCAAGATCCTTGCATGATTCCTGGTGCCATCTGCTTGCCTCGCAATTTTCAAGAGATTATGAAGGCAGAAGCGGTCATCGCGTTACGTCATATGCTATCTTACCGAATGTGGCCGCATTTTTTCCATCAAACGAATATGCGTAACTATGATGGTCAGGGTAGTACATTGATTTATGATTGGCTACAAGCCGTGCTCAATGAATATCAAAAATACGTTACATTACCGATAAAAAATCTGGCTTATTTTGACATTGCAAAAGACACGGAAGATCGATTACTGTTTGATGAGGCTTCAATCAAAGGCGTTTGGAATGTGACGCAAAATACCATTACTCTTTCCGCCGATAGACCGGTCGCGCAAGTTTTTGTGACAGGGCTTTCAGGGGGCGAGTTATATGGTGGTCAACGTTTGAAGAAGGTGGATCTGACTTCACAACCTCAACAAATCACTGTGGACCGTGCTTTGTTTCAGTAAATTTTTAAGGTAAACTCGTTCACAAAGTGCAAGTGCATAGCGCTTGAGTATTCGAATGAAAATACTCAAGCGCTATGCGCTTTGTCCGGGAGGTATTTATTCCTGGTGATCGTGCATGTACGCTAGTCTCTCCGCCCATTCCTTCAGCATATCGTTACGCATAAATATTTAATTTCCGTAATTCATTCTTATCTTCCTTTTGGTTTTTTTGGCGGTTCCGGTTTCTTTACAGGCTTTCGAGGTTTTCTCTGAATGAGTTATTGTTGGAAATCAGCCTGAAATAGATAAGCATAAATAGCTTTCAATCGCTTGTCTTGAAAAAAAGAGAGGATTGGCGTTTTGTTAATGAATGCCATTGAGCTTTGTTTGGGGCATTTGGGCGTAGGGTTTCAGCATAAAATACTGATTAAGTACGCTATATTTTTCAACACAATGATAATTAACAGTTATTTTTGGTAGTAAGAATTGTTTGACATAGTGTCGATAAAACACTATCTTGTTGGTGTGTAATCTACACCAACAAGGTTAAACGATGTACTTTTATCCATATCCTCATCCGGCAGTGACGACTGATATTGTGATCTTTACCATTCGTGAGGCGCAGTTGAAGCTGTTGTTGATTAAGCGGACAGGTGAGCCTTTTAAGGGTAAGTGGGCCTTGCCGGGGGGGTTTTTGCAATTGGAAGAGAGCTTGGAGGAAGGTGCGCGTAGAGAGCTGGAAGAAGAAACCGGGCTAAGCGGTGTGTACCTGGAGCAGTTGTATACCTTTGGTCATCCAAAGCGCGATCCTCGTGAGCGCGTTATTACGGTGGCTTATTACGCGTTAATTCCCTCAGAAAGAATCCATCTGCGTGCGGCAACGGAGGCTGAAGCGATCGGTTGGTTTGCTATGGACGAGATACCTGCACTGGCTTTTGATCATCCAAAAATTGTGAATGTTGCGCATCATCGCTTGGTTGCTAAGTTGGATTATTCTACGATTGCTTTTCAATTTATGCCTGGCGAATTTACTTTGGCTGAATTGCAGGGGGTGTATGAGATGATTTTGCAGGAGGAGGTGGACAAGCGCAATTTTCGTAAATGGGTATTAGCGATGGAAAAAATCGAAGAAACCGGTGACGTGCGGCGTGATGGGGCGCATCGTCCGGCGCGGCTGTATCGCGTGAAAAATCCGGGTATGGTTGAAATCATTAAATAAAAGTGGGGTATGAGATGAAAACGGCATTAGTATTAGCGCATTATTATACAATACCTGAAGTACAGGCGATGGCGGATCATGTGGGGGATTCATTAGAGCTTGCGATGATCGCGCAGCGTGAGAAGGCGGATCGTATTGTGTTTGCGGGGGTAAAATTCATGGCAGAAACCGCCAAGTTATTAAATCCAGAAGCCGAAGTGATTTTGCCCGATGAACGTTCCACTTGTTCGCTAGTGACCCAAACGGATACCGATTCGTTAAAACGTTGGCGTGATCGTTATGCCGATCATGCTCACGTCACATATATCAACTCCAGCATTGAAACCAAGGCCATGGCGGATTGGGTGGTGACTTCACGCAATGTCGATAACATTGTCGCCCATCTTTATGAGAGTGGCCATCAAGTGATTTTTTCACCGGATCGCAATATGGGCGCTTACTTGAATTATCAATACGGTTACCGTATGCCACTATGGAGCGCGGTGTGTGAAGTGCATGATTTGTTTAATGCCGAGCGGGTACAACAAATATTGTCAGCGGTGAAAGCGGGTGAATCTCGGCCTTTTCTGATTGCGCATCCCGAATCACCGTTACCGGTGTTAAAGCAAGCCGATTTTATTGGCTCGACCAAGCAAATGTTACAATGGATCAGCGATATTGACGCAGGTAGGCGGCCAATCTATGTCGCAACGGAAGAAGGCTTGCTCTATAACATGCGGCATCTCAGGGCTGATTTAGATATTCGGCAAGCACCGATTTATACGGGCTGTCAATGCAATGCCTGTCCTTACATGAAACGAAACACAGTACAACGGGTGAGTGATGCAATCAAAGGCGAAGGTTTTTTAATTGATTATTTAGACATGAAGCACATTGAACAAGCACGGCGCCCCATTGAACGTATGTTGACTTTTGATGTGAAACAAGCCAGTCACCATGCGGCATGAAGCGATAAAATAAAGGTTGACGGTTTATGGTCACAACAACACAACGACCACTGGAAGAAATTACGCTGAGCGGATATAAATCTATCCGTGAGTTGACGGCATTTCGTTTAGACTCAGGTTTGAATGTGTTGATTGGTGCGAATGGTTCGGGCAAAACGAATTTCATTCGATTTTTTGAGTTGCTTGCCCATATGATGGATCTAAACAAGGGTTTACAGAATTATGTGGGTCGTCGAGGGCGAGCTGATGCTTTTTTGTTTCGCGGCATGAAGGTGACATCAGAGCTTACGGCCAGCTTGAAATTTGGTTTGAACAAATATCAATTCACCCTACAAGCGGCCGATGATCGTTCATTGTTTTTTGCCCAGGAATCGGCTCCTTTTGATGGCCCTCGTTTTGGGCGCGTTGCTAATGATCAAGGCAGCGGGCATCAAGAGAGTGCGTTAGTTCGTGCCCAGGCTTTGACATAAGCAGAAAAATGGGTGTTGGAGACTATTCGTGATTGGCGAGTTTATCATTTTCACGATACATCACCCTCTGCGCCGGTGATGGGTTTGAGCCATACTGTGGATAACGATGTATTGCAGGGTAATGTATCGAATTTAGCCCCGTTTCTGATGAAAATGTCGCAAACTCATTACCAACATTATGCTCGGATTGAGGAGACAATACGCCAAGTGGCTCCTTTCTTTGGTACTTTTGTATTGAAGGAAGTGGTACCAGGAAAAACTCAGTTGTTATGGAAAGATCGTTACTCTGATCTACTCTATTACCCACATCAGTTTTCGGATGGGACATTACGTTATATTTGTCTGGCGACTTTATTATTGCAACCCACCCCGGCCTCCACACTTATCATTGATGAACCGGAGCTGGGGTTGCATCCCTATGCGATCAAACTATTGGCGAGTTTATTGTATGATGCAGCCCAGCGTGCGCAATTAATTGTTTCGACTCAATCTTCGCTGTTACTTGATGAGCTAAGCCCGGAGCAAATCATCGTCGCGAATCACCGGGATGGTGAAACCGTATTAGAGCATTTGGACCCTAAGCGACTAGAAACATGGTTGCAGGATTACACACTGGGCCAGTTATGGGAGAAGAATGAGCTAGGTGGTCAGCCTTGATGAACTGGCTTCGACTTTATATCACGGTAGAAGGTCAGACAGAAAAAAAGTTTGCCGAAGAAATTTTAACGCCACACTTAGCGGTATATTCGATTGATGTAAAATGTCGAGTCATTCTAACGAATAGGAAGTTAGGGGCTCGGGGTGGAATTTTAAATTTCAATATGATGCGAAAAGATTTGCTTAGACTGATGAGTGGAGATGGTAGTACTGAGGGACGTTTTACTACCATGGTAGATCTTTATGGATTACCGACAGAGTTTCCAGGTTGGAAAGAGGCACAGACGAAGTGTTTACCGAAAGAAAAGGTAGGAGTACTTGAGGCGGCACTTCAAGTCGAACTGAATGATACGCGTTTTTTACCCTATATCCAATTGCATGAATTTGAAGCGCTACTTTATTGTGATTTACCAGAATTACAGCGGCGTATCGATAATTCAGATAAGGCTTTTATGACACTAGCTAAAGAAGTAAGCCATTTGGAGCCAGAAGCAATCAACGAAGGGGTTGCGACAGCACCGAGCAAACGGATCATTCACCATGTTCCTATTTATGAAAGACTTAAAGTGCGTGTTGGTGCACCGGCGGCGGCCGCCATTGGTTTGGCTATGTTACGTGAAAAATGCCCGCATTTTAACGGATGGGTGAGCAAGTTGGAGAATCTTGATACTCAAGGAATGGGTAGCGCAATAACTTCCTGATTTGGTATTTATCCCTTTCATGAAATTCATGAGATAGTCAGGCATTATCGAGTGAATTTTGGGTGCGTCGAAAATGAGGATACTTTGCCATGAAAGCTTGATGTAGTTGCTGGCAGAAATATTTAATAAAGGCTTCCATGAAAAATAAATACTTCACTGTGAATGATCAGCAATTACTAGAAGAAGTCATGCGACTGCGTAGAGATGTGCGCGGGAACAAGTTTACCCAACAGGATATCACCGCAGAAGTGATTGAGAAAATTCTGATGGCGGCATCGTTAGCCCCTTCTGTTGGGTTTTCCCAGCCATGGGAGTTTGTGGTGATACGTGAACTATCAACGAAACAACAAGTCGTTAATAGTTTTGAAATAGAAAATAAAAAATCTAAAAAATTGTTTAGTGATGATAAGCAAAAAATATATGCCCAGTTAAAGTTAGAAGGCATCCTTGAAGCGCCGGTCAATATTGCTGTCTTTTACAAACAGTCAACAAAGCCCGTGTTGGGGCAGACGACAATGAGTGAAATGGGTGAATATAGTGTGGTCTGCGCAATACAGAATATGTGGTTAATGTCGAGGGCATTGAATGTTGGATTAGGCTGGGTCAGTATACTCGATCCTGACGCGGTTAAAAAAATTTTACAAGCGCCAGCCCGACATAAACTCATCGCTTATCTTTGCATTGGTTATGTCAATGAATTTTTGGAAGAACCTGAGCTGGAAAAACTGAATTGGGAAAAACGCAAGTCAATAAAATCGATAGTTTATCGTGACCGTTATCCAAACGAGGGACCATGGTGAATCAATATTGAGTATGTCACGATGATGTATACCCATAACGCTATGGGGATCGTATGGAGAATTGTAAAATATGTCTGAGTTTGTCAGTTATTTGAAAGAAGTTTTTCGCGAGTTAGGCCCCATTAAATCCAGAAAAATGTTTGGTGGTCATGGTCTGTATTATAATGATTTTATGTTTGCTTTGATTGCGGATGAACAACTTTATTTGAAAGTAGATAAAACCATAGAGAACTATTTTACGGCCATGTCATTACCGCAATTCGAATATACAAAGGGCGATAAAATAGTAAGAATGTCATATTTTTTGGCCCCTGACGATATACTTGAAGATCCAGAGCAAGCGGCCGTGTGGGGACGACGATCTTATGAGGTGGCTAAACGCCATTATAAACCGAAAAATAAAAAATCGAAGGTGACGACCTAAAAGATAAGAAATGAGAAAGGTTTGGCTCAAAGACAGCATTAGACAGCTCAATATCGATTTCAAATTAGGTTGATTTTTTGAAGCATAATTAAGGAATAAAATGATGGATTTAATCGTTTATTTATCGGGTGAAATTCACACGAGTTGGCGGGAAGAAATCAAACAGGGTGCCATCGCCAATGATCTGGCTATCCATTTTACCTCGGCGGTGACGGACCATGAAGCGAGTGATGCGGCTGGAGATCATTTAGGGCAAGAGTCGAGTCCATTTTGGCGCGATCACAAATCGGCAAAAGTGAATGCCATTCGCACCAAAACATTAATAGAAAATAGTGACATTGTAGTGGTTAGATTTGGCGACAAATACAGACAGTGGAATGCCGCCTTTGATGCGGGTTATTGTGTGGCGTTAGCGAAGCCTTATATTACTTTACATGCAGAAGATATTATTCATCCATTAAAGGAAGTGGATGCGGCGGCGATGGCGTGGGCTAAAACAACAGCGGAAGTTGTCGAGATTCTTAAGTATGTAAGCAAATAATAATGACTGGCCTTCGTTAGTATGGCGAGGTTTGACTTATACCAAGGAGGCTTTCCATTTTCAGCCAGCCTCCTAGCCGCCAATGCAGATATCAATCAAAAATCGTGGGTAATGATTGCTTCGGTGCGTCGACACAATTCCCGGCCATAGTCAGTCCAGATACCTTGGCCCCAGTATCGGTAGCAACTGGTTTGTGATGTCAGTAGATGGAACAGCGCATTACGATAGCGGTGTTCATGGGTTGGTGTATTTAATTTCGTGACTTTTTCATTAAATAATACACTGACTTTTTCCATGGACCCTAATATGTTTTCGTAACCTTTCACCCAGGATAGATTGTTGGTCCAACTGCCGCCATCCATATGAAATAGGTGATCTTGTTTTTTGAGTACGTCAATGACGGATATGAGTTTTTCTGAGCCATCACCGGGTTCAAATTTATCCCAGATTTTTTGTTGATGTATCGGTTGAATCGTTGGCAAGTCTTGTGGGGTAATGCCCATGGCGAATAAATGTTCAAGATATTCGGTGACATTCATGATCGGTGTGTCGGTATATGAGCATTTGTGTACGACGGATTGATATTTAGCTGGAAACTCATTCATCATTACGCCACCGTTTTCGCCGTCGGCAATTTGAGTAACCAGCAGGGGGACGGATTTTCCAGCTAATTGCCAACGAGTCAAGCTGTTGGCTTGGTAGTAAGGTTGCATTTGCGCGACTAACTTGGCGTCACTGCCTTGGGTTTTTATAATGGCGATGATTTCTGCGGTTTCACCTTTAGCATTACGGCATACCAAACGTTGTGGCAGGTGCGGTTGATCTAAGTGCTGGCCTGAGCCCGTCTTCTCGATGGTGTGCTCCTGGATGAGCACCCATTGATAACCACAATCGTTGAGCGTTTTGACAAACTCGTAGGCAATATCCGGGTGGTTAGGCAAGGCCATTTCAGAAGGAGAAAATCCGCGTACCCGTGCTAACGCTTCCGTGCCAAAGATAGCGGCAAAATGATGTTGCCAGGCTTTGACATGGAGACGATAGTCTTGCGTTGGCGTCGAGGGTGCAACGGGATGCCCCCAGGGTGCGCCTAACCACTCTGCATGGTTGCGATAACTGGTATTACTGGCGATTGTTTTTAAACTGTCAATGACTTCATACAAACCCATATGATGGAGTCCGTGCAATAAAGTACCCGAGTATTCGAGCAGGCATCGTGGTTGTTTGCCTTCCCCTACTAGTTGTGGGATAAGTTCTCCCATGCGCCGATAACACCATTGAAATATGGGCGCATTATGGTTATCACCAATGTCTTGGTGGTCCATCATGTATTTTAAATTACTGATGACTTCAGCCGTTTTTAAATCATCGCCGCCGCCAGGAATCAATGGCTGATGCATATGTAATGCGATGGCGTAGGCGGCTTTAATTGTGTGAAAATCAATTTTACTTTCCGGTAAATAAACCAATTTGTTGCGATTTTCATCTATGATACGTTGAATCAACGTTTCGTTACCGCAAATATTAGGAAGGCCATTGAGAGATTCTGCTAATTGAGTCATAGTGACAGTGCCTTATAGACTTTGTATGCTTATAAAGTGTTTTTTTTGCACTCAACGTTGGGCTAACTCGGTGTTAATCCTTGGTGTGATTTTGACGATTTTATGATTTAGGATCGACCCAATAGTTGAAGATGGGCATCGGAAATCATTGTTGATGACCGTAGCATTCAGTATATCAATTTAAAAGAAGCGTTTCGACTAAAATCGATTGGTGCAATGTACGATGCACTGGACACTTATCGGCGATGGTAAGCAAGCGCTTTTTTTGTTCCGGCGTTAATGGACCTGAGAGGATTATTCGCCGGGTAAATTTGTCAACATATTGATTTTTTTCAGGGCAGGTTTGGCAATCTGAAGCATGGATTTTTTCATGACGGACGGTGACATGAATATCTTCCAGTGGCCAGTTTTTTCGGTCGGCATACATCCGTAAGGTAATACTGGTGCAGGCACCTAGTGAGGCACTGAGCAGTTCATAGGGGGTGGGACCCTGATTGCTGCCACCTAAATGGCGTGGCTCATCGGCGACCAGTGTATGGCCATTGGCGTTAATTTGTGTGGAGACCCCGTCGGTAGGGGTGTGTACATCCACTTGGTGAGTGGGTAAATGTGACGATGCTTTATCTTGGACAGGTAAATATCGGTCTGCCCAGGCTGCAATGAGCTGTCCGGTATATAATGCGTCACCTGAGTTGGACAGCAAGTGATCCGCACTATCCAATGATACAAAGCTTTTGGGATGTTGGGCAATCTGAAAAATTTTTCCGGCGTGTTGAATATTCACCGTATCATCGTGTGGAGCATGGCAAATTAACAATGCGCGATGTAAATTTTTTATGGCATTGTTCATATTGACTTGTTTGACATCATCGACAAATTGTTTTTTGATTTGAAACGTTCGGCCGCTGATCGCAATGTCTGCTTGGCCGTAGGTTTCAATATCGGGTAACTGATGATCGAAATGCCGAGTCACGTGGGAGGGTTCACTGGGGGCACCAATGGTTACAACAGCCATCACTGAGGGCATGGAATTCGCTGCCATAATGGCCGTCGCCCCGCCTAAGGAATGACCGATGATAAGTTGGGGGGCTTGATAATTTTTGGCGGTGGCTAGGAAGTGATAGGTGGCGATTAAATCGTCCACATTTGATGAAAAATTAGTCTCTGCGAAATCGCCTTCGCTCTCGCCCAAGCCAGAAAAATCAAAGCGGATCACGGCGATGTTCTGTTGGGTTAATGAACGGCTGATATAACTTGCTGCTTTTATATTTTTGGTGCAAGTAAAACAGTGAGCAAAAATAGCATAGGCTTTGGGGTTGATGTCAACGGGTCGATCGAGGTAGGCGGCAAGCTTTTCGCCTTTTTTATTCGGGAAGTATATTTTTTGAGTTAACATGAAAGGTTCCGGGGTTAACGCGAAAACGCGGCGCATTAAAGATAGACTCAATGAGTGACAAAAGTGCCGGTATTACTAGCAAGACGAGCAGGGTTGAAAAACCAAGCCCGAAGGTAATTGATGTTGCCATCGGTATTAAAAACTGGGCTTGTACGGAGGTCTCAAAAAGTAATGGGGTTAAACCAGCAATGGTGGTCAGCGAGGTTAGTAATACGGCTTTGAATCGCTGTTGAGTCGCTTGCACGATGGCTGTTTTCACAGAGATTTGTTGTTGTCGCAATTGCTGGTAAAGCGAGACTAAAATGATGGAATCGTTGACGACAATGCCTGATAAGCCCACAATGCCAAATAAAGAAAGAATAGTGATTTCAATGTTTAATAGGAGATGACCCATAATGGCACCAGTAATACCAAACGGAATTACCGCCATGACCACCAGTGGTTTACTGTAGGAGGCAAATACCCAAGCTAAAATTAAATAGATTAGAATGAATCCAAATAGGGCGCCGTGTTTCATATCTTGCATGGTCTCTGCTTGGTTGGAGGCACTGCCTTCATAAAAATAACTGACACCATATTGTTGAAAAATGTCTACTAGAGTGGTGGCTTCTAAGGATTCAAGAATCAATTGCGAGTTATTGAGTGATTTGTCCACGTTGGCGGTTACTTGTACTGCTCGTTGGCCGTTGCTATGCCGCAAGGCTTCAAAGCCTTTTTTAGGTGTTAATTTAACCGCAACATTGAATGGTACGCTGTTGCCATTGGGCAACATAATGTTAATTTTACTTAGCGAAGTGAGTTGTGCGTGCTCGTCAGTGGTTAAACGCACTCGAACTTCCAGTTCTGTTTCTTGTTCTTGCACAATTTGTACAAGCCTTCCATCAAAGGCGGCTCTTAATTGTTGCCCAATAGCATTGACAGTTAAACCTAAGGTTTGTCCTACTGGGGTGAGTTGATAAATGAGTTGTTCTTGCCCCCAAGGAAGGTCATCTTCGACCGCACTCACGCCTTCAAAGGTTCGTAACCGATCAGACAATACCGTGGCGGCTTGTTTTAAAGTGAAGGGGTCTTGGCCTGTTAACGCAATCGCGATGGCTTGGCCGGCGGGGCCACTGGCGCGTTGCGTGATGTTAAAAAATTCAATACCCGGCGGTAGTTTGATCTGTTGCTGCCAGGCACGAATGAACTGATCATTACTGATATTACGCTGGTCAGGAGCGCTTAATTCGACAATGAGCGAACCATATTGGTTGCCTCGCCGGCGGCCTTGCCCACCACCACTGGAGGTGATGCCATGCCGAACCATGGCAATTTCAATGAAGCTTTTATCAAATTGTTGTTCTGTTTCCCGCAAGCTTTGCTGCAGGTGTGCAAGAAATTGTTTGACTTGTGGGGCGGGAGTACCTGCTGTAAAGCTGGTGTTGGCATAAATAATTTTACTTTCCACACTAGGAAAAAAAACAAAACCGATGCGGCCTCCGGCAATCAAGCCCAAGCTCAAGATCAGAGCCGAGATAGCTAGCGCCAAGGTAATACCGCGATGGGTGACGGCTTTGTCTACTAATGGGACAAAAACTTGATCCCGAAACCGATTAAATTTCGTCTCCCATTGTTGTCGTTTGATGGATGGGGGACGGTTTGCCATGTGCCTGAATGCCAGGCTCATGTGCGCTGGCAGAATAAAAAAGCACTCAATCAATGAGGCAATCACGACACAGACAATGACCAGCGGAATGGCAAACAGAATATTGCCCACAATACCGCCGACTAACATGAGTGGCAGAAACGCCGCAATGGTGGTGAGTGATGATGAGACCACGGGGACAAACATGCGTCTTGCACCTTTGATTGCTGCTTGCTCAGGAGTGTCACCGGCTTGTAAATTAGATAAGGCATTTTCTGCCACCACAATGGCGTCATCCACAATGATGCCGACCGCCATAATCAAGCCGAACAAACTAATCATATTAATGGTGCCACCGACCAAGTACAAAATACATAGCGTTGTTAAAAAAGAGACCGGAATGCCAATGGCGACCCAAAAGGCAATGCGCCCATTGAGAAAAATAAATAAAATGATGATGACTAGCAATAAACCACCCAAACCATTGGTTAGCAGCAATCGGATACGCTCGTTAATCAATTGCCAGGATTGGTCGTAGACGCGGATTTGTACGCTGGGGGGGAAGCTGGGTTCCTTTTCGCTTAACCATTGATTTAAAATGCGAGCAGAAACTAATGCATCGCTAGCTTCGGTGCGTAGCAAGGTAAGTTCCACGGTGGGTGTTTGCTCGACAGTTAAGCTAATATATGGGTCGCGGTGAAGACGCTCAATCTTGGAAATATCGCTGAGTGCTAAGCGCTGGCCTTGGTCATCGCTGATCACGGGTAATTGAGCAAAACCTAAGGCGTCATGTTGTTGTGCTAGACTGCGCAGTTGACGCGCCACATCATTTTGTCCAACAAAACCGGCAGGAATATCTTGACTGAGTTGATCAATGCGGTTAGCGATATCATCGATGGATAAGTCCAGTTCCTGTAGTTGCTTATTAGCGATTTGGATTTCAATTTGCGCATCAGGTAATCCGAGTATATTGACTTTTGCGATTCCGCGTATCAATAAATCATTTTTTATGTCATAGGTTAATTGACGTAATTCTTCGACCCCTTGCTCATTACTCAATATGAGTTTAGCAATACGTTCATAGCGTGCTACCCAGGTAATCGTGGGCTTTTCACTCGATACGGGTAGATTGCGAATTTGTGACACGGATTCAGTGACACGGTTGTATGCCATGGCCATGTCACTGTTTTCTTTAAATTGTAGAGAGATAGCCGAGACCCCGGTGGCTGAGGTGGAACTAATTCGGTGAAGATTGTCGACCAACCGCAATTCCTGTTCTAAGGGGATGGTGATGGCTTGTTCAACATCTTCTGCGCTGGCGCCACTCCATAGGACACGCACGCTGATGACGTCTAACTCAAAATTGGGGAAAAATTGAGTATTGAGTTTTGATAATGACCAGATACCAAGCATGATCAAGATAACCATCAGTAAATTGGCCGCCACCCGATGCTGGGCAAAACGTGTTAACAGCGATGCGTTCATTTTATTCTGCTTTTTCTGTGATGGGCTTATCACTGATAACAACATGTAGGCTATGCATGGCGTTGGCAAATTTAGTGATTAATAAGGCGTCGCCGGTGGTGATTTCAGGGCTTTGTAAAATCAGCCGCATGGAATGATTTTCGGTACGCATTTCACCAAGCCAATTTGCCTTAATCGCGACTAATCGTTGGTCCACTATTTTATAAAGGCGATGGGTGCCGTACAGGGCGTCTTGAGGCACGGTAAAACTATTCTCTAAGGCGGGTAACGACAACCAAAGCTCATAGATACGCCCGATGGGAATATTCGGCGGGTTTTTTCCAAAGCTGAAAAAAGCATCGACGCCACCTTGTCCTTCGCGGATGGAAGCTGCTAGCCGCGTCAACGTTAATGGCATCAAGGTGTCATCGGCACTGGTGGCCATGAGGGGTTTTCCTTGGGCTAACTGCTGTTCGATGATCGGGATATAACGTGACGGTATTTGGGCGTGTAACTCAATTTGCCGATTGGCAAGCAGTGTCAGTAACTGGCTATTTTTGCCAATATATTCCCCATCAGTGGTATGGACGCTGATAATCCGTGCATCCGTTGGTGCGACAATTTTTGTGTAACCTAAATCCAGCTGGATTAATGCTATGTTTGCAATAATTTTGGCTTTGCGCGAGATGAGTTGCGCGAGACGGGCTGGGTGGTCATTGATTTGGAACTGGCGGTTTTGCACGGCAATTTGTTGGCGTGCGACGGCTTGATGTGCTTCGTCTAATACGGCGCGTGAGCCCAGGTCATTTTTTTGTAATGCTTGGGCGCGTGCGACCGCTTGGTTTGCCAAGTGAAGGAGTTGTTGTTCTTGTTTTAATAATTCGATATCAAAACGATAACGGTTTTTTTCGCTGGTTATTAGCGCATCGATTTCTTGGTTATCAGCGTCTTGCTGCTGTCGCCGAATGTTTATTTCTTGTTTATCAAGTGATAATAACACTTGATTTTTCTTAACAAATTCACCGGGTTTTACCCGTATCTGTTGCACATGGGCTTGGATTGCGGCGCTGATGGTGGTAACGCTGGGGACATCACTGCGTCCATACAAGGGGATGACGGGCGAATGTGTGCCCACCGTGATGGTTTCTGCCTGTACCAACCATTGCCGCTCTTCGATGGTTTTGACGGGGGCGCTTGGGCGCGTTTTTTTTAATAGGATAAAACCGACAATAGCGACACTGATAATGATTAGCGGTATAATTTTACTGAGAATTTTATGTTTTTTAATCATCAAACGGGTTTTGCCTAGCTGGACCTGAATTGGTGGGTTGCCTGGCGTCATTATATGAAATTTATGGCCGGTTGTTTGTGTAAAATAAACGTGCAACAATTATCAAACAATTCACAAGGATAAATAAAGCTTATTTTTAGTAGGGGAATATCAGAGCCACATGATTAGAAATGATACTTTATCGCATGATGATTAAATCGATTAGTCTATTTTTTCTGTTGGCGAGCTGTTGTTTCGCCGCGCCGCTTTATGCTAAGCGGTTAGCGGATCCTCAAACCAAGCTGTTATTTCATCAGCCAATCGTTGAGCAAGCGGATGGGCATTTTTTCTTTGAAAAGAATCACGGCCAGGCGGCAAAAGATATTCTGTTTTTTTCACGGGGTAAAAATTATACGTTGTCCATTACTTCTCGCCAGGCTAAATTACGCTTGCATGGCCGTGACTCCGTTTCAGCTCAGTCGTCACCATTATCAGTGATCGATCTTACGTTTTCTTATTTACAGGCTAACGCTCAAGCGAGCGCGCAAGGCAACCAGCCATTAGCCAGTACCAGTCATTATTTTCTTGGCAATCAGCCAAACCAGTGGATTACTAATGTGCCACATTATCAATCGGTGGTGCAAACTGAAATCTACCCCCATATTGATCTCGTTTATCGTTTTCACGATGGTAAATTGGAATACGATTTTATGGTGAAAACGGGCGGGAATCCCAGTGATATTCGTATGGCTGTAAATGGCGCGGATAAAATTCAATTAGCCGCCGATGGTTCGCTTGAATTATTGACATCAATGGGGGTGTTTATGCAACATGCGCCTGTTGTTTATCAAGACATTCATGGGCAACGACAGCGGGTGGTGGGCAAATTTGTGGTGAGAGGCAATGAGATTGGTTTTGCGGTGGCAGATTATGAGGCTTCAGTCCCTTTAGTCATCGATCCCGTTTTATCTTTCTCTTCTTATTTTGGTGGCAGTGGTAAAGACAATGCGCGGGCGATTGTCAATGATAGTTTCGGAAATTTTTATATCACCGGGACCACCACGGAAACGGCCTTGGTAAGTAATAATGGGACTCAACTAAATCCCGCTCAATTCCCCATTCAGGACGAAACACAGCAAACATTTTTTCAGGCAGAGCATGGGATTAATGACTGTAATTATTCCTTGTCCGATGAATCATCAAATATTCAGTTTAAGGAAGATTTTGATGTTTTTTTAAGTAAATTTGATCCGCAGGGTAATTTATTATTTTCGACTTTTTTCGGCGGTTGTGGCAATGAGGGGGCGCGTTCGATGGCGATCGACAAGGATGATAATATTTATTTATTAGGCGCGACGAAGTCAGCTAACTTTCCGATTACCCCCCAGGCTTTTCAGCGTGTCTTATCGCCAAGCGACGATGAGGCTGAGCAGACCTTAGATTTATTTATTAGCAAATTGACGAGTGATGGTCAATTGGTGTATTCAACGTATTTTGGTGGTTCAAAAGATGAACGTGCACGTGGTCTTGATGTTGACAGGCAAGGGCGGGTTTATTTTTTAGCGAATACGACGTCGAGTGGTCTTGCAATGCCTTGTGTTGGTCCAGGCGGCGTCAAAAATGAGCAGGTATTGCAGTGTCAACTCAGTGGTGGCTCTGATCTGATTGTGGGTCGTTTGTCCAGTGATGGACGGGTCTTATCGGTGGCAAGTTATTTAGGGGGGAGCGCCGATGATTTTGCATCGGGTCTCGTTTTAGAGTTTGAGAATGACAACGACAATGTCATTGTAAGCGGTGTGTATGTGGCGGGAACCACGTTTTCTGACGATTTATTAGGGAGCGAGTCGTTGCCTAGTTATCGCAAATACTATCCGGGTACTGGGTTGTGTGAAATTGATAAAGATGTGGCTTTAGTCGATCAACGAGCGTGCTCCGATGGGTTTTTACTGAAATTGTCACGTGATTTAGAGGCGTTGATATTCCGCACATATATTGGTGGCGATAAAGATGATGAAATCACGGCGATTGCCTTAGATGATGCGTTGGCTGAAAATCAATGGACGAGCGATCAATGCCCTGGCAATCTCACGTATGATCCGCAAAGATGCAAGGGCGTATATATTGCGGGTTTAACCTATTCAAGTGGCTTTATGTTGGGAACGGGGAAGTCGATAGCGGAAGTACCAGAAATGCAAACCCAGTTAGCCAGCTTTCCTCTGTTAGATGGTTTGTTGGACAGCCTGGGTCTGAGTGACTCACTGGAAGCCTTTGTGACTAAATTTACCCGAGATGGTCGTGAGATTATGATGTCAACGTTTGTGCGTGGCAGTGATCGTGATGTAGCTACCGCCTTAGTGGTGAAAAGACATCGCAAGGACAGTGATGTTTATGTTGATGAAATTTTTGTGGGAGGACATACGCTTTCGCAGGACTTTCCCATTGCCAATGCACTGCAAAGTCTGAGTTTAGATAGTGATATTTTTCTAACAAAGTTGTTGTTCGATCCTGATCCCGCTTATAAACCGGAGCCGCCGGCGCCGCAGAAGCGTTGGTTGCGTGTCGATTATTCAACGTTACTGGGTGGTGAGTCCATCGATTTTTTATTTGGTCTAACCGTCTATGATCGTCGTCAGGTTTATTTGGCGGGTGGTACTTGGTCAGAGAGTATGTATGTGACGGATACGGCTTTTCAACCACAGTATGGTGGCGGCGAAAGTGATATATTATTAGCTAAGGTCAGCGAATTAGAACTGCCACCGGTGGTGGAGTTAGACACTAGCATTACAGTATCTCACCAGAATTTGCATCCCGGCGCAGAGATTAACTATACCGTGATGGTGAGCAACCAGGGGCCAGATCAAGCCATCAATACCCGCTTATCCATCCTGTTACCACAGGCCGCCACATTGCTTGAATGGTCGAAAAGTTATCCATGCCAATTTTACGATAACGTATCCCAGAATCATTTACTCTTGTGTGAAATAGGTCTGTTGGGTGTGACTAACGCGTCCGTGGTTATGAAGGTCACTTACCGATTTTCCGGTAACATGCGGGTAAGAGCGGACTCGCAAAGTGAAACTTCAAATGTGATTAGGTATGGTCTAAATTTGATGTCACTTGAAGGGGCTAATGCCCTTCCAGAAGAAGGAAAAAAATTAGTTGTTGTAGCAAAAATTAGCGATTTCTACCACGTTCGTATTTTTGATCAAGCGGGGGAAGTTGTCATTGACAAAGGGAAAGGTGAGTTTTTACCTGACTCAGCTCTTATTCAAGCATTAGATAACGCACTTAGCGCTCAATTGATTGATCAACAAATTGACAATCAAACACAACATGAGCTCACACAAAAAATTATATCAAACTTAGATTATAATTCGCTCAAGGAAACCAGTGCATCACATACGTTAAAAATCATAAACAAACCAAATCGTGGCGCGCTGAGTCTTTTTTTCTTAATGTTATGCACGATTCTTGTCATATGGCAGAGGCGCGCCTGGTTTTATTGTTGTTTTAAAAATACCTGAGCTGGCACACTAGCGTATTGAAAATGGACATCAACAGGCGCCATTGATTTTTTATAAGCTGTGATTTTCATCCATTTTTCCTTGTTTTACATTCATCTGACACATTTTAAACACAGTGCTCTATATTTTATCATTGTTATAATTTTTACATCATTGTCTTTTTTCCTATTGAGTTATCGTTTGCTCTATCCCTGGCCTTGTCTTTGCTTGATCTTCCATGACGAGATAACAAAGCATTATTGTGAGTGACTTGATGACGGAAATATCGTTGTTCATTTCTTCATTATTAGATGTCTTGGGTGGTTGTTAACAAATAAATGGCGAACGACTGTCAAAATTCTTTTTTTACCATCGTCTTGTCACCTTCATTTTGCATCAGAGCATGGGAAATTCACAAAGGGATTTAATTGCCGATGATTTTTTTTGAGCGAAAAAAATCATCGGCGGTTATGCGAGATTGCATGCGCCAGTGCCGGAGTGTCGGTTGTAACAAACGGCTTGTCACGCGAAGTGAAGCGTCATTATTTTTATGGCTGGGTTAGCAATGAGAATTTAATGAACGAGGGCTTCAGCAAGCAAGTCGGTGAGTTGTTTGGTTGAAAAAGTAAATCGGCTGAAACACCATAAAAAATAGTCATTTTGTTGATTTTTACTCAACAACCATCATAGGTTGAGATTTATAGCGCGAACATGAGTGTCTAGTTTAGCAGATTTCCTGGCGCATAACCGAAGGAAAATCGTTGATTCTATCATTTTTGAATTCTGCGATAAAAGGATCGGCTAATGAGGGCCTGCCAGGTAATGTGAAAAGGATTATTGATGGTGGTATTGGGTATCAGCTGGGCTGTTTTTCTCAAGCAAGTGAAATAATTACTTAGTTTGATGGTTTTTTGCACGAAAACTTTTCTATATGGTTAGATTCATATATTTTAGGATGACGCAATGGCTACTATTGATCTTAATCTCAATAATTTTTCCCGGACAGTGACAGCAAATGAAATTGTTTTAGTCGAGTTTTGGGCTTCGTGGTGTGGACCTTGTAAAACATTTAGTCCCATATTTGAGCAAGTATCGGATACTTTTAGCACAATTGTGTTTGGGCGAGTGGATACCGAGCATAATGCTCAGTTGGCCGCTTGTTACCAAGTATATTCCATTCCTACACTGATGATTTTTCGAGAGGAAATTCTAGTGTTTATGGAGTCTGGTACTTTACCTTCGAAAGTTTTGGTCGATCTTATTCATCGAGTGAAGGGGCTCGACATGGACGATATACGTAAACATGCTAACGAGCCAGCCAGCCACGAGACCGTATAGCAAAACGGTTAAAGTTTTATCCGGTATCGGTAACGGATACTCGATTCGATTGGCCAGGCGAGCTGAATGAATGAGCGAGTGGCTGCCTATCTATCGTTGGTGGAAACTTATGCTTGCTCGCAGATATCACAGATCAAAGTGCGACCACTGCCTAGGTGGTTTGCGCTTTCTCACATTTATGAATATAGAGATCAATTAGTTGCACTATATAGTAAGATGGATCGATGGGGATGTTAGATCGGTCGATTTTGCAAATAAAAGCAGAATGCTGTCACTCGGCTTAAATATGAAGGATGTTTATTGAGCAATGAGGGCATTGACTCCAGTCGCACGTAGCCCTTGGATACCGCACAGGTTTGGCTTGTCGCTTCATGGTCGTGTAGGCAATCAATGTGTGATTGGCTGGGTATTCTATTAGCTAAGCGATTGTTATTATTATTGAAGGTCTGACGTATTATTGGAATTTAAGCATGAATATGAAGCACGGTACGGGTATAATGCATCATTTAAAGCCTAAAAAAAAATAAGGTTATTATGAAATTGTCATCGGAAATAGAAAAAATATTTTTTACCACGATCCGAATAGAAACGAGGGATGACGCTGGCGACAAGAAAGAAGGTACCGCATTTGTTTTCGAATATAAAACCGAAGATAATAATTACCCATTTCTTGTGACCGCAAAAAGCACCGTAAAAGCGGCCACTGAAGGTCGTATGACACTGATGTTATCGAGTGATGGTAAACCTCTATTGGGGAAAGGTTATACCTTGGATATCGATAACTTTGAACGGCTTTGGTATATGAATAGCGATGCTGAGCTTGATATTGCAGTCACGCCCTTTGTGCCATTTGTCAAGCATATCGAAGCCTCAGGTACGGCTATTTATTTTCGCGCTCTTGGGCCTGAATTCTTACTTAATCCAGCCGACCCGGAACTGCTAGGCATTGGGGATGACATTGTTTTTGTGACGTATCCACATGGCTTGTGGGATCGCAAGCATATGTTACCCGTGCTCAGAAAAGGGATGGTCGCTACCTCATTAGCGGGAGGTTTCCAAGGCAAAAAACAGTTTCTGATTGATGCGCAGGTGGCGATTGGGTCAGCGGGTAGCCCAGTGTTTTTTGTGTCAACGATGGAGTCTAATTTTGCCATGCGGGGGGATACTAATATACGAAAAACAAGGCGCCCGATTTTACTCGGTATGTTGGTCAACGCACAGCTATGTACGCCTGATGAGGATAACTCGGATGGACCGACTGTCGCGGAAGATATGGGGGTCGTTATTTCCACGGAAATCGTTTTAGATACCATCACTAATTATTTAAGAGAGAAAGGCTTTATATAGGGAGGAAAATGGCTCCCTGCCATGATAACTCTCGTTTCTACACTTTCTGCATGGGGGCTGCCCATCGTTAGAAGCTCCCACAAGGTCGTATAGCGCCATCGAACAATCCCCAGTGAGATTAAATAGATAGGTTGTCCAATGTCGGCTTTAGGGATAGAGAATTTATTAGCTGTTAAGTCAATCATTGGGTAGCGGGGACGAGGGGTATGGACAAAAATAAATGGGTTTTTCAATGGATTTGCTGTGGTTTCGTATTGTTGATTGGTTTGACTAAAATATATGCGAGTCCATTGAATCAAGAAGACATACCTGAACCGCTGCAAGCCTGGGTGGATTGGGTGTCCTTTGGGCATGAGCATCGTCATTGTCCTTTTGTTTTGTCAAATGCTAAGCAGCGGCTTTGTGCCTGGCCGAATGCATTAAAGTTAGATTTGGCTAACAGCGGTGGTACATTTTCTCAAGTCTGGTGGATTTATCATGATAGTTGGGTGGCATTACCCGGTGAGGCGCAATATTGGCCAACCGAAGTAATGATGAATGATAAGCCTGCCTTGGTGGTGAATCGAGGTAATGCCCCGGCTGTTTATTTGGCGGCGGGTCAGTATACTATCCAGGGACGTTTTATTTGGTCAGCCTTACCAAAATCATTAGCCATTCCTGAATCCACGGCATTAATCGAAGTTGTTTCAGAGGGAAAACCCATGCTTTTTCCTCGGGTCGAAAAGCAACGCTTGTGGTTGCAGGCGACGCCACAGAAAAAAGTCGAAGATCGATTCGAGCTTCAGGTATTTCGGCATATTGATGATAGTATTCCGGCCACTGTCACGTTACATCTTGCCATACATGCGGCTGGATTTGCCAGGGAAGTCGTCGTTGGCGTTCCCATGGAGGGTTTTATTCCATTGCGGTTACAAAGTACTTTGCCGGCACGATTAGACACGGATAATCGCTTGCGATTACAAGTGCGTCCGGGGCGGTGGGTGGTGGAACTGACGGGGCGGCATCGTGGCCCGTTAAACCAGCTGGTTTTTAACAAACCAGAGGCACGTTGGGTCGATGAAGAAATTTGGGTGTTTAATGCGCGACCTGATTTGCGCCTGGTAGAAATTGTCGATGGAGTGGCCATCGATCCCCAGCAAACTTTGTTACCTGATGCTTGGAAACGTTTACCTGCGTATCGTTTGCGACCGGGTGAGAAGATAAGCTTTCGGGAACAGCGGCGAGGGGACCCTGACCCAGGGCCTGACCGATTATCATTAAATCGTGAACTATGGCTGAATTTTGCCGGTGATGGATATACTTTATTGGATCAGATCTCTGGCATTAAAAAAAATAATTGGCGTTTGGAAATGAATGCGCCGATTAAACTCGGCCAGGTGACGATTGACAATAAACCGCAGTTTATTACGCAACTCAATGGCAGTGAACTCGCCGGAGTGGAAATTCGACGGGGTCATATTCAATTAACCGCCGATAGTCTACTGAGTCAAGATATTCGAAGCTTACCCGCGATTGGTTGGAATCAAGATTTTAATCATGTAACAACCACCTTGAATTTACCACCAGGCTGGCGAGTATTAGCCGCGACCGGGGCCGATCGAATCTCACCAACTTGGTTAACTCAATGGACTTTGCTTGATATTTTTTTGGTGTTATTGATTAGTTTAGCGATAGCTAAGTTATGGAATAAAGCACTGGCGGTAATTGCCTTAGTTATGTTGCTCATTACCTATCATGAACCCGGTGCGCCGGTTACGATATGGTTATTTTTGATTGTTGGGTTTGCCTTGTTGCGGGTATTACCCAAAGGCCGCTTTCGCACATTCGTTTGGCATTATCGGAATATTACGCTGCTTGGGTTTGTTATTATCACCCTTCCATTTATGGTGCAACAAGTGCGTCAGAGTATTTATCCACAATTGGAACATGCCTTTCAATCCGTGTCTTCCCAGCAAGATTTTCACCTGGAGAAGCAACAAACTTCACCCTCCTTATCCGCTGAAATACGAGAAAATGTAGAACGCCGTTTAGAGAAAACCGAGCTTGATTATTTTTCCAGTACGATGCCTAGGCGAGTCGCTAAGATGCAACATTATGATCCTAAGTCAGTGTTGCAAACCGGTCCAGGATTACCGCAATGGATGTGGAATCAAGTGAATTTTTCATGGAGTGGCCCGGTGGAACGTCACCAAAAAATAAAAATTTATTACTTAGGTTCTACCGAAAATTCGGTATTAGCGTGGTTGCGTGTGATTTTGATTGGTATGCTCGTGGTCGGATTGTTCAATGTGAAATTCAGTCGAAAAGAGGGAATTCAGCTAGCTTCGCTGAAAAGCTTAAGTTCCATTGTGTTGGTGAGCTTGTTTGTCATCCCGATCGTTTTAGGGTCGAATCCGGTCGCAGCAGCGTATCCTGATGCCACGTTACTCAAACAATTAGAAAAGCGATTATTCATTGACCCCGTCTGTTTACCAAAATGTGCCGAAGCCGAGTGGATGAAGCTACGTTTGTCTGCGGATTCATTACATTTAGAGATGCAATTACACAGTTATGAACAAGTGGCTGTGCCACTGCCAGGGCAGGCGGAGCAATGGTTGCCTCAGCATATTTTTGTTAATCAACAGCGGGCTTCCGGCATTATCAAAGATGACACTGGGACATGGTGGTTGATGTTATCCAAAGGGCAGCATACGGTTACCTTAGAAGGTGTATTGCCACCGGTGGATATTATTCAGATTCCGTTGCCGCTTAAACCTCATTATGTGGAAGTGATAAGCGATGGTTGGCATGTACTCGGGGTACATGCGGATGGAACGATTGATAAACAGTTACAGCTTTCCCGAATGGTAGCGACTCAATCAAATGAGGTGACCGCATTTAATGCCACGTATTTAGCTCCCTTTGTGAAAGTGGAGCGGCAATTATTGTTAGATTTAATATGGCGTGCGACGACCCGTATTACCCGGCTAAGTCCATTGGGGACGGGTATCGTTCTGGATATCCCACTGTTACCGGGAGAATCGGTGACCAGTGAAGGGGTTCGCGTGGAGCAGGGTCATGTGCGTGTCAGTTTGGGTGCCGATCAACAACAGCTTCAATGGCAATCGCTGTTAACCATGCAGGATGCGCCAGGCCATCGAGTCAAAGAAATTAAATTGCTGGCGCCATCAGACAGCCGTTGGATAGAAACCTGGTTGGTCGATGTGGCTCCCATGTGGCATATGCAATATCAGGGGATTCCGGTGATTCAGCATCAACAAGATGATCGATGGTTGCCCACTTGGAGCCCTTGGCCGGGTGAGCAGCTCACACTCCAATTATCTAAACCGACGGGGATCGCGGGACAAACCCTCACTATTGATCAAAGTTATTTGTTCGTTCGGCCTGGCTCACGGGTCAGTAATGCCACGTTAAATATCAGCTTGCGCAGCAGTCAAGGCATGCAGCATGCCATTCTATTACCCCAAGATAGCAAGCTTTTGGAGGTTAGCATTAATCAGCAAAGCTATCCCTTGCGCTTACAGGAAAGGACATTATCATTGCCGGTGACACCCGGTAAACAGCAGTATGTGATCAAATGGCAGCAGCCCCACGGAATCACACTGCACTATGATACACCACAGATTGATATTGGGCTAAGCAGCGTCAATCACAGCATTCAGCTTGAGATGCCAGGGAATCGTTGGGTAATGTTAGTGGGTGGCTCGACATTAGGGCCGGCGGTTTTATTTTGGGGCATGCTGGCTGTGTTGATGATCATCGCCTTTGGTCTGGCTCGATTCAGTACATTGACGCCCTTACGTTATTGGCAATGGGTTTTACTCGGGATCGGTTTGATGCCAATTTTCATGGAAAGCATTTTGGTTGTCGTTGCATGGTTCTTTGTATTGGGTTATCGGGCGAAGCTTTCCCATGAGATAGCCAACTGGAAATTCAATGTGTATCAAATTTTGATTGTGATCTTAACAATAGTCACTGTTGGTACATTGATTGGTGTGGTTTCACAAGGTTTACTGGGTTCGCCGGATATGCAGATAATAGGGAATGGGTCGAGTCAACATAATCTCAAATGGTATCAAGATAGCAATGATGCGGTATTGTCATCTGCCTGGGTAATATCAGTACCCATGTATGTCTATCGAATATTGATGCTGTTCTGGGCGTTGTGGTTGGCTTTTTCTGTGATTCACTGGGCGCGTTGGGCATGGTCTTGTTTTAGTCACCTGGGTTGTTGGCGAAGTATTAAATTACAACTAAAGGCGAATAGCAACGAATCTGTGTCGAGCTGATTATATTTTTAGTATGGTTTGTCCGTATAATTATAACGGGTGGATAAGCGTAGCGCATCCACCCGGTGGACGGTTTTAAAGTTCTTAGCTGGCATCATACCTTGTGTTATCTTCACCGCCCAATGCATCCAATAAGCTAGGAATGAACTGCGCCAATTCCAAGGTCATGAGGCTAAATTCTGTATCGAACCGAGTGATCACATCGGCGGCTTCAATTTCATTGCTTTGTTCTAAAATTTCATCGCTAAAACGCAGTCGTTTAATGCTTATATCTTCGCCGATGAGACAGGATAAGCCGTCTTTCCAGGTGACGGCAAGTTTAACCACTTGTTTGCCTGCACTCAGATGGTTTTGGATTTCATCGGCCGTGAGATCTTGGCGCTTACAACGGATGATGCCACCCTCATCATCGGGATCGCGTAATTCACATTCGTCTCCGATAATGAAATCCGCTGGCACTTCATTTTGATTTAGCCAGGCTGTCATGATGATTTCTGGCGATGTTTTCAAGATCGGGGCGACGACGGGTAGGGTGCCTAGTGAGCGACGCAATTGGGTTAATAATTCTTCTGATTTTTTTGCACTTGAGCCATTAATAACTAGCAGGTTGTCGTGTGGACAAATATAAGCGAACGTTAGGTTTGAACGGCTAAAT
>CAYUAI010000056.1:0-27770 GCA_964442745.1 uncultured Chromatiales bacterium
CAAGGCAAAAACCTCTAAAAAAGGTATCTATTTAATCCGGTCACGCCATAAGAAAATATAAATACGGCAAAAAACTCGATATTCATCAATTTAATCAAGTCGTACGCTTAGCTTGGTTAGACAAATTTTATCAAACGGAGGAGCGACCAAATGATGAGACGGACAGAGGCTAATTAACGTGGCAGAACAGACCATTGAAACGCGTTTGTTAAAACGTTTTATTGTGATGACAACGGATCAGAGTATGATTCATGAATTAAACAGGCTGCTCCATGAACCTTGGCAAATGCACATTGAAACAGAGTTGGACAGTCTAGGTGGTTGGCATGAGGTGCTGTTGTATCGATTTTTATTATTGGACCTGGATGAAGTCGAAGCCTATGATCCACTCGATGTCATGCGCTTAATTCGCATGCAATATCAAATCAACCTGCCGGTATTTTGTTTTAATGGTGATGAGGCAATGCAACAAGACATGCGTTTATCGAGAGCGGATCGTTTTTTCAGTCGCCATCAAATGTTAGCAATGCTGCCAAAATTTTTTGCACAATATACATGATCCCGATCGTTGCTCGTGTTCTGTGATTTTGATGAATGTCATGGCAGTTTTAGGTCACCGACTCTTTGTTATATCCGTGCTGAGTCTATCATGCTTAATTTCGCAGGCTACCGTACAAAGGGTTGATGAGAATATCAATAGAAAAGATCAACTGATTGATCGAAAAACTTGAATTGTTTTTCCTAAATTTTCTACTATCTATGGAGAAAAACCTAGTATATTATTGGTCATGCTTTTGGTGTCTCTCATGGGGCGATAAAAATGATGCCATGTGGAGAGCGATAATTGACCCTAATTTAAGGAAATAATATGAAGAAAATAGTTACCGTTTTTTTTGCTGCTATTTTTGCCTCATCGGCATTTGCAGCAAGTTATGAGATCGATCCCACACACACGTATCCTACGTTCACCATTGATCATCTTGGATTTTCTCAAATGCATGGACGCTTTAACAAAACCAGCGGAAAATTAGTCATGGATTTGGCAAAAGGTACCGGTTCTGTTGATATTACGATTGATGCAGCGTCCATTGATACAGCGTTTAAAAAACGTGATGATCACCTCAAGTCACCCGATTTTTTTAATGTTGTGGAATATCCCACGATTACGTTTAAGTCAACCTCAGTGAAATTCAGCGGCGACAATAAGGCCGAAATGTTAGGGAAATTGACTATTATGGGTGTGACTAAAGAGGTGGTTTTAGATATAGAGCATATTCATTGTGGCAAGCATCCATTTAATCCTAAAATAGAGGAAGTCTGTGGCTTCAATGCAACCACTGCGCTAAAACGCTCGGATTATGGGATGAAGTATAGTCTTCCTGCGATTGGCGATGATGTCAATATAGCAATTAGTCTCGAAGCCACACGATAAATAATGTATGGATTGAGCGTGAAATGACCCAGTTATTTCTGAGTGAAGTTAGCTCAAATGGGGATATTTCATGCCCGATCTATTTTATTGGTCTCGCCTGCTTTCATATAGCTGATTGACTTTCAGTGCCGACCTATACTCGTTCTCCATCACAACGCTTTCGAAATAAAATCGATAATTTTATTTTTGCTATTGAGCTTTGGCCGCACGTTTGAGTGTTTTTTAAACTTCTACTGTCGTTGATCAGGATTCCTGATGCCCCGTTTTTCTCGGTTCGCCGCCTATAATTTAGACAAAACCCAAGGTTTAGATTGATCTGCTGCTCGGCCTCCTACCATGTAGTTTTTCTCTTGAAAATAATGCATAGGGTTTTTTATGCTTTTACGGTATACTTTGCCACCGAAAACTGATTTGTCTCAAAGGCTTCAGTGCTTGCGGGGAATATTATTTCTGGGTGAGATACTGTTTTCAAGTCAGGTATTACTAAGCGTATAATTAACCATTGGAGCTGTGAAAATGTTTTCAAAATCAATGAAAATAGCTGAATTTGATCCTGAACTCAATGATGCAATAGATAATGAGGCGCGGCGACAAGAAGAACATATCGAACTGATTGCTTCGGAAAACTATGCCAGTCCGCGGGTGCTTGAAGCTCAAGGTTCGCTATTGACCAACAAATATGCGGAAGGCTATCCTGGCAAGCGTTATTACGGTGGTTGTGAATATGTAGACATTGCGGAAAAACTGGCCATTGATCGAGTGAAAAAATTGTTTGCGGCGGATTACGCAAATGTGCAGCCGCACTCAGGATCACAGGCAAATGCTGCCGTCTATTTAGCTTTATTACAGCCAGGAGACACTATTTTAGGGATGAGTTTAGCGCATGGCGGGCATCTGACTCACGGCGCGAAAGTTAATTTTTCTGGTAAATTATTTAATGCCGTGCAGTATGGTTTAGACGACGCAATGGGGGAAATTGACTACCAGCAAGTTGAGTCATTAGCATTAACACATAAGCCTAAAATGATTATTGCGGGTTTTAGTGCGTATTCGCGGGTGGTTGATTGGCAGCGTTTTCGTGATATTGCCGATCAAGTGGGAGCATATTTAATGGTCGATATGGCGCATGTAGCGGGTTTAGTGGCGGCGGGTATTTATCCGAGTCCGGTTGCCATTGCGGATGTGACCACGAGTACCACGCATAAAACATTGCGCGGGCCGCGTGGTGGAATTATTTTGGCCAAAGCCAATCCCGAACTTGAAAAAAAACTTAATTCTCTGGTTTTTCCCGGTACCCAAGGGGGACCGCTAATGCATGTCATTGCGGCCAAAGCCGTCGCGTTTAAAGAAGCTTTATTGCCTGAGTTTGCAACATACCAAACCCAAGTGGTGAAAAACGCCCGTGCGATGGCAGCACGTTTGATGGAATTTGGTTTTAAAGTGGTTTCTGATGGGACTGACAATCATTTATTTCTTATCGACTTGCAAGCTAAAGATTTGACGGGCAAGCAGGCAGAAGAAGCGCTGGGTAAAGCCAACATTACAGTGAATAAAAACGCGGTGCCAAATGATCCTCAATCACCGTTTATTACCAGTGGGTTGCGTATTGGGACACCCGCCGCGACAACGCGAGGTTTTAAAGAGAAAGAAATGCGTGACTTGGCATTATGGATCTGTGAAATCCTTGATAATGTCGGCAATGCAGAGGTGACAAGCAAGATCCAGAAAAATGTGAAAGACGTATGTAAATTATTTCCCGTTTATGAGCGTTAGTTGCTACGTTTTTTAGTCGAAAATTCATTGAGGGGTTTGATTGGATGCGTTGCCCTTTTTGCAGTGCGCAAGAAACGAAAGTGATTGATTCACGATTGGCCAATGATGGCTATACGGTGCGCCGACGCCGAGAATGTTTACAATGCGCTGCACGTTTTACTACTTTTGAATCGGCTGAGTTAGTATTGCCCCGCATCATCAAAGGGGGTGGGCACCGTGAACAATTTGATGAGCTAAAAATGCGTGCGGGCATGATGCGAGCGTTAGAAAAGCGGCCAGTGCCCATGGAAGGTGTGGAGGCCGCCATTCAAAATATCATTCGACGTCTCCGAAGTTATAATGAGCGGGAAATTTTATCGGGGCGTATCGGCGAATGGGTGATGGATGAATTGCGTAATTTGGACGAAGTGGCTTATGTGCGATTTGCTTCGGTCTATCGAAGTTTTCAGGATGTTGATGCGTTTCGTGAAGAAATTGAACGATTGGAAAAAGAACTTACCGCCGAAGAAAAGCGGCAGCAAACATCATTGTTGCCAGAAGATAAATGATAACAATCTATTCCTTAGCAAATATTGTCAGACATGTTTACTGGTTTAATACAAGATGTTGGAGAAATTGTTGCCCTTGACAGGCATGGTGAAGATGTTCGCTTGAACGTCAAGACATTTAATTTGCCACTGGTCGAAATTAATTTGGGCGATAGTATTGCCGTTAATGGGGTTTGTTTGACGGTTAGCCAAAAAACATCGGAGAGTTTTTTGGCAGATGTTTCTATTGAGACAATGCAGTGCACTAATTTTTCACAGTTGACAGTCGCCGATAAAGTCAATTTGGAAAAATCATTGACCTTATCGACGGCGATTGGGGGGCATCTGGTCAGCGGGCACGTTGATGGTGTTGCTCGTGTTTTGTCGATTAAAGACGATGGTTGCTCAAAAAAAATAACCATATACTCGCCCAATGAATTAATGAGATACATTGCTAAAAAAGGATCTATTTGTATTGATGGTATTAGCCTAACGGTTAACGAGGTGGATCAGCAAAATTTTCAAGTAAATATTGTGCCTCATACCATGCAGGCAACCACCGTAGCGAGTTATGCTATTGGTCGTGACGTTAATCTGGAAGTGGATATGATTGCCCGTTATGTTGAGCGATTGTTATTAGTTGCAGATAGCCCCGCTCGTTCATCATCGAATATTACCCCTGAGTTATTAGCTGAACATGGGTTTTTTAATTCAAGGTAGAGTTTCTGTATGTCTTTAAGTCCCATTAATGAGATCATTGAAGATCTCCGTCAAGGTAAAATGATTATCCTCATGGATGATGAGGATCGTGAAAATGAAGGTGATTTAATCATGGCCGCTGAATGGGTGCGGCCAGAAGATATTAATTTTATGGCACGTTATGGGCGTGGTTTGATTTGTTTAACGTTAACCCGTGAGCGATGCCAAAAGCTTCAGTTGCCATTGATGGTTAACGAAACCAGTGATCAACACGGCACTAATTTTACGGTTTCCATTGAAGCGGCGCAGGGTGTGACAACAGGTATTTCGGCGGCGGATCGGGCGATGACAGTGCGGGCCGCGGTAGCCACGAATGCGCAACCCAACGATTTGGTGCAACCTGGCCATATTTTTCCGGTGATGGCCCAATCTGGCGGGGTGCTCACTCGGGCAGGTCATACCGAAGCCGGTTGTGATTTAACACATTTAGCTGGCTTGGAACCGGCGGCGGTGATCGTTGAAATACTCAACGAAGATGGTTCCATGGCACGCCGCCCTGATTTAGAGGTTTTTGCGAAAAAACATGATTTGAAAATGGGAACGATCGCTGACCTGATTGATTATAGGGTAACTAACGAAAAAACCGTGGAGCGGGTAGCACAATGTTATTTTCCGACTGAATATGGTGACTTTCAGCTCTATGCTTTTCGAGATACCATTGAAGATATTATTCATTTTGCGCTAGTCAAGGGGCAACTCCAGACTGACCAGGCCACCTTAGTGCGGGTTCATGTGACAGATGATATTGCGGATATGATGGAAGTGCATCGACAAGGTTTTCCATTTCCTTTAGGCAAAGCGGCTAAAGTGATTGGTGAACAAGAGGCCGGTGTGATTGTGATCCTACGCAAGCAAGCGTCTTCACGAGATATTATAAGAAGAATTAGGCAGTTTCAATTAGAAGACGAAAAAAATGTTAATTTATTACCTGAATTAGCGACTGATTTGAGAACCTATGGGGTTGGCGCACAAATTTTATGTGACTTAGGATTGAAGCATTTGCGGGTGATCGGTGCGCCCAAAAAAATGCATGCATTAGCAGGCTTTGGCTTGGAAGTGACCGAATATGTCGCTGTTGATTAAGATGATTTGCAAGAAATCATATTTTTTAGGTTGATGACTGATGACGATGTATCGAGCGATCGAAGGCGATTTAGTGGTAAACAATGCAAAATTTGGTATTGCACTGAGTCGATTTAATGCTTTTATTGGTGAAAATTTATTAAATGGGGCGATTGATACTTTGCGGCGTCACGGCGCTAACGAAGCAGAAATTGATGTCGTACGGATTCCAGGGGCGTTTGAATTACCCTTAGTTGTGCAGCGTATGGCCGCCACTAAAAAATATGATGCTATTGTTGCCTTGGGTGCTGTCATTCGTGGGGGGACGCCGCACTTTGATTATGTAGCGGGGGAAGCTGTCAAAGGGATTTCCAACGTCATGCTGCAATACGATGTGCCGGTCACATTTGGTATTTTAACGGTTGATACCATTGAGCAAGCCATTGAGCGGGCGGGAACTAAAGCCGGCAATAAAGGGGCGGATGCGGCGCTTTCCGCGATTGAAATGATCAATGTATTACGCCAAATTCGTATTTAAACTCCGCACTCGATTGTTTTTCATAGGTATCTAAACATGTCACATGCAAGAAGGCGAGCGCGCCAAGCCTTAATCCAAGCCTTGTACCAATGGCAAATGACGGGGCAGGACGTTGATGAAATTGACGCACAGTTTAGCGAAGAACATCAAGGGTCAAAGACCGATATCCCTTATTTTAAAGACTCGCTCCAACAAATCATTTATCAAGTGGTGGTGTTGGATGAAATGATTGTTCCTTTTATCGATCGAGATATTTTAACGCTTGATCCCGTCGAACGTGCCATCTTACGACTGGGGTGTTATGAGCTATGGCAGCGCTTGGATTTGCCCTATCGCATCGTCATTAATGAATCGATCGACTTAGCAAAACGCTTTGGTGCTGATCAAAGTCATCGCTATATCAACGGTGTGATGGACAAGTTAGCCAAAAAATATCGGCAAGCTGAAGTGCTAAACAAGCCAAGTTAATTATAAACAAATTGTTGTTAAGGACACGTACATTGTGTCGGAATTTTCAATCATTAATAAATATTTTACGGAATCAACAAAAGCGCGAGCTGATATTGTGTTAGGTATTGGTGATGATTGTGCTATTTTTCGACCTTGTGCTGATTTTGAATATCTGATCTCGGTGGATGCCTTTTTAGAAAAGGTTCATTTCCCATCTTGCACCTCTCCCGAGGATGTCGGTTATAAAGCACTTGCGGTGAGCTTGAGTGATGTGGCGGCGATGGGGGGGGATCCTATTTGGGTAACCATGGCTTTGGCAATGCCGCAGCAGAATGAGGCTTGGTTGGCGGGTTTTTCGCAGGCATTTGTTGAGCTGGCGGAAGACTATAACGTTCAATTAATTGGCGGTGACACGACCCGGGGTCCACTCGGGGTGGTGGTGCAAATTGCCGGTCAGGTTCCTGTCGGCAGGGCGATAACGCGTTGTGGCGCAAGCCCAGGTGATATCATTTATGTGACAGGAGTGATCGGTGAGGCGGGTTTAGGGCTGAAAATAATAAACAATGAAGTGAGCGTAGAAAACGAATGGTCACAAGCTTTGCTCCGTCGACTAAATCGGCCAGAACCAAGGGTTCGGCTCGGTAGCGCATTGCGCGGTGTAGCGAGCGCGGCTATCGATATCTCAGATGGCTTGTTGCAAGATCTTCAGCATATTTTAGACAAGAGTCATGTCGGTGCCATTATTCACGTTCATCAGATTCCTATTTCCATTCATTATCAAAATATTCTGGATACTTTAGGTGGTTGGCAGGTGCCATTATCGAGTGGTGATGACTATGAGCTGTGTTTCACCATACCACCTGAAAATCAATGGGAAATTGAGTCACTGGCGGTAAAGGCGGGGTGTGCTTTAACGCGAATTGGGGAAATTACCCGTGAGCGGAATTTAGTCTGTTTGTCTAGTGAGGGTCAGGTACTGCCGATGACAAAATCAGGTTTTGATCATTTTCAAACCAAAAATTAGCTTGTTGTTTTCTTTGATGTTGATGGGAGGCGCAAAGAAGGCGTTTGCTATCGTGTGCTGCGTTACATGAGGGAGTGGTTATGTCCAATGGATACAAACATTTGATGATTAATCTTATATTTGCCTTTTTTTTATTTATTTTTTTACCTTGTAGTTGGGCTGATTTACCCCAGACGATTCTTAAGATCAAACCAAGTATTGTGGGTGTTGGCACGGTGTTGCCTACTCGCCAACCACCGGGTCGCTTAATGGGAACCGGCTTTGCTGTGGGTAGCGGACAGTTTATAGTGACTAATGCGCATGTGATTCCTGCGAACCTCGAGGAAGAAAAAAATGAATTCCTGGCGGTATTTGTCGGTATTGGAAGAGAGGCTGAGACACGGTCGGCTAAGTTGGTGCAAATCGATGAAATCCATGACCTTGCTTTATTAAAGATCAGCGGGAAAAAATTGCCTGCGATGATATTAGGCCGTACCGATGAGGCGCAAGAAGGTAAACTCTATGCGTTTTCCGGTTTTCCTATTGGGGCGGTGTTAGGTTTATATCCAGTGACCCATCGAGGTATTGTTTCGGCAATTTCCCCCGTTGCCATTCCTGTGGATACCACTAAAACATTAGATGTAAAAATGATACGCAGGCTGCGTAATCCCTATAATGTATTGCAGCTAGATGCAACCGCCTATCCTGGTAATAGTGGAAGTCCACTTTATGAAGTGGATAGCGGACGAGTGATTGGTGTAATTAATAAAGTTTTTATTAAAGAGACCAAGGAGAAAGTGCTAGAAAAGCCAAGCGGCATTAGTTACGCGATACCGGTGGATTTTGTTCGAGAGTTACTGCTAAAAGAAAAAGCGGCTTTTTAGGTGGATTGGACGACGGAGCTTAAGCTCCGTCGTCCAATGAATTCTTTAGCGATCGCGTTTTTTTTGGAGCTGACGTTCCCAGTGAAGTGCGGTTGATACAATCACATCGAGATCATCAAATTTAGGTTGCCAGTTAAGCTGTTGTCTTATTTGCTTAGCCACGGCAATTAATTCTGGTGGATCTCCCGCACGTTTCGGTTTTTCATAAATAGTGAGCGGTTTATTATTTGCCTTTTCCACGGCATTTAAAACTTCTCTAACACTATAGCCGTGTCCATAACCGCAGTTTAATGTGACAGATTCGCCGTCGTTGATTAAATAGTCAAGTGCTTTCACATGGGCATCGGCTAAATCTTCGACGTGGATGTAATCACGAATGCCGGTACCATCGGGTGTTTCATAATCTGTCCCAAAAATGGCTACGCTGTCGCGTATGCCAACGGCGGCTTCACAAGCGACTTTGGTTAACAACGTGGCTTCCGGCGTTGATTGGCCGATACGTCCTTCTGGGTCGCAACCGGCCACGTTAAAATAACGTAAAATAACGTGTTTAAGTTGGCTGGCGCTAGATTGGTCACGTAGCATCCATTCAGACATTAGCTTTGAGCTACCGTACGGATTGATGGGGATGGTTGGACTGTCTTCTGAAACCGGCACTTTGTCAGGAATACCATAGACCGCGGCGGTGGAAGAAAAGATAAAGTACTTGACCCCAGCATTATTCGCACATTCTAATAAGTTACGGGTACTGCAGGTATTGTTGCCGTAGTATTTAAGTGGATTGGTGACTGATTCGGGAACGATTGTGTGTGCGGCGAAATGCAAAATGGCATCAATGTGATGTGTTTCTAGTAACTGAGAGACGAGGGCTTGGTTGCCTGTATCTCCGACGATGAGTTCGCCATGTAGCACGGCATCACGGAATCCTTTGCTGAGATTATCGAGTACAATAATGTTTTGATAGCCTGCTCCAGCGAGTTGTTTTACCACATGACTGCCGATATAGCCGGCACCGCCGGTCACCAAAACATTTAAATTTGTCATAGATTAATTTCCTCTGTTTTTAGTCATCTTCATCAGGAAGAGTGAATGGTTGTTTGGTGTCAATGGGTTGATAAACTGAAATCACTGACGATAAGTTAACGGTTGAGTTTTCTGTGACTTGGTAGTTTTTTTCGTTGTCTGGCCAAGTCACCTGGGTGTTAATTCGCATTATATTAGGCGATATCGCGAATATTTTCCAAGAAAGCGTGAATTGATCATTTTTTCCGTCAATTTTTTCACTACCATTTTGTGATTTTTGGCGTTTGCTAATAAAAAATGTTTGTTTGAGTTTTTCTAGTTTATTTTGGGCGAGCATGACGGCTTCAGTACGCTGCTGTGCAAAGACATTACTCTTTAATAAAACTGTTTGAATATTGCTCAAAGAGAGAAAGCCAAAACTGATAATGAGCAGTGTGACGAGGACTTCGATTAAGGTAAAGCCTTGGGTATTTTTTTTATTAGGGGTCGATAAAGACATTAAAAATCTCTCCATGTTCCGGGGATAGGAAGATAACGGCCTTGATTTTTCGTTAATGATCCAATGATGTCGTTATCGTATTCAATGGTAAAATGACCGTGACCAGAAAATGTACCTTTCACAATCACCATGCCCGTCACTTTTCCTGCGCCGTTTTTGTTATGCCAATCGGTGGTCGTATAAATGAGACCATTGATGTGAGCGCGAGGATGGTCAATGCTAAGTTTGCCATTAATGATTAGGAGCACGGGGTGCTGGACAGAGCCTAGCTTAATGTCACTATTGATCGTTAGATTTCCATGAACCCAAATAGTGTCGGCTAAGTGGTCAAGGTGGGTGCTGTTGCAGGTAGTTGGGCAATCGACTTGATGACTGCTGTATTTGACAGACTCTTCTGAAAATGAGAAAAAATTTGAAAAAAAGTATTGTGGATCTAGTTTGCCTAAGCGAGTGTCTTTTTCAACAATGTTGTTTGTTTCATCATCTCGTGTCGATAGGGTGGCCGCTCCATGAGAGGTTAAGTTGATAGAATCTCCTGCCCAAATCGCGATGTGTTGACGAAAAAGGGCATTAATAATATGTACATTACCACCGATATTGGTTTGCTGATAAGTGATCAACGCGGCTGATGGTATTTTTTTTAAATATGGTGTGAAGTCGACAATTTGTTCTACACGCTGGATGGCTAAATTATCAAGTGATTTACCTTGTGATGTGAGTCGCAGGCGATTATTGTCGTCGGCTGCGATGGATTTAAGATCAATATGGAAAATGCCAGCCGTCTGATGGCTATGATCTGGAGGGGAGTTGCTGGCTGAATGATTATTTTGAGGTGACTTGAAATGTTGTATCTGTGTTTTATTCAACGTCTCATAAGTGAGCGTTAGGCCCGTTTGTGCGGCGCTGAATGCTTGAGATTTCTGATAATGATTGCTCGATACCCGTTGTTCTACAATGCTCACTTGTGATGTCTGCAATATGATTATGGTCATGAGAAAGAGCAATGTGGTGGCGAGTACTAAAGTGGCAGCGCCTCGCTGTTGGTTGGCTAATGGGGATTGTTTGATGGTATTGAGTGATCGCTGGGAGTGGTTCATGAAATGTGGAATTGATGTTGTCATGGTTATATCAATGTATTAGTACTTGATGATTTGGAAGTGTAATCGAGCTGGCTAAAGAAAACTCAGCCTCCGGATCTTTTTTTAGCATTCCCGTTAAATTAATCAATAGGGTTGATGACTGGATTAACAGATCACCGGGCGCGGTTTTTGTACACGTTTTGTCGCCTGTTTGGGTGATATTGAGACACTCGGTGTTTAGTTGAAATATCGGTGTTTTTTCTTTTCGAGTTTCCGTATGTTTAATGGTTAAGGTATTTAAATCGGTTAAATCTTCCCAGCGATTTTGATTGCATTTTCGTCCATTGATACTGACTTCAATGGTTTGTTTATTTAATCGAAAGCCAAATATATCTTTGTTTGAGTTCAGTTGGCCATCTTTATCAATGTCGTAAGAATATCGAATACAGGTGTCGGTAAGCTCGACAATGCCAAACGGATTGGGTGTATTGATGGGTGAATTTTCTGCGTGTGCCCAATAGCCGGTTCTGCGAATGTCGCGTGTCATGATGTCGAGAATAATTCTGAGTTCTTGATGCAAATGAATGTTCTCCAAAATTGTTTTGTTGGTGCTGACGGTACTCGCAAAGACGGTTAATAACGTACCTAAAGCCAGCGTGCCAAGCAGCATGGCAATCATTAGCTCAATTAAGCTAAAGCCAGGCGCGATGATTTTTTGGTCATTTATTTGGGTTGTTGTGGACATTTTTTAGCGTAATTGGTTAGATTAGGTGAACAGATTCGGATGCGTCCCAGTCGGGTAACGATGACAGCTGTGGTGTATCCTTTGGAGGAAGTAAACCAAGCGGTGCCGTTGTTTAAACCGCCGGATTGACTGGTTCCCCGGGCCGGGTCAAAGACGGTATAGTGATGTTTGCCGAACTTGGCTTTCATTAGATGTATGCCGTTAAACTCATTGAAGGTTGTAATATTTTCTACGCCATTGATGGCACAGTCGCCTGGTATATCGCAATCACAACTTGTTTGGTCATCAATACCGTAACACCACTGTATCCCTTGAGGTTTGAAAGAGAGGTAGATGGGTTTGCTTTGGGTGATTGCATAATTTCTGGCAAACTGTAAATCAACATACAGCTTTTCGGTCGCCCCTTTTAGACGCGTTTTTTCTACCGAGCCTTGAATAAACGGGATGACTTGTGTGGTAAAGATGCCGATAATGGCCAGTACAATGATGAGTTCGACAAGAGTGATGCCTGATTGATGAGTATCCAATTGGTGGTTAATCCTTTTAGGAGAGATGATTATTTTGTTCAAAACAGGAGGAGTGGGGAATGTTAAGCTGGCTGTATTAAAATGAACTGATGGGATGGATTAATTAAAGGCAGCAATGAAAGTGGAGGGGGCGGGGCTGTTTACCCTTATTATGAGGAGGGGAGCGAAGCTATAACAACGTGGCAAATTTCTCAGTACTGACTGATTGGTTGCGAGACTTGATTCAGTGGAGAAATTAATAGGCCAGAGGTCTGTTCATAGGCACCGACGTAGCGTTGAACGTAGCTTTTTGCATTACCTACTTGAGCGGCAGATTGGACATAAAGTTGGGCGCCACCATCATCGGCTGGGTTGCGAACTAATTCCATCCAAACCGCTGCTTTTTTTGTGGCGATTGAGGTCTCCCATGTGATGCTTTTGTTTTGTTTAACTAAATTACCTGTCTCATCCGTGGCATATAATAGCGGGAAATGATCTGAACTGAATAGGTCAGCAATGACCAGTGTACTGGTGGATGGACTGATTATTTGACCAACAGTACCGTCGCCTTGGGCGATGGCTTCGCCATTAGCCACCCATTGTAATATCGCGGGTATTTGACGATTGATGCCAGAGCCATCAGACATATAATAGATGTAATGAAGCTCGATGTTTGGTAAAGCATTATTAAGGTTAATGGGGGTTCTATTATCAATATCACCTTCATTCTCAATGGCTCCATTACCATCAACATCCCCATCAAAAATGAATTGTCCATAGACTAAATTCATCGCGCTTTCTGCTAATAACAGTGACTCTGCTGAGTCCCTATTTTCTCCAGAACTTTTCATGCTCATCATGGTGCGTTCTAGAAACTTACCCGATGCAAAGACTAATGCAATTAAAAGAATTGTGACATATAAAAGGATATAACCGGATTGTTTTTTAATATTCCATGGTGGTGTACGTTGTCGCATAATTTAAACTCAGTTGCGTGGAGAAATAGTGCTGGATATACTGAATGTGCGAAAGTGTCGCAAGTTTCCATCGGGCGCTAGCGTATTGATAAAACTTAAGTCTTTTTTACCTGTACGACTTGTTACTCTAAGTAAATAGCCAATTTCTGTTTTGGCGCTGGGATTCGCCTGTAAGGTGTTTACATCGCTTAATGGCCACAGGTCTAAGTTAATAATTCGGGCATTATCTGCTGTGTTAGAACCCGCGATGGCTCGGAGGGGGGTGGCGGCTAATCCGGCAATTGTTATCGCTGAGGCGATTTGTATTGTGTAGGGGGCGGCATCATTGAGATCATTGCTCCAGCTAACTCGTATGGCATTGTGCTGGTAAGGTGGGGTATCGTTGGGCCATATGGGGTAGTCGCTTGGTAGCAAGAAATCAATCTGGATGGCATCGTTGGCAATTTCAGCTTCGTTGTCAGAGTTTGGCTTGGCATTATTTTTATAAACGATATTAACTGAATCCGTTTCGGCTTGGCGAAGTATTCGACTCAATGTTGTAAAGGCCGTATGTGCCTCGTTGGTCGCCTGGCTTCTTTGGGCTTCTGATGAAATTAATGCGGTTTGTCCCATATATATGGTTAATGCCGCGGCAGATAATGTTAATGCAAGGGTAATCGCAACCATTAACTCTGATATTGTGTGCCCCGTTTGTTTGTTTATTATATACATAAATTTTAGCTGGAGACTGGAGGTACTAAGGTGTGTGTTGTGATGAACGATGTCGGATTATTTTTTTTGTCAGTGTAGGTGACATTTAAAAATATCGTGTAAGGTGCAGCCCAATCGTTGATCGGTGTGGTGCCTAAGTTGAGGTTATTGGCGTCGAGTGCTTGTTGAATTTGAATGGTAAAGCCCTCAGCAATATACCCGTCTATGCTGAAGGATGGTGTTTGTGGTGTTTGGAAATTAGTGATGGCAGCTAACAGTTGTTGTTTGCCGCTACGTAAAGATTGCTCTAAGGGCTCGCTGGCTTGCAGTGAAATCTGCATGGCTGAAGCATGCACTTCGGTTGTTAGCGTATTTTGTAAGCTGCGGGTCATATAATAAGAAATGCCTAAAAAGCCAACAGCAAATACGGTAATACTTACCAAGACTTCAATTAAAGTGAAGGCACCTTGGCGATTAATTTTATCAATGATGATTTGCATGATATGGCATCTATAGTGTTGTGATTGCACCGCTAGAGGAGATGTTAATGCTTTTAACTAATACGGTGTCTTGTGTTTTTTCAGCTTTGATTATGATAGTGAAATCGAAGATATTTGGAATATTGCTGCCAATGCCTGTACTGCCACTGATTGTTCCTGAGGGACGGAAGATCAGGTTGGTTGGGTTGACCTTAATTCGATGCGACAGTTTTATTTTTTTTATTACTTGGTTGTCACTGGTTGTCAAAATAATTTCATTGGCTTCGTTAATTTGATAGTCAGTGAATACACTGCGAGAAAGCGCTAAGTGTTTCGCATGGTTTAGGGTTTGGTTAATGGTCATTCGGGTCGTTATAATATCTTTTTCTGTTAAGAATGCGGTCAATGATGGATAAGACAGGCTGACAATGATCGCGATGATACTAACGATAATAAGAGTTTCCACAAGGGATAGGCCTGCTTGTTTGTTCACGTTTTAATTTGTCCAATATTGAGTGAGTACGCTCATGATGGTGATATTTAATTAACAATTGTTTCCACTTTTAATGACCCAGCAATCGAACGAACCGCCATCAAAGGGGGCTTTTGTCGTCTTTACTCCGTTCTGATCAATGGTATAAATGAATTTATCACCATCCCCAAGGCCAACATTCGGTTTATTTTTTGCCGTGATGACATAGGATTGACCACCATTATCTTTAATTTCACAAACGTAACTAAAGTACTTTACTTGTGGGTTACTCGGTGTTGTGATATTACAGGCTGCATTATTGGCGATGGTTGAATAAACTCGATAATCTAAATAGTTTTTTTCTAATTGAAGCGTGAGTTCAGAGAGCACCGTAGTTGCTTCGGTTAAGCGGCTATGCTGGATATAATTAACCAGACTGGGGATGGCAAGTAGTGCAATAATTGATGCAATCCCCAGTGCAATGATAATTTCAATGAACGAAAACCCGCCGTTTTGGCGAGCACGGTATAAAAATATTTTTTTAGTCGGTATTGCTTGGATGGGTTTAGCTAAATAGCAAACCATGATGAATGCTCCCTCACGAAACTCAGTGATTTGTTATACTTATTTTTTTATAGCTTCTTAGTTTTTAGTGGCTATTTATGTGTTTAAGACTGACAAAGATGACTTTTGTTCGCTTGTCGGGCCATTAGCCTGACGGCGTTTTCATCCGTCTAATTATTTTTGGTTGTCGGGTATCCGTTGCTGTCGTTGTATTTTTAGTCGATGATCCTCAATGGATGGTGAAAATATAATTTTCAATTATGCCATGCTTACGAGGTGGTGGATAGGCGTTGTTTGAATAAGATACGATTAACTAAGTGATGGATGGTATGTAGATTAAGTGTCTGATTTTATAGTAGTTGGTGGTGGGGTAATTGGTTTATTGACGGCGAGAGAGTTGGTGTTAGCGGGTGCTGATGTTATTTTGCTCGAGTGCAATTCATCGACAGGTAAAGAGTCATCTTGGGCCGGCGGGGGGATTTTATCGCCGCTTTATCCTTGGCGATACCCAGAGGCGGTGAATGCGTTAGTCTATTGGGGCCAAGCTGTGTATAAAGATTTAGCGCAGGAACTCAAGGAGGCAACGGCGATTGACCCAGAATGGGTTCCATCGGGGATGCTGGTTTTGGAGGCGCCGGATAACGATGTTGCCTTGGCTTGGGCGAATCGGAACGCGGTTCGTATGCACCGCTTGACATCCAATGAAGTGCATGAGTTAGCCCCTGAGCTGGCTAGGGTGGGGAGTGAGGCGCTATACATGCCTGATGTTGCACAGATTCGTAATCCACGTTTAGTGAAGGCATTAAGAAAATACTTATTATTGCTCGGTGTTAAAATTTATGAAAACACGAAGGTGATGGGAGGCGTATTTGTCGATTCCAGTATGCGAGGGGTGACAACGCATACTCAACAGTTTGATGCGGATAAGGTTGTGCTGGCGGGAGGTGCGTGGTCGTCGAATATTTTCGGCGAGCTTAGTCCGGTCTTACCAATTGTCCCCGTACGAGGTCAAATGTTGCTCTACCGTGCTGCCCGCGACATGATATCTCATATATGTTTGAATGATGGCCATTATGTGATACCAAGAAGCGATGGGCATATCTTGGTCGGTAGTACGGTGGAACATGTCGGCTTCGATAAATCAACGACCAGCGAGGCAAATGAGCAATTACGAAATATGGCGGAAAAGCTAGTGCCTCCATTATCAAAATGTCCCATTGAAAAACAATGGGCGGGTTTAAGGCCGGGTAGCCCTAAGGGAATTCCGCTAATTAGCTCGCATCCACACATGACAGGTCTCTATGTGAATGTTGGACATTTTCGTAATGGTGTGGTGATGGGGGTATCTTCTGCGCGTTTATTGGCTGATATTGCGTTAGCTCGTACGCCACTGATTGATCCTGCCGCGTATCGTTTGTTACCTAATGAAGGCTAAGCCGCTGTTTGCCTCAATCGTGGACCCGTTGGAAGATTGATATGAAGTCAAATAATGACGAAAAGGTAATCCCGAAAATAAAAGCCATCGATAAGCTGCGTCAATTTACTATTTCTCCGACGCAGCAGCGTATTGAAATTGTGCAACTATTATTGATTAAACACCAGCATTTGTCTGCTGAGCAAGTGTTAGAGCAGATTAATGCAAAAGGGTCCAGGGTTTCCAAAGCGACAGTGTATAATACGTTAGGTTTGTTTGCTCAGAGAGGTTTAGTGAAAGAAGTTTTCGTGGATCCGAGCAAGGTCTTTTATGACACCAATACATCAGAACATTATCACATCTATAATGTTGATGAAGGGGTATTAACAGACTTCCATTCTTCCTATATCAATGTGCAAAAATTACCCAATTTGCCGGCTAATACGGTGATTGATGGCGTTGATGTCGTCATTCGAGTTCGTAATAAGTTTTAAGTTTTATACTGGCTACAATAAGCCGTTTATTCGAATAAGGGTCTCCCTAGCATTCACTTAAGATTGCACGTCTCGGTTCGCTATAAATGCTAAGGTAAGGTGTTGAGTGTGGAGGTGAATCGTGACGAGTCTTGCCCTTGAGTCGGTAAAACGAACAAATCGACTCGAATTATTAATGTTTGGTTTGGGGACTAAGCAGCGTTTTGGTATGAATGTACTGAAAGTGAAGGAATTATTGCCTTGTCCTAAATTAATCTCAGTACCAGGATCCCATCGGACAGTCTGTGGTATTACCCATATGCGGGGACAAACTGTCAGTGTCATTGACCTGGCGATTGGGATTAGCTTAGCTCATGAACGGCACAATGATTTTTTAATTCTTTCAGAAATTAATCGCTCTACGTATGGCTTTTTAGTGGGTGCAATTGAGCGCATTGTTGTGATCGATTGGCAAGATGTTAAGCCCCCTGTGCGTTCATTGGGTGCGGTGAGCTATATGACCGGTGTCATTGATATTGACGATACGCTGGTTCAGATTCTGGATGTTGAGCGTGTTTTGGGAGAAGTTGGCATTGCTAATGTCGATAAGGAATTGCTGTCGATTGATGCCATGGATACCACGGGTATCGCTCCAATATTAGTCGTTGATGACTCTGCCATGGCGCGTAACCAAACGGCTCGTATATATTGATGCACGATGGTAAGCAAGCCTTCGAGTTTCTCACCGGTTTAGTTGATGGAGGAGGCTGTATTCATGATCATATTTCGATGGTAATTTCAGATATTGAAATGCCTGCCATGGATGGTTATACATTGACTCGCGGGATTCGGGAAGATGTCCGGTTGCAATCGCTTTATGTGTTATTGCATAGCTCATTAAATGGTATGGTGAATAGTGAGTTAGCCAACGTGGTTGGTGCGGATGCGACATTAACTAAATTTGTTCCATCAGAGCTTTCAAATGCGATCGAACTCGGTATAAAAAAACAGCGAATTGCACCTTCTTGATGGACAATAGTTCCTTGCTGTCGATGGTTTTCATCGGATGCTAGTATGCTTAATTTGAGTTTTTCCCTGAGAATATCGTCCATTTCTTAGTTTCTCACAAAACGAACATAATTGGTTTTATCGTAGGGTTTTCTTTGTAAGTGGCCGTGGGCTAAATCGAAAAACCAGATTGTTGGCGTTATTTCCTCGCTTGGAATATTTCTTTGTGCCGGGGTTGATGTCCAGAAGCCGCTGTTTTCAGAGGTGGGAGTATTAGGAAAAATGGCTGCATTTGCAGGGGGAGCAAAGCATTGATAATCAATAATGGAAGCGAGTTCTTTGACATTGGGTAGGCGCCAGCCATTCGCTAAGCTTTGCGCGGTTTGTAATGCCGCTTGCCAGGTGATTTTTTGTGCGGTTCCTTCGCAGGAAGTGGGTGTTGCAACTTGACCATAAGCACAGCGTTGCCATTCAAGTTTCGTGACATTGTCTTGTACTATTTCAGTATTAATCATTGTAGAGTTTTCTGCCGCTGTGGTTTGCGGTAAGTTATCTATTTGACAGATTTGAGCATAACTTGCTGGCACGATTGAGATAAAAAAAATGTAAGGGGTAAGTCTTGTGAGATGTGTTTTTTGTTTTTTTTTCATTGACTGTCTCCACTATTGACTAATCGTACGCTTGACGCAATTGATTTTAGTTGATGATCGGTTTTGCCGGTGCGAAAATCGAGTCGCCAAGCAGATTCGGAGAATACGGCAGCGGGTGTTGCTGACCAATAAAACTCAGTGTTGGTGTTAGGAAAAAAATGAGAGTCAATGAGTGGTACGGTATTGTTAATTTCTGTGATGGGGCCGCTGAAATCAACAATCGACATGAGTTCGGTGATTTTGGGAAGCCGCCAATTATCGAAACCACATAATCCGATAATTTCTTCGTTATATCTGATTCGGTTGATTTCTTCGATATATTTAAGGGTATCGCATGATGAAATTTCGATACCGCATCCGCTAGAATTTCCTGTGGGGCCAGGATCTCCGCCATTGGAATTGTCGAGTGTGTTTCGCCAAGTATATTTGTATCGGCTATCTTGTGTATGGCCAAATTTTCGTTGTTTTACTTCCCATACCAGATTAGTATTGTTATCCCTGACACAGGCATGTTCATCGGTATCTTCAGCAGTGAGTGCTGTGCCATCTTCCCGTATTCTTGTGAAATTAAATCCTGTCGAAGCGATCATGGCATCTTGTCGGGGAAAATCTTGGGCGGCTTCGCATGAGGTTGAAAAATTATTGTCAATGGCACAGGCGGATACGCCAGTCTCATTGATAGAACCATTACCTTCATCATCTAACAGCGTAATTAATTGAATGTTTTGGCCACTGAGTGTGGCATTGTCGGGTTGTAATAATTGGAAAAAAATGGTTTCATTCGGTTCGTTGGCGATGGCATCATCATGGATAAAAAAAGGAAAGCTGATGCTGACACTTTCCGCAGGAATAACGATTTCGCTCAGGTTAACAAAATCGTCGCCGGCGACAGCCGTTGATCCATCAAATTTGATGGGAATATGGATGTCATTCATGGATACCGATTTAGAGATTAGATTAATGGTTAGGTCTATTTTTCCTACGCTTTCTTTCTCGGTGATGTCTGTCTGGATATCTAAGGCGATGACCGGTGGATCGTCGTTATCGCGAATGGATAAAATGATTTCTTTGCTTTCAATAATCGCTCGGTTGGCTTGTCCTAGGGTGACAAAAAAAGTTTCCAGGTCCTGGTTTTCTTCTTTTAGTAGGTTTGTTTCGTTAATTTTGTCGTCAGTGATGGTAACATTGAATGTTTTTACGGTTTCACCCGCCGCAAAGATTAATTTATTCCCGGTGCCTAGCATCACAAAATCATTGTTTAGTGTGGCACTGAGTGACTGTCCGACACGCTCATTTTCGCTACCGACTGCAAAAAAAAGCACCGAAACAGATTGGTTATAAATTTTGGAAAGTGTCACAGTAAACGCAATATTGCCAATGTCTTCAGGGATGATGGGATCACCATCTAAGTCGATATCAATGCCTTCCCGTGCTTGCAGTTCCAGAGAAATGCGTGGCAAATCCGAGGTATCAGGTGTTGGCTGGCTAGGCGGGTCTTCGCCCGTGGCTGCGGGGGTATCTGCGCTATGTCGACAAGCGGATATGGCGAGTAATGTTAATACCAATATAATTGGCATCAGTCCTTGATAGGCGCCGCTCACAAGCGGTTGATGTATTGACTGTTGCCTCATATTTAAGGGTACTCATTTAGCTCTTTTTATAGGGTTAAACCAATATTAGCAGGCTATCATTTGATGTTTGATATCACCGCAATTTTTCTTCGGTTGGCAATGCAGTAAGTATCTGCTGCCTTCAGGATAAAACGGTGAAATCAATTTCTTTTGTGATATTCAAGTTGTCCCGTGCCGATCAAATATTGCCGTGTTGTTTTTAAAGATTGAGAATGACACTGCATTTGTACTATACTTTAGACAGCATATTTGAGTTAATCGTATTGATACGTAACGTTACTTGGGTCAACTCTCATCTGATTATAAGAAAACACCTTCACTTTATTGAATGGACCCTTTTTTCGTAGACATTAGAATAATAAAGCAGTTCCTTTAATCTAACTAGCTGAAATTTAATAAAAACCTCGGGCTCCTGCGCAATGCAATATGGCATGGTGGGTAGGTATGCAGTCTGGGGGAGGGGACTATTCCATGTGGGGACGGCACCAATATCAAAGTATAAGCTGGCAATGTATCGCCTATTTCAGCGCATTTTCTCGCCTATCGTGTAAGATTATCATCCTTATTTTTTTATGGTCATTCCACCTGCCGATGGGATTAAGTGCCCCGCCTGTTCCCTATGATAATTGGCGTAACCAAGGTGGCCAGATTGTGGCGCCTTGTCCCAATGGTTTTTCGTGTGCTGTTAATGCGATTGGTCCAGGTATATTGCAGCGTTGGTTAACGGATCGAAATGGCAATCGCTATATTCAGTTAATTGTGCAGGATGGTAATGCGGCAGTAGAAGGCGAAATGAAAGTTGAAAGTTTTGTGCTTTCCAATAATGTGGATGGTATGGCAAGTAAACAAACCATCATAGAAACAGGTGTCATGGATTATCGCAGTGAGCTGAATATGGGCTGGGCGGATGGGCCTGGAGAGCCCACCGTGAGTTTGGTTCAACACAATATTGATACGATGCCACAAGGCACTGGGTTTAATACGACATTTTCGTTGGTCAACAACCAGGATGCGGCAGGTAATGTCAGTGGTTATTCATACCGGATCGATCAAGAAGTAATCAACTCAGCGATTCTTAATGGTGTTTCACCCTCGGGGGTGGATCGGTCACTCTTTACCATGGTGCGTTTAGGGGGCGATATGGTTACCGCTGGGTCAGCGTCATTGTCAGGTGGGGGCATGGGAATGGGGGGAATGGGGGGAATGGGTCAGGCGCAAATGACTCCGCCAGTCCCGGCGATTCCCAGCAATCCGACGCCACCGCCTGCCCCTGCCCCAGGAGAATCCAATGCCAATTCAACGCCGGGTAATACCGGGGGCGGTGGCGGCGGGTCCGTCAACTGGGCGGCAGGCAATGATATTCAAGTGGTCTGGGTGGGTGGCACTTGTCCAGGTTGTGGGTTCGGTATGGGGGGGATGGGAGGTGGAGGTGGGGGAGGTTTAATTTCCTATCAAGCGTATGAGAATTTATCCAACTCGGGGGCAGCGGCGATGACACGTTCTTATACCAGTTCCTCACCGTTTTCTTGGAATCCTATTTTTGGGCCTCAGCCAACGGCACCTTAGCTATCTTTACTCTATCTGAAAGTCATATGGAAGCACAACTTTAAGCGTTTGCGCTTCAAACTTTTTATTCATCTTGTGCCGTAATTTCATGTCTTGCATCTGATCTGAAATATTCAGTTTTCGATAGGTATTTTTGCTCATCAGGAAGTCTGAAAAATGTCTTGTCGGGGGGGGTAGCGTTTTCAGGGGCAATAAAGGTGAGACTATGAAGAAACCCGCACCAGAGAAATCATCCGTTACGGGTATAGATTAGGTTGCCACCGATCGTTCAATGAAAGTGTGGCGTTGTATTTATTTCACAGTAATCGTGATTTTTTCTGACATGACGGCGGGGTGGTGGGGAATATGAGCCATATCACCGAGGAGCAATTGTAGCGTATGTGTGCCCGGTGTGAGATCGAGAGTGGTTTCAGTTTGGCCACCACCAAAATGCCGATGATTGGCATCGCTAGGGATCGCTTTTTTGGGTGTTGGCAAATTATCGAGGTCAATGAGCAAGTGATGATGTCCGGTATTGATTTTGTTCACTCCGGCAGGCGCAATCCCTATGCCTGATAGACCAAATTTTACCGTCACGGGATTAGTGACAACTTCACCATGGGCTGGGGATATGATATAGGCGGTGGCTCCGGTTGGCGAAGGGGTGCTAAATACCGCTGAGGATAGACTTGCTAGACTAAAAAATAACGATATTAATAGGGTCTTCTTTTCCATTCGTTTTCCTTGAAAAGTTTGCAGGGGATTATGAGTGCTTGAGTTTAGCATGCGGATCATTATTGTCGAAGACTTTAATATGACACCCTTTGTTTTCTCTGGTATTACTCTTGCCCTATAATGTAAGTAAAGCCGTGTGGGTAAAGACAAGCGATTGTCGATGGTTTGTTTTGGTTGTTAACTGCTCAGCCTGCGACGGCTTGTATACTAAGGTTATGGATTATCTAAAGGGCGACAGAAAGGGACAAATTTTTCTTAGCCAAATGTTAAAAACATGGTTTGTCATCGTGATGAGTGAAAAGAGGCAATAATTAACGGCGAGCGGCGGGTTAAGTTGTTTGCTATGAGGATAGTGTCATTCAATATCGGATGTTTTTCAGGAGATGTGTTGCATGAAGAAATTATTTATTTTGGCAGGGATGGTTGTGGTGTTTATTTCGTCACAGGCTATGGCCATCGGAGACTTCAATATAACAACGCTTAAGGCTGGTCAGCAAGATGTATTTAGGGCGTTGTCAGAGGACCTTTCATCTTTAGCGAGTTATAAAGCTATTACGCCAGCAGAGCCACTGGGAGGTGGGTTGACGCTGATTGGTTTTGATGTGGGCTTAGAGGTGACGGCAACCACGCCAGAAAATGATAAGCTTTGGGGAAGCGAGGTTGTTGGTGATAGCGATGTTAGTGTTTTATTATTGCCCAAAGTACATGCTCATTTAGGTTTTCCATTTGGGATTGATGTGGGGGCGGTTTACGCCGCGCTACCGGATTCCAATCTTAAATATATGGGAGGGGAGGTTAGGTATAGCTTTGTGAGTGGTAATACGCTGATTCCTGCCATTTCTTTACGCGGTGCATTTACCCGTGTGAATGGAATTGACCAATTGAGCTTTAATACCAAAAGTGTTGAGTTGTCTATCTCGAAAGGTTTTTTGATGTTGACGCCCTACGCTGGGCTTGGACAAGTGTGGACCATCAGTGATCCTAGCGTAGAAGTGTCTGGTACTAATATATTAGATAAAGAAGAATTCAATAAAACGAAATTATTTGTGGGCATTAATCTCAACTTGGGTTTGCTGAATATTGCGGTGGAAGGTGACAAAACAGGTGATGCGACATCCTATAGTGGCAAGTTGGGCTTTCGATTTTAATCATGTTATCCTCAATGCTCGCAGCAAAGTGTCTATTTTTGTTGCGAGCCTCATACGAATAAACCTTTTGCACTCGATCTGATGAGAGCCGTCCTGCACCCCCTCCGCAGCAGTATTTAATTCTATAAAAATCAATACCTAATAATGGCTATCTCATGCGGTTTGGTGGGTAGGTATTGTTTTTGCCGGTGGTGCTTATTGGAACGTTTCGCGAGGCATCGCTCTCTAAATCGACAACCTTTATGTGATAGGAGTGGTTTGGTGAAAAATAAATTTTACTTTTAGACGATAGCTTTATAAAGTTTAGGCATGAATTAGTGGGGTAATTTAAGCGTGGGATGCGAAACTAGGAAGTTATTGTGCCGCCCACTGCGTATCAAAAAAACTGGCTTAAATGAGCGATATGTACTCGATAATAATTAAATAGATGAAAATTTCAAATGAACCGCTTGTTTAAGCCACACTCTGCCGTTACTTCCGTCGCATTTTTTGGTTTTCCGCGTCAGCTTGTCTATTTTGTTATATTCTTAGTTTTATTTAACGGTAGTTTATGGCGTGTGGCGAGTGCAGAAAATATTTTATCCGCCGCTCATTCTGAACTTGTTGCCGGGGAGTTATTGATAAAGTTTAGTGATCACTCTAACCATCAGCAACGATCTAAAATTCGATCCAAAGCCGCCGCTCGCGTGAAATCTGAGTTTGATAATTTTGGTGTTGAGCACTGGAAGCTAACGGATGATCAATCACTTGCTCAAACGATTGGCAAGTTGCAGAAAAACCCTAATGTTGTGTTTGTCGAGCCAAATTATCGGCGATTCCCACGCATTGTTATCCCTTCTGATCCTCGGTATATAGATCAAAAAAATCGTTTGGAGCAGATTCAATTACCGCAGGCGTGGGAACAAGTCTATGGTAAAGGCTTAAATGCTAGTGATGTAACGATTGCAATTATTGATGATGCATTTGATATTAACCACCCTGATCTAATATTAAATGTTGACCTGAATACCAGTCAAGACTTTGTCGGCCAAGATAATGATCCGAGTCCTGAGTATTGTAATGGTGATGTGAGTAACCCTGAGACTCATGGGACGACAGTCGCTGGTGTTGCGGGTGCTTTTGGTGGGAATGGTGAAGGTATCGTTGGTTCCGCTTGGGATGCCCGGCTTATGCTGTTACGGATTGGTTGCAACTATTCGGTTGCCGAAGAATTGCAAGCTATGCAGTGGGCGATATCCATGGGGGCAAATATTGTGAATGTCAGTTATGGTGGTCCTCAATACTCTGAAGCTGAGCGTACCGCCATTTTTGAACTGCAAGATCGTGATATATTGTTGGTTGCTGCCGCCGGTAATTTTGAAGTGAATAACGACAAAGTGCCTGATTATCCATCCGGTTTGGATTTACCGAATATACTTGCTGTGGCCGCTATTGATGCCAATGACAAGTTGGCCAGTTGGTCTCAATATGGCCCAACGAGTGTGGATGTTGCTGCCCCAGGCGTTGATATTTTAACAACGGTATCGAGTCTCCATCGCAGTCCGAATTGTGATGCGGTGGCAACGGGTGTGAAATATTGCGCGGTCAATGGGACTTCATATTCTGCTCCGCTAGTGAGTGGTGTTGCTGCTTTACTCAAGGCAAGGTTTCCTGAGGCAAGTTTTCGGGATCTAAAAGGCGCAATGATGGCATCGGTTGTGGCATTGCCTGAGGTAAAGGGTCGGCTCTCGACGGATGGACGTATTGATGCTAATCAAGCGTTTTTTGCGATGAATAATCCTCAGCCTGTCATTGTGATTAAAGAGATCAAAATTGATGATTCGAGTTCCGTATCAGGCAATAATAATGGTGTCTTAGATATTGGAGAGGTGTTTAGTTTGCATCTTACATTGGAAAACGTATGGAAAGATGTACATAATTTACGACTCAAACTGCATTCTACCGTATTAAATGAAAATGCGTATAATCCTCAGCGATATAGTATTGGTACTTTGTTAAGCGGCGAAAGCAAACAAGTTTCATTAATCATACGGGTTGACAATTATATCAATCATACTCGCCTCCCTTTTGATTTATTTATCGAAGGCAACGATGAAAACCGAGTGCCATATTCAGAGGAGAGAAACTTTGAATTGGAGGTCGGAGACTTAGAAAATGGTCGGGCGGTAGTGGGTATGCTCAGGAAAACGGGAGATCAGCAAGATGATTTTCATTATTTTCATATTGATGTTGAAGGTAATGTGGATAATTTGGCAATTGATTTAGAAGTCATTAATAGTGAAACAGGGACAGGCGAGCTTGATATGTTAATCAGATATCAATCTCCTCCCCTGTTCGATTATTTTTTATATGACCAAGCGAATGATGGGGTGAGTGAGGGGACTTTAGTTGCTTCGGAGTCGGGTTTGAAAGAGAAAGTCGTGATTCCTTCCCCACGTAAAGGGACGTATCATATTGTGATTTTTCCACCTCGGGGATCGACAAAGCCGAACATTGAATATATGTTGATGGCGAGTTACCGGCATAAATATGTGGTAGAGCAGGCCGGAGGTTGTAGTTTAGAGGGAGGATCGTCGTGGTTCGATCCTGTTTTAAGTTTATTAGCGTTGTTTGGTTTTGCTGGCGTTATGAGGAAAAACTGAAAATTTGATCGCTGAATATAACGAAATATATGATGTTTCTTAAAAGCATCGCTGTTGTCATGTCTTTCCACAATCCACCACCAATGATTTTTTCGCTAATCTTTTGCGCTTAATCAATCAATAAAAAGTTAGGCGTGGGGGCCTGGCAACTTTCTGCAGGCTCATGCTTTAATTTTTGCGACACCAGAATGTGATCAGGTCATCGCTTAGACACCTTGTGAGGGAGGGATCGATGTTGCAAAAACAGCGACAACTTGGGGTGGTAGGTTTTATCTTTGTTTGGTTGCCGTTAGCGGTTTTGGCTTCTCCAGTATCAAATGATTATTTTTTGAGTGCCCATTCCCCTGTGTACACTAGCCAATTGCCCAGTCATCGGTTATCGATTCCTTTTCACTCCAGTTTGCCATCTTTTTTCGTCGATATTAGCGGTTTTCCTCAGCGAGATATGTCTAGTAAAGTATTGTCTGCAATATATTGGCAAAGGCCGTTGTTTATTGAGGGGCGTCGTTATTCGGGGAGGCGTCATGCCTTTTATATACCTACCGATGATTCGGCGAGATTGTATTCATTATTGGAGGCGCTTAGAGTTATCCAAGTTGAACAAGCTTGGGATATTACTCGGGGAGACCCGAGGGTGATTGTTGCTGTCATTGATGATGCGATCGATATCGATCATCCAGATCTCATCGATAATTTGCTACTCGGTTGGGATTTTGTGGCCGGAGATAACGACCCAAGTCCCAGTAATGATAGCTCATGTGGCAGTGAAATTCATGGAACCTCGGTGGCTGGTGTGATAGCTGCCACGGGTAATAATCAGCAAGGAATTGCCGGCGTTAGCCATCATTCACGTATGATACCTTTACGAATTGGTTGTACTTACCAAGCTCGATACGAGAGAGATGCGGTGGAATATGCAATTCGGCATGGCGCACAAATCATTAATGCGAGTTATGGTGGTGTCACATTTTCTCCTTTTCAGGATGAAATCATCAATATGTTGGAAGAAAATAATGTTTTAATGGTCGTTTCTGCGGGTAACTATCATGCCAATAATGATCG
>CAYUAI010000057.1:0-27203 GCA_964442745.1 uncultured Chromatiales bacterium
TTGGGTGTGAGACTGAGTGAAAAAACGTGTGAAAAAAACTCACAGATAATTGCTGACTATTTTGCTATATTGATAGGTAATGATATGATCTAACTGTCTCATAATTGAGACAAGGGATATTTAAAGACGCTAGGGGTCATCGTGTCAACATTGAATGCAGCAGTGATCAAAGAAGCATTGACGCAGACCAGTACACAAATGGTCAAGGATTGGTGTCATCAACATATGGGAATATCAGTACAAGCGAACATTTACCCCACCAAAAGAGACGAAAATAGAGGAATAAAACCAGGATCAAGTATTATGTGCGTAGGCCTGGATTTTTAATCGGCCTACCTTATCGCTAACCCATAAACTTTAGCTGGTAGTTGTTTAGTCCTTTGACTCGCCTTTGAACCTGTGGCGCAAATAAATGCCATAGTCGACTTCAATAGTAAGGTATCCCAATACAGTTTTTGTGTCAATTAAGAATTCTACAGGCTGAAAATCACTCTATATTGAGAAAGAAAATTAGAGAAACCCATGAACCATGACGAATAATTCATGATCTGCTTTCCACTAAAAAATCTAAATTGACTCATCTACCTTTCATATATACCCGTAGCGTTTGAGATTTAGGCTTTATTTTTGCCCTGACTGTGTTGGATCTTCTCGCAATAATCCCGCCATTACTCGTCGTTTCGCCTGGTCAGAACAAAAATATACCTCGTACTCAATACCTAAATCTCAAGCGCTACGGGTATATCCCCCCGAACGAGGTAAAATAAGTGTTTTGAAGCTTGGACTCATCTAAAAAATCATTCAATAAGTCATGAAATTCTTAAACCCCAAAACTGATTTTGCATTTAAAAAAATATTCGGCTCGGAAGAAAGCCGCGATATTTTACTCAGCTTTCTCAATGCCATCCTCAACTTGCGCTCGCCCTACCAGCTCGTGGACATCGAAATTCTCGATCCCTACTTAGCCCCGAAAATTCGCGGCATGAAAGACACCTTTCTCGATGTCCGGGCTAAAGACGAGAAAAACCGATGGTATATTATCGAAATGCAAGTACTCAATGTCGCCGGGTTTGAAAAACGAATATTTTTCATGATAGTTTGAAAATCGGATTCGATACCGAGATTGGCCTCACGGACGAAGATTCCCAACCCTAACGAGTCTCAGTAAATTGCCGCAACTGCACGGTTAGCTCACTCACTTTATTTAATATATTAAGGTCTAAATCAATTTTGTGATTCATCGACTTAACCACCGGCATAAATGACGTATCAATGGTCTCGGCCAATAAAGTGAAGGCTTTTTCCAATCCAGGCACGGGTTGATTAACCACTTTTACGTTGATGTTCATCTCGGCTAAGCGTTGTTGAATGGCCGTCATTTGTTGGCTGATGGAAGCCATTGAAACTTCCAGAGAAGAGCTTTTGCTTAACTTATCTGGCAATTGCTGGAGTTGCTCACTGAGCAATGAAATTTGTTTGGCAACCTTGGTGGCTGCATCTACATCATCACCGCCCATGGACTGCATACGCTGATAATCTTTTTTAATTTTTTGCCAACGCACTTGTTGTTCATCGGATAACTGTTGCCTCAGTTCGGCTAATTTTAAGAGATTCTCCTCCGCCCCCGTGGTTAAGAGCTGAGCTTCTCCCTGGTAATGATCAGAGATAACATTCTGTAACTCGTTATTATCCATCACTGCCACCACTTTTTCCGCGATTTTATTCATGTTCCGATAACTGCCTTGTAACTTAAAAGGTGGCTCGGTGCGGTAGCGATCATCGGTGGCGGCTGAACGAATATACAATTGATTCACTTTTAACAAAATCGTCTGAACCACAAATAGCTTTTTAAATAGGCTAACGATTTCGCCGGTTTCCGCGCTGCTATAACTGTGACTAAATTCACTGCTTGAAACATCCTCCCCTTTTGCCAAAGCGATGAAACGATAGACATCTTGCATATCACGGGTCGCTAGTGGCGCGAGCACCGCATTAGATGTCAAGCTATTTTCCAGAAAACTGAGCGAAAACACCGGCTCTTGCCCTGTTAAAATATCGCCTAGGTTATACACATCAGCGCGATTCGCCAACATGTCTGGAATCTTAAATAACTCACCTGACTCCGTATAGGGATTGCCCGCCATCACGATACAAAATTTCTTTCCCCGCAGGTCATAGGTTTTGCTCTGGCCATGGCGTACCGCGTTAATACGCCGCGTGCCATCGCACAGTGAAATAAATTTTTGTAAAAATTCCGGATGAGTATGTTGTATATCATCTAAGTACAACATCACGTTATTGGCCATTTCCAAACCCAGGCTCAACTTCTCCAATTCCTGTTTGGCGGTGGCATTAGGTGCATTGGCCGGATCGAGCGAGTACACTTGATGGCCTAAGGATGGACAATTTATTTTCATAAAAACCAAACCCAGTCGATCCGCAATATATTCCATGAGTGTGGTCTTACCATAGCCCGGTGGTGAAATCAGTAGTAACAGCCCCATTAAATCCGTTCGTTTGGTATCACCAACGGTGCCCATTTGTTTCGCTAAATTATCACCAATCATGGGCAAATAAACATCATTAATAAGTTTGTTACGCACGAAAGAAGAGAGCGGCTTAGCCTGAAAGGAACTCAGTTGTAGGATTTTTTTCTGCTCATTGATAATGCACTGCTTGAGTTGCTGAAATTGATTAAACTCTTGTACAATGACTTGTTGATGATAAGCCAAACGCTCAAAAAATTCATCAAAAGTAATCATTAAACGTTGTGAGTGAATAGCCGCATGGTCACCTAACAACCCGTCTACTTCGACCATTAAGTCTAAGTCAGAATAATGCCTGTTAATATTTTTAACGATCAATAAACTGATCGCTTCAGGCACATAGCGACGATATTTTTCTAACTGGTTAAACTGAAGATAACCCGTTAACCATGACTCGGTTAATGCCCACTTAGCAAAGACTTGATCGGTGGCACTATCGAGCATTCGCTCAAAATCTTCACGATGGGTAATTTTTTCCATATGTGAGAGCAATCTATCGGCAATCATTTTTGCATATTGACTCACAATAAATGACTCGTCAGAAGCCGTCAATACATAGACTAAATATTCACTCGCGGTGGTATATAATATATTATCAAAAGAAAATGAATACTGGCTCAAACAAGACTGCATCGCCTCGTTAATTTCTTTTTTAAGCTGATCAAAAGCTTGTTCACTTGCCAAACTATTCCATAACACGTTCGCGCTTTGAGCGCGTTTTATCCATGATTGACGCGGTAACGGTACTTGATGCAATGACCAAAATAGGACCGCGACCGCTCTTGGCAAAGGCGCATATTTCAATAACCCAGCGGCATCACGTAATGGAATAAGCTTGCTTAAAATTTTTCCGCAATCCTCATCATGGATGCCTTTTTGATAACCTTCTTGATAACGCTGGCTAGCAAAATGCTGAACGATGCCGTTGAGTTTATCGAGTTTCTCCCATTGAGATTTAAGACTCGCCCAGGAAACCAAGCTATTGGATTTTTCTGACGCCCATAAAATTTGTGCCGCTAGATATTCCGATCGATACACGTGCTTGGTTTCAGAAACCAAAGGCTGATCCCAGTATTTCATAAGCGATGTCAATCGATCATCAACCAGTGGTTCATTAAAACCTGTCCCGGTCAAATGTATCACTAACTGCCCTGAACGCTTGATCAAGGTTAAATCCAGTGCTTGCGTATTAACACTAAATCGATGTCGACCGAATTTGATTACCTTACCATCGGCATAAAAAATTTCAGTTTTATCACGTAATGTGCGAATAGCTTGCTCACGCTGTGACTTTAAGCGGGCCGTTAAATCATCGGCACCCACGGTATCTTCCAATCCGTGCAGTTGCTCGATCAATGCGTTTATTTTTATGACCATGGCATCCGAGGAAAAATAGGTATTTAACTCATCAAGGGAAGTAAATTTTTGAGAGCGGCGCTGAATACCGATTAATACCCGATCGGCCGCTTCCATTAAATGCTGTGCTTTACGCTGCCGTTCATCCAATAGGGCTTGTTTTTTCGATTCGAACACTTCATATAAGGCTTCCCTTTTCTGTAAAATATCACTGAGAAACTCATCGTGTTCACTGAACTTGCTCTCCATTTCATCTAGCTGTATGACGAGTCGAGACAGCTGTTCGTCACATTTTTCAGGACTATCCACTAAACTCAATGCACTGGTCATACTTTGGGTGAGCAAGGTGAATTGGGCAGAAAATTCGGCCACCGCCTCCTGACTGGTTAATGATTTCCGATGAATGTTAGCCTGGGCTTTAGCTTGATTGAGTCTGCCATACACTTCCGAGATCCCGGCTAAAATGCTGGTGCGCACGGTGGCATCATCCACTTTAATGGAAGCTAACATGTCATTGAGCATTTCCAAGCCAACGGCTAATTCATCGAGTTCAGCTAACTTAGGCTGGATGTCTATCACCGTTTGACTCGCTTCAATCGTTTGCTGAATTTCCTGAATTTTATCGGCGTATCGAGTAAAGGCATCGTCTTTTGCAAGAAACTGAACGGTTTTCTTCCCCAGTGTCTCTTGAGCTTGCAGCACTTGCGTTTCCAGATCAGCCAGCGCATCGACATCCATGTATCGATATTCCCCAAGGGTTTTTAAGTGTCCTCGCTGTTGCCTTAGCTCAAGCAATACGGCCGCAAATTGTTCAGGCGATTGTCTTCGCTGGCTGTTAATCCCATTAAGTAGACGTTGTTGCTCAAGTTGCGCACTGGTTAACGCTTGTCGCGCTTGGGCTTGGATACTCTGCACCTTTTCAAACTCATCTAAAACCAGTTCAGTGGTTTCTGCGATCGTTGTTAAGGGCGTAGCAAAATCACCTAAATCGTCCATCGCTAACCAATAATAACTATCCAAGGTGCGCTGACAGGCCGAGATAATATCTTCACAGACATGTCGAGACATGGGATCACTCTGCATCGCTTTGGTTATACTATATAAATCCGAGATACCTCTGACCAAATCAGCATTACCAATTTTTGCTAAAAAAGAATCATTACTCGGCATGGCATGCGCATAATTTTCACTATAAAATGGGGTTTGCCAGATTTGCATGGGATGGTGACGGGTGGGTTCATCATGCTCCGCTTGAAAAATGACAGCCTTGCCATCTTCATACACACAATAGCCATGGCCATAAATGGGGTTGAGTAGTTCTTTGCGAATCAGGTTATAGGAAAATAAAGCAAACTTTCCTTCCGTATCCTCATAAAACACATACCATACATCCTCACCATTGGGTGATTTAATCTGTTTTCTGAAGTGCAACCCCGTGATATTATCTTCAAACCGTTTGTTTTCATCATTTTGTAAATAATAACCGCCCGGAAAAATGATGCCATGATCTTCTGGCAATTGTATACACGCTAGACCTATGGCATCAATTCTGGCGACCCGCTTGCTCCGGGTATTAAAAACTAAATAGCGCCAATGATCTTCTCGATAAGGTTTTATTTTTAACAAGATCAACACACCGAGCTTGGCATAATGAATGTCAGCATCATCTAACGATTGATGGGTATCAATCACCGCCTCTTGAAACACCCCTATCCCATCTTCGGTATTATTTTCAATTTTAACCGTTAATTGGCCATTGATGGTTTCCACAAACATTTCGTCTAAAATGGAAAAATGAGGATGTTTACCTAGAATTTGATCATCACGGGTCGTCTCTGTCCAGAAAAAATCATGAGAGGCGGGCGGAACAATATCCCGTTCGCCACGATTATCGATATAGCGAATACTGCCATCACCATCAATAATCCAGCGAAATACCCGCACATCATTAATTGAATGACCAATCTGAAAGGTGGCTAATAGTTTTTCCTGGGCGACTTGTAATTGTAATAAACGGGCGTGTTGGTAATAGCCATATAATTCTTGAAAGTCGCTCACAAAACGCGGCTCATGGAGAAAACTGGCGGCCCCATCAACCGCGACCACATCGAGCCCTTGGTTTTCTGTCAGCTCATAGAGGCTGAACACATCACTAACTTGAGTGGTTTTCTTTAACCCAATAAATACGTTATAACCAAACAATAAATACTGATTGACCCGGACAATATCTCTGGGTACACAATTATTTTCAGTTCTAACCCTCACCCGACTAATAATGGCCAACGCCGTTTGGCCAAATTGCTGTTCACGTTGTTGATTAATATTTTGTAATTTTTTTTCTAAGGTTTGACCTTGTTCAAGCAAACGTTTACGAATGACATCATACGCCCCACCTGCCACCACCGCCTGATTTAATGCGGATTCATCTTCCGATTGAGAAATTTTAGCCACAGTGTATTATCCGTTAACTCGATAAGTTTTTTCGAGATAAAGCATTGACGGTTTCAATTAATTCAGGCACTGAAAATTTTTGATCACCGGTGCCCAGCGCCAATAATCTCGCCAACACCGTTTGTAAAGCTTCACTTTTACCGATGGCACCATCAATGGCTTTGCCTACCGAAAGCGACTTAATAAACGTATCAAGAAACTGCCCATCCCCGCCAATAATTTCAATATTGGCTTTTTCCAGTGCTTGGGCCAACACTTGTGCTTGTCGTTCTGCGATTTCGGTATTGGCAGTAATGGCTTGTAAATTCTCCCGGTGGGCATTATCTATTTGCATGCGAAATTCCTCGTGAGAACGTACCTCTGGATTCATATTGGCCATGGCAATAAATTTCTGTGTTAACCCTTCCGCTTCGGCTTGCAAACGCTGCAATATAACAGTCGCTTCCGCTTCCCCTTTTTGTTTAATCGCTTCGGCTTCGGCCACTTGGATTTTCACACTCACCATGGCTTGTTGTTCTTCGCTGTTGGCATCGGCTTCTTTCACTCTGACATCTGCCATGCCCAGTTCTTCATTGCCTTGCGCCTGGGCAAGCAATTGTTCTTTTTTCACTTTCGCTTCCATCAGACCTTGCTTTTCCAAGGCAATCACTTTCGCTTGTAGTATTTGGGCCTCGGCTAAACCCGGTGCTGCCACTTCTTCTTTAACCGCTTCGGCTAAGTATTTTTTGGCATCGGCTTCCTTGCTGACTGCTTCTCGTTCCGCCTCGGCCAGAATCAATCGCTCTTTGGCTCGCAATTCAGCAGTGCGTGCTTGCGCTTCAGCCGCTTTGATATCTTTCACCAATTCTTGTTCTGCCAACGATTCGGCCAAAATAATATCCGATTTTTTATTGCGTTCAGCTTCGGCGACCATGCGCAACTCATTAATTCGCTCTTCTTCTTCGGCTACGCTTTTATCCACCACAATACGCTCTCTCACCACCTCGGCAATTTCACGTTTTTCTTGCTCAACGGCTTTTTCTTTAGCAATCGTTTCCAAAGCCACTTGCTTTTCCCGGTCAATGGCTTCTAATTGCCGTACTCGCTCAACTTTTTCCTGCTCAATGACTAAAGCACGTTCTCGATTTTTACCCGCGACCTCCACTTCACGTTTTCGATTTTCTTCTTGTACTTGTAAAGCTTGTTCCGTGGCAATTTTTGCGGTCTCGGATTTTAGCTTTTCTTCCGCTTCGATTTTTTCTCTTTCTGCTTTTTCTCTCGCCTTGACTGAAGAAATTTCTCGCTCTTGACGGGATTCGGCGTCGGCTTGTATGCGTTCCAGTTCTAATATTTTTTCTTGGGTTTCCACATCTTTTTTCTTAATGCGAGTTTGTTCATCACGCTCTAGTTCATTAGTTAAAATATGCTGCTGCGCCGTCAGCTCAGTAATTTTTCGGATACCCTCGGCATCTAAAATATTACTCCTGTCCAAATGGATAATCGGGGTTTGCTCCAAATAATCAATCGCCGCATCTTCCAACACATAGCCGTTAAGATCACTGCCAATAATGCGAATAATGTCATCCCGAAAACGATCTCTTTCTTTGTATAAATCAACAAAATCCAGTTGTTTACCCACGGTTTTCAAGGCTTCCGAAAATTTCGCGCTAAATAATTCATCCATGGTGGCTTTGTCAGACGCACGCACACAACCAATGGCTTGAGCCACCTTTAACACATCTTCACGGGTTTTATTCACTCGTACAAAAAAAGTGACCTTAATATCCGCTCGAATATTGTCATTGCAAATCAAACCTTCGGAGCCAGCACGATCGATCTCGATGGTTTTTAATGCAATATTCATAAACTCTTTTTTATGAATCACAGGAATCACTAAACGACCCGTAAACGTCACATCCGGTATCTGGCGCAAGGTATTGACAATCATCGCCGTACCCTGCTCCACTTTGATATAAAACTGCATCACAATAAGTACTGTGCCAAATAATACGCCAGCAATGATAAGTATAACGGTTCCAACAGCGATTAAATCAGCAGACATCAATGCGTTTCCTTCTTCCAAGAATTCCATACGGTTTCATTCCTTAGTGTTGAAATGCTTTATCCGATACCACCTCAAACGTGCTTTTATTTTTGTCGTAATCAATAATCACGACCTTGTCACCTTTTGTTAAATCATTGGGGGGATTGGCTCGGATGGCCAAAATCAAACCCGCTTCACCGTCATCCAAAGCCGCTTGCCCAAATACATCAGACACGGTTAAAGTCATTACCGTGCAAACCGAACCCACCAGTTGATGGTGGCTCACGGCAGCCTGTTCGACAAAAAACCGTTTCATCGGTCGAATCATGCGCGCCACCAAAGGGATAGCCAATGTAAAGCTCATGACTAAAATCGCCATTCCACCCATCCATTGAAAAATTGTCCCAGCTAACAACGGCAGCAAATAGGCGGTGGAAAAATAACAAAACAACCAGCTAAACAAGACCAGTAATGACAAACTCAACGAAACCGGCACCCCAATAAGTCCAAACGTTAACAGCAAACCCGATAGTCCCGATAAACTGGAGGGATCTGCATCTATATCAAAATCAAAGATATTCACATCCACCGCACCCAGCATGGCCAATAACCAATAAATCACCACAATACCTAACAACACCGTGAAAATAACGCTAGGAAAACTGGTAATGTTGTGGATAAATTGTTCCATTTCCGCCTCGATTAATTTTCAAGCTTTATTACGATGCATTGATAGCCAAATTTCATCTACCAACGATCGCTCTTTACTTTCGACTATACAATAGTATGACATACAGCCACAATTGCTAGGCAATGGGTCAGTTAAACAATGGACAACTTAAGAAACTGTTTGATTAAAAAATATCGAGCGAAAAATCGTCAAAATGAGGCGATTTTTCGCTTGGCTGAGAAGAATACGCTGACGATGGCTTTCAATCGTCTTAAGACGAGAAAAAACCAGAACCGTATTAGAGGCAAGAAAAAGCAATCGGGATGGAGTGATAATTATTTAGGAATGGACAACTATACGATTATCAATTGATCTTACCAGTCCATGGTAAAAGCTCCGCCTACCCTTTTACCGCATGAAGGCAACTCGATGGACTGGCTATAATTCATCCATCAATCCTCGTCATTAACCTCAGTTTTAGTGCGAATCCGATAGAGTTTTTCCACCGGTAATATTGCCACGATACCGTCACCCTCCATACCGAGACTGGCGGCATCCATGATCGCCTGAGCGGTGATTTCGGCTCGACTCTCCTCAAGAAAAATCTCAATACGTGCATGTGTGGTCAGCCAATCTTTAGTGTAAAAATCAGCATATTCACCGTAGCCTTTTACTCGGGAAACAGAGAGGCCTTTAACTCCCAACTCTTGCAATTTTTCCTCTACTTTTTCCAACAAAGCAATACGGAATACGGCGGTCACTTTTCTATAATTCATCGTTAATACCTCTCGGTTATCTGCCTATCAAATTTTACCTAAACCTCAAATCTCCAACTCAGCAATAGAGGCCTCCCTCTTTCGCCGATGCACTCTCTCCTTAGCCTGCAACACCCAGCCGTAAATCACCGGCAGCACCACTAGCGATAACAAGGTGGTGGTCACCATACCACCCACCATGGGAGCAGCAATACGTTGCATCACTTCTGAACCGGTACCACCGCCAAACATAATAGGCAGCAGCCCGGAGATAACGGCAATCGCCGTCATCGCGATGGGACGCACCCGTTCGGAAGTGCCTACCCGCACGCCTTCCATAATTTCCGCTGCCGTCAACACGGCAAAACGATCCCGCTCCTTCGCTCCCTTCTCCTGACGTCGTCGCGCCACTTCCTGATCAATAAAAGTGAGCACCAGCACCCCGATCTCCGCCGCCACGCCGGCCAAGGCGATAAACCCGACAGCCACGGCGACCGACATATTAAAGTCGTACCAATAGATCAGCCAAATACCCCCCACCAGTGCGAAGGGAACCGACAGCAATACGACCAATGGCGCGCTAATATTACCAAAGTTGAAGTAGAGCAACAGGAAGATGAGCAGCAAAGTGGCAGGCACTACCACCTGAAGCCGTTTGGCCGCGCGCTCCATGTACTCAAACTGACCAGACCAAGCCACAGTGTAACCGGGGGGAATATCCACTTGGTCATCCAGCACCTGTTTGGCCAGCGCCACGTAACCGCCGATATCGGAACTCTTGATATCGACATAAATCCAAGCGTTGGGGGTTGCATTTTCACTCTTGATGACGGGGGCACCGCGCCGCTCTACAATCGTTGCCACCTGCGCCAGCGGAATCTGTGCGCCAGAGGGGGTGGGAATCAGTATTCGCGCCAGACTTTCAGGCGAATCACGCAGCTCACGCGGATAACGCAGATTAACTGGGTAGCGCTCTAACCCCTCCACGGTGTAGGTAACGTTCATGCCTCCCACCGCCGCGCTGATAGTATTTTGCACATCTCCCACCGTCAGTCCATAGCGAGCCGCCTTTTTACGATCAATATCAAAATCGATGAAATAACCGCCCACCGCACGATCACCAAATGCCGACAAGGTATCGGGGATCGTCTTCATGGCCCGTTCGATCTCTTCTGAGAGTCGCGCCAGCACTGGTAGATTAGGACCGCTCACCTTGATGCCGATAGGCGTTTTGATACCGGTAGAAAGCATGTCAATGCGGGTTTTGATTGGCATGGTCCAGGCGTTTGCCAAGCCAGGGAAACGAATCGCCTTGTCCATCTCGCCCATCAACACCTGCATTTTTTTATCCGGATCAGGCCACTCTTCGCGCGGTTTGAGTCTAGCGATCGTTTCCATCATCGACAGTGCCGCCGGATCGGTGGCGCTCTCGGACCGACCGACTTTGCCAAACACTGTCTCTACCTCGGGAAAGGTTTTAAGAATTTTGTCGGTCTGTTGTAATAATTCCTTCGCCTTGGTAATCGAGATACCGGGAAAGGTGGTGGGCATGTAGAGCACATCCCCTTCATCCAGCGGCGGCATAAATTCGCTGCCCAATTTCGATAGCGGATACCAGGTCATCGCCAACAACAACACCGCGCCAATCAGCGTCACTTTACGCCAGCCCATGGCCAGTTTCAGGGCCGGCGTATGCATAAAATGCAACAATCGATTCACCGGATTTTTTGCCTCGGGCATAATCTTGCCGCGAATAAACCAGCCCATCAGCAACGGCACCAGCGTCACCGCTAACAACGCCGCAGCCGCCATAGAGTAGGTGCTGGTAAAAGCGAGCGGGGTAAAGAGACGCCCTTCCTGCCCTTGCAACGTGAAGATCGACAGATAAGAGACAGTAATAATCAGCAATGAGAAGAAAAGCGCAGGCCCCACCTCTTTGGCCGCAGCGGTGGTGGCCGCCCAACGCTCGGTAGTGGTCAGTGCTGACCCCTTGCGATTACCCGCCTGCTCCAGATGTTTATGGGCATTTTCGATCATCACAATGGCACCATCCACCATCGCGCCGATGGTAATAGCGATGCCCCCCAGCGACATGATGTTAGCATTGAGTCCCTGCCACCGCATGGCCAAAAAGGCCAGCAAAATGCCAATCGGCAGCGCCACAATCGCCACCAGTGCCGAACGAGCATGGAGCAGGAAGATAATGCAAACGAGGCTGACTACAAAGAACTCCTCGATGAGCTTCTCGCTTAAATTATCCACGGCTCGTTCGATGAGCGCACCACGATCATAAGTAGGCACGATCTCGACCCCTTCAGGCAACCCCTTGCTTAACTCCGCTAGCTTAGCTCGTACCCTTTCAATAGTGGCTAAGGCATTTTCACCAAAACGCATAATGACGATACCACCCACCACTTCACCCTCGCCATTCAGCTCCGCCAGACCACGTCGCAACTCAGGGCCGATATGGACGTGGGCAACATCTTCAAGGCGGATCGGCGTGCCAGTGGCATCAACGCCGACAGGAATATCGTTAAGGTCTTCGATACTGCGAATGTAACCCCGGCCACGCACCATGTATTCGGTCTCCGCCATCTCGATCAACTTGCCGCCGACATCGTTATTGGACATTTGAATGGCGCGTTTCACCTTAGACAGCGAAATATTGTAAGACATCAATGCATTAGGGTCCACCTCCACCTGATACTGCTTGACGAACCCCCCTAGCGCGGCCACTTCGGAAACACCCGCTACCGTCTGTAGCGGGTAACGTAGATACCAGTCCTGAATCGAACGCAATTGCGAAAGATCGTGGCGACCGGTTTTATCCACCAAGGCATACTCATAGATCCAGCCCACGCCCGTGGCGTCTGGGCCAAGCGCCGGATTGGTCCCAGCGGGCAGCCGCCCTCCCACATAGTTAAGTGACTCCAACACTCGCGAGCGAGCCCAATACATGTCGGTACCGTCTTCGAAGATGATGTAAACAAAAGAATAACCAAAGAAAGAGTAACCGCGCACCACACTGGCCCCAGGCACCGACAGCATGGCCGTGGTAAGTGGATAAGTCACTTGATCTTCCACTACCTGAGGTGCCTGACCTTGGTATTCAGTAAAGACAATCACCTGCACATCGGAGAGATCGGGAATGGCATCTAACGGCATAGTCTTCACCGCCCACAGACCGGCCGCTACCACCAAAAAGGTAGCGATCATCACCAAGAATTTCTTACGGATCGAAAACTCGATAATGCGTTCAATCATGGTTGTTCACTCGACGGCGTCATCGGCATCTTCATCTCGCCCATGTCCATCTTCATTTTATCGCCATTGGTCGCCGCACCCTCTGTCGCACCACTCATCATTTTCGCCGTCGCCTCACGCAGAGAGGACTCTGAATCGATGAGGAACTGCGCAGAGATCACGACCTCTTCATTCGCTTTAATGCCCTCAAGAATCTGGGTCTTGCCTTCGCTGGTAATGCCGATCACCACCTCACGCGGCTCGAATTTACCCGGTTCGCGCACCACAAACACCTGCTTACGAGTCCCGGAACGTACAATAGCCTGGGTAGGCACGAGTACCGCCGGTTCACTGCGTGCACTCTTCAATTTGACATTAGCGAACATCGCTGGCAACAGCACACCATCAGCATTATCAAGTTCCAGCCGCACCTTGGCGGTGCGTGTTTTGCGATCGAGATAGGGGTAGATGTAGCTAATGTGACCGTGAAATTCACGCCCCGGCACGCCTTCCACGGTGATCTGAGCGGAATCCTTCTCCTTAATCCACGGCAGTTCAAATTCAAATACCTCGGCATAGACCCATACCTTAGTGAGATCCGCAATCTGATAGAGCTGGGTCTTCGGCATCACATACTGCCCAGCCTGCACGCCCATTTTGATCACTACACCATTGAACGGTGAATGAATATGCGTCGCCCGTTTAATCTCGCCGGTCTGCTCCAGCTCCTTGATCTGGTGTGGCGGCATATCGAGCAGCTCCAAGCGTAAACGCGCCGATTTCACTAAACTCTCAGCCCCACGGCGAATATCCTCCAGTGGGCTGTTCGCCAACGTTTGTCGATTTTTGAGTGCCAACAGATATTCCTCCTGACTGGCGACGAGTTGTGGTGAATAGAGGCTCAACAGCACATCCCCTTTTTTCACCCGAGCACCGGTCTTATCTACCATCAATGTTTCAACCCAGCCGTCGATCTTAGGGTAAATACGCGCCAGCTGGGTCTCGTCGAAATCCACACGCCCCACCGCTCGCACGATGCGTGATAGCGGTCCCTCGGTCGCACGTTCGGTACGCACACCGATATTTTGCACCGTGCTGGCATCAATCCTGACGGTACCAGCAGGGGCATCGCTATCCGCCTCATCATCAGCATAAACAGCAATGTAATCCATGCCCATGTTATCTTTAGCCGGTACCGGTGAGGTCACGCTGGGATTCATCGCATTGCGGTAAAAAAGCGGTTTACGTTCTGCCACTAGCTCTCCTTCCACACCCATCGACGGTGGATCGCCACCACCAAACAACAAATAACCGCCGCTAAACCCCACGACGAGTGCCACACCCACCGCCATCAAATTCAATTTGTTACTCATAGATAGTCTCCTCGCCCACCGCCGCCACCAATCGGGCAATTGCCTGACGAGCCTTGCTGAAGGCATTCCAATATTGAGTTTCGTAATTGTAAAGCGTAATCTGAGTGCGCATCACGTTGAGGAAATCAACTTTGTTAACTTGATAACCGGCCAACATGGAGGCAACGGTTTGCTTGGCTTGGGGAATAATACCCGTCTTGAAAAGCTCAGCTTTTTCGCGGCCACGGCGATAGTCCGACAGCGCCCTGCCAATGGCGGCCTCAACTCGATTATTATCATCGGCCAGTGCATAACGCTGCCCCAAACGCTCGGCGTTGCGCTGATCGATGGCCCGGTCCTGTTTGGTGCCCGTATAGATTGGCAGACTCATGCCAAACATCAATGACATGAAATCGTCACGCGAAGATCCATTGGGGTTATCACCCTGGCGCAAACCATAAGCCACCCCCAGGCTGAAGTCGGGATAATAGTCTCTCTTAGCCAACGCCAGTCGTAATCTTGCCATCTCTAACTGTTGTTCCCGTGCAGCCAGCAAAGGACGAACTTCAACGGCACGCCCCATCAACTGTGCCTCATCTCGTAGCGAAGGAAAATCCTCGACCACCTCGCGGGGCAATACCAATACATCGGTTGCCGGGCGATCGAGCAACGTGCTGAGACGAATCGCCTCATTGCGCCGCTGACCCTGCAGATCTATCTGGTTGCCGAACAGTTTGGAAAGCTCCAGTTGCGCCAACAGCACATCCTGCTGCAAGCCTTTACCAACACGGTATTTGCTCTCGGTCACCTCAATAAACTGGCGCATCAGCATCTGATTGTTTTCAATAACCTCCAATGCCCGATCCAAAAAAAAGAGATTCCACCAAACCATTGTTACATCCCGAATCAACTTCAGGCGAAGCTCTTCTACCCCGAAACTAGCCGCGCTCGCCATCGCCGCTGCCACCTCCCGACGTAGCCCGAGCTTACCGGGAAAAGGCAGCCTCTGGCTAAAGCCAACCTGAGTTTGCGTCATCCCCTCCTGAGTGAAGGAAAAACTATCAATCGGAAAATTCATCAAGTTGATCGACAACCGAGGATCGGGTAACGTGCCCAACTGATCCGGCAACGCGGCTAGCGACTCAGCCCGAGCGTTAATCGCAGCCAAATCAGGGTTTGCCTCCACCACCTCGGCTACCGCGGCGGCCATAGATAACACTTCCTCAGCATAGAGTGGAACGCTGGCAAATAGCCAAATAACTGTCGCTAATTGCCACTTTCGCATTGAACCCACTGCGGGTGCTCGCAGGCGACTCGCTTCAACTCTTTTCATCGTGCTGCTACCTCCATACAAAGTACTATAATAACCGACATTGGGCCGCCTAGCATTTGATCTCGCTTGATCCTTGATCCCACAAGAATTTTTCTTCAGTCGGCCATACAACAAGTATTACCTTCTTTAGGAAAATTCTTGTGCAATCAATTTTTTTCGCGATTTTCAAATGCTAGGCGGCCCAATGTCGGTAATAAGGCTACCAATTTTTCAAAAATAATTCAGACGACCGCCCGTTGTTAACCAAAACTTCGATGGCATACCGCATCCACTTACATTAAGTATCTTTTACCCTAACGTTTCAAAAAAAGTGAGGAAAAAAGCTTTAGTTGCTGTCGATAAGGGCGAAAGCTTCCGCGTCTTCGGTCATTGCTCCTGCATTACCCCCTGCCTCCATGCCGTCGTGCTTACGCCCCTCGCCTAGAGCGCCTACTTTTGGTACCGACATGCTTGTCGGTAAACGGAGTTTTTTCTAAGATAAGCAATGTCACTCATTGTGAGTTTTAGAAAAATCGAGTATTCGTTCTTAGAGGCGAAAAATAAAACCGTGTAACGGTTTTTAACCCGTTTTTTTGAAACGTTAGGGTTTACTCACTCTCTTTGCATTCACAACCCTTTTCGTAAAGATCGTCGCGTCGCAGCGGCGTCGCCAATGACTGGTATACGGGACTAACCAACACCTGATAAATATTAATGCTGCCCTCTTCGAAGTAATAGACACAACCGGTCATGTACAAGCGCCACACCCGATCGGTGGCTTCACCCACCATCGCCACCGCTTGTTCGTGATGTCGTTCAAGCGCCTCTATCCAGTGACGCAGCGTCAGTGCGTAGTGGCGACGCAGTCCTTCCACGTCGATGATCTCGAAACCGGCTTCTTCCATGGCTTTCTCTACATCGCTGATACGCGTCAGCTCACCATCTGGAAACACATAACGGTTCATGAAACGCGTGATCGGCGTATCTCGCCAGCCGGTATCATTAGTGATGCCGTGATTGAGGAATAGTCCACCGGGCTTGAGCACCCGCTTGACGGTGCCAAAATACCGTGGAAAATTAGCCACCCCGATATGCTCGAACATTCCCACGCTAACAACCCGATCGTAGCGAGCCTCGTTGGGCAACTCACGGTAATCGCACAGTTCAATCGTCACCCGCTCTGTCAGCCCCTCACGACCCACCCGGTCGATCGCATAACGGAATTGCTGTTCACTCAGGGTGATGCCGTGTACCTGTACGCCATAATGGCGAGCCGCCCAAATGGCTAACCCCCCCCAACCACAACCAATGTCGAGCAATTGCTGGCCCGGTTCTAGACGCAATTTGCGGCAGATGTAATCCAGTTTTTCCTGCTGGGCACTGGCCAGCGATTGAGCGGAATTGCGAAAATAGGCGCAAGAATAAATCATCTCAGGATCTAGCCACAGACGATAAAAATCATTGCTGACATCGTAATGATGGGCAATACTCTCTTTGGTATTGCGGTGCTGTTCTGTGCTTCTCGCACGAGCAGCAAGCAAGCCTGACGTCCAAGACCTTGGCAACCGCCATGCCCAGCGCAATATGCGACACTTATCTAACCAAGAGAAATGCAGTCCGCGTGCATGTGAGGTCAGATCAAACAAGCTCACCATATCTCCCTCTACATCCAGCTCGCCAGCCAGAAAAGACTCGGCAAGATGAACCAAGTCTCGATGTAGCACCAGATGGCGCAACACCGAAGGCTGGTAGAAGACAATCGTACAGGGGGCGTCAGCCTCGCCATGGACACGTTCGCCGTTCCATAGACGCACCGCAACGGGTCCATCATAACCCGCCAAAAGACATTGCAAAATTTTCCGTCCTGCAATCATTGTTGCATCACCGCCAGTATCTCTGTCAATTCTAGTCGAATGCCCCGCAAACGCTTTTCGTGTGGACCGCGGCTTATTGTTCATCGGCTTGATCTTCATTCTGAATTGGGGATTGTAAAAACCAGATCTGATAGAGGGAGATAATGATCTGCATTGCCCAGGCGAACCCTAATATGGCACCAGCGATCACGACGGTATAAGCGTATATCGGATCCCATTTAGTTAAAAACCAAGCAGCGATATCAGAAAAAATAGCGATAAATGGTAACAGCGTTAACATATGTTGAAACCACGGTGGTAACATGGCGAAGCGGAATACAAGGCCGATACCAAGCGCAACTAATGCAATACCAAACAAGTGAATGTGTGATACTTTCATCAAACTGTGCAATGAAACACCGGTGTCTACATTCGCCACCTGCTTGACACTTTCAAAACTGGCCAAATCTGGAATTTGCAATCCAGAGGAGGCACTGTGACAAACGATACAACGTTCGGCAAAAATGGGCTGAATCGTGCGTTTATAACCCTCTTCTGATGCACCGGACTTTAACCATTCAACAACACGGTGACGTTGTTCAATTTCAATATTACCGGCCATGGGACCACGTATCGCCGACTCTAGCCGCGTACCACTACGGTTGCCATAATAGTTCTCGGCGATATCTTCGACTGACAGCCCCGATTTTCCATCAATACCATCGTAGCTGGTATAAAGATAGCTCAGAGCCATCAGGTACGCGACCCCGGCCAGCAATAGAAAGGAAGTATAGAGCAATTTCTCGTTGAAGGTGCAATCGTAGAAACGCCGTGGCCGAATGGCCGGGCAGTCCTGATCGAGCATTCGACTCTCTTTCGTCATCGCGTATTCTCTCCTTTATTTTTTATTCCTTAAACCCGAGTGCAAAATGTCCGATTTACTGCATGCCCATTTCTAAAGTGAGTGACCCGCATAAAGTACTATCAGCGAACGGGCTTTCACTAAGCTCCGCTCTACTTGTGTCAATGGATACGTTTGCATCGGATCATAACCTGTCTTTGGAACAGACTGCGTGGTATCTAACAGCACTCGCCAAGTACCCCTCGATGGTGGTGCGAGCAGTCGAAAAGTCACATCAGCCAACGTGGCATTAAATAATAAACTAAGCGCTTCTCCTGCATTTTTTTGGTCTATAATCTTGCAGCCTAACAAGCCATAGGGTCCATGCCAATCAGGAGGCGCCAAGTTATCGCCAAACCATTGAATCTCTTGTGCCGTGTAAAACTGCTCAGCACGCAACACGGGCAATCGCTGCCGCAATTTGATCATTGCACACACAAACCGAAATAGTTCCTGGTGTTGTTGCAAAAATTCCCAGTTAAACCATGACAGTTCATTGTCTTGACAGTAGGCATTATTATTACCTTGTTGCGTACGTTGGAACTCATCACCACCTAACAACATGGGTACACCTCGTGATAAGAATAAGGTGGCGATCATGTTTTTTATTTGTTGCAAACGTAAACGCTCTATTGTCGAATCATCACTCGGGCCTTCGACACCATAATTGGCACTGTAGTTATCATTGCTACCATCCGCATTATTCTCAGCATTCGCCAAATTATGCTTTTCAGCATAACTGACCAAATCGTTAAGCGTAAAACCATCATGGCAGGTAATAAAATTAACACTATGAATCGGCGATTTACCGCCATATTGATAAATATCAGCACTGCCACACAAGCGACTGGCCAGGGCGCCACTCATTCCCGCATCACCTCGCCAAAAACGACGTATATCATCGCGATAACGGCCATTCCACTCCGACCAGCGTAAACCTGGAAAACTACCCACTTGATAAGCACCCGCCGCATCCCAAGCTTCTGCAATTAGTTTAACATCACGCAGAATTGGATCTTCAGCGATACGTTCCAATAAAGGTGGATTAGGCAATAAATTTCCATGTCGATCCCGACCCAGCACCGATGCTAAATCGAACCGAAATCCATCCACATGCATTTCCATCACCCAATAGCGCAAACAATCCAGAATATAATCACGCACTACCGGGTGATTGCAATTCAGCGTATTGCCGGTACCGGAATAATTTCGATAATACCGTTGGTCATTTTCATCCAATAGATAATAGACGCGATTATCTAAACCACGAAAATTAAGCGTTGGCCCAAGGTGATTGCCTTCCGCTGTATGATTAAACACAATATCAAGAATCACTTCAATACTAGCATGATGGAGTTCCTTCACCATAGTTTTGAATTCTCTGACTTGACAACCCCAATGACGGCGGCTGGCATAACTTTCCTTAGGGGCAAAAAAACTAACGGTACTGTAACCCCAGTAATTGCGCAGAGGCTCTCCAGTCACAGGGTTGTAGCGCATCAATTCATTTTCACAAAACTCTTGCACCGGCATCAATTCAAGCGCCGTGATACCGAGGGATTGAAAATAAGGAATTTTCTCTATCACACCTAAAAAGGTACCCGGATACTGAGTTGCCGAAGAGGGATGTATCGTCAAGCCACGCACATGGGTCTCATAAATCACGGTATCGCTCCAAGAATGCTTAAGCAGATGATCCCCTTGCCAATCAAACATATCATGGCTCACCAATCCTTTGGCTTTCCACCGACTATCATTAATGGTCTCTGAATCCCGGCCACAAAGACAAGCAAAGTCCCAGCAGTCGGTTCCCACTAAACTATGAGCATAAGGATCAAGCAAAATTTTATTTTGGTTAAAACGATATCCTTGTTCTGGCTGATAATGCCCATCAGCACACCAGGCATAGATAACTCCAGCTCCGATCCCCTTGACCCACACATGCCAAATATCACCGGTACGATGCCGCCCCGGATCGAGCCGAATTGTTTGAGAAGGAGCCCCATCGGTCGGCTCATCGAACAACAATAAACTCAGTTGGGTGGCATGACGGCTAAATATCGCGAAATTAGTGCCATCACAACGTTCAATCGAGCCTAACGGTAGGGCTGTACCTTCCTTAATTTCAACCACGTTATCTAACATCGCCTGCCGCGATTTGGTTATCCACTTGCGCCTCGGCTTGTAACCAATCATCCATGACTGCCACGCCTTCAAATCCCCGTTGTTCAGCCATTGCATAAGCAGCTTCAGCAATCATTTGATGGCGTTTTTCAGCCGTAATCACGCGACTGGGGGCAACAGGTGAGGATGAAGTCGAAGTAGATTCCGGTGGCATTTCCGATGTCATTTGTTGCTTACTGGAAACGGTTTTAATTACTTTTTTTGCATTAGGCGTTTCGACTTTTTGTGCCATACTATTTCTCCTTAGTGTAATATCGTTATGGCTAAATAAAGCTGATGTAGCGTCACTTGAACAATGACGTACCCCAGCGACTAAGGAATGAGGCATTTATTAAAATACCCATCTTGCTGGTCTTTTTGCCCGTATTTTCCACGGCCCCGTCGGTTACCTAGCCCACTAGGCGCCCCACAGGGCCGTGAAAACTACAAACAAAAATCCGGCGCAATATCGGTACTTTAACTTCAGCCTTATCCCTAAAACCAATACAGCGATTGCCACTGCCGAACCTCTGGCCTATCTTTCCATATTGATTAGATACTGTTTTTTTCAATGAGCTTATCGTGCATGGATTGTTTAATGTCAGCCCCTTCAGAACCCAGACATATTGATCAACAATCAATTTAGCTATATTCTAAAGGCTGTTTTAAAATGCAATTTCTGCTTGTAGAGTTACCATATTGTCATCGTCTTTCGAAGTCGGGCCATCTTTGGTCCAATATTCGATAAAAGCGCGGGCATTCTCTGTGAAATAATAGGCAAGTTGTGCGGTGATTTCATTAAAATCATCTTGGCCATCATTTTTTTGGTAACTGTCAATCCGTAACAGAGGAACAAAGGAAGGGCGACCATTTTGAATGAAGGCATAACGTGCTTCTATATAAGTAGCATTATTCTCTACGTTAGCTGTTGCAGTACTATTGTCGTCTTTTGTTTGCAAAAAGGCCCCCATCAGGCGAATATTGCCAATATCTGCTTGGGCATCAATGCCAGTACGAGAAAAATCACGATCAGCATCGCAGTTATCTCTAGAGACTTCACAAGTGCCATTAACCGTGATTAGACCAATCATGATATCCGGAGTGACATCGACGGCTAAGCGACCAATTAGCGCATGACTATCTTCGCCTTCAGTATCACCTTTGACACCGCTCGCCCCCACACTATAAAAAATATTATCCATCGGCCTGCCATAAAGCGTGATATTTTGTCGAGCATCACGCAACCGTCCATTATTGTCTGCGCCACCAAAACGCTGGTTGATGATTGAAGCACGGTTACGCGTTAATTTACGAGCATTACTGAATACATCATAAGGGTCGCTGCCAGTGATACCTCCCCATGAAACCTGTAGATTAATGGCTTCGTCTACATGATATCCGATTGCTGCAGACGTTACTTCGACGTTAAAATCGGCATCATCTTCAGCTTCGAGTTCGAACCATCCAGAAAATTTTCTAGCCATTGTACCTGCGACCATTATTTCCACTTCATGAAGGGCGCGTATTTTTTTTGCGCCTTTATCTGATTTCTCAAAAGGTCTTGCTTTGATCATCGCAGTAACAGGAAAATCTTGATCCCAATTCATGAAACCTGACTCTTCATCTCTAGCTAAACGATAACCGTTCTCTTTAAATTTTCGCCCTACCGAATTCAATGCTGGCCAAGCATTGTGACAGTTACTGCATTCAGTTTGATGCTTGCGCGCAAAGGCAGGAATCGCCTGCGCCGTATTAATTATTAGAAAACTGATAATCCATGTTGATGCGATTAACCAGTTGGTTTTGAGTAATTTTGAGTGATTAGAAATGGGTGAAGACAAGCGGAAGTTATTACGAGCCCACTCCTTATTACATGAGTGTAAAAGACAGGGATTGCTATTCATTGTTTCATTCCTAAAATAAGTAAGTAACTATTTTTCAACTACTGCTGATTTTTCAACAAATAGTTGACAACTACTTCTATTTCAGCATCACTTAGTTTTCCATTGAAACTCGGCATTGATTTTTCACCCTTAATGATAACTGTACGTAATACCGATTTTTCTTGACTCATAGTTTTGACTGCCGGGCCTATTTTTTTCTTATCAATATCATGACAAAGCGCACATTTTTTCTTGAATAATTCCGCTCCATCAGGCGTTTCCGATGCCAGCGTAGTCAATGGGACACTGACCAGTAAAGCCGTTAACCATATCGTGGTGTATTTCTTCATTTCAATTCTCTCTCTTTCAATTAGTAAATGAACATACGTTATTTTTTATTTTACAAAAAAAATCAATGGCGAAAAAATCCGGTATTTTACGCGCATAAACCACATAGGCTTCACCGAATTCGGCTAACGCGCATCGCTCTTCAACTTTGGCTAAATACACATAAGCGAAGTAAAGTATTGGGACCATCAAACCCGTCAGCGGGTATCCATACATTTCAGCAAACAATGCGACCAAAAAAACAGTGACCACCCCCATGTTGCGCCACTCTTGATTGCCTCGTGGCTTGAGAAAACTTAACATGAAAGATAAAAATAGAGCGACATTAAAAACGGCAACGACCCACATGCCATAGGAGTATCCACCATCACCGAGCATCATTATTCTCCTTGTTAAAGGTTATAGTTTCACTTGACGCAAGCGCAAGGCATTGACAATCACCGAGACTGAGCTAAAACTCATCGCCGCCGCCGCGATAATGGGTGAGAGCAATAAGCCAAAGAAAGGATAAAGCACGCCGGCCGCAATCGGTACACCGGCCGCGTTATATATAAAGGCAAAAAAGAGGTTCTGACGAATATTGCGCATGGTAACATGGCTGAGGCGACGGGCTCGCACAATACCGAGCAAATCACCCTTAACTAGGGTGACTCCCGCACTTTCCATCGCGACATCAGTGCCAGTACCCATAGCGATACCAACTTGGGCCTGGGCTAAAGCGGGGGCATCGTTAATACCGTCACCCGCCATGGCAACAATGTAACCTTCTACCTGGAGCTGTTTGACCACCTCGGCTTTCTGCTCGGGTAATACCTCAGCCTGAACCTGGTCGATATCCAGTTTGGCGGCGACCGCTTCGGCTGTCTTGCGGCTATCACCGGTGAGCATGACCACTCGGATGCCTTCGCCATGCAGGTCACGAATCGCTTCGGGGGTAGTCTCTTTAATGGGATCGGCTACGCCGATTAGTCCGGCCGCCTTACCGTCCACCGCCAGCAGCATGACGGTCTGGCCTTCGGTACGCTGACGATCGGCCTGCTGTGGCAAATCAATCGCATCGATGCCGAGACTCTCTAATAGTTTGAGGTTACCCAGCACTACCTTGCGGCCATCAACCGTACCGGTGACACCTTTGCCCGTGACTGACTGAAAGTTATCGGCCTGAGTCAGTTCCACATCTCTCTCTTTAGCCCCCTGCACAATGGCTTCAGCCAGCGGATGTTCGCTGGCGCGCTCAAGACTAGCGGCAAGACGTAGATTATCATTTTCTTGAAAATCCCCCATCGCTATCACCGAAACTAGCTTCGGCTTACCTTCCGTCAACGTACCGGTCTTATCCACGACCAAGATGTCGACCTTTCTTAATACCTCCAGCGCCTCAGCATTTTTGAACAATACACCCATCATGGCACCTTTGCCAGTGCCAACCATGATCGACATAGGCGTAGCCAGTCCCAGGGCGCAGGGGCAGGCGATGATTAATACGGCAACGGCATTAATGACGGCGTAGGCAATAGCGGGTTCCGGTCCCCACAGACTCCAGGTGGTGAAGGTGACAATCGCAATGACAACCACGACCGGCACAAAATAGCCAGAAACAAGATCGACCAGTTTTTGAATCGGGGCGCGGGAACGCTGGGCTTCGGCGACCATTTTGACGATCTGCGCTAATAGGGTATTTGACCCCACTTTTTCGGCTCGCATCAGTAAACCACCCGTGCCGTTAACCGTGGCACCGATCAATCGCTCGCCCACCGCCTTGGCAACGGGGACAGGCTCGCCAGTCACCATGGACTCATCCACATTACTTTCGCCGTCGATGGCGACGCCATCCACTGGAATCTTTTCGCCAGGACGCACCCGCAGCGTATCGCCGACTTGCACATGCTCCATGGGAATATCCTCTTCCGTCCCATCTTCGCGCACGATACGTGCAGTCTTGGGCGCCAGTCCCAGCAATAACTTAATGGCAGCGTTGGTCTGGCTGCGCGCTCGCAGCTCCAGTACCTGGCCCAGCAATATCAGTGCAGTAATCACCGCGGCCGCCTCGAAATAGACCGGCACGACACCCACGTCGTTAAACACCTCGGGCGGAAAAATTCCGGGAAAAACGGTGGCGATAACGCTATAGCTCCAGGCAACCGACACACCGAGCCCGATAAGGGTAAACATATTGAGATTGCGTGTGACCACTGACTGTATGGCTCGTATATAAAATATCCAGCCTCCCCAGATCACCACGGGAGCCGACAGCACCATTTCAATCCACTGACGCAGACTGGGGTCGATCAGTTCGGCCATGCCTTCTGGCCAAAACTCAGCCGCCATGGCGCTGAACAATACCGGGATGGCGAACAACGTGCTGACCCAGAAGCGACGCGTCATATCGTCCAGCTCGCTGGTATCCTCATCCGCCTCCACCGTCACAGCCTCTAGCGCCATACCACACTTGGGGCAACTGCCGGGGTGGTCTTGTACAATCTCAGGATGCATCGGACAAGTATATTCGGTTTTACTTGCGGCGACAGGAACCCCCATAGGTTCCAGTGCCATCCCACATTTGGGACAATTACCTGGGCCTTGCTGCTGTACTTCAGAATGCATCGGGCAAATATAAATCCCTGCGATTGACTCAACAATACGATCAGGTGCATTATCTTGAGACTTCGACTGTTGCAGTTCAAGATAATGCCGAGGTGCTGCCTGAAACTTATCTAGGCAATGCGCACTGCAGAAGTAATAATCTTCACTCTCGTGGGAACAATGGTGCTCAGATGGCTCAGATACGTTCATCCCACACACGGGATCAGTCATAATATTTACCTGGACAGCCTGTTCAGTCATAAATTTTCCCTCATATTAATAAAAAATGACTTAATCAATTCATATGGTTTTTCTCCACCAATATAAATTGACGCTTCACCATGCTCTGCATCATATCCATACGCTGTTGCATTATTTGTTGACACTGCATTATACATTGACCTTGCAATTCGGCGGAACAAAATTTATCGCCCCAACGCCTCTTATCCATGTTGATGTCCTCATTAAAAAAGCACCGTCATTAACTGAACAATAAAAAACGTAAGTTTAAACTGATTTCAGGAAAAATAAACTCGTAGCGTGGATAAAACGCAGCGAATCCACCCTAAACCCGACTCGAAAACAAATCAATTCCCTCTGGTATTATTCTCATTTCAATGACCTATTGGGGCATGATGACGTCGCTCATAAAGAGGAAGCGATATTTTTTAGTGATTTTTTTTGTTAAAAAAAACGGCATAAAATAACTTTTCCTCTGAAAGCAGTTTAAACTTACTAAAAAACTAATCAGTAAATTTTACGACATGTGTGCTACACCTAGGTCAAGCGCCTGTCTTTAATTTAAATCAATCAATATTGACCACCTAGTACACTCTGATTTTAATTGTCAAAATCAAAAACCATCCATCATTCATCGCATGCCCTTCAATTCACTCTACACCCTGTTGCTAACATCGATCATTCAGTATCTTGCCCATTTTTTTCTCAAAGTTACGTATCCGGCATAACGTCCTCCTTTGCCCTGGATACAATCAAAAAATCTCGCGTCGAAAATCCTAGCCATGTTGGTACGCCAACGTCCTGATCACTGGGAAAGTCGATATCCTATTCGCCCGGTGTTATTGGAGACCTTTGTCGATGCTGAGCGTTTCACCGGCACCGGCTATAAAGCGGCTAATTGGATCTATGTTGGTAAAACGAAGCGGCGGGGAGACAGAGTGTGCCTATCAAAGACATATGGCTTTACCCGCTATGCCGGCAGTTCAAAAAACGGGTGTTAGGCGACAATTAACCTATCCGGCGTATTACCTCATACTAAAATCGAACCATTAGTCAAATGTTGACTCATTTAAAAGTTTGCTTCTTCGTCCTCTATTTGTGAAGGTAATATTGCATCGGTGATCGTTGTCTGGATTGAGTTCGGCAATAACAATTGACGCATGTTAGCCCCATGTTGGTGTTGCTCTTTGCACCAAATAACGATACGCCGCTGGTTCCCGAAACGACCAAATTATGTGGCTTTTGTTCAGCGACTGAATAGAATGTCTGATGTTTTGCCCCTCGGCTTGAAATCATTCAGGAAGAACAAGCAAAAACCCGAGTGGGCGATACCCAATCTTTGCTGGCCGATTCGTTTCCAGTTGCGTTAGCAAAGCAAGGGCATCGATTCAAAGCCTGCATCGCCCCAAAACTCGCAAATCATGGTTATTGTTCGACAAAAAAGCTTTATTTCTCTGGTGTTCGGGTGCATCTATGGCGTGGCCGGATTAAATAGATACTATAATAGACCTTAAAACCCAATTC
>CAYUAI010000058.1:0-27035 GCA_964442745.1 uncultured Chromatiales bacterium
AATTTACTGAAGATGTAATGTAGTGTATAAAATTAAGGACGAATTAGGGTTAATACGTCGTTTGTTGAAAGACAAAATGGCACCGACCGAGGTCAAAATTCAAGAAAAAGACGCCAGAGCTATGGGTTTTCAAAAAAACTCGACGTCCATCAGGTGATGACGTATTTCACTTTATACCGTGACAATTTTTGCTGGCCAGTGCGAACGCTAGCGATATACAATGGCTCGAAAAAGATGAAGCGAACACCGGCGATGGCGGTGGGTTTGACTGATCATATTGGGTCGATAGAAGAATGGGTGACGTACCCAATGATCATGAACAGCTAATGAGATACACCACCAAAATGGCGACTTAGTAGCATTCTTCAAATCTGGGAAGCTCTCAAACAGCTTCTGTATCAATGTTTAGTGACAAACACAAAAGGGCATTAAATCTTAAACACGGTATGGCTGCCATCACGGAACCCCATCCGTTAATACGCCAAAATTGGAGCATGATACAACGCCGTAAAATACAAGGATAAATCTAACCGCCTAAAGGCGGTGGTTTCAACCTTAAAATCGAACTAATGAGTTTTAGCATGACCGTCAACGATGGCCACCACCGAATTTTACGCCGATTCTCTGCAAACTCCTATTGTTTTCTTGTTGACATCGCTGCCAAATTTAATGTGAGGTATAACATCATTTTAAAGCTTCTTACTTAATGCAAACCGCCCGCACCTGTTTAATATCTGTGCGTCCCTCCAGCACTTTTTCGATGCCGTCTTGCTTTAGGGTGCGCATGCCTTCAGAGAAGGCCACTTTGGTGATTTGTGCGACGGTGGCGTGTTCTTGGATGAGTTTTTTGACGGGGTTGCTGGCAATCAGCAGTTCGTGTAGTCCGAGACGGCCGTCGTAGCCGGTGTCGCCGCATTCCATGCAGCCTATCGAATCTTTGATGGTGATATCGTTGTTGCTGTCACCAAATTTTTCTCGCCATTGGGTGATTTGGTTTTGGATGATTTCTTCTTTTTGTTCTTCTGTTTCGTCGGTGTTGGTTTGGAAGAGGTCTGAGTAATATTCTCTAGCAATGGACTTTAAGTCTGCTTCAGTCGCAATGTAGCTTTTTGCGCAAACGGGGCAAAGTCTTTTGGCGAGTCGTTGGGCGAGGATGCCTAGCAAAGCGTCTGCAAAGTTAAAGGGGTCCATGCCCATGTCGAGTAGTCGGATAATGCTTTCTGGAGCGCTGTTGGTGTGTAGGGTGGAGAATACTAAGTGGCCGGTTAAGGAGGCTTCAACGCCAGTGCCGGTCGTTTCTGCATCGCGCATTTCACCGACCATGATAACATCCGGGTCGGCGCGTAAGAAGGCCCGCATCGCATTGGAAAAAGTGAGATTTATTTTGGGGTTCACTTGTACTTGGCGTAAACCGACTTGGGTGATTTCTACGGGGTCTTCGGCCGTCCATATTTTTTTGTCCGGAGTATTAATGTGGCCAAGTATCGAGTGTAAGGTGGTTGTTTTACCTGATCCAGTCGGGCCGCAGACGAGGAAGAGTCCATAGGGTTTGTGGATTAATGATTTGATGCCGTTGTAGTTATGCTCACTTAATCCTAATTGAGGAAGTGGGATTGGTTCACCGGCGGCTAATAGCCGTAATACGACATCTTCTACTCCACCAGCGGTGGGGATGGTCGCCATCCGTAGTTCAATTTTTGCCGGCCCGAATTTTTTAAAATCGATTTTTCCATCTTGTGGTTTTCGGCGTTCAGAAATATCGAGATTACACATGATTTTCAGTCGTGAGATTAATGCTTCTCGATAATTAGGTGGCAATTCTGCGTATTGAATAATCGTCCCATCTTTACGAAAGCGAATGACGGTCTTTTTCTTGCCGGGGTAAGGTTCTATGTGGATATCTGATATGCCTTGCTGATAGGCATCAGTGATCATTTTGTTTACCAGCTTAACAACGGCATTATCCGAATTAGCGAGTTCAGGCTCTTCGAATCCAGAGTCATCATCGTCATCGTCGAAATCTTCTGTGAGTTCATCAAAATTAGTTTGATAATAGTTATTGATGGCCCATAGGATGTCTTCACTGGATGCCATGACCGGTTCGGCAAACATTTTTGTATGAAATCGAATATCCTCTAGAGGATCTTTATTCATTGGGTTTGCTGTGGCAACGACGATTTTTGAATTATAAATACAAATTGGCATAATTTGATGCCGGTTGACAATTTTTGCCGGGACGGATTTCACCGCATTGTCTTCGATTTGAAATCGTTTTAATACAATAAAAGGAATCCCGAGTTTACTCGCTAATGTTTTTCTAATGAGTTCTTGAGTGACATATCCTAGTTGCGTAAGGATTTCACCAAGCGGTAAATTTTTGTGTTGTCTTTGTTTTCTCAGTGCATTATCGAGTTGTTCATCAGTGACGTGCCCGTCTTGTATTAATGCTTCCCCTAACTTTAGATTTGGTGACTGCTGTTGCGTTTTTAAGGCTTGTTGTAGTTCTTCTGAGGTGAGTATTTCGGTGTCGGTTTGGAATTCAACGGTTTGTATGCTTTGGGGATGAGTGTTACCACGGACTTTTTGGATGGATAATTGGCTATTTTTTATGTCGTTATTATTGAATTCAGCCACATGATACTCTTCAAGTGCCGTGTGCGGTACATATAGATGGGTATAGTTATTAAAAGCTTGGGCGGTAAATAAGTGAATGCCTGTTTTATCTTTGATGTGACTAAACGTCGTGCCTATCTCTTTTGTACCATCGCTGAATAACAATTCAAATTCTTGGCATTCGGGTGATATTGTGGTATCACTCTGAGGGCTGCTGGTGTTACTGTCAGCCGGAAAAAATTGACGCGAGTTATTTAAGCGGATTGATTTAATTTGTGTGAATTTGATTCGAACGGTGGTCTCTTTGCTTGGCAAAAAGAAATCAATTCGATCGCTGTTGTCTGGTGAAAAGCGGCGTAATTCTCCCTTGAGTTGTTTACCGTCCAGTAAGGATAAGCTAACCTGCAATGCGCCAGTGTTTTGGTTATCATTTTGGACGGCACTGTTCGGTGGGTTAGGTAAATCAATATAAGTTTCCTTATCCATCGGTAATCCTTGGAAGCATATTTGTATGATGTTGGTATACCAACATCATACAAATATATATTAATTGAGGGCAGTTTTATGGTTCTCCTGCAATTTATAGACCTGTTTTTTTGAAGGGAAGAGGGCATATAGTGAGTCAAAAATGATATTTTCAAGATTATTTGTATGAGCCTAATGCCAAAGATCGTCATTTTTATGACGATCTTTGGCATTAGGCTTTTAACAATTTTAGGGGGCGGTAAAAATAAACCAATCTTCATCGCCAAAGCGGCCATCATTGGTTGATAAGGTGTGGTCGGATCGGGTTCCAAGGAGTAATTCGGTGGCTCCGGTTGGGTTATTATCGTCGGGTTCAAAAGTATCCGGGTCGGTCGGTATCAAGTCTGTTGCAAATCCGTCAGTATTGCTGTCCACTCGGATGCTATAGCCATTGTTTCCTGATTCCTGAAAGGGGTTAGTAATACGAATATTGACGCTTTTTCCAGAAGTTAAAGGGAACGCAACGTGGGTAAAAGGTTGCTCTGAAATACCGCGTTGATAAAATAATTCACCGGCAAGCGTATAAACCTGAATGAAGGTATAGGCCGACCGGCCCGCGCCGTTTGGTTGGGTTTTAACGTGATAGATTGGATCATTCACTTCGCTGACTTCAATATTATAGGTCGTGCCGCCACCGGTTTCTTTGCCATCAATTGACATGGCAAAGCCATCGATATTGGGCATAACTAAGCAATTAACCGTTTGGTTGTTTTCGCCGCGTGCAGCACATTGAAAATTTGAGTTGATCCATAGCGTCAGTACCTGACGATAATCAGAAATGCGCACATTATACACTTGACCCTTGATGGCTGAGACCCAGTAATAGCTTGTTGCCCCATCGACTTGTCCAACGGTGGATAACGGTGCCTCACCCAAATCTTTGGCCTCATCTGGGAAACCATCACCCGCGAGACTACCCTCCATGGCGAAAGAGGCGGCGATGGCGTAACGTGCGCCATCGGCGGTTTGCCGACCATCGACTTTCAGATAGAGCTGGTTAAGGCCTGCCGTATCTTCCGTCGTGAGTTGACATTTACGCGTGGCAAGGCAAAGTGGATTTGAAAAATCCACATTCTGATAGACATCCATGGTGGCGGTGAGCTTATAGCCTGTTATTTTAACCTGATACGCTTTGTTGGGTAAGATAGATAATTGATAAAAACTTTGATTGAAGCCAATTTGACTGATGTGAAGGGCAGGCAGTTTGCCAATGTCCACCGGGGTTTCAGGTTGACCCTCCTGGGCTTCAGTACGTATTAATATGTCTTCCACTTCGCGGTTGCCGGTATAAGTGACACTCAGGTATAAGGGGGTCTTTTCTGGGGTTAAAGTACAGCGCAGTTCCGTTATGGTATCGGATGACGCCGCACAGATCAGGTTAGTAAAGTTGGCATCGTCGAAGACACGGAGTGAGAAATCATTAATGCGGTTGGCTGCATGGGAAATGATCAGATCATAAGTCACATTTTTAACGACGTCCATTTGGTAATAGCTATTGCCCAGAACCATTTGATGAATATTTCCTTGCGGGGAGAATGGTAGCGCGGCTGGATTGATGATACTGCCTTGGTTGACCCGCTTGGGCAATATAATCGTTAAATTAGCTGAGCTTTGTTTTCCATTATAATTGGCTTCAATGTTGACGCTACCGGTGTCGGCAATGGCGGTAGCGATACCATCATTGATACTCACAATAGCGGAGTCTGATGAAGACCAGGTAATATCAGATTCAATCATTTGATTGGTATCATCAGAGTAATAAGCAACGAGTTGATATTGCTGGGTCTCTGAGGTGGAGATGCTCGCTGTATCGGGCTGCAGTTCGATGGATTTCAAGGTCGCTGTCGCGCTTACTTGTAATGTGGCATTGGCGGTGTGTGCTTCAAAAGTCGCCGTGATAATCGTTGATCCGGCGGTGTTACCCGCCGCCGCTATGCCGTTATCAATCAGCGCAATGGTTTGATCTGAGGATGACCAAATGACATTCTGTGTTAGGGCTTGATTGGTGCCATCCGAATAATTTCCGGTGACGGAAAATAGTTGGCTGGCATTACTGTCGATGCTGGCTTCGTTGGGGGATAGGGTAATACCAACGAGCGTGGTCGCGGCAGTGATAGTGATTTCTGCTTGTGCTGTTAAGTCTTGGTATTCTGCCGTAATGGTGACGGTTCCCGTTTGACTGCCAGGCGTGAGCGTCCCATTGTTAATGGTTGCAATGTTGTTATCACTGGAAAGCCAATTAATCGCCTCTGATAGTATTTTACTGCTGCCGTCGGAAAAAAAACCGTTAACAACAAGTTGTTGGGTGGCATTATTGAGTAGGCTTGCCGAGGCCGGTGATAGCGTGATGCTTTTTAATATAATCGGTAATGTCACGGTGATATTCGCGCTTACCGTTTGATTTTCATAGGAGGCGCTGATAATGCTCGTTCCTGCTTGATTGCCAGGCGTGGCAATACCGTTGGCAATGGAGGCGGTTTTAGGTGCACTGGATTGCCAAGTCACTTGTGTTGTGATATCCGTGGTGGAATCATCGTCAAAATGGGCGATCACTTGGAAGCTTTGCGTCGCTGTTGACAGGGTGGCCGTATCAGGTTGAATGCTAAGCTTGACCAAGCTGGGCAATACAGTGATGCTAGGTGTGATGGTTAAGTTGGCTGTGATTTCATGGGTTTCATAGCTGGCGGATAAGACAACTTCACCGGCGAGGAGGCCTTGCACTAGCCCTGAGTCGATGCGTGCTAACATTTCGTCACTTACCGACCAGATTGCTTTGTCCGTGACCCACTCTTCCGAACCATCGCTATAGATAGCTTTGACGGTGACGGGAAGTGATTCATTTGATGTCATCGTGAATTGTTCTGGAGCAATCACCAGTTTGGAGACGATCGCATCGCTGGCCGGTACCACTTGGATGGGAATGTCGATGTTTTTTCCTAGAAAACTCGCCGTGAGTTGCGTGTTGGCTACCCATGATTTTGCGGTTGGATTGCCACCCGAATCAATGCTGATAATATCTTCATCGGCACTTTGCCAGCTAATTTGATCGGTGATATTTTCTTCGCTACCATCATCATAAATGGCAAGCACTTCAAATTTTTTTGTCGAACCTGTAGTGAGTTCATTTTCCTCCGTGTCGAATGCCATTTTGAGTGATTCAATGCTGCGCGTGGTATTATTGTTCGGCGTGAGGGTGGTGCCAGCATGATCATGACCGCCTGAACCACAAGCCATGAGTAAAGCCGCGAGCGCCATATAAAAAAACGAAAAATAATGACGTGGATGATAAACAGGATGATTCATGGTGACAGTACCGTGGTGTGGTTAGGAATAGGCATGAAATCGCTCGTTAGCCCCCTAATGGTTATTTGAATAATGTTTTTTGGTTTGTGTTTTATCCCACTGGGATTGTGATATGTTTTTATTATTGTTTTTTATTTGATCAAATGAGATGGTATCTAGCCAAACAACGGTTGGCAGTAGGCACTCATTAGCAAACGATATGGATTAAGCGTATTGATCAAATAATGGAGTTATTTTTATGGTTTATGTTTTTATTTTATCGCTGTTTTTGGACACGTTATTACATTCTTCATAGCTGGAAAAAATTATCAATAGTTATTTTGTTGATGTGAAATAATGAGCAGCTTCGTGTTTGTGAGTTTTATGTGATAGTTTTTATTTAACTATATGTAATTATGAAATAATTTAGAAAATCGTTAATCCGCTAGTGGGTTAACGCGAAGCGCTTTTCAAAAGAGCTTGCCTAGTATCGACTAGGCAAGCTTTTTTTTTGCCCATTTAGCAAGTTGGATAGCCCAATGACATCTGCGATTTCACACTATCAGACCGGTCAAATCTAACTCGACCAAAAAAACTGCAACAAATAATTCTATTATGTGCTAAAGCCGCAAAATATTGTCCAAATGAGCTCGTTGACTCAAATTGTCAAACAAGTCCCCAGAATCCATATTGGGCCTAAATTTATTGACTGGGGGTGTGTACCAGTTTTTTTAACTCAATGACGAAGGGGTCTTGTTCGCTAATTACTCGTTTAACTTGTTTGCCGGTATTTTGACCAAAAAAGCCATCAGAGGCGGCGGCTAAATAAGGCATAATCGCTCGTATATCATCAGACTCGCTCACACTCGACATATGAATTTGCCATAATACTGTTTGCTTAGCACGATTGGCAGGCGGTGAGTTAGTTTTGGCTTCTAAAGTAACCATGCTTTTATATAGTGTATAACTCCCCGTGTTCACCGATGTGCCGGTTTGACGATAACGAATTGGTACACGAATGGTACGCTTAGTGACAATCGTTTCACCTGAACCACCTTTGCTGGTTTCGGTGATGGTAATTGTTTCTCCACCGATATGCTCATAAATCGGTATAGAATAAGAATACATACCCATCTTTCCATCAGAAATAGCGTATTTAAACTGAATTTCCAGCTCTGCCTGATCACGATTCTCTACCTTGGTAAAACCATTTTTTTGTAAAACGTAATCAAAGTATTGACTAAACTCACGAAAGTATAAATGATTGGTTTCAGCGCTATTCATGCCGTTGGTGAGTACATAATGTTTGCCGGTACTCGACACTGTTTTATCGATGATAGAATCGACTTTTACTGTGACTTTTGAGCTACACCCGATGACGGCAATCAGCATTGTTGCCATGATGATGAATCGCAATAAAAGACGCAATGCCATGCTTTCTCCTTCTCGTTCCTGGTATGTTAATAATTTCGCATGATGAGGCGTTTACATTGTAACCATCGAACTGTTCATTTTACAATCAGGAATTTTACTTTAATGATACCGTTACAAAATGGTTCTTCTAGGTTGGACAAGGCAGCGCGTTAAATATTCAACTTGTAGGGTTAATATTTAGCGCCTAGCCATATAAGGGACAATGGTTTGTTATCGGTAATGAATGGTTGTTTATTGGTCAGTTAACCGATTGTTATTCAACTGCCATTCATTTTCTTGTCTTTATAATCCTATCTACTTCTCAATTTCTTATAAAGGGAGCAAAAAATGGATGACACAGTGGTAATGGGCCAGTCTGAAACATGTTCATCTCCCATATTAGCATTTGAGAATGCTCAAATCGACGCCATTGATATTTTATTTTCTTTTGTGCTTGAGCAGGTCGAATGTTTAATTCATCATGGCTCAAACAAAATGAGCATAAATTCGCCGTCTGCAATTGATGATAGAGAACTCAATAGTTTTACTCAAGATATTAAGCAAATGCTTAGGCATAAATCGCATATCGACAATTATTATTTAGAGCAATGGCAACGAGATCATAAAAAGGGGTTCCGATATTTTGTTGTCTTAAAAACCAGTAATGCCACCCTGTCATATCTAGCACTCCGCTTGGCTAAGCGTATTGTGATTTTTGATAATAAGCTCAAAAAACAGTACCCAAGAGCTCAACTGAGAAACTTAGGATAATAAGGTAATAACTGCTTGGGTTATGGTTGTGGAATTAATTTAATTTGGTAAAGGTGGGGCCAGTGTTTTCCGGTGATAAACAATCGATCGGTCAGAATATCATAAGCGATTCCGTTTAGCCATTTCGCCGAATCATAAGTGTTTAAGCCATCAAGATGAATGCGGGCGGTAACGTGTCCAGTGTTAGGATTGATGCGAATGATGTGATTACTACGTGCAATATTTGCGTAGAGTTCGCCTTGAATATATTCTAGTTCATTCAAACCGAATACTTGGCCATGAGGATCCTTTACGGTAATGCGATGCAAGCTGGCAAAGGTGATGGGATCGAGAAACTGTAACTGCGCACTGCCATCACTCATGATTAAATAGTCGCCATCATATGTGAGCCCCCAGCCTTCGCCTGCATACGAAAAGCTCTTCAGTTTTTGAAAATGTTGGCGCTGATAAACAAAGCCCGTACGCGATTTCCAGGTAAGTTGAATGATGTGATCACCAAGTATCGCTAAGCCTTCCCCATAGTGCTGAGGGTCGAGTAAGTGCAGGCGGATGAGCTCGCCCGTTTCCAGGTCCACTTCCCGTAAGCTAGATTGGCCATATCGTCCGGTACTTTCATAGAGAACATTGTCATGGAAAACCAGCCCCTGGGTAGAAGCATCAGGGTCGTGTTTGAATGTGTTGATGATCTCATAGCTATAGTGTGCGGGTGCTGGCACAGGCGGTTGAGAGATTTTTAAATTAGGCGTTGGGGTATAACAAGCGCTGGATAATAGTGTCATGCTCCAGGCTAGCCATGCCTTAAGCTTGTCAAACAGCCATTGAGTTGATGTGTTCATTCCTTAAACTTTAAGTTTTGTGGAATGGTATTCATCATCAGTACCCTCACTGGTGCGTTGGATTGATTTCCTCACCCAAGGGCTGATACTGAAGGCTAAACCAACCCCTGAATCACTAAGGGAGCCGTGACTGTCGACGTATCACCCAAAAAATTTTTACGGCGCCGTTGTGCTAATAATAAACAAAGGCCAAGCATTGCCATGAAATTGAGCGCTCCACCACTTGAGCTTTTTTTGCCAGAATCCGGGATAGGTTCATCAGGCGGTACTTCAACCTGGCCATCCTCTGTAATGGCAAATTGGGCCAAAAATGCATCAGAAGATATACTCTTGCTGCTTTGATTGCAATTGCCATCCGTGCCACACTGTCCATCAAGGATGTCCGCCGAGGCGGTATCAAAATCAGCTGATTCAGTAATGCCGGCGACAAATATTTGCTGATTGGCATTCACTGCAATGGCTAACGCGGTATCTAATTGGCTACCACCGATAAAGCTGCTATAAACAATCGATGAAAAGCCACGTTTACTATTGGAAAATTTCACCAAAAATGCATCGCTTTTTGCCGGATTATCACATCGACCGTTAATGCCGCACTTTTTATCTTTTGCATTATTGGTCAATGGGAAATTCGGCGACATCGAGTCGCCGACCACGTAAAAATTAGTCTCATTATCGACGGCAATGGCTAACCCTCTTTCATTGTTAGTACCGCCAAGTAAGCTGGCATAGACGATTTCATTTTTTGGCTGATGGGTGATTTTCATCACAAAAACATCTTGATAACTCACTCCGCTGGAACGGGTACCACGACAAGGGCGTTGATTGCTGCCGCACACCCGGTCAAAGCTGATCGCTTCTAGCATCGGGAAATTATCTGAGCTTGTGGTACCCACAATATAAGAATTACCCGCCGCATCCACGGCGATATCTTGTGCTGAATCGTCACCACTGCCACCGATAAACGAAGCGAAGACTAAACTGTCAGCGGCCTCTTGGGTCGGATCAAAAATAGCGATGAAGGCATCAAAAAAAGGCGTTGAGTTATTCTTCGTAATAAGATTTAAATAGATATTGAATGGTAGAAAGTTTCTGGTGCTGAAATCCGTAGAGTCGGTTTCCCCGACCACATGAATGAGACCTTGACTGTCCACCGCAATACTGTGTGCTTTGTCGTCATTCTGTCCACCGATATAACTGGCATACACAATGGTATCATTGATGTGGCGACTGTTTGTCACGGTATTTTTTTGTGTGTCGAGCATCAACACAAAGCCGTTACTACGCCCCGATGCATTTTGGCTTAAAGCACAAAAACCATCCGTCAGGCAATTTTCTTTATTGAGAAAAGCATTGGCGCTGGTGGGAAGGTCGGTTGACCAGGTTTCGCCAGCAATATAGACTTGTTCATTGGTGTCTACAGCAATACTATGCCCATAATCCAGGCCATTGCCCCCCAGGTAGCTGACTAATTGCGTCTCACCCAATTTGTTTATTTTGAGCATAAAAGCATCGCCAGTCCCCGATAGAGACGATGTCACGCCAGTGGTTGGCAAATCGGATGAGCTGGTTTCTCCAACCACATAGATATTCTTCTCATCAATACTAATCGAGCGACCCGCCTCATTTTTTGAGCCGCCAAAATACACAATGAATACCGGATCACGCCCATGATTTTTCAGTTTTGCTACGAAAATGTCTTGATTTTTTGGTGTGTTGGCCTCACTAAAACCATCAAAACTGGATGAATAGCTAAAACCCGTGACATAGATATCGCCATTGTTGTCAATCACCATATCCGTAATGGAATCTTCGGAGTCGCCGCCAAGATAAGTGAAGTAAGGGGCCGGATGATTGGCTGCAAATCCGTTGGTTAGCAGACAGGTGGCGATGAACAGCGTTGCCATGAAAAAATGTAAGGGTTTTGATACGTTGATCAAAAAAATCTGATTTACCATTTGTCGCTTTATGCCCCCACGTTGTTAAAATCTCATTCAGTGGATTGCTGTTTGACTAATAGCTCATTCACTTGTGTTATTTGGTCATTACCAAGTTGGCCAATGGCGGCTTTTAGTCTGAGTGTATCCAATAGATAGTTATATTTGGCTAACATTAAATCTTGTTTGGTGCTAAAAAACTGTTGTTGTGCATCTAGTACATCTAAGTTGGTTCGAACACCCACTTCCAGCCCCTTTTTGGTGGCATCCAATACACTTTGGCTCGAAGTTAACGCTTTTTTCAGAGCACGGACCCTGAGCTGTCCGTTAGTGACCGCAAGATACGCTTGTTGGGTGTTCAAGGTGATTCTTCGGCGATTTTCCTCAAGCCGATGCTGTTGTTGTTCTTTGGCAGCAATGGCTTCGCGAATTTTCGAGGAAGTAAAACCCCCCGTATATATCGGCATATCCAGTTGAATACCCACCGACAGGGAGCTGCTATCAAATTCAAATAGCACATTTTCCAAATGACTTTGTGTGGCGCTGGCCACTAAGTCTACGGTGGGCAATTTCGCACTTCTAGCATTTTCAAGCGCTTTTTTAGTGACGCCAAGCTCCAATAGCGATAGTTGAATTTCCGGACTTTTGGTATTTGCTTCACTCACCCAGTAGCTCATTTCCTGTGGGGTTAATGCAGGCAAAGCAATATCTTCACGCAAGGAAAATAACGGGCCTGGAATCACGCCGATAATACTTTTCAACGATTGTTTAGCTACATCTAATGCGCTTTTTTCTGCAATTTCAGTCGCGTCGGCCAAATCAAAACGCGCTTGGGCTTCGAGTTTGTCTGTGATAGTGGCGGTGCCAATGCGATACGATAAATTAGAACGATCCAAACTTTCGGAAAACGCGGCTTTTTGCGAGACGGCAACGGCCACACTTTCTTGCGCGGATAGTACCGCAAAATAGGCTTCAGCCACCCTCAGTGTCAACTCTTGTTTCACCAATTCAAACTGAGTTTCTGCTTGACTAACAAGTAATTTGGATTGAGCGAAAATAATTTGGTTCGATTTACGATAGAGTGGGTGAGTTAGGTTGACACTCGCACCATAATTATTTATCCATTGGCTACTATCGACTTGGTAAGCATAGTTAATGTTGCCTTTGGCATTGACACTGGGTAATATGCCTGACTTTCCTTGTGGTATTTTTTCCTGATTGAGGGTCAAAGTGGCTTTGCCAGCGGCCAATACCGGGTCTTGTTCTAATGCCAATTGATAGGCTTGGCTTAAATCCATACTTTGCGCCGTCACCATCAATAAGGGCAAGCCGCTGAGGCTGAGGGCCAATAATATAAAGCGGTACCAGATCATCAATATCGTTTCCTTTTTATATAGATAAATAAATTTATACATTCCTGATGCACAATACAAATTTTACTGGATTCTAACATCAATACCCATTAGCCTTTACAAACATTTCTAAGCGGTCTTTTGTGCCAAGATGGGTAAAAATCGCTTAGCGAATGGATTTCAATCAGGGGGGGGTTAATCGATCTCTCTACATACGATATTGCCGAACCTGAGAAAGATAACCATTCGATCATAGCGCAGCCTGGCATAGTGCGAAATCTAGCGGCTAGCCGAATGATAATAATGGCTTGTTTTTTCAGTAACAAATTCTTGTGATAAGTGGTTAAAGTTTTAGATGATTTGTACAGCTAAGGCAAATAATGAGGACAATAAATGAAAGAATTGATGATGCATCCAGCGTTTCAAGCGGGTGTTGCGCCATTCATAATTGGCTTGGTTGCTGCCATTTCACTCTTTCAAGGGCCAAAAAATCGAAGTGGCTTGGCGGTTATTTTTGGATTTTTGGTGACCGTTTATTTAGTCATGGGGTTTTCATTTGAGCCACTGAATTCGACACGTAAGATTATTTTATTAGGGGTATTGGCGGCCTTAGTTGGCTGGCTCTTGGATATCCTGCCTTTGCTTAAGCGAGTGAGTTTCTCAGCACTGGTTATCCTGGGGATAGGTTCGACTATTTGGTTGTTTTGGCCACTGCTAACAAATCAGCCACTTAGTGACGTATTATTGCCCATTGCACTGCTTATGCTGTACACCGTTTGGTTGTTACTCGCTTTTGGTTCCATGAACAAACATCCTGCGATGCAGGGCGGGGCAGGTTTACTCGCCTTGGGTATCGGCACCGGAATCTCTGCACTCATTGGTGCCTCGGCGGTATATGGCCAATTAGGCAGTGCCGTCGCGGCAGGTGTTGGTGCTTTTTTATTGCTCCATGTGTTTCTTGATGAAGAGACGCCGACGGGTTTTAGCGTTATCGTGATTTCAGTGACCATTTGCGCACTGGTCGGCATCGGTGCTCACAAATATGCACAACTCACATGGACGGCACTGCCGTTGCTGGCCTTAATTCCCTTAATAATCCGCGTCCCATTACCGGAATATTGGTCAAATAGTTTACGCGGCCTCACTTGGTTTGCACTGGCTTCGCTGCCAGCCGCCATGGCCATCTATTTGACGTGGCAAAGCGCCGGCGATGTCCCTTTTTAATCACGTTTTGTTATTCAATCAAAACAGAGGTGCCTACCGGCACGTGCTCAAATAATTCGATAACATCGACATTTCGCATTTTGATGCAACCATGGGAGGAGGGGATACCCATGGGATCTTTGTCTGGGCAACCATGAATGTAAATATAACGGCGCAGGGTATCGACGTTCCCTAACCGATTCACGCCAGGCTCTAAACCACTGAGCCATAAGAGGCGGGTCAATATCCAGTCTCTTTCTGGGAATCTGGCCTGCAAGTCTGGGGTATATTGCTCACCTGTTGCACGGCGTCCAACAAAAACGGCATTGGGTACAGCATGCTCACCAATTTTTGCGCGTATCATATGCCGACCGCGTGGCGTACATTCACTGCCAAAGGTTTCCCCCGGACCATTCTTCGCCGTGGAAACCTGATAGGTTCTTACTATCTTGTCAGCCTGGGATAAAATAAGTCGCTGATTTGTTATATCAACATCAATCGCATAATCCATTGGCTATTTTTGATGTCACCAATCTTTAAATGGATGCGCGACTAATTTCACATTGTAGTACCTCTCATCACTAGAGACATCCTGATCCACCCAGGACGGTAAGGTAAAGGTTTTATCGACATGTTCCAGTTCAATTTCCGCCACAATTAATCCCTCATTGTCACCATGAAACACGTCAATTTCCCAGGTTTTTCCATCGATGAGAACAAAGTGCCTGGTTTTTTCGATCAGTGGTTTAGTGCATAAATCATGCAACATTTCCCTAGCCTCTGCCAGTGGAATCGGGTACTCATATTCTTGTCGTTGGATGCCTAATGTGGCACTTTTTATATTCAGATTGGCTTGATCATCGGCAATTCGAATGCGTACCGAAGCCTGCTCGGAGCCAACCATATAGCCTTGGCAATAATATTTTTTTTTAACGACGGCAGATTGCCAGTCATTATTTTTAATTGTAAATTTTCGTTCAATTTCGGTACCCATCACTAACCTTAGGAGTATTGTGAGTATTAATAGCATCGCAGAGTATAGCATAGCGCACAAAAAACATGTTATAAAACACATTCAACGAATCCCAACAGGATATTAATGAACGCTTGTGGATAACAATCTATCAGTTAGACTCGATAAATGGTTATGGGCGGCGCGCTTTTATAAAACACGTGCGTTAGCCACTGCCGCCATTAATGGCGGCAAAGTGCATGTCAATGGATCACGGACCAAACCCAGTAAAAAGGCCTGTATTAATGACAAAGTCGGTATCACCCGTGGACAACAAGAAATCGAAGTGATGGTTGTCCTATTATCAGCTAAGCGAGGACCGGCGACACAGGCCGCTTTGTTGTACCAGGAAACCCCGGAAAGCGTTGAAAAAAACAAGGCAATGAAAGAAAAAATTTCATTGCACAAGGCGATTTTAGGCGAAGTATCCTCCCATCATCGGCCAAACAAAAAAGACCGTAGATCCATCATCAGGTTTAAAAAAGCGCTATGATTAGTTTAAGTGAATGCATTATAACTATAAACTCATTTAATACGTATATTCATAAAAATTTAGCGTTTTGCTCATTGGGTGTTGGGCAAGGCGAAGGCTTGTAATCGCTCGATGGAAAGCTTAGACTGGAGCTTAAAATAACTACAAACGGTACTAGAATACCGTGTTGTCAATGTGGGGGTGGATCCTACGGGGAGTAATTTATCGATCATTGCTAACCCTATAATATCAATAAACCATCCGACAAAGCTGATGTTATAAAACCAATAAATATCCCCCCTCATTGCACTTTTAGTCTTTTCAATGTCACTGAAAAGATGAATTCAACCTGAGATGGGGTCAGGATATGAAAAGCTTATCGCTCGTTGGCATCAACCAACCATTTAATACCAAGCAGCTAAGAAATGCTGTTTTTTTGATGGCTATGATCATCATCCCATTGACCCTTTTTAATGGGTGTAGTGAATCACTGAGTCAATCACCATCGCTTACCCAAACCACTGAGCAAGAACCGATTCCAGACGGCATATTAGTTAAGTTCAAAGATGCCAATAGGGTGAGCCGGGGATATGCACGCTCCAATCTAAAAAAAGCCGGTTTAACCAATGGCCAAGTTTTTAGTCTCGTGCCGGGATTAACCCGAGCTAAATTGGCACCGGGTAGCACGTTAACCGGCGCCTTAAAAAAATTAGCTAACGATGCAGATGTGGCTTATTTTGAACCGGATTACATTGTAACGATTGGTGCCATACCAAACGATGGACGGTTTGCCGAGCAATATGGTTTAAATAATACCGGCCAAACCGGGGGACAAATGAATGCCGATATCAATGCGCCGGAAGCTTGGGATGTAGAAACAGGGCAGGGCATTGTTATCGCCGTTATTGATACCGGGGTTGATTATAATCACCCTGATCTCTCTAGTAATATTTGGCGTAACCCTGGCGAAGTTGCCAATAACGGGGTTGATGATGATGGCAATGGCTTTATTGATGATATTATCGGATGGAATTTCCGTGACAATAATAGCGATCCGATCGATTTAAATAACCATGGCACCCATGTCGCCGGTATTATTGGCGCGACAGGCAATAATGGAGTCGGCGTTTCTGGGGTCAACTGGAATGTTAAAATTATGCCGCTACGCTTTATGGATGCCTCCGGCTCCGGCACTACCTCAGCGGCAATTAATGCACTCGAATATGCCGTAGCAAATGGGGCGCGTGTTTCCAATAACAGCTGGGGAGGAAATTCATTTAGCCAAGCCTTGTTTGACGCCGTTTCGGCAGCCAACGCTGCCGGTCATATGTTCATTGCTGCGGCCGGTAATGAAACCGCTAACAACGATGTAACTTTCCATTATCCGAGTTCGTTTAATCTAAACAATGTCATCTCTGTGGCGGCCTCAGGCAATACCGACAATCTCGCCGGTTTTTCAAATTTTGGGGCGACAACAGTGGATCTGGTTGCACCTGGTGTTGCTATTCTCAGTACGGTGCCGGGCGCTGGATATCAAGCATTTAACGGCACCTCCATGGCAACGCCTTTTGTCGTTGGGGTGGTCGGACTGGTGTTATCACAAAACCCCAACTTAACCGTGAGCGATATCAGAAACGCCATTTTATCCACCGTCGATCCACGGCGCGCTTTTTCCGGCATGGTCGTTACCGGTGGACGTTTAAATGCATTTAACGCCGTTCGCAGTGTATCCACAACACCGGCACCGCCGGTCACACCCATCGTCACTGTCTCCCCTATTGCCATCGAGCTGCCATTAGGCATTAATCAAACTTTCAAGGCGTCAGGTGGCGCACCACCTTATCAATGGTCGGTCGCTAATGGGATTGTTGGGCTGATCGATCCCAATACCGGTATTTTTACAGGACAAACGGTAGGTACAACGGAAGTTGTTGCCACCGATACCAATGGAGTCACGAGTGGTCCCGCCAGTATTTTGGTTACTCGTATGACCATCACACCTTCGGATATTGTGGAACTCTCGCTAAGTGAACGTACCACATTTACCGCGAATGGGGGACAGGCACCCTACCAATGGAGCGTCAGTGATAGCCGTGTTGTCGCCATGGTAAATAACGGTTCATTTCGCGAAAACGCCATCGTATTACCGATTACTCAGGGAACATTTACCTTAACGGTCACAGATAATGCCCAAAATACCGTAAGCACAAGTAACATAAGGGTCATTGCTGTCTCTTTGAGTATTGCTCCCCAAAATTCGACCAGGCAGATAGGGGATACCTTGAATTTAACGGTAACCGGGGGGGCAGCACCGTTTACCTGGGTGTCATCAGATTCCACCATTGCCAGTGTGACAGCGAGTCAAACGGACGCCGTCGTCTCAGCTAATGCTGTGGGCAATGCATTGATTGAGGCCACCGATGTGAACGGCACCACGGTCAGTGCTAACATACAGGTCGCTGATCCGGCTTCCGTCGCGTTAGTGATTACCCCGGCAGAAAGTTTCTTAGGGCTAAATGATACGGTTTCATTATCTGTCACAGGAGGTGGGCCAAGCTACATGTGGCAATCCTCTGATACAAACGTGGCATTTGTCAATCGAGCAACGGGATTAGTCACGGCCACCGGTGTGGGTATTGCGACCATTACGGCGGCCAGTACCGGGGCGACATCAGGGACGGCGTCTATCAATGTCACCGCTGTTGAGGTCACAACGCCAAGTACCTCGGTTGATGCCGGAGGCTCGGTGCAATTAACCGCCACGGGGGGCTCGCCACCGCATATCTGGGGAATAAGTAACCGCCTGGTTGCGAGTATCTCCAATACCGGATTGCTATCTGCTTCACCCAATGCCGCATTCTTAGCGCGGATTACCGTCACTGCAACAGATGCCAATGGGGTGATAGGAACCAGCCCAGCAATCACGATAAATCCACCGGCACCGACGACGCCCAATCCAACGCCGACACCAACACCCGGCCCACCAACACCAGCCCCCACCCCAGGTCCACCAACGCCGACCCCAGGTCCACCGACACCCGCCCCGGCGCCCGCAGCTGGCCACGGTGGTGGAGGAGGCCATTAAAGCAAGATACGGTGATTTTCAAGCGCTAGATCATTTGATATCAATGGGCTCGAAGAAAAATGTTTTTATGCCGAAACATTGGATTTTTGAATTTTTCGTGGTCTAATCCGGTTACTTTCACAGTTTTGGCCTATATTTTATTCTCGGGCTAGTGGACATCTTGGGGTAATTTCAACGTTTTAGCAGAAAACCAGTCCGTTAGCCTTAGTTTTTAGTAAGGGTTAAATGGTTATAATACAGCCATGATGTTTGGATAAAAAAGGAAGCGTTGATGAAAAGGTATCTAAGCCTTGCAGCAATTACTATCATGAGTGCCAATATAGCGATCGCTGCAGATATTGCGTTGAAAACAGAAAAAGACCGCCTGAGTTATACTTTGGGAGTACAAGTCGGCGAAGATTTTAAACAACGAGGATTTGAAGTAAACGTTGAGGCATTTGCTCGGGCGATTGCTGATATTTTAGCGGATCGTTCGCTCAAATTGACGCCGGCTGAAATGAAGACAGCCAAACAAAACTTCCAAAAACAACAAATGCAGCAGCGCACTGAAGTGGCAGAAAAAAATAAAAAAGCAGGCGAAGCATTTTTAGCAGAAAACAAAACTAAAGCGGGCATGAAAACGCTTGCTAGCGGCATACAATATCATGTACTAACGCCAGGCTCGGGGGCTATCCCTACTAAAACGGATACCGTTTTAGCGCATTACCGAGGAACATTGATCAACGGTAAAGAATTTGACAGTTCATATGATCGAGGTCAACCGGTCTCTTTTCCGGTCGGTGGCGTCATCAAAGGTTGGCAAGAAGTATTGCAAATCATGAAAGTGGGCGCGAAATGGAAAGTCTATATTCCTTCTGAGTTGGCCTACGGCGAACGTGGCGCTGGGGCGGATATTGGCCCCAATGAAACGCTAATATTTAACATTGAATTATTAGATATAAAATGATAATTGGCGAGTATTCAATGGTAGAAACCCTATCAAACAGCAGGGTTTCTATGTTATTCATGGAGTGCGCATAATGTATATTATGTTAAATAGGGTGCGCATTAAAAATCCAGCGTCGTGCGCTTTTTCCCTGTATTACTCAATGAAATGATGGTGTCATCTCCAGTCTCATTCTATAATGGTGAAATATACTTAATACCCGACATTGGGCAACCTATCATTTGATCTCGCTTGATCCTTGATTTCCTTCGCGATTTTCAAACGCTAGGCGGCCCAGACCGGTAATCGGTAATACGATAAACTTTTCAGCAAATTGCATGTCGCTGTACTAGACTTGAGCACAAACATTAAGCCTGTGTTTAATAACTGGCCAGCTAAGTGATACGTGGAGGACAAGCGAAAATGGAAAATTTTCCGAATTATTTATTTGGTTTTATCGTTAGCATCGTATTAATTTGGATACTTCAACCCGTCGCGAAAAAACTAGGCCTCGTGGATAAACCAGGTGGTCGAAAAAAGCACTTAGGCCGAGTACCTCTGATTGGCGGAATGGCGATGATGGGTGGACTCATTGCCACGTTGCTCTCACTTGATGAACCCATTGGCATTGTCTCAGGCTTACTGATTGGTGGAGCACTGTTGTTAGCCGTTGGTACCATTGATGATATCGTTTCACTCTCCCCTTTCACCCGTTTTTTAGCCCAGATTACGGCGGCACTAATCATGATCACCATGAGTTCGGTCTATCTTCAAGACTTTGGATATTTATTGGGCGATGAAACGTTTTCACTGGGGATCTGGGCCATCCCAGTGACCGTGTTTGCCACCGTTGGTGTCATTAATGCGATTAATATGTCAGATGGGATGGATGGACTCGCTGGCGGTTTAGTATTAGTTGCCTTATTTGGGCTTGGTTTTTTTAATGTCACCTCAGGAACAGGTCAACATACGCATTTGTTTCTTGCGCTCATTACGGTCGTCACTGCGTTTCTGATCTTTAATATCCGCACAGCATGGCGATCGCATGCACAAATATTTATGGGAAATGGTGGCAGCATGTTGTTGGGATTCGTCGTGGCTTGGCTCTTAATCTATCAAACGCAAGGTGACCAGCGTGCAGTCAACCCTGTCTTTGCCTTGTGGATTTTAGCATTACCCCTCTTAGATACGGTTTGCATCATGTTAAGACGCATCTTCAAAGGGCGCTCACCTTTTGCACCGGATAGAGAGCATTTCCATCATATTTTATTAGTGGCTGGTTACAGCGTGAATCAATCGGTTTGGATAATATTATGTCTGGCAAGCTTGCTGGCAGTTATGGGGGTCATTGGTATTTACTTTCACATGCCAGACATGGTGATGTTTATTGCTTTTTTAGCCTTGTTTACTTTTTATTTTTGGGGAATGAGTCACGCTTGGAAAGTTATGAAAGTTATTAAGCGAGAAAAATCCACGGGTGGCGGTGCCATTGAAAATATCATAAAACCGGTTAAAAGCTCTGAAAGCTAAACATCTTGCTAGAGCACAAAAATAATCTGAGTTAAAGAGCGTTTCCCGACAAACTGATGGATAAAATAAACCGGTACGTGCAGGCCGCGACTCGGGATAACACGCGCCGTAGTTATCAGTCGGCAATTACCCACTTCGAAATCAAATGGGGAGGTTTTTTACCAGCCACCGCCGATAGCGTCACACGCTACCTGATTGATCATGCTGACACCCTTACACTCAACACCCTCAAGCAACGTTTAGCCGCTTTAGCCCAATGGCATCTTGAGCAAGGTTTTCCTGACCCCACCAAAGCACCCCTGGTGAAAAAAGTATTAAAAGGCATTAACGAACTTCACCCCCATCAGGAAAAACGCGCTAAGCCTTTACAACTCGAACAACTTCAACAGTTAATTTCTTATCTTGAGTTACAGATCCAACAAGCCATGACGGCGAATAATACGAGTCAACTGTTTAAACATACACGCAATCGAGCATTGGCACTCATTGGATTTTGGCGCGGCTTTCGCGGTGATGAACTGAGTCGGCTGCGCGTTGAGCATATTGAACTGTTTCCCGGTGAAGGGATGCAAATTTATTTACCCCGCACGAAAACAAATCATACTCAACAAGGCCGTATTTACAAGGCCCCTGCCCTCACTCGCTTATGTCCGGTGGCGGCCTATCAAGACTGGGTGAATGCGGCTTTATTAACGGAGGGACCGGTATTTCGGCGGATTGATCGTTGGGGCAATATCGCCAATGAAGCGCTTAATCCCAACAGCTTGATTCCGTTACTTCGGCATTTGTTTCAGGCGGCGAAATTGCCTGAGGCAGAACAGTACAGCAGCCACTCTTTACGCCGTGGGTTTGCCAGCTGGGCAAACGCAAACCAATGGGACATCAAATCACTCATGGAATATGTCGGCTGGAAAGATATAAAATCTGCCATGCGTTATATTGATGCCGCTGATTCCTATGGCCAACAACGCATCGAAGCGGCACTCGCGACGCTACCTATACTGGATGGCGAGAACAACGCCACTCGCGAAAAATACGCCACATAGTTCGATGACGCCGCCTCCCCCTCTATCTGGTCCATGTATTTTTGTAAAAGTCAAGTAAATAGTTAACAGCGATGACCGAGCACACTCGGTACCATAGCGCCGTTGGGTCACCAATAGCGATTACAAAATAATTAGTTTCAGGATAACAATACCTCATTGCTTCTACGGAGATAAATAATGACACATCAAAACACCCCTGTCACAATCACTGCACTTCTTGATGGACTCGCGGCCACCGTTCAAGACTATGGGATAAGCTCAGCAGAAGTCAGTGGAATGTGCGACTACATAAAAAACGGCGCCGATATCAGCGCTGCAGACTATGAAACGTTGAACTCCCAACAAAAAAACTTACTGAACAATGCCTGTCAGTACACCGGGCCTGTAGAAATGGCCTCTTAAAACGGTTGATTCTTTAGCGACAATCTTCAAGCCCGAAACGAAATTTTTACACTCAGGTTTTAAGATCACTGCCATTAAGTTGAGTATAGCTGGATATTCGTTGAGCACGTCTTCCCCCCCAGGCTTAACTCTCGGCTACCTGGCTCACTTTAACTTAATTGGCAGTGAGTTTTAAGCTAAAATAGATATAGCTATTCAGTGCTTTCCGTGTGAATATAACTTTCGATAGCAGAAAGTTAAGACATAGGAGGGAGATAGCATTGAAGCGAACCTGTTGGGTTAACTTAGCATGGTTTACGTTCTATTTACTTGGCGCCGTTTCGCCATGCTCAGCGGAAATCGTAGTGGATGGTAGCCTGGGCGGTTCAGCAGGACAAGACATCCCAAAAATAGGTGATGAGTTCACTATCCGAGCTGACATGGGACAGCAAAGAGACAATAACTTATTTCATAGCTTCGGGAAATTTAACCTGAGTGCTGGCGAGATTGCCACCTTTAATGACGGTGGCGCCAGTGGTTTAATTGATCGTATTTTTGCTCGAATTACCGGGGGCGAATCCAACATTGACGGCACCCTGCGTACACAATTTAGTAATACCCAACCTGACCTTTATCTGATCAACCCGCAAGGCATTATTTTTGGCCCAAATGCTAAACTGGATGTACAAGGTTCATTTCATGCCAGCACCTCTGATTTTATTCAGTTGGAAGACGACGTGCGATTCAATGCGGCACCGAAAAGTGATCAACTATTAAGTAGCTCACCACCGTCAGCTTTTGGTTTTTTAGAAACAAACCAAGGAACGATCACAATCTCCGGCAGCGATCTTAGGGTGCCGGAAGGTCGATCTCTATCCATCATTGCAAACGATACCAAAGTACTAAATGGCAAGCTCGATGCCCCTCGCGGGTATATCAATATTGGGCAATTCACTTCCGGTGATATTCTTGCCACAAATCGTTTAACTCAAGAATTATCTACCTCGGATAGCGGCCCGCCCACTCCTCCAGCAGACTTTGAAGCGCAAGATATTTATATACGCAGTGGCAACTTGATTATCTCTGGCGAAACCAAAGTTGGACAACCTGGTGGCGATATCACGATTACCGTCGGAAAACTTGCGCTCAAAGAAGGGGGACGACTTGACAGTAGCAGCACATTTAATAGTGGCACCTCGGCAGGAAATATCAATATACAAACACGCGATTCAGTTGCTATCACCGGCCAATCCCCAAGTTCGAAAAGTCGAATCACCGCCAATATTATTTCAAATAACACAGATGACAAAGCTGGCAATATTAATCTCGCAAGCCCTGTCATTCATGTGGCGGAAGGGATGGTGACGGCCAACGCTATAATAGGTGGTACGTCAGGTACCATTGATATCCAGACTAACAAGCTGACATTACAGAATGGAGCTGCCATCACCACCGCGAACCTTAGTGTTCAACAAGGCGGCAGCATCACTATCCACGCCAAAGACTCTATTTTAATCGATGGTAGCAATATCAATAGCGCAACACGCGGTGCTGGTGACGCTGGCCAAGTCATCATTGCAACTCAACAGCTAATCATTCAAAATAGTGGTCAAATATCAACAGCAGCAGATGGGGATAATAGCACAGGAAACGCGGGTTCGATTAACTTGCAAGTTGATGAACTCATGATGCGCGAGGGCGGATTGATCTCTGCAAAAAACAATGGTAAAGGCCGCGGCGGCGATATTGAAATCCATAGCACTAACATAACGTTGGCAAGTCAAGGAAAGATTAGCGCTGAAAGCCAAGGCGCGGGTCAATCGGGTAATATCAATATCACTGCCAGTGATATATTCCAGCTGCGTGACAAGAGTGCTATCAGCCTCACCACAGATAAAGTGAGTGCCGGCGATATTAATCTTGATGTCAAACACTTGTTTTATCTCAGCGATGATAGCGCCATCACCACCTCCGCTCAAAACGGCGCCGGTAATGGCGGTAATATCCAGATTGGCCAAAAAATCGCGCCAGAAATTATGATTTTGGACAAAACTAGCTATATTACTGCGCAAGCCAAAAAAGGCAATGGCGGTGACATTCAAGCGGTGATCGATTACTTCTTTGGCTCCCCCGAAAATATTAACGCTTCATCCGCACTGGGCATTAATGGCCAAGTGGATATTGCCACGGTGGCTTCAGATGTGGTGGCAAATATTCAAAAATTGCCTGAATCTTATGTTCATGTGAGCGCGCTCATCCAAACCCCCTGCCTACCTCAAACCACCGTAGATCGTAGCAGTTTGGTGGTGGTTCCTCGGGATGGTCGGCTAACCTCCCCGGATGCTTTATTAGCGAGTCGATTCGTCAACCTTGAGTCCAATAGCACGGCCTTGCCCGTAGCAAAATTTAATGATTCACGCGACGAATTGACATCCCCTGATTTCGCTGAGTGCCAGCACGCCCTGTCGGTTAATATGTCAGCTCAAAACTAAAATGAATCCCATTATCCTGCCATGCCCCCGCTACTCTATCATTTACCTGCCGTAACGCATGCGCCCAATACAGTTGGCTGCGAATATATGGGACAGGATCCCATCGCAAGCCCATTCCTAAGCTCGAAATTATTTTTATGATGGTCGTGGTTTTCACTCGTTCATTGGCAATCGGTACATCCCTGCCCCACCCAACATCATAAAAGACCGCCCACTGCAGCTTTCGATCCCCAAACCAAGTGCCACGCCCCATGGGAAAGCGTGCTTCTAACGAGCTCACCCAACCGTTATCTCGCACCAGCTGATTTTCCCGATAGCCACGCACGCTGGTGGCGCCTCCAATGCCAAATTTTTCCAAGGGAAGCAATGGATTGTTTGATAACTGTAGATCACTGCGAAACACGACTTGTAGCGGGTAATTAGGCCACCAGTGGATCCATTGGAATTGCCCAAACCAAGTGATGAATTTACCATCAGGTAATGGTTCATTTTCTTGGTTGATGGTGGCGCCGAAAGCATTTAAACCAAAACTCAGCCGATTGAAGGTGGACAATACGCGATTTGGACGTTGCTTCAACCAAGCCATGGCCACCCGAAAAACGGTGACGCTATTTCGATCGTTCTTATTCACCGGTAAAATGGAAAACGGCTTATCGAACAAAAAACTCTCACTGCGGCGCCGTTCTAAATAAAGCAAGCCACGCAGATAGCCATTGATGGTGCGTTGGAATGGATACCAGAATTGAACTCCATCACTTTTTAACCGGTTGGTAATATCAATTTTATCATCAAAAGGGGCTTCAATAATCTTCGATTGGCTACGACTCAATGACAGTACCAAACGTGCCTCCCGAGCAGTGATCGGTATCGAATAATTCACTGTCATATCATCCAACCCTTTTGTGCTGCCATACTGAAACCGCAGCGAATCACCATACCCACTGACATTGCCATGGCTAGCCCAAATTTCTTTACGTAATTCACCCACACTTGGCGAACGCCAATTATTGATGACAACGCCAAATTGATAAGGTCGATTTTCATCGATTTTCACCTTTAACACACTCTTACCGCGATGTAATCCCGGGACTAGCTTTGCCCTGATACGATGGATTAAACGATCCTGCTGCAACAATTGTAAACGTGCCTGTAATTGTTGCATGTTTAACGGTTCGTCATGGGCGAAAGCAAGGCGATCATACACATACTGGTCTCGTAGTCTCTGGTTACCTCGAATTTGTATCTCCGATAATCGACCTTCGACGATAATAATTTCAATCACCCCCTGCTTAACCGATTGATCGGGTATCACTGCCCCTGAATTAATATACCCCTGATTAATATAATGCGTCGTCAATGAACGCCGCAAATCATGCAATTCATTCATGCTAACCTGGCGACCCACATAAGGCGTAATCAACGGCATTAATGTTTCGGCAGAAAAAACATGATTACCACTGAGCTTAATCTGTTTGACCATGATCCGCACACGTTGTGATAAGGGAGGGTCGGTGATGGGGGGCGGTGCCACTGGTGGTAAGATAATCGTTGGTGATAGCGGCTGTTCCAGCGATTGTTCGGGTAATGGTGGCCGCTCACCGCCAGATTTATCAAGGGCTGAAATCGGTGGATCAATTGCATAAACGGGAAAACCGAATAACCCTGTTAACAGAAAAAGGCTAACGATAGATACTAAGTGGATGGAGGCATTTTTATAGGCTAATTTTCGATAGGAAAAAGCATCTCGCAAATATTTGACCAATTATTGACACCTGGATAGACAAGGCAATCTTGCCGATGAAACATTTCAACAGATAAAATTCAATGATGCTATCAATGGAAAATTGATGAAGATGATAACGACAAAGAGGAAAAATGTCACATGGTATTCAGTTGTGATAAGATTTTAGGTGCAGTTTTATGCTATAAGGGGCTAAGCGTAGCGAATCCACCATGAGCGACGTTATCATGCTCCAATGAGAATAATAGGGAGTATTGATCTGTTTTCGAGTCGATCTGATAAAGAAGCCTTGGCAAGTTGTTCGCAAAAGAAGATATAGGGAACTAATTTATTTTATGAGTGGCTATGATTAAATGGGGTGGCTGACGGGGCTCGAACCCGCGACAACCGGAATCACAATCCGGGACTCTACCAACTGA
>CAYUAI010000059.1:0-26765 GCA_964442745.1 uncultured Chromatiales bacterium
CCGTCGCCACTTGTGGGGTAGTAAATACCACCGCTGGCATGACGGATAAATCAATGGCGACATCATCCCCTGTCATATTACGTGCAGCACGAGTTCCGGCGGCAGCCGCCACGTAAACAAATTGGGGTTGGGTTGTACAATCACCGGCGGCATAAATGTTAGCCACTGACGTGCGCATGTGATCATCAATAATAATTCGGCCTTGTTGATCAATTTTTATTCCAATTTTATCCAAATCCAATATCGCTGTATTCGCTTGACGACCAGCAGCCACCAATAACCGATCACCATGTACTTTGGTATTTTTTAAATGGACAACAAATTCTTTACCATCATGGGCAATGGCTTCAGGCAGGCTGTGTGTCAGTATGGAGATACCTTCATCTTCAAAAATCTGCTTAAGTGCTTCTCCAATCGCAGGCTCTTCTTTGGATAAGAGCGTACTGCGCGCAATCACTGTCACTTTAGCACCCAAATGACGAAAGGCCTGAGCCAACTCTAAAGCAATCACTGAACCGCCTAAAACCAATAAGTGTTTTGGAATATTTGGCGCAATCAATGCCTCAGTAGAGGTCCAGTAAGGGGTATCGGCAAGCCCTGGGATAGCAGGGATAGCTGAACTGGCACCGACGGCTAATAAAATGCGATCGGCATAAATTTCTTTTTCATTACCCTCAGCATTTTTAATGATTAGCGTATTGGCATTTTTAAAACGCGCCATGCCTCGTATGAAATTGATACCGGCATTGGCTTCCAAAATACTTTCGTATTTAGCATAACGCAAATTACCGACCCACTGCTGTTGTTGCTGCACCATGGCTTTTCGATCAATGCTGGGCTTGTTTAACGGCAGTCCGGCAAATTGATGATGACCTTGCAAGTGAGCAATATGTGCTCCGCGAATCATGATTTTTGACGGAACACATCCAATGTTGACACAGGTACCCCCCATCAATTCGCTACCTTCAATGACCGTCACCTGCGCGCCATTTTCTACCGCTTTAATCGCTGCCGCAAAAGCCCCTGAGCCACTACCAACAATGGCCACGTGTAAGGTATGACAACAACAAGTACTCGTCGTGGTTTGATTTTTCATTATCATTGTTTTTTTAAACGCGAAGGATATCCCGCTTCTTCTGTTGTCAATGTTAACGTGTCGATATCAACGAGTTTGGGATCATAAGTGATCTTGGCCCAACCTTCACCTCCCCCTTCATACTTCGCTGTGACTTCTTTCACACCATTGACTTTACGCAAGGCTTTTTTCACGGTAATCGGACACATGTTGCATGTCATGTCATCCACTTCGAGTTCCACTGTTTTTAACTGATTTTCCTCGGCAAACACAACGGACGAACTTATCATAAGCATTGAAAAAAATGCGAAACTGAATACGAAGATGGATACGAATACTTTATGCACAACGAACTCCTTGCTCTGGTTAATAGTTAATCATCAAACAAAATTGGGCCATACCATGGAAAGGCGATAATGGCGATCACTACAAGGGTGACTATCCAAAATAGAAGGCGTTGGTTGCGTAAATAACGGGGATTAGCACACGGCGAGACAACGTCACAACTTTGTGGCACAAGATATAACTTGCGAAACGTCAAACCTAAGAAGATAGCCGTAATCGCAATGAATAGTGGTCGAAATGGTTCTAAAGCCGTCAGGTTACCGATCCAGCTACCGCTCACGCCAAGCGTTAATAAAACAAACGGTCCAATACAACAAGCTGATGCCGTCATGCCTGCAAGCAGGCTAGCGATGAGCGAACCCTTAGATACACCTTGCATCGTTTTGTTTGGCTGACTACTGATACGTGTGTTTGGTTCAACATTGCTCATTAATTAACGCCTATTTCGAAGTAACTATAAGCATACACTCCGTACCATACTACGGAATCAAGTTTTTTTATTCACTGGAGAACTCTGATTGCTTGGCCCTACGACTTTAACGTTGACGGGTTAAAAACCGTTAAACTTCGTGCCTAGATTTGGTTAACGCGCCTATTGTTGGTGGATGTGCTGGTTGAAAAAAGGCAGCTCTAGCTGAGTGGTTCACCGGCGCGTTACGTATGCCATCACCTCACGCGCATCAAGTTCACGTGTTCCATTTCCCGTACGCAAAAAATATTTGGAAATTTTTCCTTCTTGAAAATAGACGGGGACAGGTGAAGACTCGACAATAACTCGACAAACATCTTTACCCTCTATTTCATAAAATACACAGTGGATAAAGGAACACAGGTCAGCACCGAGTCGAATCGTTACTATGTCTGTCACACAGCGTTCAAAACCATCTCGCCCCTTATGCTTGAGTGTTTTATAATCATACGCTAACCCCACCACCTTGCCATCATCAGTTACCCCAATAAGCAGACTGCCACCCTGGTGATTCATAAAACCGGCAATCGTTTTCGCGATAACCGTTTCAAGGGCACGATTGGGTTTTTCCTGGTGAAAATCCCAGCGTATTGACGCCTTGAATTCTAAGTGCTCACTCTCCCCATTTTTTATCAAAGAAGGCAGATCCTCAGCCAATTCTTTTTCCAGAGAGTGTACCATCCGCTGCTGGCTGACGAGTGCCAGATGGTAGATGGCGAAGGCTAAACCAATACCACCGCCAATGAGAGCAAAAACTAGGCTCATCGGCACCATCTCCAGGAGGAAAGCTAATTCGAGGCGGTTGATAAGGAAACGCCACAAGCCTTCATCGGCGAGACCTAAGTCATGCCTAAACTCAAACCAATAAACCACTTTAGTTACCGGATGTAACACCAGGATACCGATAACAGCCCCAACCATTGTGTGCAGTAAGATCACTCGGAGCTTTTTAGAAAATAGTTTCACGCTGCCTCTCCATAAGGGTTATCCACAGAGGGTTCAGAATAACTTTTACATTGATACTCCGCCATTGCTTTCTCTCAGAGTTAACCCTAACGTTTCAAAAAACGGGTTAAAAACTATTTTACTGCTTTATAAAAACTTTTTTCTCACATTTCTTGAAATCCCGTCGGGTTGTCACGATAGCACGGGGTTCAAGCATCATCCTCTTCTTTTCAATTAATACTTAATCGTGTAACGCAAGTACAAGTCTTTTCTTGATCGGTCCGCACCGACAATACTATCACGCTGCCTTACTCTGAATTCAAATTTTTGTTTTTTTGAAAACTTCCACGCATATCGAATTTCTTTTAAGGTATTGTTGCTTGAAAAATCAGGTGAAATCAACCATCCTCCACCGGCTCTCCCATAGACCAACCCAATATTGTGCTTAGGAAAAAAATTGATGAAATTAAAGGTAAGCTGATAGGCAAGACCATCGGCATCTCCCGCAGAAGTTCCACCAATTGCGCTTTCTTTAGGTTTAGTCGGTGTATAACCTAACTCCGTACCCAATAAAAATTTAAACCCAGAATCCATCAATGCCCACTGTGTTGCCACACGCACAACAGCGGCGACATACGTTGTCGCGTTTCCGGATTTGCAAGCAAAATCATTTGAAGAATCCACTCCATTTTTGCATAACGCATTGGGCATGATCGTTAAATCAATTTCTCTTTGTACAAACGGACCGGCAGATTTCGTATGCTGTATACCAAGAAAATAACTCACTCGGCTTTTATTCTCTAAAAAACTTAACGGTTTACGTAAAACCGTTGTACCATTTTCTGGATTATATTGAATAATGGCTTTTAATCGATGACTTCCCCATAAGTCCGTGCTTAGGTGTAAACCATCCGTCCATGTGATATCCGTATTAGGGCTATTGTTTCGATCCAGTGATTTTTTCGCAACGCCCATTAACTCATTCTTAGATTGAAAACGCCCCAAACGAACAAAACTGTTTTTGGCTAAGGCATATTTAAAAAATAAAGTATCGATGGTTGTTTGACCGGCAGGAATTGAATCAGAATAAGCGGGTGTCTCATCAAGATAGTCGAAACCGATATCATTTTCCCCCCAGGCAAATGCCCTACCTGCCAATCGCAACTGTGCGGACAAATGTTGATTGATCGTCGTTTTTATACCCGCACGAAGACGAAAGCGTACTTCTGCAGCTTCCCCTTTTTTTGAATCATCTTTAGAAAAGTAGCCAGACCTAAAATCACCTTTTATTGTTGTCTCAATAGCGCCGGCACTCAGCGGTAAAATAAGACACAAAACATAAATACCGAAGTATTTCATAGAACAGATTTCCTTTACTTTATTTCTTACAGTGGATATCGTGAGATGTTTTTAGATTTTAATGCGAATCATTCTCATTTGCAAGTCCCGTTGCAATTTTTCTCCGTTAATTGCAGGCCATTGTGACAAATACCCAGCGATTCGGACTGTTCGAAATTTGACTAAAATCTGTAACTAATTGTATTTTAATAAAATATTATCGTATTGCGGATGTTTGAGAAATGATGACTCGGTATCAATTAGGCCTTTAGGGATAGGCGACTCAAAAGATAAAGCCGAGAACCAAAACCGAGAAGTGACTGCGTCGCCTATTCCTTACTCATGCGTACAACTCTCGCCACGACACCAAACACAATGGCAATCGATATGATTGCAAGTCACATCCTTACGCTGGCTCTTGTAGCGTTGCTTAGCCCATGGACCCAATAACCGTTTAGCAAAAGAAGATTGATACTGCGAGCGTAATGAGTCGCGTAGATTTTTTTTAGATACCAACTGTCTTAAAAACCAGCTATAGTTATAGCTGCCTGCTAGACTGTATAGGACACGATTAACCACGGAAGTTTCCATTTGTGGTTTCAACTTTCGCTGCCAGAGCCTATCATAATTTTCGCCATTCAACAGGCTTTTCGCGGCCAGTACGCCCGATGAGATGGCCAAGCGCATACCAAACCCCCACAGCGTATCCTGAAAACCAGCCTGCTCACCCACCAGAGGATGAGGACCACGATAAGCACTGCATGGTATGTGAAAGTTACCACTGCCACCATGAGACTGAGGATTGCGCATCTCCAGCCCCACTAATCGTTGAAAGGCGGCGAGGGTTCGCTGCAGAAAAATTTTTTCCTGCTTAAATCCGGAAAACATACAGCTTTTAACGGTGCCCTTGCCGTTCATCACCAGAAGATAAGCATAACCTTGTGGAGCTAACTCATTGTCGCAAATCGCCCAGTAACCATCATCCATATCCGTCTCAAAGTGATAGCCCACAGCGATCGCATCGGCCGCTCGTGGACCCGCCGCCAAAATTCCTTCACCCTCCATATGGCGCAATCGACTGTTGAAGTGCACCGCTACCCCAAGCGATTGGGCCTGCCTGAGCAAAGCACTATCAAGTGTGCCAGGTCCGGGGCCTCGTTCCACTAAATAAAAAAGTGGCTCATCGCTTTTAATCTCATAAGGTTTGCCAGTAGAATCAAAAACCGTACCGTTACGACAAGGCATCGCAGTAAAGTCTGTCACCATTCCTTGCGCCTCTAAGACTTTCAAAACATCTTTCTTCGTAGTCCAATTTTCCAGCCCCTGAAAATCACCACCAAAACGATGGCCGACCTCTTTTTGAGTCTCGTGTACCACCACTTGGCGCCCCGCCTGGGCCAGCGTGATCGCGGCCGCTAACCCTGCTGGACCCGCCCCCGCTATCTCCACAGCGGCATTGAGATTAACTTTATTCTTATCTTCTATCATTGTGCGATTCCTTTAATGTTAGGAATGGACAAGGAATAATTTTTCAATTTGGCATCTCGGCTTTATCTCTATACTCCATGTATTATGCGGCCGGCTAAATCCCTTGAGTCATCCTGAGTTATCTTTAGTGTCGATGCTTATCGCTATCACTCCCTGATTTGCTATGTCCACCATGCATGAATAACATCATGACAACACAGCACAACACTAATAAAATAATTAACCAATTATCTGTTAGCCAAGTCATTACGTTCTCCTTCTCGATTTTTAAATGATAATATTATCACAATTTTTTAAATGATTTTTATATTTTTAACGCTCCTGAATGTCGCCTGTTTTATTTATTATCAGCGACCTCTAATTTAAACGATGGTCATTCCCGATTTCAATCGGCGATTCAAACAACTGGATTGCTAAAGAAAGTATTACGGATAAATTTCCGTGTCAGATCCACGGGGATAATAATGAACGATAATGCCAAGACATAAAGCCATTCACTTAGCGTCAAACCCACCGTTCGCAAAACTTCGCCACCAAAGTAAGTAAATACGATTTGAAGTACAAAAATGAGAACAACCACAAAAATAAAATTTTTGTTCTCCCCCAGATGCTCAAAAAGATTCATACTCTCGGTCCTTGAGTTAAATTTATTAAAATTATTAATGAAGACAAAAAAGCCAAAAAAGGCCGTGAGCAATACCGCTTTCCCATCATAATTAGGGTCGGCTAAATCTCCACAACGCATAGGATCACAGAGGAACCACCCGGCCACGGTATCAGACGTGAGAAAGACCAGGCTAAGCATCGCGATAGTGATACCGTTGACAAGGATAGCAGACCACATGTCGTTGTTAATCAGCGGGGCATTGATTGGATTTGGTTTTTCGTGCATATATCGCCGCAGCGCGACTTCTCCGGAAAAAGCAAAAGCAGCCAGCGTGTCCATGATAATATTAATCCAAAGCAATTGGGTCATCGTCAGTGGGAGATCAATGCCGAAGAAGGGTCCCAAGAAAGCAACAAGAATGGCGGCGACATTGACTGAAAGTTGAAAAATTAAAAACTTTCTAATCGATTTCAGCAGCGTTCTCCCGTAAAGGACGGCATTGGTTAGCGAAGTAAAATTGTTGTCGAGAATCACAATATCACTCGACTCCTTCGTCATATCTGTCCCACTGCCCATGGAAAACCCAACATCTGCATTTTTTACCGCCGGTGCATCATTTACCCCATCGCCGGTCATACCCACCACGAGGTTCATTTGCTTCGCTAATTTCACTAACCGACTCTTGTCAGTGGGTAACGCTCGTGCAACCACACAGAGTTCTGGCATGATTTTCTTTATTTCTTCGTCATTTAATGCGTCAAGTTCTACCGAGGATAATACCGTGGAATGACTGCCTTTGAGAATACCGACTTCACGAGCGATCGCTTGTGCTGTTGCCTTAGAATCACCCGTAATCATCACCACCTGGATACCCGCCTGCTGAGCTGTCAAGACGGCGGGTTTAGACTGAGGGCGAATCTCGTCGCGGAGCCCAAAAACTGCAACGAGGGTGAGCTCTTCTGGCAGGGTATTTTCATTGCTAATAGGTTTTTCTGAAATGGCCAAACCGATCAAACGCATCGCACGATCAGTCAATGCGGCCATACTATCCTCAAGGGTGTCAATGGTTTCGATCGGCTGACGTTCCCCTCGTGGGTCCAGGTAATGAGTACAACCAGAGAGAATAATTTCTGCCGCGCCTTTAACCAGGGTCAGTGATCGTGCCCCCTCAACCTGTGTCGCTGAAAATTTATAGGCACTGTTGAAGGGAATATCTGCAACAGACTTAAGATCATCCTTTTCGGATAGACGCAATCCAAGGCATTTAAGTAAGGCTTTCTCGGTCGGATTAGCACCAACAATCAGCGGATTTTCAGGGTCTGCCAGATCAATGGATGCCGAGGTATTATTGCGAAGTGAAAAAATAATTTCATGCTGAATAGCCTCTGGCATTTCATTGATGGACGAAAAAATCTGACCATCACCACTCAGCACATTAGCTACCTGCAGACGTCCTTCGGTCAGCGTTCCGGTTTTATCACAGAAGAGGATATTGAGACTTCCAGAGGTTTCAATACCTAGTAATTTACGGACAAGCACATTGGCTCTCAATAATTTGCGCATATTCAGTGAAAGCACGACCGCTATCATCATCGGCAAACCTTCGGGCACCGCAACAACAATGATGATAATCGCAAGAATAATCGCCGTCACGACCCGATAGATAATCGCGCCAGAAGGCTGAGCGAAATAAGCATCTAAGCTGCCTGTCGCTACATAACCGACATTCGGATCAAAAAAGAGGTGATTAAACATGAAGGCTAGTGCAATCAGCGTCGCACCGATGTAACCGAAGGTGGTAATCTGTTGACCAAGCTTAGCCAATTTCTGCTGAAGCGGCGAGAGACGATCTTCTGCTGAAACCAATTCTTTCAGAGTCGCGCCGTATTTTGTTTTATCGCCAACCACCTGCACCTTCATCACGCCTTCACCATCTTCAACGAGCCCGGCACGCGATAGACCGTTCTTTTGTTCATCGATATTTTTTTCATCTTTCGTCGAAATTTTTCTAATCGGTTCTGATTCCCCAGTTAGCGCCGATTCATTGATTTCCAGGTCTCCCTCCAACAAAAAACCATCAGCGGGAATATTATCTCCTGGCTGTAACAATACATAATCAGTGACGACTAAATCATCAATGAGAATTTCCTGCAGAGATCCATCGCGGAAAACCTTAACTTTGACTTTAGAGGCTTCTGATAGCAGTCGCTGGAATTCATTTTCATTGCTATATTCCGAAAGGGTAGCCACCAGCGTTGCGAATACCACCGCGAGGGCAATTCCCAAACCTTCATACCAGGGTGCAAAACCCAAGGCGGCCAAGATCAAAGTAACAGCCAGTGCCACGATTAAAATGACAATGATAGGATCTTTCAGATTCGCTAAGAGCTTATCTAAGAACGTATCGGCTTCCTGAGTCGTTACCGCATTTGGACCATGACTCTGCCGTGATTCCAGAACCTCTTGGGCCGAAAGACCTAAATAGGAAAATTTCATTCATTGACTCCGCAAGTGAAGATTGATAACTTAACCCTAACGTTTCAAAAAAAGTGAGGAAAAAAGATTTAGTTGCTGTAGATAAGAGCGAAACGGAGTTTTTTCTAAGACAAACAATGTCATTCATTGTGAGCTTTAGAAAAAGCGAGTATTCGTTCTTAGAGGCGGCAAATAAAGCAGTGTAACAGTTTTTAACCCGTTTTTTTTGAAACGTTAGGGCTAAGAAATAGGCACCAAAGTTTGAGCCTCACAAAAATTGTTTAATTAACTATTTAATTCGCCCTCTACATCGCACAAAATACTTCTCTAACTCGACTAGAAATAATACGGAAGAGGAGACAATCAGAATACGTACCCATACTTGCAAATCAATTTCTGCGCTACCAAACAAAGAATGCATTGGTGTCAAGTAGGTAAAACCCAGCTGAAATATAAAGAGCACCCCAATTGCAATCAGCACGTAACGGTTACCTGTGAATCCTTCCCAGCTAAATATCGAGTCCGTGATATAACGAGCATTGAATAAATAAAATATCTCGAACATGACTAATGTATTTACAGCAACTGTCCGTGCCTGCTCAATGCTGGCTCCTTGCCCTATCTCCCAAAGAAAAAGACCCATTGTTCCACTCATGATAATGAGCGAGACAAATACCACCCTCCAAATTAGGTAATGAGTCAGAATTGGCTCATGTGCATCGCGTGGGGGGCGCCGCATAACATTTTGTTCGGGCGGCTCAAATGCCAATGCTAGCGCTAAAGTAACAGCCGTTATCATATTCACCCAGAGTATCTGCACAGGCGTTAACGGTAACTGGTAAAAACCAAATAAGATGGCACCAAGAATAATCAATGCCTCACCGCCATTCGTCGGCAAAATAAAGAGGATAGCTTTTTTCAGGTTATCGTAAACCGTACGGCCCTCTTCAACAGCATGAATAATTGATGCGAAATTATCATCGGCGAGCACCATTTCGGCTGCCTCCTTAGCCGCTTCGGTGCCATTGTGACCCATCGCAGTACCGATGTCAGCTCGTTTCAAGGCTGGCGCATCGTTTACGCCATCCCCTGTCATGGCCACAATCAAACCCTGCTCTTGCAACAATCTAACTAAACGCAGTTTATGTTCAGGGTTAACTCGCGCATACACATCAACATCTTGAACACGTTGACGGAGATCATCATCATTGATTGACTCTAGCTCTTGTCCGGTAAGTACATCGTCGGCATTTATGAGTTTAAGTTGCTGGGCGATGCTGCGCGCTGTGACTCCGTGATCGCCGGTGATCATCTTCACTCGGATGCCTGCCTTACCGCAGGCTCGCACCGCTTCCATAGCTTCCACGCGAGGTGGATCAATCAAGCCAAACATACCGAGTATAATTAGCTCATTTTCTACATCACTGAACGTTAGTTCCCGCTGATCATGGCTTACCGGTTTAAAGGCAATTGCCAATACTCGTTGACCTTGCTGTGCCATTCTTTCAATACGGGTCAACCAGTAATTTTTATCTAGAGACTGGTCTCCATTAATCGTTCTCTGAAAAGCACTCATTTCTAATACCCGTTCAGGGGCACCTTTCAGGAAAATGAATGCGTCGCCGGTATGACTATGATGAAGCGTCGCCATAAAACGATGCTCAGATTCAAAAGGGATAAGATCAGTGCGTGGATATTGTTTTTTTTCTATCTCAATATCCAGCCCGGCCTTTAATCCTGAGATTAATAACGCACCTTCCATCGGATCACCATGAACCAAACATTCGCTATCTCTTTGTTCCAGCGATGCATCATTGCACAATACCGCCGCCCGAGCGACTTCCAGCAAAAGAGGCTTGTCTTCTGGAAGGATATCCTTGTTCGATAGCAGTATCGAACCATGGGGATCGTAACCGGTACCACCGAGTTCAAACAGATTCTCAGCGGTAGCAATAGCACGCACGGTCATTTCATTACGAGTTAGAGTGCCAGTTTTGTCTGAACAAATAACGGATACGGCGCCTAAGGTTTCGACGGCAGGCAGCTTGCGGATAATCGCATTACGGCGAGCCATCCGTTGCACACCGATAGCCAACGTAATAGTCACAATAGCAGGCAATCCCTCAGGGATTGCAGCCACCGCCAGGCTGACAGCAGCAAGAAACATTTCAGCAATCACATAATCTCGCACCAGTGAGCCGAACGCGAAAGTCATACTAGCAATCGCCATAATAGCGATGGTAAGCCAACGGCTAAACTGGCCCAGTTGACGTAATAGCGGAGTTGTTATTGACTCAACTTCCGAAACCAGTGTACTGATGCAACCAATTTCGGTTTTCGCCCCCGTCGTTACGACCGCACCGGCACCTTGACCATGAGTAACAAGCGTACCGGAATAAGCCATACTGCGTCGATCACCGATCACGCTCTGCTGTGCAATAGGATCAATTATTTTATCTACCGCCATCGACTCACCTGTCAGTACCGACTCCTGAATTTGCAGTCCGTTAACACGAAACAACCGTAGATCTGCCGGTACCTTATCACCTGATTGCAACAAAACAATATCCCCAGATACCAAGGATTCGGCTCGGATCGTCATTTGTCGACCATCACGGATCACCATAGCATTAAGAGAAAGCATCTGTCGTATTGCTCGCAAAGCATCCTCGGCCTTGCCTTCTTGCACGAAGCCGATCACTGCATTGAGAAGAATGACACCGAGTATCACACTAGAATCTAACCAGTGCCCGAGCATGGCGGTAACCGCGCATGCAGCAATCAATACATAGATCAGTACATTATGAAATTGATAAAAAAACCGCACCAGTGAACTACGTGTCTTTGTCTCGACCAGTTGATTCGGTCCATATTTGATAAGTCTGCTTTCGGCCTCTTCTGTGGATAGACCTTCTGTGGTTGTTTCGAGTGATTCAAAAACGGTTTTTACGCTTTCGCTATGGTGGTGGATTATCATGGCTTGCACAATCCCCCGCAGAAAAAACGTTGTTCAAACCTTTTAGGAATAGACACGCAATAACCTCCCGGTTTCGCCTCCCATCTTCCGCCTGTCTTCGCCCGTTCTTCAAAGCTTCTGCTCCTGCTCACGCCCCTCGCCTAAAGCGCCTACTGTTGGTACCTACTTCCCTGTAGGCAATCACAAAATCTCGAAATAGAACGACGATTCCTGCACTGTTGTTCACTCAGAACGAACGCCAACAGTCGGCGCTTTAGGCGAACACAAACTCAATCTGGGCGCCAAATAGGGAAGTTATTACATGCCCATTCCTTACATGCCCATATTTATCGACATTGATTTGGCCACCACCGAAAGTGGGTAAACAGGAATATGACTTGTCGTTTCAGCTACTCAGGACAAAAATATGTATCGCACTCAATACCTAAACCTCAAACGCTTCGGGTATATATTTTAGGCTCAACCGATATAACCTGGCACCGCCCACTGCAATCCGCCGAGAAACAATGCGTAATCAATCAAAAAAGGCACGCCTTCGACCATTAGGCTTGACCTAATAACAGCTTTTCTGCCTCAATAAATCGATAAGGAAACAAATAGAGATTTTTCGGGGCCGGCCCTCTGAGTACTCGACCACTGTTATCATACCGACTGCCGTGACAAGGACAAAACCATCCTTCTGGTTTTCTGGTTGGCACACAGCCAAGATGAGTGCATAAACCGATGACGACCAACCATTCAGGCTTGAGGACACGAGCCTCATCCGCCTGTGGATCAATATCGCTTCCCATTGATGCTTGCATGGCCGTAATCTGCACTTCGGTGCGGTGTAGTATGAATATGGGTTTACTTTGCCATTCAATCGTTTTTGTTTCACCAGATTTGATATGGCTAATATCCACCTCAATGATGGATTTAGCAACAATATCAGCCGATGGGTTCATGCTGCTAATGAATGGCCAAGTTGCTGCCGCAATACCCACACCAGCAACAGCAGACGTCGCTTTTTCAAGGAATTGGCGGCGATCAGGCTCTGCAGGTGCCTCTATTTTTTCATCCGATGTCGTCATTGAAATACCCTCATGAGTTAGTTAAAAAACTTCTAAAGTTCACTTTAAATTATCTGAAAACAATAGCCACAATGATCTATAAAGCTAAATAACAAATATATTAATCGCGAATCATATCAATATGCCCGCTAGGACACTCTTGGGCACAAATACCACAGCCCTTACAATAATCATAATCAATGCTATATTTCTCAGCTTGCTTGATGACAGCGGCATCAGGGCAAAAATGCCAACAATTATCACATTCGAAACAAACCCCACAACTCAAACACCGCTTCGCCTCAAAGAGTGTATCATCCGTGGAAAAATTGGGCATTGATGTTTGAAAATCCAAAGCTCGACTTTCATGCTTGGTTTCGCGACGGGTTAACTTTGGATAATAATTAGTATTTAAATTTTTAAAGGTAATTTCAGCTTTTTGGTGGGGCTTACCCAGGGATTCTGTGTGACCGAGAAAAGCCATCATTGACATCGCTGTTTGATAACCACTACCGACAGCGGTAGCTACATTTCTGGGCTTGCCTGCCGCATCACCCCCCATCCATACGCCAGATATTTCGGATTGTAGCCACCCATCAAGCCCGTTGCCATCGACCTCCTGACCCATCGCAAAAATCACCCGATCTGCCGGTAAGAATATCTCCGTTCCATCAAACAGTTTTGGATTAAAATGCCCATGACGATCATGCACTTGGTCAATCTGAGCGAGTTCTAAACCCGACAAATGCTCACCATTACGCACTAAACAACGCACCCCATGACGATAGAGTATAAACACACCATCCGCCTCGGCTTCGGCCACTTCTTGTGGTGAGGCGGGTATCTCAGTACCCGCTTGCCCATGGTGATGACCATGTGGCTGCTGAGGACAAACGACTGTCACTTTTTCGGCACCTAAACGACGCGCACAACGCGCTGCATCCATCGCCGTATTGCCTCCCCCAACGACAACCACTTGTTTGGGCAAACGGGTTATCCCACCTTGCTTCACTTGACACAAAAAATCAAACCCAGCCATCACGTTATGCTCAGAAGGATTGATTTCATCCCGATAGATACGGGGCTGTTGTGCGCCGATTGCCACAAAGATGGCAGAATATTCTTCACTCAGAGATTCCGCGCTGAAATCCGAGCCAACGCGAGTATTAAGTCGCAATTGAATACCTAAGGCAAGAATAGCTGCGATTTCTTGAGCCAATACTGACTTAGGCAAACGATACTCAGGAATCACGCGATACATGGTACCACCTGGCTCGGCTTGGGCATCAAAGATAGTCACCGGATACCCGTACCGTGCTAATTGAAAAGCGCAAGATAAGCCGGCCGGACCCGCCCCAATCACGGCCACTTGCTGGGTTTGTTGTGGCATGTTCAATGGCTGGTGACGCCAACCATGCTGTAAAGCCAAATCGCCCAAGTAACGCTCTACCATATGTATATTAACAGCACTGTCTAAATATTTTCGATTACAACCCAATTCACACGGATGATAACAGATGCGGCCCATCACGGCGGGAAAAGGATTGGTTTGTGTTAACTGGTGCCAAGCTGCCTCCCATTGCTGATCACTGATTAATGCCAGATAAGCCTGAATATCTTCAGCCGCCGGACAAGTCTGCCCACAAGGAGGCCATTTGTTGTGATATATTGGCCGCTGGATGCGCCAATCGCCCGTATGATAAGCGAGCGTACTGCCCGGGTTTATCGATAGTTGATGACTCATTGTGCGGCTTCCTCTGTCATCATCCGATATCCGCCTTGACCATGGCGCTGCACTTGTAAAGCTCGCATCGTATCCCATTCGGTCGGTGCATCCAATAAACGATAACGCTGGATATGCCGATCAGCTAAGGCTTGCAGATGACGAACCTCAGCTACCCCTTCTTTACTATTAAACAAATGTTTAAAGCGTCCCTGAATTTTTAAATAGTCCTCCACCGGTCGTTGTTGAGCCAAACGCATCACCCCGGTGATGTCACCATACTCTAGTTCGACCAAAGGAAACAAACCCGTTTTCACGGCTAAGCGAGATACCGTCACTGACAACGCGGCCTCATGGTTCCACCCCAAAGGGCAAGGTGATAATATTTGTAAAAACCGTGGCCCTTGCAGGTTGAGTGCTTTTTCTACTTTAGCTTTAAGATCGGGAAAATAAGCGATGGTCGCGGTGGCTGCATACGGTATGTGATGCGCGGCCATGATTGATAAGACATCTTTTTTCAGGTGATGCTTGCCTTGACTCAAACGCCCTGATGGTGAGGTGGTGGTACGCACCGCATGAGGCGTTGAGCTAGAACGTTGCACTCCCGTATTCATATAGGCTTCATTGTCATAACACACGAACAATACATCATGACCCCGTTCAATCATGCCCGACAAACATTGCAAACCGATATCGAAGGTACCACCGTCTCCCGCTTGTACCACCACAGGGGTTGAATCCCCGCGAGCCCGCAACGCCGCCTCCACCCCACTGGCCACGGCAGCCGCATTAGCAAAGACTGAATGAATCCATGGTGCCTGCCAAGCCGATTGCTGATTATGGGTAGTAAACACCTGCAGACAACCCGTGGCATTGACATAAATCGCATTAGGGCCAATTAAATCTGTCACCATCCGCGCCGCCATGGCTTCCCCACACCCGGAACACGCACGATGACCGGAAGTTAATACATTGAATCGAAAAGTGTCACGTTTATCCATCATCCACTCACCCTATTTTTCAGTCATTCAATTAAGTCAGGCCAACCTAACATGACAAAACCATCATTGGGTTACACTGTACAAACCCAGTCTACGGAGTACTATACCTAAATCTCAAACACTTTGGGTATATCTAATCGACAATCCAGGAAATCACTATCAATGGCTGAGTGACTTTCCATGGCACGATGCAACGCCGCTTCAACCATGTCTGGGGTGACATCACGCCCACCTAACCCAGCAATAAAACCCGCGACCGGAATCGCCAAACCAGCGTCATAAAACGCAGCGCGAAGTTCTATTGCCACAATACCACTGCCCCCAGCACTGAACGCTTTTTCCAACACAACGACTCGCTTCACTGCGGCCAACTGTTGCACTAAGTCCAGCACCGGAAAAGGGCGAAAACAGCGCAAACGCAACGCACCCACCGCTTGGCCTTGTTCCCGTAAGGTATCAATCACATCTTTCACCACCCCCATCATCGAACCTAAACCTAACAAGACGGTATCAGCGCCATCAATCCGATAAGAATCGATTAAACCACCATAACTACGACCAAAATGTTTCGCATAATTGGCATCCGCTGCCTTAATCACTTCTTGTGCCTGTAACAAGGCTATATGCTGCGAGGCACGGAACTCTAAATAATTTTCAGGTTCACTCCCGCCACCTAAGGTCATCGGATGCTTGGGATCAAGGGTTCGAGCAAAATGAAAGGCTGGCAAAAATTGATCAACAGCAGTTTGCGCGGGCAAATCGACAGACTCAAACGTATGGGTCAGGAAAAATCCATCCATACAAACCATCACGGGTAATTCACAGCTTTCCGCAATGCAATAAGCCTGAATCAGTGTATCCACGGCTTCTTGATTACTTTCCACATATAATTGAACCCAACCGCTGTCGCGCTGGGCCATGCTATCTTGGTGATCAGAAAAAATATTTATCGGTGAACTAATCGCCCGATTAGCACATACCATCACCACGGGAAGGCGCATACCCGCGATATTGTAAAGCACTTCCGTCATCAGCAACAAACCTTGCGAAGCACTGGCGGTAAACGATCGAGTACCGCCAGCGACCGCACCTAATACCAATGAAGCGGCAGCAAACTCACTTTCCACATTGATATATTCTGCCGTTAAATCGCCATCAGCCACCATTTGTGCTAGATGCTCAATAATATGGGTTTGCGGGGTAATGGGATAGGCAGCAATCACTTGGGGGCGGCATAAGGCTACCGCTTCCGCTACGGCACGAGAGCCTTCGAGTTGTTGTCTCATGCAACATCCTCCATCGCTTTCATTGCATTGCGATAACCGGCCTGCAAGGCGTCAATATTCTTTTTAACAATCAATTCACCCTTGCTCGCTAGATGATGGCTAATGGCCTGCTCTAAGGCGATCAACTGAATCCAGCCGGTCAGCGCAGCAAGTGCGCCTAATAATACGGTATTAGGTAAAGGTCGCCCAAACAGCGCCTCACTGATATGATCGGCAGGCACACAAATCCATCTTTCTCGATGAATATTCGGCTTATCGGTAGGCAATTGTTCAGTATTTAACACCACAAAACCTTCCGATTTGAGTCCATCAAACACCGCAATAGACTTCAATAAAGTTTGGTCTTGAATGACAACCGCATCAGGCTGGTAAACTTGATGATGACAACGGATGGGGGCGGTACTGATTTTGACATAAGCCTCGACTGGCGCCCCACGACGTTCAGAGCCAAACTTAGGAAACGCCTGTGCCTGAAAGCCATCATCAAAGGCGGCTAATGATAACAACGCCGCCGCAGACACCGTCCCTTGGCCACCACGACCATGAAAACGAATTTCGTAATAAGCGGATGGATTTATTTCCTCCATGTCAATTCTTCCTCCTTAAGTCCCTGGTGGGGCACGATTGCAACATGGATGGGTCGGCGCGGCTAAGTTATCCAATTCATTATTTTCAAGTTCATGCACCCAAGCACGGCGCAATCGGTCAACCCAGCCCTCACCTAGCTTTACGCCGATTTCACTCAGTGATTGTTCAATTTTCACTTCGTTCACTTGTAATAAATCATATTCTAACTGTAGGTTATTGCCATTAATAACGACCTGCCGTATTCCCATCAATTGCTGTAAGTGCTCGGTTATTAAGACCGCATGTTCTGAATTCAAAGACTCAGCTAAATGCAAGGTGCGTTGCTTGATTCGCGGTGATTGCGGGTGACCCGGTTGTCTTTTTATGTAAAGACTGGGCCGTATCGAAAAATTGGTTTGACACTGTTCAGAACAAAAATAAAAATACATTTTATTGTATTTTTTGGTATACAAGCTAGCGCTCACCGCCATCCCACAGACAGGGCAAACATCAGCATTCGGTTGCATAATTGACTCCTTGTTAAATCTAAATTTCCCGTTTTTTATAGCTTTTTTATGGATTCCTCCGCACTATTACAAAATCATGCTAAGCTTTAGTCCGTTTGGCGGAAACATTATAGATAGGTACCCATATCAAGGCAAAGAACCACCCATAACCATAACTTTCCACAAGCCCTAGTAAAAAACTACCCCAGCTAATCCATTCAAACCCTGGCAGTAATTTTTGCCAATTTTCATACATTGCATGATTGGGAAACAGCAAATCAAAACCTACACATAACACAAAACTAATCATCAAAGTCAAGCTTGTCGCATGACCTACAGCAATCAATGATAATCCCGATTTCATGACATATCCCCCTGCGATGGTTTATTGATATACCGCTGTGGATCGGCTTCGAATTTATCAAGGCAACTACGCGAACAAAAACGATATAGTTTACTCTCATACATTTTACCATAACCTTGATTTTCTTCGACTTCCATATCACACACCGGATCAACCGCCTTATTTTTAGTATGATCATGACCTTTATCTTCACCACCATGACCGTGGCCACCATGGATTATATGCGCACCACACCCATAGCGCATTATGATATAAAAAAATATCGCAAACAATAAAAATGAGCCCAAACCTTCCATTGCTATATCCTCGTAATGATTTCGATTATAAAGTTTTTCCTTCGTTTGACAACTTAACGCTTAAGAAAGCCTTCCATTGCGATAGCGGCGGAAAAAAAGCGGGGGTTTTACGTGCATAGGCCGCATAGACTTCACCAAATTCAGCGAAAGCTCGACGCTCCTCAACCTTGGCTAAATGTACATAAGCAAAAAACAGTAGCGGCGCCATCAACACCGTCAGCAAGGTCGGCCATTGCACTAAAAACCCCCCAATAACGAAGAATAACCCAGTATATTGAGGATGCCGCGCATAAGCATAAATACCATCGGTTACCAATCGACCATGGGCTGCATGAATCTGAGTCCAACCGTTAGATAAGAGGATGTAACCTATTAACATAAGCACTAAACTTGTTCCCATCACCAACGCCCAAGCGAAATCTGACCCACCGAACACCACCACCCATAAATGGCCAAGCTTATGACTAAACGGCTGTAACGCTGGATAAGCATCCCCCATCCATGAAGTGAGCATAAAAATCGTCAGCGGAAATCCATACATTTCAGCAAATAACGCCACCAAAAAAGCAGTGACCACCGTCATGTTACGCCACTCTTGGCTACCTCGCGGCTTGAGAAAACTCAACATGAAAAATAAAAAAAGGCCGACATTAAAGGCAGCAACAACCCACATACCGTATGAGTATCCACCATCATGCATAACATTTATTCTCCTTTATAGTTTTACTTGACGTAAGCGCAGGGCATTGGTAATCACCGAGACTGAGCTAAAACTCATTGCCGCCGCTGCGATCATTGGCGAGAGCAGTAACCCGAACACCGGATACAACACACCCGCCGCAATCGGCACGCCGGCCGCATTGTAAATAAAAGCGAAAAAGAGATTCTGCCGAATATTTCGCATAGTGGCACGACTGAGACGACGTGCCCGTACAATGCCACGCAAGTCACCCTTAACTAAGGTGACACCCGCGCTTTCCATCGCGACATCAGTGCCGGTACCCATGGCGATACCCACTTGAGCTTGAGCTAGCGCTGGGGCATCATTAATGCCATCCCCGGCCATGGCAACGATACACCCTTCGGCCTGCAGTTGTTTCACTACTTCGGCTTTTTGCTCCGGCAATACCTCCGCCTGTACTTTATCAATATCCAATTTAGCCGCAACGGCTTCGGCTGTCGTGCGACTATCACCGGTAAGCATCACCACTCGAATTCCTTCGGCATGTAGCTCGCGAATCGCTTCAGGTGTGCTCTCTTTGATGGGATCAGCGACACCAATCAATCCAGCCGCCTTACCATCAATCGCCAGCAACATCACTGTTTGCCCTTCGGAACGTTGACGATCTGCCTGTTGTGGCAAACCTCCAGCATCAATACCGAGACTCTCCAATAATTTGAGATTACCCAGTACGATCTCATGGCCATCCACTTTTCCAGTCACCCCTTTGCCGGTTATCGATTGAAAGTTTTCAGCCGGAAACAGTGTAATTCCACGCGCCTCAGCACCCTGCACGATCGCCTCAGCCAACGGATGCTCACTGGCCCGTTCCAAACTCGCTGCCAGACGTAGATTGTCATTTTCTTGAAAATTATCGTGAGTCAACACCGAGACCAGTTTTGGTTTACCTTCGGTAAGCGTGCCAGTCTTGTCCACCACCAACGTATCTACTTTTTGCATGATCTCTAGCGCTTCGGCATTTTTAATCAACACGCCGAACATCGCCCCTTTGCCAGTACCCACCATGATGGACATCGGGGTGGCTAAACCCAGCGCACAAGGACACGCAATAATCAATACCGCCACGGCATTAATTACTGCGTAAGCGATAGCAGGTTCCGGCCCCCAAAGACTCCAAACAATGAATGTAAGCACAGCAATAACAACGACTGTTGGGACAAAGTAACCCGCAACGATATCCACCAATTTTTGAATCGGTGCACGAGAGCGCTGTGCTTCAGCTACCATTTTGACAATTTGCGCCAACAACGTATCGGCACCGACTTTTTCGGCACGCATCAACAGACCACCGGTACCGTTGACGGTGGCGCCGATTAATTTCTCCCCCGATGTCTTAGCCACAGGAATCGGTTCACCAGTCACCATCGATTCGTCAACATTACTCTCACCATCAAGCACTCCACCATCCACCGGCACTTTTTCACCAGGTCGCACCCGTAGCACGTCACCAAGCTTGACATACTCCATGGGGATATCCTCTTCGGTACCGTCGTCGCGAACAAGGCGGGCAGTTTTGGGGGCTAAGCCTAACAACAACTTGATCGCTGCATTGGTTTGGCTACGAGCACGTAACTCCATTACTTGACCTAGCAAGACCAATGCAGTAATCACCGCCGCCGCCTCAAAATAAACCGGTACAACACCTGCCTCACTAAAGACAGCGGGGGGAAATAGACCGGGCATCAGGACGGCGACAAGACTATAAATCCAGGCAATACCCACACCGATCGCAATTAATGTGAACATATTGAGATGGCGAGTGACGATGGATTGCCAACCGCGCTGAAAGAAAACCCATCCCCCCCACCATACCACCGGCGCGGATAATATAAGCTCGACCCATTGTCGTAGCACAGGGGAAATCAGACTATTGATCGCGTCAGGCCAGAATTCAGCCGCCATCGCACTGAAAAAAACAGGAATCGCTAATAGCGAACTGACCCAAAAACGACGAGTCATATCATCCAGTTCACTCGTATCCTCTACCGCTTCCACGGTGCGAGACTCTAACGCCATGCCACATTTAGGGCAAGATCCAGGGTGATCTTGCACCACCTCGGGGTGCATCGGACAAGTATATTCGGTAGTGACCGTCAGCGAGGCAACTGTTTTAGATTCCAAAGCCATACCACACTTAGGGCAACTGCCTGGTTTTTGCTGCTCGATTTCAGAATGCATCGGACAGGTATAGATCGCGGATGAGCGGGTTTCCCTATCCGCTTCCGTTGGCGTGTGAGAATGATTATCAAGGTGACTATCCACACAATGGCCATCATCGCTATCTGTGCTGGTTTTAAGGTATTGTTGCGGTAACGTCTTGAATTTTTGCAAACAGTGTTCGCTGCAAAAATGGTAGGTATTCCCTTGATGATCTGCGTGATACTTACTGTTTTCCGTCACCTCCATCCCACAAACCGGATCGATACCCATATATTACTCCCTTCATTCATTTTTCGTAAGTTTAAATTGATTTCAGGAAAAAACAGACTCGTCGTGTGGATTAAGCGCAGCAAATCCACACGACACGGCTGTAGTTTTACTCAATCAGATCGCCCAAATCCAACCTAAATCTGGACGCGAAAATCCCATTTTATGGCCGTGCTGAGTATAACTATCTAAATATACAATTTTTAATAAATTTTGGTTGTTTCATTTGATTGACTCAATCAAATGGCATATCGCCTCACCATTCGGCTCACCATCCGGCATCGATTTCCATTTTTCCAAAGCATCATCCATGCGGTGTTGCAAACTGTTTAATTCAGCTAATCGACTTCTGTTCTCATCAACGCGTTGTCGAATTATGTCGCGTACTGCTGGGCAAGGCGATCGTCCCTCATGACTATGATTAAAAATAGTTTGAATATCCCGTAGTGTAAAACCAAGCCCTTTGGCCCGACAAATGAACTTCACTTTTTTAATATCATTCTCGCAGAATAACTTGTAACCGTTATCAGGGTCACGTGACGGTATTAACAAACCGATGCGTACATAATGGCGTATCGCATCGGGTGTTATTTGCGTCATTTTTGACAGCTCACTGACCGTTAACATATGTTTCACCTATAATGTTATCGAGCCATTTATCGCCCATTCAGCCTAAGTGTAAATCCTAGGTGTAGCACATAGGTCAAGTGGTTTTTCCAGATCATCAATGCGTATGATCATGGCCATCATCATTCATTTTGATATCCATGTCGCTGAAATCCATGTCATCTTGATGCGCATTGCTATTGCTGTCGTTGTGATCATTGCCCTTGGCCTGATCATGATCATGACTTTCCCCATGTGAATGACTATGCCCATCACCCTCGGCCTTCGGTAATGACATAACGCCTAAACCATAACGGTAAACCACTTCACCACCACGCCAGGCAGTGGAGGCTAACAGACCGCCCGCAATCGCCATACAAACGACAAAAACCACGCCAAGGTTTTTATTCTTCCGTACCCAAATGATGGACCATACGGCAAGAATCAAAAACAATGAAATAGTAGCAATCGCCCAGTTTCGATGATCCGTCATTGCCAGGTGAGAAGGAGTATCGTGGGCGACGGTATTGTAAGCATCGAGTCCTGTGAGACCAGTAATAATAGTAAAACCAGCGCCAAACCACAGTGCCCAACGTGAAACAATTCGCCACTGTTCCTTCAGCGATGATGGGACGAACGGTATTACCACAAATAGCCCAACCGCCAGCGACAACAACGCGACGGTAAAGTGGACAAAAACCGGATGCCAGTTGGGGATGACTTCAAACATCTAAATATTCCTCTAAATTAAATAACTATGCCAATATCAAGCTAAAGGACTCATCAATGAACATTTCGATCCGAGCATGACTGACTAACCCGTCACTGAAATAGAAATTCGCCTATTCGCCGTAGCCCTTGAGCTTGGTTACGCTGATACCATGCACCCCGCTGTCTTGCAGTTCGCGTTCAACCTTTTCCCATACATCACGGTTACTTTCCGATAATTCATCTTGGGAGTGGTCGTAACTGACATGATGCTTTTCTCTCTCGTTGCTGAAAATCGCCTGCACTTAACTGATGAGATGGTCATTCATACCACCAAGAACCAAAATCGAGCCACAGTAAACACTAAGTTGCAACAGCGTATCACTTGCCTTCATAATAAACGCCACCCTTGTGCTTCTTGTCATCCTCGGTTTTGAATAAAATCATTAGTTGATGTTTACCAGGATGCCCAAGATCATAACCCGCCATCAGCCAATCCCCCATTTTCATCGCTTTTTTAGTCTCGGCCTTGCCATCAGGGTGTACTACCTTAGTGTTCATCACAATGTTAGTTAACGCCTTACCATTCTGCTCCACCTTGATCATGAAATCGTGGCTGCCACCCATCGCCTTACCAGGTTTAGCTTTCATGACGTGAAAGCTAACGTTGTAACCATCGATCTCTATTTTCTTCAAAAACATGCCGCCCTGAGTATGGGGCATTGCCTCAGCGTGACCATCTGAGTTCTCATCGTCATGACCATGTGAGTGGCCATCATCATGCTTACCTGATGCCTGCAGTGATGAAGCAAGCACTAACATGCCGGTGAAAACCCAAGCCAATGCGGTACGTTTTTTGTATTTCATAATTTCTCCTAAAATTGATAAATTAAATATTTCAAGCTTTTGACTTTCTGCAAGGTTAAAATTTATTCACGACAATATCTGGAAACTATCATCTGATACACCATTCATCCAAATCGCGTAAAGTTGTGACTGAAGTCAGTGTACGGTTGACAGAATAAAGCAAAAAGGCTGTCTTTAAGATGACATGACCATTACAATTTTGTAATGATCATGTCATCTTTATGGCAGGTGATATAAGTTAACCTGTTTCCAGAGAGTATTGATGGATTAACCAGCTAGGTATGAACAATGAAACTTCTGATTGTCGAAGACGAAATTAAAACGGGTGAATACCTTAGGCAAGGCCTGAGTGAAGCCGGTTTTTTAGTCGATTTGGCCCGTAAGGGGCTGGATGGCCATCACCTGGCGATGACCGAACACTATGATCTGCTCATCCTTGATGTCATGCTGCCGGACGTCGACGGGTGGCGCATTTTGAAATCCTTGCGCGAAGCAGGCAAAAAAGTGCCCGTGTTATTTCTTACCGCTCGCGACAGTGTCGATGATCGTGTCAAGGGGCTAGAGTTAGGGGCTGACGATTATCTTGTCAAACCCTTTGCTTTTGCTGAACTACTAGCACGCGTCCGCACGCTGTTGCGACGCGGTGCGACCCCAGCGACTGAGTTGAATCTAAGCATTGCCGATTTGAAGTTGGACCTAGCCCGCCATCGGGCTAGCCGGAGCAACCGGCGCATCCATTTGACGACTAAAGAGTTCGCACTGTTGGAACTGCTGGTCCGTCGTCAGGGTGAGGTGTTACCTCGCTCCCTCATTGCCTCGCAGGTATGGGATATGAATTTCGATAGCGATACTAACGTAATTGATGTAGCGATACGCCGTCTCCGCGCAAAAATCGACGATGACTTCGATATTAAACTGATTCATACGATACGCGGCATGGGATACATGATTGATGTTCCAGACGGCAACGCATAAATGAGGCAACCTCTCTCTCTAACATTGCGCCTTACTGTGTTGTTCAGCGCCGTCGCCACCGTGGTATTTTTAGCTTTTGGCTGGATCATTGGCCACGCGATTGAAAAGCACTTCGTATTAGAAGATATCAATGAACTTAAAATTATCCTCAAAGCCGTTGAACAGTCGCTAGCCACCCCTCAACCTTATAACGATCTATCGCCCATAAAGCAGCGTTACGATGATATTCTAGTGGGACATCACAGTGCTTTACTGTATATTACTAACGCTTCAGGAAAACCATTATATAGCAGCCACGGACTCGACTTTTCTTTGATACCACGGCCATCGGCTGAGCAATTCTTACAGGGCGATATACAGCAGTGGAGCGATACCCAACAAAACTATCGAGTTCTCACTCAGCAGATCACGGGGAAAAACAACGGACCTTACACCATTATTATTGCAGTCACCACGGATTTCCATCTTCACTTTTTTAACAATTTTCGCCGGACTTTGTGGCTCATGATCATCAGTGGTGTGGTAATTATGGGGCTGATGGGTTGGATCGCAGTCCAACAAGGACATCGACCACTGCACCATATTGTTGATCAAATCAGCCGAATCAGCGCCAACGAATTAAATACCCGCCTTTCTCCCAATACGGTTCCGGCTGAACTCACCGAACTGGCCGTGTCTTTTAACGAATTGCTACAACGCATGGAGGAGGCATTTATTCGACTCTCCAATTTTTCCGCCGATATCGCCCACGAGCTGCGCACTCCCGTCACTAACCTGATGACCCAAACCCAAGTGGCGCTCTCTCAGGCACGCAGTGCAGTAGAGTATCAGGAAATTCTCTACTCTAACATGGAAGAGTACGAACGCATCGCACAAATGATCGGCGACATGCTATTTTTGGCCAAGGCTGACAACGGCCTAAACCCACCCAGCGCGGTTAACATTAATCTTGAAAGTGAAGTAAGCAATCTGTTTGATTATTATGAAGCCTGGGCGGAAGAATGCCATGTCTCATTGGTATTGGAAGGCACTGCTTGCATTAAAGGTGATCCATTGATGCTGCGCCGAGCATTAAGCAATCTGTTATCCAATGCGATACGCCATACCCCAGCAAATAATTGCGTCACCGTTAACCTCCGTTGCGACGAAAACAAAATATTTATTGTGGTAGAAAACCCCGGAGTACCCGTTTCCACTGAACACCTATCCAAATTATTTGATCGCTTCTACCGTATCGATCCATCACGTCAGCGTAGTGGCGAAGGAGCGGGCTTAGGATTAGCGATCGTCAAGTCTATCATCGAAACCCATGGTGGGAGAATTATTGCAACATCTAATGAGACGGGCACGCAATTCCGAATCAATTTACCGGTATAAAATGAAAATACTTGGGTTCACAAACGTAAAAAAAACTAGATTAACGGATCGAGATTAGTATTACATATCAATCAATCAATATTACTTTGTCTGAAAATTTGTTAATCATAGATTACCAAGGTTGATTTCTTAATTTGTGGCGCTATCGCTCCCTTCAGAGCCATCTCACATTGGACAAGGTCAGAATTTATACTAGTATCTTTATATTAATAGTGTTAGCTACAAAGTTTAAAATTACCGCATAAATCTGGATTTCTAACCTGTCTGCTTCATTTTAAATAATTCAGTGATTAGATGCATAATAATAAATCAACCATCCAACTCAATTACTTCCGGCTATGGGGAAAAGCTATGATCCTTCAAAAAATAACACGTATTGTCATTTATTTAAGCTTATTATCATTAAGTGCATGTGCTGTCGAGGACGCACCTGAGAATAATAAATCTAAACCACCCTTAGCATCTCAATCATCTGAAGACCAAAGTGAAGGTATCGGAGGTCGAACACACATGATGGGCACAGGTCAAGGTACGGGTACCGGCGGTCAAGGT
>CAYUAI010000060.1:0-25665 GCA_964442745.1 uncultured Chromatiales bacterium
TAAAAATAGTGCCGCTGTTGGGTTGGTCATTTATCTTAGCGGCATTTGCTTCGCTCGGTCTGCCAGGGTTGGCACATTTTCCGGCCGAGTTCCAAATATTTCTCGCTACATTAAGAGAAGAGCCGGTGGCCATCATTGTTATTCTCGGCATCGTGATTACCGCCGGTTTATACCTGAAAGCCATTAGCCAGATATTTCTTGGTGCATCCAATGAAAAATGGGTAGCCATGCCGGATTTGAATCGGCGGGAATTGTGGACGCTCGGTCCATTACTGTTTTTTATTATCCTACTAGGGGTTGCGCCAGGATGGATGCTTAATGTGATTCACCAAACGACTATCGCGTTGAGCTTCTAATGGCGAATGATCTTGCTTTAATGATCCCTGAGATCATGGTGTTATTAACCGCCGTTGCCGCTTTGGTGGCGGAGATGTTGCGCCAACCGCGAATCGCGTTTATTGTTGCAATTTCAGGTTTGGCCTTGGCGACAATATTAACGATTCCGCTGTTGGGTGAAGATGCCTCCGCCTTCAGTGAGACATTTCGTGTCGATGTACTCAGTATCTGGGCCAAGCTCATTTTATTGCCGGCGACGATACTCGCGTTATTCCTGGTGCGTGCTGAACTAGGTGGCAGTGATCGGGAAGGAACGGCTTATGTGTTAGTCATCATGGTGACTCTGGCTTCGTTGATCATGGCCGGTGCCGGAGATACCATGCTACTGGTATTGGGAGTCTTGTTGTCTGGACTGGGTTCTTTTGCCTTGGTGGCTTATCCGAGAGATGATAAGGCGACTGAAGCGGCAATGAAATTTTTTGTCTTTGCCTCGGTCACGGCGGCTGTCATGATTTTTGGTTTGACGTATTGGTTCGGCGGAACAGGTTCAACCTTGCTGAATGAATTGGGCCGACTTGAAAAGTCCCCGGTGCTGGCGGCAATGGGTTTTATCGCGGTAATCATTGGTGTCGGTTACAAAGCGGCACTGGTACCTTTTCACTTCTGGGCACCGGATGCCTACGAAGGCGCACCTATTTCAGTGGCGGCTTATCTCTCGGTCGTTCCAAAAATTGGCGCGATCTTCGCATTGGCCCAAGTGGTACGTGAATTACCCATTGATGCTGGCTGGCAATGGATCATTGCAGGCATCGCGGCACTCACCATGACCTATGGCTATCTTGCGGCATTGGTGCAGCATAATGTTGTCAGGTTATTGGCCTACTCATCTGTTGCTCAAGCCGGGTATTTGCTGCTGGGTGTGATTGCTGTGGGTATTAGCCCGCTGGCGTTTGAATCCTTAATTATTTTTTCTGCCGCTTATGTGGTGATGAATCTAGGCGCTTTTGCGATTGTTATGCAGGTGGGGTGTACGTTATGTGCATTCAAAAACATGGGGCGAAAACAAATATTCGCTGGCATTGCTATGGTGGTGTTTTTGATTTCTCTGGTAGGTATTCCGCCATTGGCAGGCTTTGTCGGCAAGTTTTTATTGTTTGGTGCAGCGATGGATGCGGGTTTTACCTGGCTGGTGCTGATTGCGATTATTAATAGCGTGCTTTCGCTGGCGGTATATTTGCGTATCGTTGTTCCTATGTACCAGCAAAACAATGACGAGCAAGCCGGAGATGTGTTAACAACCGTGAATCCTTTGATCAAGCAAGTCTGGCTTATTAGCTTGGTTTTGACGGTGTTAATTGGACTGGCAGCGCAGGTTTTGTTGGGGCATATTTAAATGGGAATGAAACGTCTAGGTCTTAAATTGATCGACCAATGATTTGAGGTTATGAGCAAGCTGCACTACTTTCATATTGGATTCATTGCAATTTTGCGCACTTTCTGCGGTTTTATACGCAATTTGACTAATATTAGCGACATTGCGATTGACCTCTTTTGCAACACAACTTTGTTCTTCTGCCGCACTCGCAATTTGAGTGTTCATGTCGCTTATGCTATCAATAGCTTGACTGATTGAGGCCAATGATTTACCCGCCATTTTTGATTGTTCGACACTCGCTTGTACTTGCTCATGACCTTGCTCCATGACTTTTACCGCACTTTCTGCACCTGATTGTACCGTTGTGATAATTTGATGAATTTCTTGGGTCGATTCTTGAGTACGTTGTGCGAGGGTGCGCACTTCATCAGCGACCACGGCAAAACCGCGCCCCTGTTCACCGGCGCGTGCTGCTTCAATCGCTGCATTTAATGCCAATAAATTCGTTTGCTCGGCGATACCTTTAATGACATCTAAGACCGTGCCGATATTTTCGCTATCGCTTTGCAATTTCTGGATCACTTCTCGGGCAGTACCCACATTGTTGGCAAGCGTCTGGACAGAAGCCACGGATCCCGATACCACCTGGTTACCGAGAGTTGCTTCGGTATTGGCTTGTGTTGCTGACTCTGCAGCGGATGATGCATTGTGTGCAACATCATTTACCGTGCTTGTCATTTGGTTCATTGCCGTAGCGACTTGTTCTGACTCACTGAGTTGGTGTTGTGCTCCATTCAATGTGATCATGGTAAGTTCTGCCATTTGATCTGTCAATTTGTTAAGGTCATTGGTGGTTGCACTGACCTTGCAGATAATTTGGTGAATTTTTTCGACAAACTGATTAAATTCATTCGCTAATCGGGCGATTTCATCGTTACCGGAGACTTGCAAACGCCGAGTAAGATCGCCATTACCGCGAGCGATGTCAGCTAATAAATGCTCAACATCGTAAAGGCGGTGAGTAATGGAGTGGCTCATCAACCAAACAATCGCGATGATTAGGCAGAATGCGCTAATTAAACCAACCAGTATAGCGAGTAGCGCACTTGCAATACTGCGGTGAATCTGCTCGGTATGATGCTGGGTGAGCTGCTCATACTCTGCGTGTAATACATTGAAAGCCTGAAGTGCAGGTGTGTCAGCTATTTTGACTGATTTGTCTATCTCATTAATACGGTGGTTAGTCGTTGTGATGGCTTCTTTAACATCATCAATGGCTTTTCGGTATTGATTGGCGGTCATTTCGATGGTTGCCAAAGCTTGTTCTTCTTGTGGTGTGATGGTGCTTAATTGACGATAGCTATGAATAGCATTCAGTATTTCCTTATGGTTAGCCATCGCTTGATCATAATATTTGGGCGTTCCACGCAATATATAATTTTTGAAATGGTGAATATTTCCCCCGTAACCGAATTCAGACTTGATGGTCATTAACAGGCTTTGACGTTTTGCCACCTGCTCAAGATAGTCATTCCAGTTATCTTTGATCGGTAATACAGAACCACGAGTGAAAAGGAAGGCAATGACGAAAATAGCGACAACAACACCTAATAGTGCATTAAATTTAGCCTTTATTGAATAAGAATCAAGCACTCCATGCCCCTGTATATATTAAACTAATGAAATTGACAAAGAGTCTATCGGGTCGTGTCAATGTTGACTTTAGTTGAATGTTCGACAACCATAAAGTCTATGGGTGTCTATTGATCGGATTCGCTTTTATTATTTTTGCCCTCGCTGCCCTATCAACCCTTCATTCGGGTGTTTTTACTTCAAGACTTAAACCTTCCACCCAATGTTTATGCTCGTCGGTGTAATACAGATACGCGGAAGAGGCCGCGCCTTGATATTGGCCGGGGATGTCGGCTTTTAAATCGAGGTAGATGGTCTTGACGATACTGGGTTCAAGTTGTCGATAATAAAAAATGATTTGATTACCGATTAGCTCGTAAAAATCAATCACCTTTTTTTCTTGCAGTTCTTTTAATTGCCAAGGTTGTGGGCTCATACCGGCGGGAATGCCGACGGTGACTAAGCTCATGGGCAAGCCTTCTGCTTTGAGATTGCTAATCTTGACTTGTAATCTGACAGTATCGCCCATGGTGACTAAGGAATCGCTCAAGGTTGTGGTCACTTTGACAGGGGGTTGCTCGGCACTGGGTGGCAAGGTGGTGTGATAATTCACGGTAAATGTCAACGGCAAAGGGTTTTTCACACCGACATATTTGACTTTGATTTTTTGCTCACCTTCTTTCAGGTATTGCGCTAAATTATCTAACACAATGGGTTCACTTTCCCCGGCTGGGTAAGATTTTTCACTGACTTTATTACCATTCACATAGACTTCAAGGGTGCCTGGTTCAGCCGTGCGCTTAGCGAATTTAGCGTATTCGGTGAGTGCTTTTAATGCCAGTACGGTACTTTGGCTATTAGCAAAGCCACCATGTGGGGAGCGGGATGCCAGAATAAAACCGACGCCTTTTTCTAGTATCACGGGGGGTTGGGGAGAGGCTTTTAGTATAGCGAGTACGGCCAGTGAGGTGGTTTCAATTTTTAACGCCAAACCGGTGGAGCGGGTAATGGAATGTGACTTGCCATCCCAGTGGCCATCATCAGCTTTTTGATGAGTTAGTAATTGGGCTAATAATGGCACGGCGCGTTTATCGTTAATATTGAATAAGGCATTAGTGACTAAGGCCAGTTGATAGGGGTCATCGGCTTGCTGGGCTGTTTGATAAGCTTGCTCGATTTGTTTGAGGATTTCAAAATGATAACCGGCCTTACTTAAGGCATATACGATATAGGCATTGGTAATGGCATCCTCTGCTCGACCAAAGGAATCTAAGGCTTGCGCACTGCGGAGAAATCCACCTTTGTTATCACGACGACTTAGCAACCAGTCTCCGGTCCGTTTCACCATGTCGTCAGATACTTTATTATACACTTTTTGCATATCAGCAAACTCCATCAAGCCATAAGCGGTGAGTGCTTCGTGCGGTGGCGTGCTACCAAACCATTCATAACCCTGTTGCTGGGTTTCATACGTGATGAGCCGTTGGTATCCTTGTTTGATTAATTGTTTGGCACGAGTCAATATTTTTGGTTGATCGACTTCGTGTTCTTGTAAGTATTGCAAGATCATGATATTGGGGTAGGTGCTAGAAGAGGCTTGTTCAAAACAGCCATAGGGCTGGCGCAAAATTGATTCAATGCCTGCCAATAGATTACTGAGTGAGGTCGGATATATGGTCACTTTAGCTTGTAAGGTGCCAGCAATGAGATGCTCAGGTTTAATCACAAATTCTTTTTCTAAGGTTTGGCTAGAGATGGCGATGTGCTTGGGAAATCCTTGGGCGACGACATTCACGGTTTGGGTAAAGGCATCTTGGTCCGAATCACTGCGAAACTGTACTTGCAATTGATCCTTGCCCGGCTGATTAGCGATGCGTACTCGCGGATAATAGGTTTTTGATGTCCCCTTACTTAAGCTCACTTGTGACTCAATAGGTTGTAATAAAGTCCACGCGGATGGCAAATTCATATCGAGGGTTCCGTAGATGGCAAGCTCGCTGCGATTCACTAACGTCAAAGGGAAAGCTAATTCATCTCCGGCCGTGATTTCGGCCGGGACTTTCACTGTCATACTAAACGGTAATTGGGTGTAGTGCAGATGTGCTTGTCTGCCGACTAAACCATCGGCGGCAATGCCTTCGACGGTGGTGCGAAAGGCGGTAATTTCATCGGAGTTATAAAATTCGATAGGCGCCTTACCGTTGCGATCAATTTGCACTTCGCCTTGCCAGAAAATGGTCGATCGAAAGTCATTGCGGCGGTCTATTGGCTGGTTATTTTCATACACGACGTTAGGAAATACCCGTGTACGATAATATTTAACGGGTTTTTTTTCAGGCAATGGCCTGGGCATTATTCTTTTTTTTTCTTTGCGCATGGCTATCTCCGCCGCCGGTTTTTCGGCCATGATTTTTCGCGGTGTGGCCATCATTTCTTCGGCTATTTCTGCCTTGGCGGGTTGATTCAGTTGTTGTTTAATCGGTTCGATTGCCAGAGGAACTGCCGCTTGTTCTTGGTCAAATAATACGTCCCACTTTTCATCTTCCGCCTCAGGCGGGGCTGCCATCATCGCGGCTTCAATACCATTGTCTAATTCAAATATCTTATTGATAGCGCCACGTTGACGTTGCAGTATGTTGAAATCGAACAAAGTCAATTGTAGTGGTTCGTTATAGTCGTTAACCCAAATCGGTTGACTGTTGAGGTGGCCTTTGCTGGCTTGAAGTTGCTGGACTTCATGCAAATCTAAATCACGAATCACAAACCGACCGGCTTGGTCGGTTAAATAGCTCTTACCCGTGGACTTGACGGTAATGGTGGCGTCAGCAATCGGTTGATTTTCCATGGAAATGACCGTCCCAGATAAAATAATTCCTTCGGCTTGATGACTTGGTGAAAAGCCAGGGTTGTTGATGACTTGTCGCCATTGAAAGCGTCGCCAGCCTTGGGTCATCAGCAAATAATCCAAGGCCTGATCGGCGTTGGCTTCTTGATCATCAAAATAAAAATTAGGTTCATAAACGTTGCTGTTGAGATCGGGTTCGAGCAGCAATTTCGCTAGAATATGTCCCGATTTATCATCGGCAAAGCTAATTAATTTATCATCGGTTACCGCCAGTGATAATGTTGCCGGTAATGGAACGCCGCGCTCGTCACTGACGGCGATCGTCATGTTGACTTTTTCCCGAGGTAAATAACGTGACTTGTCTGTGGTGATGTTAATATTGAGTTGTTTGTGCTTATTGACGAAGACTAAGCGTTCTGCTCGCTCAATTTTTTTGGCATCGAATAAGGTGATTTGCACCACCCCCATCGGAAAATTGTCGGTGGCGATATTTATTCGCTGTTCACCGCCGGTGATTTGAAAGGCCTGGGAATAATAAACTTTGCCACGAAGCTGAGCGATCAACGACAGGGTTTCTTGTTGTGTGGAACGCACCATGACTTGAAGCGAGTGATTCGCTTGCGGTAAAACAGCTAACGTATACCCTTTTTTTAGCGTTTCAGGTAGTGGATAACGTTGCGTGATGCCTTGAGGTTGGGTGATTTTGACAAAGTATTGGGTATCTGGCTGCGGTGTGAGAGTAAAAACTCCCATGCCTTGATGAAAGCTACTTAATTGGGTGATGATGGTCTCGTGTTGATCAACCACCAGGCCTTGGATATCGGCGGGTTTAGCCAATTCATTGGTCGCCCGAAACGCCACTTGACTGGTCAAGCCTTGCACTAGTTCGCCTCCCTCGGGTAACAACGCTAATGTCACTGAAGCTAAGACAATGGGAATGGAACGCGCTATGGATTCGCTTTGTCCCTGATAGGGAATCACCACATTCAATAAACCATCCATGGTATTCAAGGTCTCTGGCAATTGAAACTGGAGCTGTGCTAAACCATCTGCCTCCGTGGTCGCGGTTTTTTCGAGGAGTTTATTGCCTTTCAAGTTTACCACAAAGCGAACATCATGGCCTACCAACGGCTGGTTCGCTAAGGAGTGTAAATCCAGTTTGGCAATTACCGTATCACCCGGCCCATAGGCTTCACGGGTAAAATTGAGTTTCATTTTTAATTGCGGCAATACGACCGCCTGGATGGGGATGTCTTTTTCAAAGAATAATGTGTTTTGATCGTTTTTTTGCCAGTGGCTATAAGCTTTTATTTTGTACAGGCCGCCTGCCATATTTTCGGCTAAGTCAATATTGCCTGTGGCTGTGCCATGAGTGGTGATCAATTGCCAGCTTTGATCGATATTCCCTTTGGGGCTGATGAGTTCGACGTGCAGGATCTGACTTTTCGTCGCTGGCAACAGGTTGGTATCATTACGCAAATACGCTTGATACCAAATGGTTTCCCCCGGCTTATACAACGGTTTATCAAACTGCAAATACACCCGTTCTGGCGCTTGTTGTTCGGTATACGTGGTCAACTGATCTTTAAGGGTGTCGAGAAATGTATGGTCCGCTGGCGATCTAGGCTGCTTCTGTGCTAAAGCCACTGACACTAAGCCGACTAATATGACGAGAGTGATCAAAATAATGGCAAGTTTCATCAATGTCTCCATGCTGGTGGTCGATACGAATCATAATTATAGTGGATTTATGAGCCTGACTGAATAGCTTTACCTACTTGATTGTTGCTTTAAAATTGTTCGATTAAGCGTGTGTTGCATCAGCGGGTTTGATCGCACGGCATGGGTATGGATTCTCGCCGAGTCGTGGGAGCCCAGTGTCAACATTAATGTGAGTGTGGTGGCCATGCTCTGATATACTTAACTAAAACAATAAACCATTCTGACACGGATCAACACAATGACAATCCTACCAATGATTATAATGGTTAATATCTCATGTTAATGCATAAACGTTTGTTTGTTCTTGGGCTAATGAGCCTGATCGGTATCTTGCTATTTTGGTTGGGGGCACGTTACCCGGATCTTGATCGTAAGGCACTGATGGCGCAAAGTGCTAGCGTTGCAGATACCCTGTCGCCTTGGCCGTTATTTATCATTGACGAAGCGATGCCTCTCATTCAAAAAGTGCTTTATAGTACGATGAATTGGTCATATGCTAATTGGCAGGGGATGACGTTTGGCATTTTACTCGGTGCGGTTTTATTAACGATGTTTCGTTATTTAAGCTTGAAATCGGCGATGACAGGGTGGCGGGAAAGTTTATATGGTACCTTGATGGGGACGCCTTTAGGCGTCTGTGTCAATTGTGCGGCTCCAGTTTTTAAAGGCACATTGCAATCTGGGCGGGTCCAGTTAGCCATGAGTGCCATGATTAGCTCGCCGACGCTCAATGTGGTGGTGTTGACCATGTTATTTAGTTTGTTTCCTTTTTATCTAGCGATCATCAAACTCGCGACGGTGGTCATTTGTTTGTTTGTTGTGATCCCGTTGTTGGCGAGATTCATACCGGCTCGATCGTCAATGCCTATGGATATGAAATCTTCCCGCTTTTTGACTTCGGCCTTACCCTATATTCCTATTGTTGCCAGTGAATCTTGGTGGCAAGCGTGCCAACGGAGTTTTATCGACTATGGGCAAGGTTTAAAATTCATTGCGATTCGTACCCTTCCGCTGATGTTGATTGCTGGGCTCATTGGTGCCTTAATTTCTCATACGATTTCCTTGGATTTGCTCATTGGTCAAGATGGTTTTTTCACGGTTTTGCTGGCGGCATTGATTGGTACGTTATTACCCGTGCCGATTGCTTTTGATGTCATTTTAGTGAACGCCTTGTTTCATGATGGTTTGTCACCGAGTGTGACCGCGGTGTTATTGGTAACGTTAGGTACCTTTAGTCTGCTATCTTTTTTGGTGATTTGGAGCAGTGCCTTGCGTCGATGGGCCATTGCCATGGCGCTTGCCGTGATCAGTTTGGGAGTGGGGGCCGGTTTGCTTGCCGGCTGGGTGCATGATCGCATTTATCTACCGACGCAATTGCAAGGTTTGCAGGAACAAGCCGCCACTCAGGTCACACTGCCATCGGTTGATGTCCACACACTTGCACCGATAAAAAAAACGTCTATTAGTGCTAAGTCGCTGGTCTTTCAAAAGCCATTCAAAGTCGGTCATATCAACATTAGTGCCGTCGCATTTCACGCGAAGCAACATCGTATTATTGGCAAGTTTACCCAACTGGAAGGACAATCTTTGGGGATACAGCGCGGTTACCGGTTTGCCGTACGCGATTACGTCGATCCATTCTGGATGGGTCGTGGTATTGCCAGTGGTGATATAAACAATGATGGTTGGTTGGATTTGGCGGTGGCCACCAGTGCGGGTATCGAGATGTATTTGAATAACGGTGGTGAGTTTGAGCGGCAAGCGATGAATAGCGCTTTGCTTGATGCATTAAATGTGTATGCGGTGGCCTTGGTTGATCTCAATAATGATGCGGCGCTGGATTTATTTTTAACGAGCTTCAAACATGGTAATTATTTGATATTAAATCAACAAGGACAGTTCAATGCCAATGATATGCTGAAGGTGCCCAATTATGACGGTGTCATTACCGTGAGCCCGGGTTTTGGGGATATCGATCAAAATGGTTTTTTAGATATTATCAACGGTAATATGGCATTGGGGGTCGTGACCGGATCACATCATTACGGTAAAGGTCGCATTAACTCCATTGTTTTTAACCAGGATCTGAAATTTCGTGAAGTGGCGTTAGAGAGCCGCTCGGGTGAAACCATGACTACGCTAATTTCTGATGTGAATAACGATGGTTTTCTGGATATTTATTTTGGCAATGACTTTATGGTGGCGGATCGTTTGCTATTGGGGACTGGACGTGGTTTTAAATCGGTTACCCGTCAGGAGGCGATACTGCCGTTTACCCCATTTTTTTCCATGGGGGCTGACAGTGGTGATATTAATAATGATTTACAGCTTGATTTTCTGTTAACTGGGACGACCGTTAGCGAGGCTTTTGTCGGGCAGGAAACCATTGATGGTCGTGATCCCGCTGATTATGGCCATTTGACATCCAGTCAATTGGATCGCTGTGAAACCATGGCGGACCCCATTCAGCAACAAAACTGTAAAGTGACCTTGCCGATTGATTTTACTTTGTACGAACGACAACACTTTGATTTAGATGATTGCCTATTAATGGCCGATGGCGTGGTGCGGCAAAGCTGTCTCTTGGCGGTGACATGGCAGTTGATTACCCGCACTGATCAGCCGGTGCATTGTGATACTCAGTTTGCTAACGATGTCACACTCAAGCAGACCTGTGAAATTTTACAAGCCCGCCAGCAACGTTATAAAAAATCTGATTTGCAAGGCGCCATTGCACAAGATAATCGTAATCTGTTGTATCAATATCAAAATGGTCGTTTTGTGAATATGAATCAGTTGCAGCCCGATAGTTTTCGACATCCCGGTGGTTGGACCTGGAATGCACGCATCGCTGATTTTGATAATGATGGTTGGCAAGATGTGTTTAATGTTGAAGGATCTCTGCGTCAACAGGGGACAGGCTGGAATGTATTTATGCATAATCAGCAGGGAAAAGGTTTTGAGGAGAAATCATTCAGCTTTCATCTCGATGATAAGTTTAATCAATTTTCGTTTACCCTGATGGATTATGATCACGATGGTGATATTGATATTATCGCTAATTCTGCCCAAGGACCCATCCGTGTTTTTCGAAATGATTTGACGGATAATAATGCCATCGTATTGAGCCTAAAGGATCAACTCGGCAATCCATATGCCATTGGCGCTAAGATCGTTATCCATGACGAGCTGGGCAGGCAACAGATGCGCGAAATAAAAGCCAGTGGCGGTTACCAAAGTTTTGATTCACCACGGGTTTATTTTGGCTTAGGTCAAAGTCAAGGGGTACGCTATATTGCCATTACCTGGCCGGACCAAACCAAAACGGAACTTCACGATTTTCTACCGGGGGGGCATTTTTATCGTATTGAACGTCACAGGCCTGGTCTGGAGGTTAAATAGACGGAATAGATCGTGGTCTTTTAGGGCGTAAGTTTAAATTGATTTCAGAGAAAAATAGAGGGGCAGCGTGGATTAAGCGTAGCGAATCCATCATGAACACTGGCACGTTATTACATCGCTCATGGCGGATGTGGATTCGCTACGCTTAATCCACACTACCCGAGGAAAAGAAGATGACACGGTATTTTTTAATGATTTTTTCTGAAGCCAGTCTAAACTTACCGTGGTTTTTCATCGCTATTCTAGACAAGCGGCTATTGTCCATTAGATAATACCGCCTCTGTGTAAATAAAAATGGCAATATAATTTCAATGGCTTCTGCACATCATCGGCAATTTAGCCAATCGTTACTTATTTCATCTCCTTTTTGGCGGGCAAAACTTGAGCAGCTGTCCCATCCATCCGCGATTCGCATGGCTGAGGTGCTTGAACCGGCGGAGCCTTTAGGGATTGGCCGGGGGGATGATGCTTTCTGGAAAGGTTTTAAACACAGTTATGGGGAAAAAGATTCCAATATCGATTATTTATTGCGCGTCAAAACACAACACCCTGAAAAAATTGCCTTGGTGCAAATTGGTGAGTTTTATGAAACTTGGGGCATTGATTCGGTGTTTTTGGTGGAATATTGTGGTCTCAATCGGATGGGAAAACGTGGGCCAAGGGCCGGTCTGCCATTGGCCAATATTCAGACCGTGTTGAACAAACTCACGGCCGCCAATTTTGCGGTGGTCGTTTGTGAACAAGCCGAGGATGTCAACAAGAATGGCCGAAAAACGCGTTTTATTGCCGAAGTGATTACGCCTTCTTCGCCGATTTATACCTATGGACTCGCCATGGATAAACACCGGGGTGAGACTTTTTTTCCTGATTGCCCACCCGAATTCGGATTCGCGAAGAACAAAAGTGGTATCATTGTGGTTGAAGTGAATCCTGATTTGCGCACGGTATTTACCCTCGATGCACTGACCCCTGAAGCGGCATTTATGCGCTTGTCGCGTTATGCGGGTCGTTTGGCGCGTATTTTTTATCATGAAAATTTCCCTAACGATTTTTTTGATGTAAGCTATCTTCATCATGTTAATCTCATCAATGTGAGTGGTTATTTGCCGCAAGATTTTCCACGCCGTATCGAAGAATTAATTAAAATTGATTTGGCTTTGAGTACAGAAATACCCTTTACTCGTATTGCTCCAGCAGACACGGTCATGGAAAATTCACCGCGACCGCTTTATCTGGGCACAGCGCAACAAATTGGATTGTTATCTGAGCGTGGTGTGCCAAGTCTAATCGATCATATGCTGCCTAAAGGTAGTCCTGCCACTTGTCAAAATTTACTTCGTCATTTTTTATTGAATCCACCACCTCAATCGATTGCTACTCATTTGCGCCAAACATTGCAACGGTTAATCTCAACAGCGTTGGTTTGTGTGACAACTTTTCCGGTATCTAATCCTGCGCGTTATATTAAAGTACTCCAGAAACATGAAGCCAACCCGGATATCCTGCAAGATTTATTTCAAATGACTGAAGCCTATCTTGCGTGTTATGACTCGCCTTTCGCACCCGCCATTGCTCAGGCGTTACAAGTGGTTTCACATCGATTGAATATGTGTTTGAGCGAACAAGTGTTGCGTGAGAGTAGCGAATTTATCATTGAAAAACTCACGCCTATCTTGCCGCATGAGGATGACCAGGCGCGTCAACCGACACATGCACAAATTTCCAAATATTTATTTGAAAATATTGATGAGGCATTTCGAGGGCGGGTGGCTAAAACATCGAATAAGGATATTTTACGGCATTACAATACGGTGGCTAAAGCCGCGTTACGTTATGAAAAGGCATTGACGGAAGATTTAATTCCCTGGATTGAGCGTCGCGAAAAAGAGCGGCGGGATAATAAAAAGCTTAAACCGTTTGCATTGTCCTATGATGTTCATAATAAAGCAATCTGGATGCGTGGCCCGGTGAATAAAGTTGAGCCGGGTTATCAAAAACTTTGCCATCCGATGGATCGCTACGGAAAAGAAGTCTCGGATCGCTGGACAACGCACAAAGTCGAAAAATATTTACGTGAATACAAAGCCGCCGCTGAGCAAGCGCGTTTAAGTGTGGTCGCGTTGTTAACCGATATCGCTAAAACATTGTTACCCCATAGTCTATCCATTGTACATTTAGCCACTTTTTCTAATCTGTTGCGAACCTTGATATTGCATGTCAAAGAATGTCAAACCAAGCAATGGAGTTTAGCTTATCGGCAACATTCGCACTCTCGCCATCGACTTGAAATGAGCGAATGTTTCCCTTATTGGATGTTACCTCATGTCGCTGTTAAAAACTCATTAAGCTTACAGAATGTCGCGCTGTTAACCGGCCATAATATGGCCGGTAAATCAACCATTCTTCGCACCTCGGCGGTTGTTACCTTATTAGCCTCGGCTGGGTTTATGTTTCCAGCACAACACGTCTCTGTTAAAGAACCCATTGATGGTTGGTTTGTCAGAACGGGTGCCTCGGATGACCCTGAAGCTGGGCTTTCGGCCTTTGCGGTAGAAATGCATGATATCAAAATTGCCTTGCGTGATGCCTCGGAAAATACCTTGATATTAATCGATGAACTCGGTAAAGGCACGGAGTCTAAAGCCGGACATGCCATTGCTGGCAGTGTGTTAGAATATTTATATCAAAACAATATCCAATCCATTTTTTCTACCCATTGGCATGAGTTATTTTTCAATTCAGCGATTGACCTTGATTCCATACAAAAAATTTGCATGGAAAATCAACAAGGAAAAGCCACTTACAAAGTGGTGTCAGGACGATGCACAAGTTCCTTTGCGTTTGAAACCGCCTTGCAACTCGGCATTGAAGCTTCGTTAATTGATCGCGCTAAAACCATTGCTAAACATTATGAGTTAAACAACCGTTATCAGACTACGCCCAGTCCTGCCCCTTTCTTCATCGCCGAAAATATTGGTGGTTATGTCACTCATAGCTTAATCCGTGCAGGTAAGGTATTATGTGAAGTGACAGGCATGGCTGAAGTCAGTATCACTTACCTCAGCTCAGACGCTTATCCGTTACTCAAAGATAGCAATTCAAGTGCGGTTTATATTTTAAGAACCGCCGAGGGTTTTTATTATACCGGTGAAACTGACAATATTCATACGCGCATCGAAACCCATCGGCAAAGTGACACTAAAAAGTTTTGTGAAGTGATTTATATCCTCGTTGCTGAAGGAAAAAGTAAAGCCCGAAAATATGAAACTCAGATCACCCTCAAATTACAGTCACTCGGTTTTCCCATGTTATCGGTTAACGATGCTAAGCATCGGCATTTTGGTTCGGCATGAGTGATTGCGTCACCCATTCCTTAACACGGATGATTGTTCTCTTCGTGATATTGCGCACTCGTGAACGAGTACGCAGCATCAATGAGGTTTTAGCGATGTGCATCAAACCCAAATTGTTTGTCGTGGACATACACAAGCTTGCAGTTTTCGATGTATTTAGCCTCGTGAATTCGTTCTGCTTTGATATAGCCCGTATCGCCTTTGTTCAAGATGATTTTTTCTCCATCAGGGATTAGCGTCCCCGCTTGTTCAATATAAAATTGCACAGACATTTGTCCTTCAACAACAATGGTCATATCATCGCCAGGATGTGAATGAGGTGGCTCTTCGCTGCCGGCCTCCCATTGTTCTAGCATGACTTCGGCGCCATCGGGATTCGTTGGGTAGGTTGTTCTCAATGTAAAGCCTTCGGGCGTGTCAGGAATAGCCACATGGTTGTGCCATATGGCACTGGTTTCTGAGGTGACTATTTTATTTTCGTTTGTGTTAATTGGGGGCATAAATCTTCTCAAATTTGGTGATTTGTCTCAACTGACAAGCGCTATAATATACTCGATACCGTGATGAAAAAACAGGTGAAAAGCAGGCTAGAAAATTACCTAGGAGGCTGTCCGAGAATGGGCGCTATTTAGGGATTATACCGATTCTCTATCATTTTTAGGTGTTGGCGGGATCGGGGTGATTTTGTCGGTCAGTGTTGTTGCTGTTTATTGGTTTAAACTTGTGTTACGCTCGTCGGTATTGGTTTGTGCTTTTCTGCGTATAATAAAACATCAAAACGATCACTGACTTGCCAATAAGCTGTTCTTTCCTAAGTTTTCCGTTGTATCGTTCCACTAATCAAATATAGCTGTACAAATTGGATGCTTCTTTATTAGAGCATGATAAATTGTCAGAATCATAGGGAGGTATGGATGATGGAGATGTTGTCTGTGAGCAATAGACAATGGTATAAAAGTAACAAGCATGAGCAGGGCAGGGCGAGTAAATTTGTATGCCATTGGCTTTGTTTGTCTCGGCTTGGGGGGCTTGGGGGCATTTCGTTTCTTTTGATGGCAATGGTTTTTTTAACGGCCTGTCTCGAAATTAACATCGATAAAAATGCGGCGGACACCAGTAAAAAATCACCACCTTCACCGCTTAATGAGGTTAGCGCCGATGGTAATAATGATTTATTGCCATCGACGGATGATGTTTTTGATGCGGCTGATCATAATAGTCAGTGGCAACCGCCAGGAACGGTTCATACCGCGATACTCAATCAACGAGATCGAATCATGGTGGTCGATTCGGCGATTTTTCCGACGGGCAAAGATCAAGGTTTTATGGTGATTGAATTGGAGGTTGTTAGCGCTATCAATGACGAACGAGAACGCAAACAACAGGTTTTCCGATTTGAAGAAGACACAAACTGGTATGAAATGAGCCCGTTGGGTGATGTCGATATTGATTCGAACATCAGTATATTGACGAATCAGCAAGGCCTCACTTATGCGCTCTGGAAAAGTCAGGATGGGTTCTTGTGGGTAAATGATTTTACTCCGATCACAGGTTGGCAGGTACCTCAAGCGGTTAATCAAGATAATAGGGTACATCTGTATCAGATGATATTTAACGCTGATGGTCAATTGATAGTGCTTTGGACTGAACAATCATTGGAGAAAGGGGCGTTACTTTATGCGCGGCGTTTTTCTGCTGCAGTCGATTTATCGGATGAAGTGATTAGCCTTGCTATCGCAGCGGCTCATGAAATGTCGTTTCCGGTGCGATTAGCCGAGGGTTCATTATTGCTGGCGCTGGGGGTAACCAATGCACAGGGCAGCGCCATTCACATGGCAAGAGTCACCCCTGAGTTTACTTGGCAAGAAAGCTTATGGACAGTAAATCTTGGTGAATATACTTTGCTGGAGGAGGTATCGGATCAAGGGATATTGTTATCCTATCATGAGGCGCGATCGATGATAAATGCTTATGCATTGACTTCGGTGGCGGATGCACAAACATTGTTGAAATTAGCCTTTGGCGTTGACAATGGTTGGGGCGATATGGCGGTTGTCGATTTCGCTGAGCCGACGGATAAGCCAGATCAGATCTCAATTTTACAAGCCACGGTGAATAAAGCGGGTGATATGGTGTTAGTTTGGCATAATATGGGCGATGATTTGCAATATCACAGCCAAATTATTTCCCACGATAATAAACGATACCGGATGAGATTTCGACCATTTGCAAGTGCGTCCAAGCAAATGAAAGGATTCACGGTTCGTTATGCAGAGAGCACCTTATTGGCCAGTTGGCTGGAGAGTGATCGTTTTGGACGGCAGCGGCTCGTATTTAAGCAAAGCTATCCCTTGAGTGGCCACAATATCACCGAGTTAGTGCATGGATTTGCTGCGGGTGAATCTGTGTTGCAATCTCCGGGGTTGACGTTTTCTGGGTCTCAGCCACCGTATTTAAGTTGGGTGGTTATGAGTCCCCTCAATGAGGGTATGTATCGCCTCGATTGGATGGTATCACTACGCCAGATGGTGGCGGTAGGCGTGGCTGCGAATCTGGGGACAACTTATCGAATAACTACCCGGAGCGAATAAGGAATTTAATTTTCCTAAGGAAAGCCCACCGCGATGAGAGCGATGGGACTTTTTTGTTAAAATTGTATATTTGCGCGTATGGCGCCAGGGGTGTTTATCGAAAAATTGAAACCTTTGCTTTCAGGGTCGACCATGAAAAGTAAATCAATCGCAATTTTTTCAGTGGGCATCCAGCGTGTGCCTAGCGCGATGCCAATGTTAGTTTGATCGCGATTGCTAAAATACAATTCAACACCGGGTTTGAGGTGGCCAATGCCTTCAATTTCCTCCAGGTTCAAATAGGCGCTGCCACTGAGGGTGATGGTTGCATTATTGTTTTCTATGCCCAGTGTGCTATTCGCGGTGACGAAAACAAAATTTGCGATATAACCAAAGGCTAAACCGACTAGCGCATCATTATTTGTATTGAATAAAAAATCACTATTAGCATCCCATTGGGTATCTAAGCCCAACATGGCGAATGCCGCTAAACTCATTTCTTCAGCATTAAAATCAATGACATTCGGTGTTAGCGGAATTTTAAATCCAATCGAGGTGTTGCCGGTCGAAGAGCCACAAATAAGTGAACAGTTATTGTACCGGGTGCCATTGATTGTCACTGCTCTTGCTTCGGATAAAATAATTTCGCCATCAAATGCCCCGAAGCGAATTTGGCGACTCCGGCTAATTGAGTTGATGAGATCGATTGAGAATTGTTTATCAGGAGCGATGGCTGTGGTTTCTAGGGCAAACGTGCGTGTCGGTTCTGAGACAGCGATTGATGCATTAATTAGCATTCCCATTGAAAGTATCATTCGTATTGTTTTTCTCATGGATTCCTCTCTCTTCAGTGAGTTGTTTGAATGGCGATTAAATAGGGTCTGCATTAGGGGAGTTGCTTAGTTGAATGCTGGGTTTTTCCTATATTCTATTCAATGCGCCTTTTCTACAACAATTCTATTTTTGTGTATACACCAAAGTCACGACATGTTTAATAATTACACAAAAAAAACTGATGCCGGTTAGTAAATGATCTTTTTAAGGTTTTTGTATTAAGAGCTATCTGTCTTGTGAATCGCTGTCGCATTCACTCGGTGGTAACGCCATAGTTTGTCATGATTGGTCACTGTCTTAGCAGATTTTGGTGTCTTTGATGCCAGCTTTCTGCGGTTTAATAGATCCTAGCAAAACGGCTCTATTGATACATGAGCCTTCGTGTTTAATAACCCCCAAGTAGGAGAATTATGATGTTTGAACAAGGCCGCTACCCGTTTAAATTAACGTTATTACCCCTTTGTATTGTCATGGTGACCGGATGTGCCATCACACCATTGAGTACCGATCAAACCTTGGCCTTATCGTCTGAGTCTAAGCGAAGTGAGATTGATGTAGTGACCGCTCGTACTGAAACAGCAACGGTGCCGGATTTTGATACGCGAGTGCCTTTACATTTTGAGGTGCCAGCGTTAACCCATCAGCCATCGGTGGTGGCTGAACAAGTCAATGAAACTCAACCTGATTCCGAATTAATCGCCGATAATTTGACTGCCGATGAATCCTCTGCGTACCGCGAAGCGCTTATTGATGTTGAAACCTATCAAATACAAGAGACGGGCTTGATAAGGCTGGCGGCGGTTGATTTGGCGGAAGTGTCACCTCCGATGATGATGAATGATGACGTGAGCCAAGCGCTAACGCAGTGGCCACCGTCCGCGCAAGTATTGGCAAGCGCGAGTGAGTTTACCGATGTTCTGCCTATCGCTGAGCTAGAGGATGAGCTAACAAACGAGACCTCGACAGAGCAAAATGTCGTTGTTGCCGAAGATCAATCAATAGATGAAACTTTGCTGGCACACAACAAGTTTCAATTTGATACCGATAAGTCTCAATTGGCTGACCAGGAGAGTTTATATTTAGCAAGTCATGCCGCCTATTTGTTAGCGAACCCGCATAAAGTGGTTCTCATTAAAGGACATACGGATACTCGTGGTGCTGAAAAATATAACCAGAAACTCAGTGAAAATCGGGCAAATAACATCGCTGAAAAATTGCTTGAATTTGGGGTATCAAAAAACCAAATGAAGGTGATGGGTTTCGGTGATCAATACCCGCTAAATAATGCAGAAAGTTATGCGCAAAACCGAAGAGTGGAATTAGAATATGTGGATAATCTGGTGTTAAATGAAGAGGTGGCAAATATCGAGTAGTTGTCGATTTATTCGGGTCCATATATATGGATGTTGTTACTGGGATCTAGTTCATATTTGATAAGGAATGGGCATGCAATAACTTCCCAGTTTCGCATCTTGGCCCTCAGCTTTGTTGCTCCGCCTCGCTAAGAACAAAGATTGACACACTCTCAATACTTAAATTCATAACGCTATGTATATAGACATTCAGAAATTAAATTTCGTCCGGAAAGACTGGTAGGGTGGATTCGTTGCGCTTAATCCACCCTACATGGCTAAAAAGTATCATCGACTCAGGTATCAAGTCATGTTAAAAGGGACAGATGTTAAATACTCATACGTACGTATTGCTAAAAATTAAAAAGGTGTTTAATTATCTTATGTCAAACAGCTACTTTCTCAAATTGAATATATTATTTTTTATACTTTTGTTCAGCCTTATTTTGTCGGGGTGCAGTTTTCCTAAAAGAGGTGACGGAAAATTGCCGGAAATGCCTTATATGGAAAAAGGCATTGTGCTGGATGTTTCTGCAACGCCAGATTTGAATATGTTTAATGAGCAACCACATACCTTGGTTTTGGTATTGTACCAATTAGCTGACCCCAATGCGTTTAATCAAATGTTGGGTAATTTCGCCACCTTAGAACAGATGCTAGACGGGAATGATTTTGATCGAAGTGTATTGACTTGGCAAAGGCTGGTGATCCAACCTGGAGAAAAACAAAAGTTCACTCTGGATAGAGTGGCGGGTGTTCGCTATTTAGGGATTGTTACTGGCTATTTTTCACAAAGTGTGGCGGCCATTAGTCGCTTAGTTTCAGTGGAAGGCGCACAAAAGAAGAAACGTTTTTTTTGGACGAAAACCGTACCGCAAACGGTAGAAACGAGAGTACAGCTCATGTTAGGCCGATCAGCTATTGAGTTGTAATCAACGTGTGAGCATAGATTGAGTTCATCACCGTCGTATTTGCCCGTAGAAAAATGTCTAACTGCTTGATCTGGATATTGATGTTCTCATGGCAAAGCTTTTGTTCTCACGTTCAAGATGACAAATCGTCGCCGATTTCGAGGGGGGATGCTAGGAGGCTGTCTGAGAATGGAAATCCCACCACTCCAGCCCCATTTTTCGCCTATTTCCCGATCCTTTTCACCCATTTGTTCCTTGATTCACACTCAATCTGACATATTCTAAAACAGTTACTTCGGTATATATCCGGCATTGGGCCGCTTAGCGTTTGAAAAATGATAGTTCGTGGTTATTGAGCTTAAATCTACTCGATTAATGGCCGCTAACTGGTAATGTGCAGAAATTATTATCCTCAAGTAATTTTTTAGATGACGAATAACACAAGGGTGAGCATTAGTTTAAACATTATTCTATCAACGAGGGTTTAACTTTGCACCTTATTAAACGGAGTTTGAGTGTATATAGTGCACTCAAATTAAGAATTGATAGGGAATAATCAATGTGGAAACCCTTTTGGATGATAGGTGCTAAATCTTTTTGTTCTGCGTAGCGGGTTAAAACGTTTTGAAATTTAGATGATGACTACTTAAATTAATTGATAAAGGTGAAAAATATGGAAGCAGGGTTAGTGGAAGGTCAAAGAAATGTTCTTTTTGTTGATGATGAATCTTTAGTGGTTGATTCGTTGAAAATGGTGTTTCGGCGAGATAAAACGATTTGTACTTATACGACGACTTGTCAATCTGAAGCGTTAGAAATGATAGAAAAAGAACCCTTTCATGTCGTAGTCTCTGATATGAGAATGCCTGGTATGAATGGTGCTGAATTATTATCAAAAATTAAAATAGTATCACCCAATACGTTGCGTATTTTACTCACCGGTTATGCTGAAATGGACAGTATTTTAAAAAGTATTAATCAAGGTGAAGTGTATCGATTTCTTGAAAAGCCTTGGGTCAATCGAGATCTAAAAAATAAAGTGTTAAAAGCTGCCGATATTTCTGCCTCTTTATGGGAGGCGAATAAGATACATCTGTCCGCGGGTTTAAACAATGATGATATTCAAATTGTCGTTGATAAACCGGACGAATTTGGAAAAAATCAAGAAATATTATTTATCGGCCATACGGAGAGTGGTGTATTTAAGTTATTGGGTAGCCAGCTTGAACTGCCAGTGCATCCGGCATCAAATGTGCAAAAAGCCATGCTGATGCTATCAACGCACCCAGAAATTAGCGTCATTTTAGTTCACATTGATGCTAAATATCGAGAACGTAATAATTATTCACATTTTAGAGATAGTACTGCGCTATTAAAAACACTTAAAGCCTTATTTCCTTCGGTGATATGTTTAGTTGTTAGTAATGAACGTGATGCTAAAACCGCCATTGAGTTAGTTAATGAAGCTCAGGTTTTTCGTTATTTATCGCCACCTGTTAGCGATGAAAAAATCGTTCAAGACACCCGTGATGCGTTGCAATATGCCAGAATGATTCAAGTTGACCCGACATTGGCCGAGCTCCATCATGTTGATGAAATGAATAGCCAGGAAAAAATAGAATTTATGGAGAAGGTTAATATTTCTTTGTTCGATAAAGTTAAAGGTCGTTTTAGTAAGTTATTTAGCTTTAATTCTTAAACTAATTTCCGTGTCTGTATACACTATACATCTGATTATTTTTTGGAAATAATGATATGAAAAATCACTATTTATTTATCCTCACTTTATTAATATTTTCTAGCTATTCGTTAACTCTCGTTGCCGAAGATACACCAGTCGGAGGCAGTAAATTAGAGACACAACTAAATAGCCGGCCTTCGGTGAGTGCTTTTGCTTATATCCAAACGATTCAAACACTTCTAAAACAATCAGGATATAATGTGGGTGCGATTGATGGTTTGTATGGTAATGCGACAGCTAATGGGCTAAAGAGATATCAAACTGATAATGGCTTAGCCGTCAATGGGCAGCCAAATACTGAAACGTGGAATCACCTTAGCAGGCAAAATCAACTATTACAAAATAAAGCTTCGATTGAAAAAGTTGTTAATCAGGTGCTAGATAATCAATTAAACGATATTAAATCGATACTTAAAGAAAGCACACCCGATTTTTCTGTGCCTGTTGCGACGAGTACACCGGTCGTATTGAACCCTGTTCAGGTTCCCATTAGCAAGGATATTAGTAACCAACAATTTACCGCGATTAATACGGCACCAGGAAAATATCAGCCTCAACCCGGCGATAAAAAAATAATCGTTGGCACCATCGCTAAACGTGGTAAAGAGAAAGCACTGAAAAAATGGGGGCCTTTATTAGATTATCTATCGACAAATATGGATGGTTATTATTTTGAGCTAAAACCCGGTACGCTAGATGAGTTAGCACAATGGGGTGAAAGCCTGCATTATCTATTAACCAATCCAAAAATGTTCGTTGAGTTTGATCTCAATCACGGATTTCGTCCTGTTGCGACACTGCGCAACTTACGTTTAGGGAAATCATATGATCGATTTGGCTCGGTCATTTTCACTCGTCAAGATAGGTCCATTAACTCGTTGGAGGAAGCCAAAGGAAATTCCATTGGCATTGTCGGGCATGCCGCCTGGGGTGGCTGGATTTTAGGATGGCATACTTTTTATCAAGCGGGCATTGACCCCTATGCTGAAATGACAATAAAACCACTGGGGATGTCGCAAGATAAGATTGTACAGGCCGTATTAGACAAACAGGTGGATATCGGGGTGGTACGTACCGACACCATTGAACGCATGGTGCAAGAAGGTAAAATAAGCAAAAACGCGCTCAAGCTTATACACAAAAATACTCAATATGGTAAATCTTTTCCGTTTTGGTTAAGTTCCAAGCTTTATCCTGAATGGACGTTTGCAGCTGGAAGCAATATCAGTGAACATACCAATAAAAAGGTGGCGGGATTGCTATTGCATTTAGATAAGAATTCGCTGGTCTCTAAAATTGGTAAAAATGATGGCTGGAATATTCCATCCAGTTACCAAGGTGTTCATGATGTGTTGCGTGATTTACACATTTCACCATATGAAAATTATGGAAAGATAAGCATGAGTGATGTATTGCGAAAATACTGGGCATTAGTTTTCTCCGTTTTAATTGTATTCATGGCTGCGGTTTTCTTTTCACTGTATTTTCGTAAACTCAATGGGCGTTTATCTTATACGAATACTCAATTAATTGATGCTCAAACTCAACTCGTTCAGTCAGAGAAAATGGCCGGTATTGGCATGATGGCTGCTGGGATTACTCATGAAATCAATACACCTCTGGCTTATGCGAAAAGTAATACAGAAATGCTCAGAGATGAAATTGAAGATACCACCGATCTATTTAGACAATTACATATGCAAATGACGGAATGCAATGATCACCTCAGCGACACTGGGCGTGAACTGTTGCAAGAGGCGAAAGAGCGTCTTGACGATACCACCGGTTTTGAAATGCTAAATTATGTTGATAAAGGTTTAAGCAGTATTGCTGAGCTAGTGATTAGTCTGAAAAATTATAGTCGGCTTGATTGTGCAGAGTTCGATATCGTTGATGTTCACGAAGGACTTGAGAGTACATTATTAATTGCAAAAAATAGCATTAAAGATAAAGTTATCGTCAATAAGCATTATGATGATTTACCTAAAATTGAGTGTCGACCTAGCCAAATCAATCAAGTGATTGTCAATTTATTAACCAATGCAGTGCAGGCCACGGAAGAAAAGAAAGTGATGTTGCCTGAGAACGAAGCGGAAACATATCAAGGCTGCATTGATATCAAGACCCATGTTAATAACGGTTATGTTTATATCAATTTAATAGATAATGGTAAAGGTATTGCTAAAGAGAATAAAAAGCAAATTTTCACGCCCATGTTTACCACCAAAAAACAAGGCAGTGGCATGGGGATGGGCTTAACATTGAGCGAGCAAATTATCAGTAATCATTATGGTAAGCTTTCCTTTGAATCTGAATATATGCGTGGTACTACCTTTACGATTAAATTGCCTATTACTCAGCCGAGAAAGAAAGCGGCATAGTATATTTTTCTATAGATTGGCGTTGTTGAAAAATGTGCTTTATAAATGGGGGCGCAAAACTTAATGGTTTTTCGGCTCCGTTTTATCTCTTGAGTTGCCTTGCTTCCTGCATCCATTTTCCTCTATCAGGAATGGGCGACGCAATAACTTCCCATTTTGGCATCTTATTTTAGCCTGTCTTCGCCTAAAGCGCCTACGGTTGGTGCTCTATACCTCCTGTTTCCATGCTATCGTCAATCAGAACGAACAAGTACAAATTCAATCTAACCGAAAAACAGGGAAGTGATTCCATGCCCATTCCTAACTAACAACTGGGATTTGTATGACACGAGACATGTTGTGTATAAAACCAAAAATATGACCAGCGACAGAAAAAATTTAGTTAAAGGACGTTGAAGCCTTTAACTTATGGATGGGCCTGAATCGATTAGCATTAATAGAGGCTCGTGATCAACATCAATATTTGGTACTAAATAAATGAATCGCCCAATTTTTTTTTGCTCATTGTCTTTTATTTACTGCCCGTGAGTTCTTATTCTTCGGAATGCGTCGTATTGCTTCATGGCTTGGCGAGAACCGCAAGCTCAATGGATAAGCTTGGGAATGCGTTGGCTCATATCGGTTATTATGTAGTTAATATTGATTATCCTTCAAGAAAAATGCCAATAAAGGCACTTGCTGAAATAGCCGTAGGAGAGGGCTTAAATAAATGTAGCGAAGGTAATGCAATCCCTGTAAATTTTGTTACCCATTCTTTGGGTGGTATTTTAGTCCGTCAGTATTATTATCAGCATAAGTCTAAGGCTGTGAAGCGAGTCGTTATGCTCGGCCCGCCTAATCAGGGGAGTGAGGTGGTCGATAATTTAAAAAATATTCCAGGTTTTAAATTGCTAAATGGACCGGCGGGTATGCAGCTTGGTACAGGAGACAAAGACATACCTAAAAGTCTTGGTCCCGTTAATTTTGAGCTTGGGGTGATTGCCGGAACACAATCCATTAATTTGATACTATCTGCCTTTTTACCAAACCCTAATGATGGAAAAGTATCAGTAGCAAGTGCGAAGGTCTTAGGCATGTGTGGCTTTATAACGTTACCGACGACTCATCCTTTCATGATGAAAAATAAGCAAGTTATTGGTGAGGTCATTAATTTTTTGAAAGATGGCAAGTTTAAAGATGAGTCAGCCATCACACATTGTTGAATGTGCCTA
>CAYUAI010000061.1:0-25307 GCA_964442745.1 uncultured Chromatiales bacterium
ACTTTGACTTGAATTGTCACTTCGCTGTCACTTCGCTGTCACTTCGCTGTCACTTCGCTGTCACTTCGCTGTCACTTTGTGAGATAATTTGTGCCTTCATTCTCAGCCCTCTATGTTGTGTCGTAGAGGAAATATAGCATAAATTACACATTATTAAAAGGCAGCACCCGTTCAACCAAGCTATTTCAAGAATTTCCACATTTGAAAAAAAGATATTGGGGTCAACATTTTTGGGCCAGAGGATATTTTTGTGTCACCGTTGGTGAATTGTCTAAAGAAATGATATTGGAGTATTTAGAGCCTCATTTTGAGCGAAAGCCGGATGACAATTTCGATATTGAGTAACATTTGCTGGCTTTAGCCGGAATGCTGGACTTTCAGTCCGCTGTTTTTAACCCACCGTTTTGTAGGCGGTGGTTATTAATTTTTACACTATTTATTTTCAGATTTCCATCAACTTCTTTTCCGAGGTGACGCAAAAACACCTGGCGAACTTTGCCATCAATCCTCCTATTTTCCATCTCTTCCAGATACACAACACCATTTTTTCTACGTTTTCTAATGAACGACAGGAAGCGCCTCCACCCTATGAGGTTATATTGTTTGGTATCATTCGTTTCCCCATTACCTTGCCTTTTAAAGGATTCAACATGCAGGAGGATAAATCGACAAAAAACCATTAAAATAAGGCTTTTCTTGATTGTATCCTAATGGCTAAAAATAAAGTTTATTGTAGTGGGGAAAAACAGGTTGAAAATGGGTGTTTAGTATATACTATATTCACACATGCTAGTGCACCCTGAATGTCATAAGAAAGGCATTGGAGTGAAGTGATCATCATATTTTTACAAGAAATGATGTCGATGAAATTATCAACATGCAATCGTTAGGATCAAAAGCGAAACCGTACCAGATAAAACAGGTTAGAAATCTAAAATTGTTAAATATCATTTAGGTGATCACTATGCAGAGTAAATACGAAATGATCGTTTATTGGAGTGTAGAAGACGGGGCATTTATCGTAGAAGCCCCTGAGCTTTCTGGATGTATGGCAGATGGAGCAACGTATCAGGAAGCGGTATCAAATGCAGAAATAATTATTGAAGAGTGGATCGATACCGCTAAATCAGATGGACGACCCATCCCAGAAGCAAAAGGTCGTTTAGTCTATGCTTAATAAATGACTGTAATAAAAACCAGGATAAATAAACAATAAGTCTATACTAAAATGGTATTGGAGCGAATGCATCATATGGAATAAATTGGTAAATATGCCTAACGTTGCAATAGTCGTGTCAAGATAAATCCGAAATTTTGGGATGAATGGAGGCGAAATCGGGAAGTTATTGCGTTGCCACTCTTAAGCAATGGGGCCAGTCAAACTGTCGAAAACTTAGACAATTTGGCGTAAAGCGTCAATTGGCTTGGAACATAGCCAAATCGGCTCATGGTTCCTGGCGTCTAAGTAACAGTCCAGCTCTAGCTCAGGTCTTGCCGAATAAATACTTTACCAACTTTGGGGCTACCTTCACTGGTCGCATGATACAATAATAATGAACCGCCATGGTACGTGATCCGTATGCCTGGTAGTGCGGGAGGATAGATGCGATGAGGCATTTCCCTATCCCGATTAGCCATTTAACACAGCGAGGATATACAAATGATTTCTGAGTGGAAGTTAAAAGACGCTGAGCGGATAGTGCGGATTACAATGATAGTTATATTGCTAACTGCTGGGGCAAGCAAATTTTTTAGTGAAGGAGCTTTCTTTAATTATTATTCTCAGCTTTTTCAAGGAGACCTAAGGATAAATTTGCCACCATTGCTGGTGAATTTATATCTTAAAATAATCCCTTTTATTGAAATATCACTCGGTTTAGCTTTGCTCGTGAATAAGTATAAAAATTATACTATTTATGCTTGGTTCGCTTTTATGTTGAGCCTATTGTTTGGTCACTACATACTGCAAGAATGGTCTGCGGTAAATCAGATGTTGGGTTATATTTTTCTAGGTCTATTATGTTTAATTTTGCCTAACCATTCCAGTTGGTTTAAGAATATTGATGCTAGAGAAATTAGTAAATAGCATCCATAGCCAATACTAAGTAAGAGGGGAGGGGGATATGAATCCAAAGTTAGTTAGTTTTAGACTATGTCCATTCGTTAAAAGAGCAGAAATAGTACTAAGATATAAAGCTATTCAGCATGAAATTGAATATATCGATTTAGCAAATCCGCCCGAGTGGTTTATGGACATGTCTCCTTTGAAAAAGGTACCATTATTGTTAGTAAATGGCCATGTTATATTTGAATCATCGGTGATCTGTGAGTACCTTGATGAAGCACATCCAAATAAGTTGCATCCTGATGACTTGATCATGCGTGCAGAAAATAGAAGCTGGATTGAGTTTGGAAATACTTGTCTTTGGGATTCTTTTTACATGACGGTAAAAGAGACAAAGGGTGCTTTTTATCAAGTCAGGGAGGATTTGTTTACTAAATTTGATCGAGTTGAAAATGCAATATCTCATGCCCCGTTCTTTAATGGCAATAAATTTTCATTGGTTGATGTTAGTTTTGCTCCGTTGTTTCAGTTTCTAAAGTATATTGACGAACTGAATCCAATAAATATTACGGCTAAAAGACACCCTAGAATATTGGAGTGGAAAAACCAATTGTTAGGGTTTAAAGAAGTTCAAGAGGTATATTTATCTGATATAAAAGAACTTTATTTTGAGCAGATTTGGAAAAGACAGGGGTACTTATCTAGGTTCTTGGATAACAAAAAATATAATTGTCCTATTGAAAAACATATTTATTGACACAAGGGACAAGTTAAATGAAATGTTTTCAAATTGATGAGTAGCTAAAATTTTATTCGTGAGCTGATGAGCAAGTCGTTGCGTAGCTCATTCCGAGTTGCACCATAACCTATCCAGAGATGGGCCGGAGCAGAAAATATCCGAATAATTTTATGAAAAAAATATCGAAAGGGTTTATTCCAACGAGACTCATGCTACGATTGGTAAAAATGATTGCTGGTACCCGGACTATAATACATAAAAATATAAAACCGCCAGCGTTGCCAGATGATCTGGATTTATATTTGAGAAAATCTGAGCAGGTCATACCAGATCTTCGGGAGGGGGCGGAAAAAACCATTGTTTGGGCGAACCCTGAAGCACGCCAGCCAACCGAATTTTCTATTGTTTATTTGCATGGGTTTTCGGCGAGTCGCCGAGAAATTACACCGGTATGTGATTTGATGGCAGAAAAACTTCATGCCAATCTGTTTTATACTCGACTGACCGGACATGGACGCAGCAATGAGGCGATGGGTGAGATTCACCTTAATGCCTTATTGCAAGATGCGATGGAGGCCATGGCTATCGGTGCTCGCATTGGCAAGCAAGTTATTTTGGTGGGTACCTCAACCGGGGCGGCGCTGGCCTGCTGGCTTGCCAAGCGTGAGTATCAGGCTTCCATATCGAGTTTAATATTGATTTCACCAAATTTTGGATTAAGGCAGTGGCAAAGTGAATTGCTTTTATTGCCTTGGGCGAAATCTATCTTGAAGTTTATCCAGGGGGAGGTATATCGATTTGAACCCAGGAATGACCAGCAAGCTTATTTTTGGACAACCGAATATCCCAGTCGTGCATTGATTCCCATGATGGAGTTGGTACAGTTAGCCCGTGATACAGCGTTGCGAGACATTATTGCACCGCTACTGGTTTTATATTCACCACAAGATCAACTTGTCGATGCCAAGGCCATTGAAAAACGATTTAAGCAGATCGCTTCCCCAATAAAAAAAATTCAAAAAATTAAAGCCGAGCCAAATAGTCAACAGCATGTGATTGCCGGTGATATTTTGTCACCAGACACTACCCAGCAAGTGGTATGGAAAATCCTCTCGTTCATTAATTGTCTGCGTTAGCGGTGTTGAGTATATCGACTTAATGGTTAATTGCTTATATTTTGTACCAAGACTTGCGGTTTCACTTGCCCTTGATTTCGCACTGATTTTTCTTCTCTCGTATAAAGCCCATGTGGAACTAGTGCCGCGTCAATATTGAAGTGATGGGGGAAAGGCAGCGCACCCTACGAGAAAAATATTCACCCATTAATACAAAGTTGTTGCTGTACTAGGTTGATGACTTGTTTTAATTTATAATGAATCACTGTCATTAAGTGACTGGTGGTTTGTTATTTTTAAATAAAATTTATGCGGTTATCTCATTATGATTTTTTTAGAGTGCTAACGCTAAAAAGATTCGATTGGAAACAAGGAGTATTTGAGCTGAGATACGTAATGAAAGAATTTCAACAGCAAGCTCATTGCTCCATGTGTTATTCTACCTCCTGCCTCCATGCAGTCGTCACTCAGAACGAACAAACTAAGTCTGAGCGCTAAACCGGGAAGTTATCACGTTGCCTATTTCTAAGCGTTAGCAAAAATCCACCTTAGGAATAGGAATTGCTCCCATTCAAGATAAGAAATCTCAAGTGGTTCGTCAAACATTGGCGTGATTTTCTGGCACAAACAATGCCTAAAACCTATGATTAGGTCTGGCATTAAGACTCCTTCTCATTGTAATTATCTCTTTATTTTTAATTTTATGAATATTTTAAGTAAGTTGAATAAGCTGAACAAGCTGTTTAAGAGGCCGCCGTTAGAGGACGAGCAAACCTTAACGGAGTTATTAAAGGATGGTAACCCTAAAAAGAAGCCACTTCCAATTAGTCCTCTAATGCGGCAAATTATTGAAAAAGCAGAAGAATCGATAGATGGGCCGCAAATATATCCTTGCGCTGACCCTGAATTTAATTGTGAATATAGGCGCGATTATATGCCTCTCTTCGAGAAGGATGAGGCGTATATTAAGGTGGCATTCGACGATAAAAGAAAAGTGACTCATGTTTGTGGGTTACTGCCAAAATTTCAACGTGAGCAGCGCAAAAAGGGAAAAATCGAACAAAAGAATTTTCCTACGATGCCGGACTGCCAAGTATCTCAAGCAATAACAGACGTGTTAAAGCCAGGCGATAGAATAGCCTCTCTCTCTGCACAAAAAACAACCACAAAAATAATCTCCCAATCAATGTTGGTGCCGGACGATGGTTACCATGGCCTATTAAAAAGTGAACAGGAATGGCTCAATACCACGCTATACACTCTTCACAATAGTGATTGTGATATTTTGGAGCATCTCTTGAAGTATTCAATAAAAACAAAGAATTTCAAAGAAACGCTAGAAATATTTTTAAGCACTAAAAAAGAACTACAGCCTGGTAGTTGCAGTTCTATCATTGAGTCATTCAAAAGTCTTGCTAGGGAGTTTCCTGTCCATGGGGACAAGTTATCTGTTGCGCATATTGGATTATATTTAGAGCAGACACAAAATATAGAAAAAAATGAATTATTTAGAGTCATCTTAGAGCTATTTTTCTGCATGGGCTATGATAAAGATGTGATGGGTTATGCCACGGGGTTTACGGATATAGGAATGACATAATAAAGAAAGATCCCGCACCTTTTTAACCGAGTATTTTTGTCTAAAATTGATTCCCTGCCTCAATATTTTACAGCCTTGTCCAATACCAAAACAGTCATACCTCCTTAGTCAGTAGTCAGTGGGAATAAATAAACTGTACGTTTATGAATGTTTGCTGATGCCAAAGAAGTTCAGGAACAGCAAAACTTGATGGTACTGACTCCAGCGTTCGTGCCTCGTGGGGATTAATGATCGGCCTTGATCACCGATTTGGACGGGTATTTTTATTGCCGTGGGTTTAATTGGTGTAGCTATTGGTTTACGATTAAATCCCGTAGGCCTGATTGAGTGCTTTTTTTAGTGCATCAATGTCATGGGTTCCCTCTACCACTAAGAGTTTTTTGCCCTCGCTGGAGAAAAAATGTGCGCCGGCGGAAGTCGTTGCATGAACTTGTGCAAATTGGCGTCCTTGAGGTGCGCCTAAATCAACCACCAAAAACTCAACTTGATCTTCATAAGTCTGGCGAATCTGATTGAAGGATTCCATTAATTTTTGGCTACGTCCATCATCTACGTCATAAATAATAGCAACGGCGGGCTTGCCTTGACCGATCAGCGAAAGATCGGTACTAAAACTTGCGGGCATGACCAGCCAAATTAGTGTTACTAGGCTCACAGCAATCAATGAAATGGCGAGTAAATTGTATTTTAACGCACCCGTTTGATTTTTTCTCATAGAGAAAAAAGTGAAATACGTTACTTTTTTGAGAGGCATAATGTTTTTCTTAAACTGAATGATGAAAAATTCGACTTTGTTTGGTCTCAATTGTTCCATAAAGTCTGTAAAAATGCTCATTAAACGGTGGAGTTTTCATCGGCAGCATTGAAAAATTGTGATAGACTTTCAGATAATTAAGGATACTACTTTATTTAGCGGAATGATGCTGTATGTCAAGTGACACTCGGTGCTACCTTTTCACATGATGGCTATTTTGATTGATTTTTATTCCTAGCGTTGAGATCGAAAATTTCTGAAAGAATGTGGCATCAACTAAAAAAATTAATCCGTAAAAAAAATCTGGATACCCATTCACTACCATTGTTAGAACGACTGGGTCTGCATTTTTTTCATCGTTTTGACAGAAAACATGCCTTGCTACCAACGCCTGCGCTCAACGATGAAATTTCTCCATCGGGTGAGGCATTTTTTGCGATTGAAAAACAGACTGCACGACGAGCAGGTATTGTTGGTGCGCTATCCGCTGCGTGTTCGGCGCTCGCTGCCTTTTATGCTGATCCGTTGTTGACAATGGATAATAGCAGCGAACTAACATGGGACGCTATCTCAGAATACTGGTTAATTGTCGGCAGTGTTATTATCGTTGCAACGACGTTGGAAATTATCTATTTGTATTGGGATAGTATTCGGGCGGTGCATCAAATGTCATTAAAAGCACCCAGGGTGATGAGCACGATACCCGATGAGCGGCGTTTTGTATTAAGGGCGCTGGTGCGTGCGGCACTTGAACTTCCCAATCCCATCGACAGTGTGGTCAACGTTGATCCCCATAAAGAAACATCAAAAATGGAAATTGTCGTGGCGGCCTTAGTGTATAAGTCAAAGATAGCGTTGACTAACTTCATTCTCAAAGCGTTAATTAAAAAATTGCTCGGACGTGTGGCATTGCGTGGATGGCTTGAGTTTATCGCCATACCCATCACGGCGATTTGGAATTATGTGGTGAGTCGTTATGTCATGCGGGAAGCCATCATTCGAATACGAGGGCCAGCTAATGTGTCTGAGCTTTTCAATCATATCATGGCTGCCCATGGTCCGTTGTCTGATCAAGGTAAAGCGCTAATACTGCGTGCGGTAGTGAGTGCCATTGTAAGGTCTTCGGATTTTCATCCGAACGTATATTATTTATATCATCTGGTGGCAGCGAATATGGATGAAGTCAGCCTTGCACATTTAGATGACTCGCAGCGATTTATTGATGATTTATCTCGTGCTGATGAGCCTGATAAAATGTTAGCATTGCGTATTTTAGTGGTGGCTAGTCTCATTGATGGAAAATTACCGCGCAAGGAGAAAAAATTACTGCAAGAATCCTTTCGTGTTTGCCAGGTCGCTTATGATGTATCTAGAATTAAATTACTGAAAAATCGCTTTATCCAAGGCCATCAGATTATCGTAGAAAATTTGGACAAAATCATTGACTTGAATTTTTCGGTGAATCGTAAATAGAGGGACATATGCCTGTCCATATCCTTAGGATATCTTCAGCATTCAAAAGCTTGTTCCACGGCGTTTCCAAAAGACTGTGGAGATTCAGCCATTTGGCGTCCACTTTCTTGTGCGCCACGCTTTAATTTTTCATAGAGTTTCTTATCAGAAAGCAGTCGGCCTATGTTGTTCTTAAGATCGTTGATTGAATCAGTGTGAAATAACAGGCCATTTTGTTCATGCGAAACTAAATAGGGAAACGGCCCGAAATCTGGGGCAACCACCGGAACACCCATCACTAATCCCTCCATCGCTGCCATACATCGCCCCTCGGGAAATTGTCTCCTGGTTGGACTGATTAAAGCCATGCTCGCTTGGATAATTCCCAATAGTTGATCATGTTCCATATGGCCGAGCAAAATGACTTTGTCTTGTAACGAGGTTTTTTCTACTTCAATGCGAAGCCGCTCCAGCGCTGCTCCGCGTCCCACATATACCAGTTTAAGTGATGGGTATTGCTGAAGATAGCTTCGGCAGGCATTGAGCAAATCGATCACGCCCTTATTGCTTTCTATCCGTCCAACATATAATAAAACCTTATCGGATTTAGAAAGCGCTTCAGTCGTACCAACTTGATGGTTTTTCTCATAGAGAGATAGGTCAAAATGTACGTCAAACTCGAATACTTTCTGTGTCGGAACACCTATTTCAATGATCTGGTCACGTAGAAAAGGTCCATGACATATTACCGCGTTAGCCCGTCGTATTACCCAATAGTCCACCTTTGCCCGCAGTCGTCGAATCCAATTAGCCCCATCAACGGATACTTGATTATGCCTAGAATGCACCAAGGGTACCGAAAACAATTTCGACGCTAGATAAGATGCCCATAGCACACCGCCGGTGGAACCACACAGAATCCGATTGGGTCGAAAACGAATCATGTGAAACAGTATTTTGGCTGATGCCCAAGCGAGCAAAAACCGTTTGCTGATTGTGCCACCGCTTTTGGAAAACACTCGGGCTTGGATGTGGCCTTTATTGAAAACTCCGTTTACGTTTCCTCTGGACATGATCAGTAAAGATGTCGCGGAGTAGTGACGAAGAAAATCAGCAATGAAGGCATCGGGTCCGTTTGTTGGTGGTTTATCAGTAAGCGAAACGAGACGCTTGACTTGATCGACGGCGTCACCATTTTTTACATAAGCAATGCGCAAGTTAAAACTCCCCATTATTTTTAGTACCATTCCTTATTTCACTGGAATTATTGTTGTGCTTTACCGAGTATATAAAAAGCATATAGGTCGACGTTTGGGCTTCCCCCATTTTTAAATCGATGTTGGCGTCGGCGCTTCTTTTTTCACAATTTAAGGAATGAGCACCGCCATGTGGATATAGCGAAGAATAAACGTTATCTTAGACATTGGGAACTCATTTCGCTCATTTGCCCTGTTTTGCAACGTATGGCTGAATAGGTATTCTATTTTTTGGAGATAAAGTGGGCAGTTTAGGTTGGCGGACATGAAGCGTAAATAACTTGCCCTCATTGCGACCGATTTTTTAGCGTGCGTTCTTTTTTAGCCTCTCTTTATCGACAATCAGAACGTCTGCTAAGAGCCCGCGTTTTAGGCGAATTAAAACCCAATTTGAGCGTAACTTAAGCAAGTTGTTTCGTTTCTCTAGGGTGGTGCTTTTTTGTGTGAAATATAGACGAAGAGATATTACTCCCCATATACAACATTGGGTAGCCACGTGGCCAGTGCCGGCCAATAAGCCACGGCCGCGATAATCAATAACTGAATCAAAATAAAAGGGATAACGCCTTTGTAAATATCAAGGGTTTTGATTGTCGCCGGGGCGACACCTCGCAGGTAAAATAAGGCAAAACCAAAAGGCGGCGTAAGAAATGAAGTTTGCAGATTAAGCGCAATCATAATGCCGAGCCAGACTGGGTCTAGGCCCATGGCAAGTAATACCGGCCCAACAATGGGCACGACCACAAAAGTGATTTCAATAAAGTCTAACACAAACCCCAATAGAAACATGAAAATCATGACAACTAAAACAGCACCAAATAGGCCGCCGGGCAGGTCGGAGAGTAATTCTTCTACTAATTCATCTCCCCCATATCCTCGAAAGACTAATGAAAAAATCGACGCACCAATGAGAATCAAAAAAACCATACTGGTGATTGAGGTGGTTTGACGCACGACGTGAGTTAATATTGAGAGATTGAATTGTTTTTGGCTGATGGCCAACAGTATCGCTCCGACGGCACCAACGGAGGCGGCTTCTGTGGGGGTTGCAATCCCCGCGAGAATTGAGCCAAGTACGGCCATAATCAAAAATAATGGTGGGAATAGGGCTTTGAATATTTTTTTGTGAAGCGTATTTGCTGGGTTACGCATTCTTTCTTCTTTGGGGATGGCTGGCATGCTGTGAGGGCGCAGGTAAGCGTATGTCGATATATAAAGGATATAAGCGATGACTAACAATAAACCTGGAATTAAGGCGCCGATAAAAAGGTCCCCGACAGAGACCGTATCTGGGGAGAAAATACCCATATCCAGCTGGGCTTGTTGATAGGCTGAAGACAGTACATCGCCTAGCAATATTAACACAATCGATGGTGGTATAATTTGCCCCAAAGTGCCTGAGGCGCAGATGAGTCCGGTGGAAATTTTTGGATCATAACCACGACGCATCATGACGGGTAAAGATAGCAGCCCCATGGTGACCACGGTGGCACCAACAATGCCGGTGCTTGCCGCCAATAACATACCCACAAGCGTGACAGAGATGCCGAGTCCACCACGCAGTGAGCCAAACAAGGCGGCCATGGTATCCAATAAGTTTTCTGCCACTTTTGAGCGCTCTAACATCACCCCCATAAACACAAACAAGGGCACCGCAATTAAGGTGGTATTGGTCATGATGCCGTATAAGCGATTAGGGAGGGCTTCGAGAAAGTCTCCGTCAAAAATTTCGTATTGCAAACCAAAATAGGCAAAAATAAGTGCAGTACCGGCTAAGGTAAAGGCAACTGGATAGCCTAGTAGTAATAATAAACAAACGGTGCCAAACATCAGTAGCGGCATGTATTCGATGAGATATTCGAGCATATTTATTGTTCCATCGAATGATTATTGTGAGTGGTTGATAGATTGAATAATTGAATGATAGTTTTTAATACGATGGCGATACCTTGGGTTATTAGGAGTATTGCCATGATGATAATTTGTGTTTTTAATAAATAAACGCCAGGTAAACCCCCGGCTTCACGTGAGCTTTCTTTGATTTCCCAGGCATCTAAGACGTACTCCCAGCTTACCCACAGAATAAAACCACAAACGGGTAGCAGGAATAGAAATGTACCCAATAGATTGATGATTGCTTTACCTGTTGCCGACATCTTTTGATAAAAAATATCAACCCGCACATGGGCATCCAGTTGTAAAGTATAGGCGGCGGCCAGCATGAATACGCTGGCGTGCATATAAGTGACAGCTTCTTGCATGGCGATCCAACCGGTATTAAAAACATAGCGTAATATGACAATACTAAAAGTCATGAGCACCATGGCCAAGGTGAGCCATGACACATAACGGCCAGTCATATCAGTCATTTTCTCAAGTTGATGACTTGAGTTAATCAGCGTTTTTATTAATAAACTCATGGGTTAACAGATGGCCACTAAAACAATGAATGGAGGTATTTTGCGGATTATACCCTGTTTGTTTGGGGTAAGGAATGGAAATTAAGCATGAATAGCAGATAACCCGGAGTGATGATGTTCAGCGCTGAGACTTATCCAGGTGTGTCCGAGGAGGGTATTTAGTCGACGTTGAGTGAAACGATTGTATCGCTCATTTTTTGCACTCTAGTCAATTAATAAAGTAAGGGTGACCGTAAAATAGAAAAGGCGGAAGAAGTCACGCTCCTTCCGCCGATGATTGACCGCTTGACTCGCTGTCGCTTATTTGCGAACACGTAGTGCGTGGATATCCGCAAAGTTAGTTCCATCAATGTTGTTGGTAATTGGCAAATGATTTTTCGCTTTTCCATTCTTGCCTTTCGCTTTAACCGCGAGCACCCCAACACCGGGATTGTCGCCCTTCGCGTTGTCAAAGCTCGGGTCGTTAGCGGAGACCGGAACTGAGCCACGCTGAGCGATGAATGCCACTTTGCCACTTGGCGAGAGATCAATCAGATCCGGCGCCGCATCGCCAAGCTTACCGTTTGCTTCCAGATCAATGACATTGACCACCCGATTGGTGGTCGTGTCAATCACGTTGCAAGTATTGTCACCGCGATTGCAGGCCCATACATAACGACCGGCAATCAACATACCATGACTGTCGTTGCCGCTTTGAGGGATTCGGATGAAGGAAGGTTTGCTGTATGGCAATGCACTGTTGTCAAACGCATAAACTACATCGGTATGCTCAGGGTCAGGGTTGCCCGAGTTGATATAGACAGTATTGCCATTCTGGATACCACCACAGCCTTTGGCGCCGATTTCGCCGCGGGTGGTGGGGCCGGCGGCGGCTGTCATTGCGCTATCTGCCGTGTATGTGTAAATAACTGAGTTTGATGTCAGATCAACAATGTCTAAACCGCCACTTGCTAGGGTGACGTAGGCGTACTTACCGGTATCGGTAATGACTGGGCAAATGGAATTACCAGGGGAGTGGGGAATTTCAATCGCCGCTGACGCTGAACCGGCATCACAATCAAAATACTGATGTCGGTTGGGCGTGCCGCCCGTCCCGGCGCACGATCCGCTAAGATCAAGCGAAATTTTGATGATGGAGGGTGCTACGTCAGTATCGGCGACAATAACAAAGGTATTGTCTGGCGATGGAATAACTGCATGTGTTTTACCCGCGCCGTCAAAGGTGCCGCCTGGGGCGCTTACATCGGTGCGAATATCATAGCTATCGACGATCGCCTTGCTGTCTGCATCAATCAGGTAAATAACACCGTTAGATGCATGACCAATAACCAGGTGGCTGCCGTTTCCGGCAAACAGGGTCATATGTGGTTTTTTGCCGATATTCCATCCGCCAGCCGCCGCCTCATCCGCCATCGCACTGGTGTGTATCAGGTCAGGTCCACCGTGTTTGCCTTTGAATTTTTTATCGGTCCCTTTATAGACATAAAGTTTGCCCGCATCGATATTATCATCACTGTCGAAGGCCTGATCAACCGCCCAGACTTCATAGTTGCTGTTGTGGATATAAGCTACGCGGCTGTCGAGCATCTGACCAGTTTTCCAGATTTCATCGTTGCTATTGTAGGCATAAGCCGCGCTGGACAGGCTAGTGACGATACCTGCCGCGATGTGAATAAATGTTGTTTTTAATTTCATTATCTCAATCCTTTGTTATTTTGAAACGCGTCAATATTAGGGATCAATTATATAACAGATCCATGTGATGGAGCAACTCCTCGCTATGACGCACGAGAAACGTGAACAAGATGACGCGGTTTTTCAGCGGCTCAGATTGAGGTGAGACGTAGCGGTGCTGAGGATAGCTATGGCGGCGGAAGGAAATCAAATTGATTTATTTGAGGGGGGGGAGTTTGTTTCGATTGTTTTTCCTTGTTGTCAATCTCGGCTTTGATTTGCATGAGTTCGGGTGAGTTTGCTAATTCTTGAAAAGCCGCCTTTTGGAGTTTGACTCTGGCGGTCTCGAAGTTGTTTTGATCTAAGGCGTGGCTGACTTCATCCAACAATAGAGATTGCAATCGCCGCAAGGTGTTGCGTGTTTTTTCATTATCAGGATCAAGTTTCATTGCTTTTCTCAATGCGGTAAGCGCATTGGAGTCAGCGGGTTCCAGGTATTGCTTTGCAATAATTTTTTTATGTGCAGTATCAAGCCATTTTTGTATCTCTATTGCCTTTTTTCTTTGAGCAAGTTGCTGCTGATTCGTTTTATTTTTTTCGTTCAACTCTTGTGTCAGATTTTCGAAACGTCCAGTAAATCCAGAAATATTTATAATTTGTTGAATTTTCTGCTTAGCCATCTCATATTGTTGATTCGCTATATCCTGCTGTATGCTGGCTCGATAGTCGGATTCCATGCGTACCATATTTTTTTTAGCTGTTGGGTTTTCTGGATCGCTTTGCAGCACTTGTAAAAAATAGTTATAAGCACTGTTGCTGAAAGGAAAATAGAAGTTTCCTTTTTCCATTTGTACTTTGGCTATTTTGAGTAATTCATTTTTTCTCTGTATTTCCTGACGTATCCGTCGCTCACTTTTTTTGTTGACTTCAATTTTTTGTTCTAACGCTGAAATCAGATCATGGTTTGGATCAACCATCTTAATTTTGTCCAAATATTTTTGCGCCGATGACAAATCATTTTGTGTCAATTTTCGTTCAGCAAGTAATGCATATTTGTTGGCGATTTGTGCTATGCCGGCTTTTGCAGTTTCATTGTTGGCATCCAATTTGAATACATGTTGATAACCGAAATAAGCATTTTTATTTTTTGGGGTTGTCAAACGGAAATGCTCGATGTCTTGTTTTGCTTGTGCCAATAAAATATCGATTATCTGTTGATTGGGAGAGGCCATCTTTGCTTTTTCTGCCTGCTGATTAATATGTGCCACTTTTTTCTTTGAGGCTGTCTGTAATTCAGTGCTTAAAAATTTAGTCAGTGGTTCTGGCAATGTTATGCTATCAGATGCATCGCTTGCGATGATTTCTGCAAGGCTAGAAATTATCTTCTCTGGATTCGATTTTTTATTATCTTGGAATAGATTCCAGGAAAAATATATTGCCATTGATATCCCCACGACAGAAATAGCGGCAATGAATGGCGTTATCGAAGCCTTATTTTTTTTCTTTTTTGGTGCGCTGCCCGTCGTGTATTTTTCGCTAGAATTAAGCGCTTGATGTAATAGGCGATTTGATTGATCTATTTCGCTCGTTTCGTCCAATAATTTTTCACTGTTATCGTCTAAAATTCGCCACCAATCAGGGAGTGATTGTGGTCGATCGTTGGGGTTAAGCAGCAAGGCGGAAGCAACGGCTTGTATTAATTCCTCTGAAAATTTTCCTTCATTTTTATTTAGTTGCGCCAGCACGGGGTCTTTCTTGCCTTGCATTACGTCATTGATGCGTGTAATTACATCAACCGGTGTGTTTCCCGTCATTAATTCATAAGTGGTCGCACCGAGTGCATAGATATCGCTCCAGGGGCCTTGTTTTTCACTCTCGCCAGATAAATCATATTGTTCACTTGGCGCATATCCCACAGAGACTAGCGTTGTTAACTGCTGTGTTTTAGTACCGATGGCAAGCCGTGCTGAACCAAAGTCAATTAAAACCGGCGTCGTGGCATCTTTAAGCAAAATATTACCGGGCTTAATGTCCCGGTGGATAAATCCCGCTTTATGGACAAGTTGCAAGCCGCCACAGATATCTTGAATCAATGAACGTATTTCATTTTCAGAAAATTTCTGACCCTGCTTGATTAACGCTTTCAGATTCGTGCCATGAATATATTCCATGACAATATAAGCGGAATGGTTGGCTTGAAATACACTGTTGATGGAAACAATATTTCGGTGTTTAAATCGAGCAAGCGTTTGTGCTTCTTCTAAAAAACGTTGTAGCCCCCATTCATAAGTCGATTCTTGATCTTCAGATTCGGGAATAACCGTGTAATTGTCGCCACGAGTCACAAAGTTTCTGGGGTAAAATTCTTTGATAGCGACTTCGCGATTTAAATTATTATCCTTTGCTAAATAGGTAATTCCAAATCCGCCAGTACCGAGGACATATTGAATGGTGTACCAATGCAGATCAAAATATTTAGGTAATTTAGCGTCGCTATGGATGGTCATTTTTTTGTTTGTCAGAATTTTATTTCGGTTTTCATTCGATCGGGACAATAATATACGCCGCACTCAAGCCATTGATGTGTCTCGCGATGTGTTATCCGTCTTACTACGCCGGGTGTCAAAATGATCGATTGAGACTTTATCATCGTTCTCTTATTTTTGACGATGAGGCAGAGTATTGCCTCCTATCCGCGAAACTTGGAGCTTGATGAGTGGTAAAAGTCAGTTGAGTATTCTATAGCAATTATTATTGCACAAGGAAGGAAGTTTGTTGGGCAATTTAGCATTGATTGATTATTGCGCATTTAGTGCAAGGTTTGAGCGCATGAATGATCAAAAAAAATACAGCCTGGGTCTGTTGTTTAATTTGCCGTTGCTGGAATAATTACATTTTTACGATTGACACTGGTAAGCTTATGATCCATATTTGCGTCGTGCTAAAAAAGTGTTATAACCTCGATATTCCAAATATTTGGTAAAGCTCACCTCTATGAAAATAGCTCAGATCTCTTGTGTTTTTCTATTTTTGTCTCTGCCTTTTTGTGCTTTTGGAGAGAAATTTGAACATTCCGAGCTAGAAAAAATTAAGAAAAGTATTAGCGAGAACACCGAAAAGCTTGATTCTCTGATAGCCAATCGCAAAGAAATAACTCAAGAGCCAAGCTTTCAACAACGTCAACATAAAAACCATTACGGTATTACGCCTCGATTAGCACTCCGTGCGAGCAATTTTCAAAGTTACGCTGAAAATATATATTCCCAAAGCACCGTTGAGCAATTAATGTATAAAACGATAGGAGCGAGTTTTCATTATGTAGACCGGAACTTGCCTAAATATAATTTTATTTTCAGTATGCTGTATGGTTCCGACCAGACTCGGGTTAACCATTACATGGAGGTCGATTTACCAACGGGTGAAAAGCTCGTCGCCCCTTTTAAATTTATGCGTGATACTGAATTTTGGGATATCGAATTAGTCGCAAGGTCTAGGGTAAATAATACTAATGCCAATCTTATCGCTGCAATTCAAACCATTCAATTTTTCTTTGATGATGAATCTGAAGCGATTATCCCCGAGTTGAATCAAACACAAAAAATAAAATTCCACCTTAAATTTTATTTAATAAAAATCGGTATTGGTGGATATTCTTTTATCTCTGAGGATAAACGGCATCGGATTTTTTCTAATCTTCTAGTCGGTGGCGGATTGACTCAAACCGCGGTAAAGGATAATTGGAGAACACTCATTAGTGATGTTAATTTTGGATATGAGTGGATTATGCGCCGCAGTACTTCCATCAGTGTGCGGTATCGGGCACAAGTGGCGTATCAAAGTGATGTCGATGGTGATTTAACTGGCAGGTCAGATGGGTTTTTTCTATTGCACGGGCCTGAATTCAATTTTTCCTATCGATTCTGATTTTCCCATATCATGACTTGATTCTTGCCTTGGTGTTTGCTCATATACAGTGCTTGATCCGCTTTTTCTAATAACAAATCAGCGGTGACTCCGTGCTTTGGCATGATAGAAATGCCAATACTGCAGGTAATGATCGTGCCCTGCTGAGATGATTTATCGACCGGTGCTAAAAAGTTATGCGAGGCAATGGCTTCGCATAATCGCTCACCGAGCACTTTGGCTCCGTCTATATTGGTTTGCGGGGCAATAATGACAAACTCATCCCCGCCAAAGCGTCCGATGATGTCAGAGGTGCGACAATGGTCGCGTATAATAGAACCCATATCATAGAGCAATTTATCCCCGCGTAAATGACCATATTGATCGTTAAACTGCTTAAAGCCATCAAGGTCAATGAAAAACACGGAAAGAGGGAAGTCATAGCGCTGGCTGCGTGCGACCTCAGTATTAAGATTATTCAGCGTTGATTTTTTATTTAACAACTCGGTCAGAGAATCGATATGAGCTTGGCGTTTAAGTTCTTCTAACAGGCGCGCTTTTTCCACCGCTTCGACCGCTTCTGAGGCAAAAATTCTTAACAATAAAATATCATGTTCGTTATAAGAACTCGCCGTTTTACGGTATACCGTGATGCATCCCATCACACTCTCTTTTGATGTCATCGGAACACAAAGCATGGTGCTTACCCGATCAATTCCCTCCAGCTCGGCAGGCACACAAAGTGCTTCAAGTTCTTCTTCATTAATAATCATTGCGTTACCAGTTTTCACGACGGTTCCTACCGCACCGCTTTCCAGTGGAATATTTGACTGACCATTAACCCCATCCGCTAAGCCATGGGTGCCTAGCGTACTCAAAAAACCGTTGCGAACATCGAATGCACGAATGGTTGCCGCCTCGGACTTGGTTAAATTTGTTGCTGTTTTAAGAATGTGGTCTAACACATCGTCGATGCTGTCAAAGACAACCATCCGCTCAGTGATCGTGAAAATACGGTTTAAAATTTTATCGTTTGCCATTTTTAAATGAGAGATATCGTTACATAAAGCCTAATTAGCCTATCGACATGACGAGATTTTTCTTTATTGGTAACGATTCAGCCTGTGTATTTAAACGCGTTGCGGCGTGCTTTACCTACCATTATTTTTAAATGGTTGTTGTCATCAATGACAGCTATCAATTTTGTTTGTTACACGGCAATGCATGATAATTGTTGAAAAATATCCAACTTTTTGTATTTTAAGAAATTTCTAAGAGGGCAATTAAGGCAGTTGCCCGAGAAAAACCTGCACTTATCGTGACCCTTATGGACATGAGGTGGGTTTTGTGATTCCAGTCGCTGAAAAATTAAAATTGTTTGAATGCAAATGGAGTGAGCGGCTCATTGGCGCAAAAAATATTATTTCAAAAACGTTAATTACCCCAGTTAGACAACAGCGGGTCATTAAGTCAAAAGACCTCATCATTGAAAATAGCATTGAATTACAAAGTTTAGCGATTTAATGTCATTTCAAACCAACCGAGAAGAGAAGCGTTTACGATACTCGGTGGGTGATAAATGGGTATAACGTTTGAATAAACGCCCAAAGGATTTGACATCGGCATAGCCTACTTCATAGGTAATGGTTTCGATATTCATTTGGGTGGCCTCTAATTTTTTCTTGGCCAATTCTACCCGCAAGCGTTGCAAATACATCAAAGGCGTTTCCCCTGTCGCGTTACGAAATCGACGTACCAAATTACGCACACTCATGTGAAAATGCTGGGCCATGGAGTCGATGGTCAAGGCGCGGGTGCAGTGTTGCTCCATCCATTGCTGAACTTGTTTGATCTCGGCATCTTGATGGGTAATGGAGCAATGGCTAAAAAAATAAGGGGCTTGACTGGATCGGTTTTTATCATGCAATAACAGTTTAGCGCATTGCAAGGCGACCTCCAGTCCACAATATTTTTCCACCAAATAAATAATTACATCTAAAAAAGCATAGGTGGGACCGGCGCTCAATATATCATTTTCATCAATGAACAGTCGCTGTAGATTCAGGTTTATCTTAGGATAACGCTGATGAAAAAGCGCCGCTAACAACGGGTTTGTGGTCACGGTTTTGTCTTGTAATAAACCCGTCTCCGCCAGGAAAAAAATACCCGTGCAAATGGAGACTAAAAGGCTACCCTGCGCATGACGATCTTTTAGCCAAGGTGTTAGGGCCGCATTTTCCAGCAAGGCTTGCTCAATACGGTCCATCACCGGGGGCACGATGATCAAATCCGCTTGACTCACCTCATCAATCGATAACAATGGGGTAATCGGCATTAAATTAAAGCTGCGAATGGCTTGACCATTCACGGTGGTGAGTTTGACCTGGAAGAAATTTTGCTCGGTTTGGGTTTGTATTTTCCAGAAATTATTAGCGATCTCAAACACATCAAGTACACCGATGACACTCGATGTTAAACAGTTATTGAAGGCTAAAACGACCACTTCTTTCATTGATTTTGACTCCGAGCTTGTCCGATTTGACCTAACAAATGTCAGTTCTCACCCTGGGAAATCCCCAATATTGTCCATACACTAGGGTTCATTAATGACAAAGTCAAACTCGCCTTTATTTGAGGAATATTATGCCAAACGACATACCGCTCACCGTTTCTGTTATTTTTCTATTGATTTGTGGCATCACGCTCGTCTTTTTTCTCAAAATGCTCATGGCGCCATTGAAAGCCTCGGGACATTACAAAATGGCCTGGGGCATTGGAATCGTTATGATAGCTTGGCTAGGGTTGCAAGGTCTATTGGCGCAGCAACAATTTTATTTAGCCTCGTTTGATTTACCACCACGTGCCTTGGTGGCACTGTTGCCACCGATGTTGCTCATTTTCGGGTTACTTATTTTTTTATGGCGAAGTGAGTATTTCAAGCAGTTGTCGCTGAAAAGCATGACATATATCCAGCTGTTCCGGCTACCCTTGGAGCTTTTTGTATTAAGTGGATTGGCGGTAGCCGGTTACATACCCCACGTGATGACCTATTACGGTCGTAACCCAGATATCTTGGTCGGTATCACCGCGCCTATTGTCGCGTATTTATATTTCTCTAAAAAATGGGTGAGCTGGAAAGTGTTGTTGGGATGGCATGTGTTATCTTTACTCTTGCTGATTAACATCACCAGCCATGCCATTTTATCCATGCCTTACCCATTCCAACAATTTGGCTTAGAGCAACCTAATATTGGCGTATTTCATTTCCCATACATTTGGTTGCCGACATTATTAGTGGGCGTTGGTTATTTTTGCCACATTATTGCGATTCATAAATTATTATGCTGGCGAGATGCCTGACTTGTGATTGTTCGATAAATTCTTTATAGTTGTTTTTGAATGTGAATGATTGATATTTCAGGATCAGTGATTTGATGGAAAAATAAACGGAAAATGATTGTTATGCCAGCGAAAACCGATGAAAAACTCAGCAAAAAAAGCTAACTTTTTTCGAGTGAAAAATGACCAATGAAGAATTACCCCAACCTCATGAAATTTCTAATCTTTGGAAAAGTCAAGAGGGGCTAGAACGATGCCCTGACTAAGAAGGGATTGAGACCAACGGGATTTGGAGCGTTTGCTCCTTTTTTAATAGCTGGTAGGGTGGATTAAGCGCAGCGAATCCACCATGAACCCGACTCAAAAATAGATCAATGCACCCTGGCATTCTCCTCATTTCAATATCATATTAGAACGTGATGACATCGCTTATGGCGAAGTGGATTCGCTACGCTTAATCCACGCTACTCTTCTCATCGGTGTTTTTGGGTTATTCGAACAGAGAATAGTTTGTAGATTGATCATGTCATCATTACCCATCGAGAACGTCCTGCCCCAATTAATTAATGCGCTGAATCATTGTGATGAAGCCGTATTAGAAGCACCGCCGGGGGCGGGCAAGACAACTCTGGTGCCATTGGCTTTGCTCAATAATGATTGGTTAGCCGGCCAGAAAATACTGATGCTCGAACCTCGTCGTTTGGCGGCGCGTGCGGCCGCTGAGCGGATGGCTTTTTTGCTCAATGAAACGGTTGGTAATACCGTGGGTTATCGGGTTCGGTTTGATTCCCGGATTAGCCAGCAGACCCGCATTGAAGTGATTACCGAAGGTATTTTAACCCGCCGATTGCAGGATGATCCCGCGCTGGATGGGGTGGGTTTAGTTATTTTCGATGAGTTTCACGAAAGAAGTTTGGACGCTGATCTCGGTTTGGCGTTAACCCTTCAGGGGCGTGATTTATTCCGTGAAGACTTGCCATTAAAACTACTGGTGATGTCGGCTACACTCGACGGTTGCCGGGTTGCTAAACTTCTCCATAACGCGCCGGTGATTCGCAGTGAAGGACGCCATTATCCGGTGGCGATTCATTATGGCGATCCTTGGCAGGCCCGCGATGATATGGTTAAGCGAACCGTCTCAACGATACAACAGGTTTTAAAGGATGAAACTGGCAGCCTGCTGGTATTTTTACCCGGTCAGCGCGAAATACGCCAAGTACAAGCGAGCTTGCAAGCCTTCACAGAACCTCAGACAGATCTGCGCGTGACACCGTTGTATGGTGATTTAACGCTTAATGAGCAACGTCAAGCCATCGAACCCACCCCAGCCGGACAACGTAAAATCGTTTTAGCTACCGACATTGCCGAAACCAGCCTGACTATTGAAGGGGTTCGAGTTGTCATTGATGCGGGTCTAAGTCGTAAGCCGATGTTTAATGTTGCCACTGGAATGGCTCAATTGCATACTTGCCGAGTATCAAAAGCATCGAGCACGCAAAGAATGGGTCGGGCAGGGCGCTTGGAACCAGGGGTTTGTTATCGATTGTGGTCCGAGCTGCAACAGCAGCAGTTAGTGCCCTATGCGCCGGCTGAGATATTACAAGCTGATTTGGTACCACTGGCGTTGCAACTATTAAACTGGGGGGTAGAAAATCCTGACGAACTTGTTTGGTTAGATGTACCTCCAATCGTTGGTTATGAGCAAGCGTTAATGTTGCTTGAAAGATTAGGTGCCACGGTTAAAAATCCATCAGGCCACTGGCAGTTAACCTCTCATGGTGAAGCCATGACTAGGTTACCGACCCATCCCAGGTTGGCCCATTTATTATTAATGGGTAAACAATATGGTATCGCACCGCTTGCCTCTGATGTGGCAGCGCTATTATCCGAGCGTGATCCATTGAGCCATCGCGGTGCAGATATTTATAGCCGGCTAGCTTTACTTAAATCAACAAATAATTCGCTAAAAAACCCTCGTGGAAATATTTATCGAATCAAACAACAAAGTCAGCAGTTCAAAAAATTAATCCAAGGCCGTTCATCCCAGCCAGTGGATGATGAGGCCGATCCAAAATGGATCGGGTTTTTAATCGCCTGTGCCTATCCGGAGCGAATTGCCCAAAAACGAAATACCGCCAGTGTGATATATCGCTTGAGTCAGGGACGTTCGGCCCAATTACGTGATGATGATGCTTTGCAACAGTCAAATTATTTAGCGGTCGCACAACTGGCAAGCAAGCCAGGGGAGGCCGTTGATCGGATTTTTTTGGCCGCTGAGTTAGTGCCGGAATTATTCGAGGGTCCATTATCTGGGATAGTTGAGGAAAAGGTGTTTGTGGGTTGGGATGATAACGGTGAACGCTTGTTGGCTGAAAACCAAAGAAGCGTGGGTGAAATCATTATCGAACGTCATGCCACCGATCAATTTCCATGGGAGGAAAAGCGCCAAGCGGTGTGTGAGATGTTAACCAAGCGGGGGCTGTCCCTGCTGCCTTGGAATGAAGATCTCAGGCAGTGGCAGCGGCGTGTACTGCTGATCAGGCAATTGTTTGATGAAGACCACCATGAAAATGTTTGGCCGGATGTGTCCGATGAAAAGCTGCTTGCTACGCTAGAGCAATGGTTAAGCCCATATGTGGATCGTATCAAACATATTCATCATTTCAGCGGACTTGAACTCGATAAAATTTTATATGCGATGTTACCCTGGCCTTTACCACAGCACCTGGAGCAACTCGCGCCGCTTACGTATCAAGTGCCATCAGGTTCTCGTATCCGTATCGACTACAGCGAATCACCGCCGCTACTCGCGGTAAAATTGCAGGAAATGTTCGGTTGCACTGAAACGCCGGCCATTGCCAAAGGGAAAATGCCCCTCAAGGTTCACTTGTTATCGCCAGCGAGACGACCGTTGCAAGTGACCCAGGATTTGAAAAATTTTTGGCACACCAGTTATCACGAAATAAAAAAAGAAATGAAAGGACGTTATCCGAAGCATCATTGGCCTGATGATCCAATGGCCGCCCAAGCCACGGCAAGCGTGAAAAGAAAACCTGCAAAGAAGTCATGAACCGGTGATGGGCATCAATGGTTCCCACGTTCCTTAATTATCCGCCCAGTGTAATGACATCGGTTGTTGATGCCTCTGAATATAAAAAGAGCGAGACCGAGCTGCTTTTAGGTCGAATTCAAACCACGTTTTACAAGCGTGATAGTTGATTTTGCTAAGTTTAAACTGATTTCAGGAAACAATAGACTTGTAGCGTGGGTTAAGCGCAGCGAATCCATCATGAATTCGACTCGAAAAAAGATCAATGCCTCTGGCATTATCCTTATTTCAATGCCACATTGGAACGTTATTACATCGCTCATGGCGGTGGATTCGCTGCGCTTAATCCACCCTACATAGCTTCAACGCCGTGAGTTAAAGTTGAAAAGGATATCGCCCATTCCTAATCTACGTTAATAAGGCATGGGATGCTCGCGTCTAATTTTATCTATTTCTGCCTTAAGCTCTGTCGGCAGCTTAAGAGAAATGGAATCGATATTGTTTTTTAATTGTTCCATGCTGGTCGCACCAATCAGTGTGGAGCTAACAAAGGGTTGAGCATGAACAAAAGCCAAAGCCATTTGGCAGGCATCCAATTCATAGCGTTTAGCTAACGCCACATATTGGTTAATTGCGGCCTCAGTCAGAGGATGTGTACGATGCTCTGGGCGGGTCTCAATGGTTATTCGTGCACCTTCTGGACGAGCGCCATTGAGATATTTTCCACTTAATAGCCCCCTAGATAGCGGTGACCAAGCCAGTAAGCCACAATTTTCATGTAATGCAATTTCACTCAGATCCGGTTCGAAATAACGGCAAAGCAGTGAGTATTCATTCTGAATGGAAACAATACGGGGCAGATTATTTTTCTGGGCTAATTGTAACCATTTCATTATTCCCCAAGCGGTTTCATTCGATAAGCCAAAGTGACGAATTTTCCCGGCTTGAATTAACGCTTGTATGGTTTGTAAAACCTCTAAAAAATTATCTTCTTCTGCCTGTGGATTAAATTTTGGCGCATAATTCCACACTTGTCCAAAATGATAGGAGCCTCGATTAGGCCAGTGCAATTGATAAAGATCGATATAATCCGTTTGTAATCTTTTTAGACTGTCTTCAACGGCAAGTTGGATATTCTTTTTATCGATAAAATTATTGCCATTTCTGACCCAGGATAAGCCAGGTCCCGCTATCTTGGAGGCAAGAATCACTTTTTCGCGATTTGATCGTGAAGCAAACCAATTGCCAATGATCGTTTCCGTGCGACCAAATGTTTTGCTACTCGGTGGTATGGCATACATTTCGGCGGTGTCAAAAAAATTGATACCTCGCTCAAGGGCATAATCCATCTGCTCGAACCCTTCCTCTTGGGTGTTTTGAAGACCCCATGTCATGGTGCCAAGACCAATGAGGCTAATGTCTAATTCTGTTTGACCTAATTTTCGATATTCCATTGTGGTTCCTATGTGATGAAAAATGAAAGTGATTGAGTGAATACAGTATATATCCTAGGAGGCTGTCCGAGAATGGAAGTGCCAAATCCGTATTTTCATCCTTCATGACGGTTGGTGCGAGGGGTATCCATTTTCGGGCAACCTTCTAAATTACGCGCACCCAATACTTATTGCGATTCATAAATTGTTATACTACGAGAGGCTCTGACTTGTGATTGTTTGATAAATTCTTTATAGTTGTTTTTGAATATTGATGAGCGATATTTCGGGTTCGGTATTTTGATGGTAAAACAAACAGAAATTGATTGTTTTACCAGCGAAAACCGATGAAAGATTTGGCAAAAAAAAGCTAACTTTTTTCGAGTAAAAAATGAGCAATAGAAAGTTCTCACAACCCTATGAAATTTATAACTTTTGAAAAAGTCAAGGGGGGTTAGAACGATGCCCTGACTAAGAAGGGATTGAGACCCAGCAGCGGGGTTATATC
>CAYUAI010000062.1:0-25302 GCA_964442745.1 uncultured Chromatiales bacterium
GGCTATTACTCGTTGTTTCGCCTCGCCAGGACAAAAATAGGCCTCGCACTCAGTACCGAAATCTCAAACGCTATGGGTATATAGTATAGACATCATTTTTCTCAAATAAATTTAAAAAATGATATTTTAGGCGGCGGATTCATTCGTAGGTCGTTGTTTTTGTAATCCATTGACTTCTTCCGCTAGACGTTCTCGTTCCATTTCAATCATTTGTACGCAGGTACCTATTTCCCGATGATTTCGTTCAAATTCTGCCGTGGTTTCGTTGATGGTTAATTTAATTTCGGTATCAAGTGGTAGTGCATGTAAGTTGGCTTTGAGTTCCCGAATAACTAGATCTTGGTTGTCAATCATTTCTTGAATATTAATCAGCTCATGTGTTCCTGTAGACTTTTGTTGTTCTTGGGTTTTAGCGAGTTGTTCTTGTTGTTGCATTAAATAAGCGGCTTCTAGCTGTTCTAATTCTGCTTTGAGACGTTCTTTATCACCTTCTAAATTTTTCATTTTTGATTCAAGTTCATGTTGCTTATTCTCGTGTTCATTTAATATTTCTTTGAGTTCTTCGCTTTCATCCTCGTTGAGATTGAGTTCGAATAACGATTGTTTTAACTCTTTATACGAGTTGACCATGGCATTATAAGTATTTTGTAATCCAAGAAAGAGCGCTTTGTAGCTGGATAAATTTCTTACTTGTTTTTCCAATTCTTTAATACGTGTCTTTAACTGTTTTGAATCGCTTTCATCAAAGGTGATGGTGTTTTTTTGGTTTGCATAAGCGCTTTTATCTTGTTGCTCAGATGGTGTCATTGGATCATTGAAATCTGTTTTTTTTGTCATTTCTTCTGTCAGTATTTCGTTTATTGTCGTCTCAGTGGGTAATGCTTCGATGAGTCCATTACTTTGCCAACGATTTAATAGTTTGTTAATTTTTATATTAAGCTGATCCCAAAATGACGGTTCGATTTTTTTTCGTTTGACGAATTCTTTTTCTAATGCTAACCAGTTGAGTCGGGCGACCATGTTTTGACGGTGTTCTTTCGCCTCGATATCACCTTTTTCAGCGGCCGCTTCAAGTGAGATGGCGTATTTTTTGGTTCTGCCGATGGTTTCTTCAAGATATTTTTTTAGAAATATGTCTGGATGTTTCTTTGCTTCAAAAAATGGCTGATATTTTTTTACTCGAAAATATAAAAAACCAGTGAGTAGTCCTAAAATAGTAATGGCTTCAAGTATCGTGAGTGCCAGGTAGAGATCCAGTTCAATCATCGGTTTTATCCTGTACTGGCAATGGGTGGTTCTTGTTCATCAGCTGATTCAGTTTCATTGATGGCCTGGCTGACTTCTTCAACAGGTTCGGCGCTCGGGTTATCGTTAGTTGGATTTTCATCAACGGTTTTTTCTGGCTTGTTATTATTTTTCATCTCTGTATTATCGTCGTTTTCCATTTCCTTGTTTTCCAATGTGTTCTTGCGCTTTTTAAGCTTGTGTAAAAAAAATACGGCGGCGCCAAGGCTACCAATGATCAGATTGGTGATAAGAAATCCTACGGCAATATACAATAGATTAGACTGCTGATCGTCCTCATGATTGGTTTGTGATGATTCAGCGGTTTCTTCGTTGCTGTGTGAATCTGCTGTATCGTGAGATTTTGTTTGCTGTGGCTCATTGGGTTCATGTTTAACGTTGTGTTTATCTTCATGAATTTTTTCGTGTTTTTGTTCATTTTTTGTTTGGTGGGTTTCATGCGGTGAGACGATTTTTTCCGGTATTATATGTTCGGTTGGGACCGATGCTTCAGTGATTGGTTGTTCATCCAATATTTTAAACGGATCATTAATCGGTGGGGAGACGATGGACACAAAAATCATTTTTTGACGATCGAAGGTTTCGCTGGTGGCAACGACTGAGATTTTGTAAATACCCTCGTTATCGAAGATTAAATTTGTACCGAATATGCCATCATGACGATCCTTGTCAGCATTGCTGCCCGTGTTTTTGAGTAACCTTTCATTCGTAGATCCATCTGGGTAATCAATGCGTAATAAGAAACTCGTTGCATCGAGTAGTTCGGGAGATTGAGCGACGCGGCCGTTTTTTTGTAATGTGGCTTGAATAAAAAATTCAGTGTTTGGTTTGAGTTCCTGGTCGGGATAGGTCACGCTGAGCTTGAGGTTAGAAACGATATAAGCTTTGTTACCACCTTCACTGTATTTTATTTTCCAGTATCCGGGTGATGGCTTAATTAATGTGATAAGATTAAATCGTTGTGCAGAATACCATCTTACCGAATTATTATGAGACTGTTCTGTCATTTCATTGCCATTGGGTGTTTCTAATGAAATCACCGCATTGGGGTGATGTTTTGTGGTGACGATGGTGATTTCTTTAATGGCTTCATCGACGATAAAGCTGTCATCATTGATCGGTAGCATATCAGGTGATTTAGTTTTTTCAAATAAGTTTTCAAAGACTAAATGAATGTCATTTGGTTTTTTTAATAAATTAAATTGGCCTTTGGTATCTTTGGCAATTAATCGGAGCAATGGAATGTTCGATTGTTCGGTAAAAGCGATGGCATGGACAGTGATGTCATTTTTTGCCAAAAGAGGTATTTGCTGATCTAAAAGATCTTCGGTTAGTTTAAAATCTAATGCGGTATTACCCACATCCATTTTTCCGTCGGACATGAGGATGATCACTTTTTTGTTGTTGCTGTTGGATTTTTGCAGCAACGAATAACTTTTTGTCAGTGCATCATGCAGATTGGTATGGGATCCTTTAGCGTTCAGTTTATCGACGGCTGGTTTTAGCTGGTTGTCGATATTTTTTTTGCTGGCAGGTATTAATGAGGCCAAGGTACTTGCTTGGCGAGAAAAACTGACTAAGGCGGCTTGGTCGTTGTTATTTAATAAGGTTAAAAACAGTTTGGCGGCTTGTTTGCGTAAGCCACTTGGATCATTTTTTCTCATGCTGCCAGAGTCGTCGATTAATAATACCACATCAATACCTGTGGTGGTCTTGGCGAAAACAATGGGATGGAAGAATAAAATGAAAATGCCTAATAACACACTCAAAATGAGCGAAAAATTAGCCAGCCGCTTTGTTTTAGCTGAGGGCTTAGCGATATGTGAAATGGTTGGTGTTGACTCCATCTGACGATTAATTTCCGGTTTTTAGCAATGATTTCTACCCTAGAATGAAGATAAAATTAGGCTCAATATGGATTCCAGGGTGGTGGAAAAATGGTAGGCTGAAACGGCTCATTCGATTAACCAAACGCAACAAATAATCCTATTGTGTGTTAGCGCCAAAAAATATTGTCCCAATTAACTCGTTGACTTAAGTTGTCAAATAAACCCCTCAGAATCTATATTGAGCTTAAAATTATTCAATAAATAATGCATTATTTATTGAATAGGCGTTACATCTGACGATGCCAGGTAATAACCTATGGCTGGTTATCGACGACGGCTGTTTTTTTCTGAACAATGAAATTGGGGGGGCATAAAAAATAATTCATTGAAAATGAGGGAAGGATATCGATTCAGTGATAGCGAGTTAGTTCCCATCCCCCTTGTTTAGGAATGGGCTGCTGAATTTGAGCGAACCCGGCCATCGGTTACTACGGGTTCAGCATGGCTTGAAAGGTTTTATTTTATTCAATCAATTAAACGCAGCTCATCAGTGGCCGCCTCCCATACCACCACCGCCCCCGCCCCCAGGCGCCGGCGCCGCCGGTGCGCCACCGGCGGCAGCGGGCAAGTCGGCCGTGGGTGACCCCCAGTTGAGGGTGTTATGGCAACTGTTGCAGGCGGCCACAACACCGACGGCGACGTGATCTGCTGGAGAGGGATGACAGGTTTCACAGCTACCCAGAACTTCGTTGTGATCGACAGTGACGGCGGGTACCCAGCTGGTGGTTGAGTGACAAGCGAGACAAATATCGGTGGATAAAACGTGCGCAGCAGATTTACCCTCAGCGATGGTACCATTGTGGCAGGAGGCGCAATCGCCAACGACTTGGGTGTGATCGACGGTGGTTACCGGGCTCCAGACTGCGGTAGTATGGCAGGCTTCACAAAGATCGCTGGTTAACGGATGCAGTGCGGATTTGCCCGTGGCAACAATACCATTATGGCATGTAATGCAACTCCCTTGAACCTGGTTATGATCCACGGTAATAATTTGATGCCATGTCGCGGGTGCGGGTGCGTGACAGGCATCACAGATGTCGCCAGAAGCGATATGCCCCGTGGGTCTGATATGGCACGTATTACAATCACCGAGCACTTGACTGTGATCGACAGTGACGGCAGGAATCCATTGGGCAGGCGAGTGGCAAAATTCGCAAGCCGCTGAAGAGAGGATATGAGCGATTGATTTGCCGGCGGCGATGGATCCATCATGGCAACTTGAGCAGATGGCGGCGGGATCAAGTTGTGTATGATCAACACCCACTACTGGCGCCCAAGCCGTTGTCAAGTGGCAGGCTTCACAGATATCACTAGTGGCAATATGGTTGGTGGATTTACCGACGGCGAGAATACCATCATGACAGGCGCTGCAATTACCGCGGACTTCGTTATGATCGACGACAATCACTGGTGCCCATTGTGTTGGCGAATGGCAGGCATCACAAATATCCGTACTTTGAATATGTCCTGCAGATTTGCCGATAATGGGATTGTTGTTATGACAGTCGCCACAACTCCCCAAAACTTCGGCATGATCCACTCTGATCGCGGGTATCCATTGCTGAGGGGAATGGCATAGATCACAACTCTCGGTGCTTAATATATGGCTCGTGGATTTACCGGGTGTCACTACATTGTCGTGACAGGCGATACAAACACCAAAAACTTCATTATGGTCAACCAGGGAGGGAGTCCAGGAAAGTTGCTCATGACAGGCTTCACAGATATCAGAGGTGTCTGGGTGAAGGTTGGCCGTTTTGCCAACAGCGATAGTGTTGTCGTGACATTGCACACAGTTAGCACTTGATCCAGGAATTTGCCCATGGTCAACGACGGTGGCTGCATGCCAGCCTGCTGCTGGGTCCAGGTGACAAGCGGCGCAGTCATCGGTACTAGTGATGTGGCTAACGGGTTTACCGGTGATTGCGACACCAGAACCATGACATGTGACGCAGGCGCTATTTTGCGCGTCGGGTATTTGATTGTGATCGACAGTGATGGGTATCCAACCGTTATCTAGACTATGGCAACTTTCACATAAGCTGGATGAATTGATATGAGTCTCTGTTTTTCCAGTGGCAGTGCTTCCATTGTGACAGGTATCACAACCATCTGTCACGCCATCATGGGTAAAAATGGCGGGGATCCAATGGGTTTTTGCATGGCAATTATCACAGGTGTCGGAACTTGGAATATGGCTGGCAGTTTTGCCCACCGCGAAGCTACCATCATGGCAATTCAGGCAGCCGGCGTTAATTTCCGTATGGTCCACACCAGTCACCGGTAGCCAAGACGTTGTCCCGTGACAAGCGCCGCAGACATCGGTGGTATCTGGGTGGTTGGTTGTTTTGCCCACGGCAAGGGTACCATCATGACAGGCGGCACAATCGCCGAGTACTTCATTATGATCAAGGGTAGCAATAGGCATCCAGGCCGTCACGTTATGACACGCGCCACATTTACCCGTGGTCGTGATGTGGTCAACTGAATAGCCGGTCGCGGTTGTTCCATTGTGGCAAACTCTGCAATCACCTAAAATATGAGCATGGTCGACGGTAATGATAGGACGCCAAAAAGTGCTGTCGTGGCAGGCGCCGCAGACTTCGGTGGAGGGTACATGGTAAGACGGCTTGCCTGGGGCTAAAGTACCATCATGACAGGTTTCACAGCTATCCAGTAGTTGAGTGTGATCGATCTTTAGGCCGGCAGTAAACGAAATTGTTAAGTGACAAAAAGCACATTCATCGGAGGATGAAATATGATTAGCCGGCTTACCGATGAGGTCCGTGCCGTTATGACAGGAAATGCATAGCGGCGACAGTTGGGTATGGTCGATAAACCGAACCGGGCGCCAGGCAAATACGGTATGGCAGGCATCACAACTGACAACGCCATTGGCGGGTTCAATGAGTACATGGTCAAGCGGTTGGCCGATGATAGGATTACCATCATGGCAGTCTGCACAGCTTAAGTTCGGGTCAACCGCTTCATGGTTAACCCTCTGTACTGGTAACCAAGTGACCAGTGAATGACAGGCCCCACAATCGCCATTAGTGGCAACGTGGCCAGGCGGCTGTACCGACTGGGCGATACCACTGGCACTATGACAAACCATGCATGGGTCGGTGATCCCTGTGTGATCAAATGCTGGATGTATATTCGGGTTAATGACATCGGTTTTTTGTCGTTGGACAAAGGGGCGACTGAAGGTCAACTCATCTTGCGAAAAATCACTGATGACGGGATCCCAGGCAAGGGTTTGGTGGCAACGATGACAACCATCAAAAGCCACCGGGTGATCGAATGGGGCCGCTTGTGCTAAGTCACCATTATGGCAAAGCTCGCAGGTATTTGTGATATTCAAATGCCTGAATTGGGTGGGAGTCCAGGCGCTGATATTATGACAAGCGTCGCATGGCTCCGTGGTGGGAATGTGTTTGATGGGTTTACCATAGTTATTAACGCCATTATGGCAAGCGGTACAGGCGAGTGATGGATTGTTTTTATGTTGTGGTGCCGCGGTGAGCACGGATGTTTTGTTATGTTCTGTTATTGAGATGGTTGCTTGGGCAAATGGCAAACAAAGTAACCAGGCACTTAGCAAAGATAAAAATAATGAAATTGTATTCAACTGTATGCTTGGAAATAGGTGAAGACAATTTCGTGCCGACCCGTTATACCTTTGTTGGGTATTGGGGGGGGTGTGATGTACTATTTTCCTTATCCAAACCCACCTGATATTCATATGGTAACCCTCATAACCCACGTCTATGCTAAAATTTATGCATAGCTATTTTATTTTTATTCCTAACCTAACAGCGACATTAGGTTGTGCTTGTTTGTGACTTGCTTCTTGGGCAAGTTTAATATACTGGCAAGCGAATCTTTAGTTCCATGACATGCAACGGTGATACGCATGATAAAGATAATGGGAGACGCTGGATTATTCAGTTAGTTATTTTTATTGTGATAAGTCAAGTACTAGCTAATGAGAGGGTGGGAAATAGAATTCTTTGTCGCTTTTTGGAATGGTTGAGTGAGTATGACATTATTATTTTTGTTAAATGGCCCCGGTCCTCAAATATCGTTTGTTACGCTCTCACCACACTTCTCAATTGTTAATAAACTTAGCTCTTATAATGCTTGTATTAAGTCAGACTATTTTAATCTGTTTTTGTGAGAAAATAAACTCAAATTTTAATGTTTCGCTCGCTTTCAGTGATCCTTAGTGGCTAAAATTTACAGGGCTAACTAGGGGAATTAAGTGACGATCTGCCAAAAGCGATGTGAGACGACATGATCAATACACCCTTTTAGGTATTTTGACAATTTAATGCGGTATACGCAAGATTATTTTCATTGCAATGTGATGTTGATGGGGACACCGCTTTGATCGCTTGATCGCAACTCATATTGATCTTGCATCTCATGCAACTGAAAACCATCGACAATCAGTGTCCATTCACCAACCATCGGATTTTCAATGCGAATCATTTCTGGGCTAGCTAGGGTTGCTCCATCAAGCCATACTTCGCCATTGGGGTCGACTAATACCAGGTCGAGATCGTGGGTTGGAAAATAGGCCCAGTTTTGTTGCCAATAAAGACTAAATTGAGCGAATGTTATGGTTGCATCAATCGCTAACGAATAGCGATGTAGTTGCTTGTCCTGCAAGCGACGATTGGCAATTGGGGAGGGCAATGGAATGGTTTTTCTAGCGAATGAAATATTTGCTGAAACCATCCCAATATTGGTCCAGTCTCCCATGACAGCAATACGTAATACGCCTTCTTGTGGAGATAATATTTCAATCGAAACATCTTCGCTAAAAAAATCTCTCAAGTGAGTATTATCGATTGAGGTGGGAGCATCAATGATGGTGACAAACAGGTCGTCGCCAAATATTACATTTTGCTGTTCAGGGGGGAGTTGTGCTTGAATATTGTTAATGTTAACCAGGATAGATTGGGTATTTGCATTACTTGGCACAAAGAATTGCTTCACTTGGCCAGGCATGACTTGTAACTGATCAACGATAATCTCATCACCATGAAATTTAACCACACTAAAACCTGATTTTTCAAGGATGGTTGCTATTTTTTGGTTTTTATTGCTAACGAGTTTGTTATTACCAATGTCATCGTCATCATCATCTTCTTCATGTTTGATGGAGAATTGTTTTTTATTGAGTGTATTGGGATCATCATCGTGGTCGTCATCGTCATCGGGTGTTTGTGAGGTGTTGGCCGTTAACCAGTTAAGCGCCGCAGGAATATCGAGAAAGCCATTACCTTGATCAATGGGGCTAGCATTGGCAACTAAGTCACTATTGGCTGATTCAATGAGGGCGGCTTTAATTTGTCGAGCGCTGGCATGGGGGACTGCTCCAATCAATAAGGCCGCCGCCCCTGCGACGCTGGGTGAGGAAAATGAAGTGCCTGATACTAAGGCGATACTGCCATCGGTACTTTGAACAAATGATGCCATTCCGTTGGCCACGATATCAATGCCTACACGTCCATCCGGCGTTGGACCACGTGAACTAAAAGAAGCCATTAATACTTCTTGACTGGGCCGAAACTTAATGCCTTCACCGACACCCGATTGTAATTCTCTTAATACCCGCTCATGGACTGGGCTATTGGCAGCGCCTACCGTAAGTGCGCCTAAGCTAGTGGCAGGGCTGCCGATCGTCATCGCGCCAAATCCTTCATTCCCCGCAGAAATTACGACAACAATATCTTCAGCTAACATTTTTTCTGTTAAAATATCTTCCACATCTTGAGTGGCAAAAAGTGTGACGCCACCGAGGCTCATGTTAACGACTTTAATATCCAGTGCCTCATAAACAAAAGGATCTTCTTCTGAGCCATCACCGGCAATGGGGGTTGTTGAAACACCATGTTTGAAATTTTTTTTGAGGGTTAAGACACGATCCATGGCAGCAATGACCCGAGAGCTCGGTGCCCCGGAACCATCGGCTGGAAATGTTTTTAAGGCATAGATTTTTGCGGCAGGGGCAGGGGCCACCATGGGAATCTGACTGACTTCACTGTCAATCATCTCGATGCTGTCTGCTGCATAACGACGGACGGCTTGGACAATTTCGGAATCATTGGGTAATTCAATGACGCCGTGGGCGGCGATCATGGTAGGCCATGATCATCATTTAGTGTACTCGTCGCCGAGGGTTCTTCATCCCCATCGACAAAGGATTCTCCACCAATGACACTATCGGCTAATACTGGCACAGATTCTTTATTATTGGCCGTTCCTGAGTCAATAACCACGACAATAACATCGGCACCCTGTTGACCTTGCTCATGCAAGGCTTGCGCACCGGTAAGGCGGTTATTAAAACTATAGTTGTTAGGTTTTTTGGACGAATTGGTGGCGATGGATTGATACGGCAGTGCTGTCGTTTCTGTACGGGGATTATGTCGTATCGCTTGCTTTTCAATGGGGCTTGGCGATTGAATGATAAGGTCTTTTGTAATGAAATTTTTATCAATAATCGCTGCCAGTGCTGTTAGTTGATCTTGCGATACCGTGGCGGCGAGTAAATTGATGTTGCGATACCGCTGCGAGATATAGCCACCTTCACGGCGTATGAGATCAGCAATTTCCGTGCATTGCGTTTGGCACCTTATCAAAACGGATTCCTGGGATGGGTTTGATGGGGTAATATCTACCGTATGCGCTTGTTTAGATTTGGACTGAATGTCGCAAGCCGAAATCACGATGATCAAAAATATTGATAAAATCAGGCGAGTCTTCCCACAGTACATCATTCACCACGTTCCTTTTTTTGTCGTTGTCATTATGTGTCGTTATATCAGCCTCTGTCCATCTAGGTGTACTTAGGAATGAGCGGAAGCTATTTTATTATTCTAGTCAATATTGCTGATATTTTATCCTGAACCAACCCCGATTATTTTGTGCATTAATTTTTCTTTATTTTATTAATAAGTATTTATTCCCTCAAAATTTTTGTACAATTCGCTTGTCCAAAGTTCGTGGCTTGGTTTTTAATTTTCTGATTTTTATGATATTTTATCTGACTGCTCAATAAAAAATAGAGAGATTTGAGTAGGCGTTGATGTCATTATTATATGGGGAACTTATCACGTGACCTTTGCTAAGGCAATGTCTACGCTGGCGTGTCTCCAGGATTGATCATGATCGTGTTGACCGAAGGAATGGCTGTGAGTTGCCAGTGTGCGATCGCCCAGCACCAAAGGGTGTCGAGAGTTTCACGCTGTAGTTCTGCCGGTGGGTTTAAACCAAGCCACTGAAAAACTTTCAGAAGTGTTTTTTCGGGGTGATGATGGGGGACGGCGGCGGCGAGATTTTGCTTGCTGAGTTTTTGTCCTTGTGAATTGATCAGAATGGGAACGTGGGCATAGCTTGGGGTAGGGAAGTGGAGTCGTTGCTGTAAATAGACTTGACGAGGTGTTGAATCGAGTAAATCAAATCCTCTAACGATTTCAGTTATTTTCTGCTGATAGTCGTCGACGACCACCGATAACTGATAAGAGAAAATACCATCGGCCCGTTGAATGATAAAATCACCAATGTCTTGTTGAATATTCTGTGATATGAGGCCTTGCAGTTTATCGTTAATGGTGATGTGTGTTGTGTGGGTTTTTAATCGTATCGCGGATCGGTCATGGGCAGGGCGTTGCTTACGCTGTTGGCATTTTCCCGGATAAATGGGGCCGTAGGGTCCAGGCTTAGCGATGGTGGTAATGTGGCTTCGGCTACATAGACAATGATAAGTCTCATTTTGGTCAACGAGTTGTTCAAGAGCGGCTTGATAATGTGGTTGCTGTTGGCTTTGATAAACGATCGATTCATCCCAGTACATTTTAAAGCAAACTAAGGTACGCAGGATATCATCGGAGGCACCGGCAACCACTCTTGGGGTGTCGATATCATCAATTTTTAATAGCCAGCGGCCGTTTTGGCTTTTCGCTTGTAGATAGCTGGCAACCGCCGTGACCATTGACCCTAGGTGTAAGGGGCCAGTAGGGGATGGTGCAAATCGACCACGGTATTTTTCTACGGATATGGCTTTCAAGCGTTTCATCGGTGTTTTAGATTTCTTTCATAAAATACCAATCAGTTGTAGCAAACGCATAACAGAATTTGGCGGTGGTTACAACCCAGAACACCTTATGAGTGTGCCCCCTCGATTCGCTCAGCGCCACTTGCATTTTTTTTGCTGCTTTTCTTAGTTTCTTATCATTAGTAGCTGGAGGACTTTGAAGCTGGATTTGCTCAATTGAGCAAACATTATCAATATAGGCGTACCATGTCAATAAGTGAGTTTCTTTCATGTACAAAAAATAGGTTGTCGAAATGTAGAGGGTAAAAAATCGTCGTAGATTAGGCAGTTGACCCTGCTATTTTTTACGGAAATAGGATATGGGTATTATGGATAATCCAAAAATTGCGCCGTAAAAGTGGGCATCGACAATCACATTGCCGCCTGCGGTGGCTTCTGAGCCGGGCAGCGGCCCATAGCGTTGTTCCCAATAAAGTTTAGCAATAATAAGTAGTAGGAAAATATAGGCCTCTTTCGGTCGATGCTGAATATCCGCAATCCCGCCCGCGATAAATAATGTATGCAATACGCCAGATAAGCCAACGTACCAGACCAGCTCGGGATTAAATATTAATAGTAGCAAGCTGGTGCCGATCATTCCTATGAATAAAATCAGCAGCCAAATCCAATGACTCAAATAATTACCAAAGAATAACATCACCATGATCAAACCTAATAAATTCATCAATAGATGAGACCAACCTAAATGGCATAAATGTGCCGTGATGATACGCCATAATTGACCTTCAAAAATCAAAGGACGGTCATATATTAATAGTTCTTGGATCGCTACGGGTGAGGCTTGCACGGCGATCATGAGTAACGCGAGCCCAATGCCGAACCAATATTTTAATAAAGTGTTATATCGGGTCATGTTGGTTATCTTTTGTTATTTTCTAACCACGGCGACCCTGGACATAGGCCTGGGTCAATGCATGCTGAGGATTTTCAAATATCTGCTTTGTGGAGCCATACTCAATGAGACGTCCTGTGTTTTCTTGCAACCAGAAAAAGGCGGTGAGGTCAGCGATACGTTTAGCTTGCGCCAGATTATGGGTGACCATGATGAGCGTATAACGTTCCTTGAGTCCTTCAATGAGTTCTTCAACAGCACCGCTGGAATGTGGGTCGAGTGCGCTACAGGGTTCATCCAGTAATAAGGCTTCAGGTCGCAATGCTAAGGCGCGGGCAATACAAAGGCGTTGTTGTTGACCACCAGATAATGTGGTGGCGGGATGTTCTAGGCGACCATTGACCTCTCCCCATAGCCCCACATCCTTGAGTGCCGTTTCCATCATATACTCGATTTCATCGTGTCGTTTAATGCCATGCTCTTTTAATGGGAGAGAAAAATTCTTGCGAATGGAAAATGGAAATGGGGTGGGTCGCTGAAAAATTAGACCAATTCGTTTACGTAGTTGGACCAAATCCAGGTTTTTGTCTAGAATATTTTGCCCGTGGTTATAAATTTTCCCCGCAATCCGAGAACAAGGTGTTAGCTCATTCATTCTAATAATAGATTGGATAAAACTGGTTTTTCCACAACCAGAAGGACCAATGAGTGCCGTGATTTTTCCTTGACAAACAGGTAAGTTAATATCCAAGAAGGCGGCTTGTTCGGCATAGTATAAACTGAGATTTTCCGTGTATAAATACAGTTTTTGTTGTTTCGGATGATGGTAATTTTCCAGTGGTGGTACGGCGCGTAAGTGCGCTTTATTGGATGTCATGCGTGGTAAAATTTCCTTTTGAAATATTTTTCGTTAAGCCAGGCGGTTGATATATTAATGAATAACAACAAAATAATTAATACTAACGCTGATCCATAACTGGTGCTGTTGCCTCCAGGTACATTCATGGATAAATCATAGATATGTATGGACAGTGCTCGTCCTGAGTCATGGATAGACTCAGGCATGCGTGTGACATAGCCGGCCGTGTAAATCAGTGCCGCTGTTTCTGCCAGTGCGCGACCGACACTGAGTACAATGCCTACCATAATAGCCGGGGCAGCGGCAGGAATAATAATATGCAAGAGCGTCGAATAGCGTGACAAGCCAAGCGCTGCCGCACTGGTTCGATGATCATGATCAACATCACGTAAACCTTGTTCGGCTGTCCGGATTAATAAGGGCAGTACCATGCAGGCGAGGGTGAGTCCGCCCGATAAAATAGAAAATCCAAACCCTAATAAAATGCAAAAAAAAGCATTGCCAAACAAGCCTAAAACAATCGAAGGCATGCTCGCTAATGCATCTAAACTGCCACGAATATACCGCAGAGAAGCTTGCTGAGTTTCATGAGCATATTCTGCTAAATAAATGGCACAGCCGAGTCCAACGGGAATGGCGACGGCTAAACAGATAGTTAAGATTAATAATGTGGATACCACAATAGGGCCAATACCACCACGGCGACCGGCGTCTAATGGGTCGCTGGTTAAAAAATCCCAAGACAGACGTTGGATACCATGCCATAAAATATCGCTTAATAACCAAATAAAAAATAAGCTGACAATCGCGGCGGCTAACCAAGCGGAAGTGGCAAGTAGCTTGTCTCGCCAAGGCATTGTCTTGTTAAACCGTGTGGCCATCATTTGGTTTTTTTACGAGTAGATTTGACAGGATCACCAATCCGATGACGATGAGTAATAAAATCAACCCACTGACAAATAGGGCGGAGCGGTGATCATCCATGGCATAGGCCATTTCTAATGCGATGTTGCTTGTTAAGGTACGCATTGGTTCAAAAAGATGGCTAGGTGTTTGTACCACATTGCCACACACCATTAATAAGGCCATGGTTTCACCAACGGCTCGGCCGGTTTGCAGTAGGGTGCCTGCCAGTAAAGCGGGTTTCGCGAGCGGTAGAATCACATGGCATATAAATCCTGCTTTACTGATGCCTAATGCCATGCTACTTGCAATTTGTTGTTGGGAAATGTGGCGGAAGGCGGTGATGCCAAAGAGCGTCAGGGTGGGTAAAATCATAAAGCTGAGCACTAAAATACCGGCCAATAAACTGGTGCCTGGTGCCTCAATCGATGCAATGATCGGCACTAATACCACCAATCCCCAAAAGCCATAAATGACAGAAGGGATGCCTGCGAGTAATTCGATGATACGGCGGTAAAGGATGGCTAAGCGTGCCGGGGCATAGAATTCACAAAACAAAGCAGACAGAATGCTTAATGGAATGGACAAAATTAAAGCGCCGACGACGACCATGAGGCTGGCCCACAGCATCGGTAATAAATTAAAAAGTTGTTCGGTAGGATGCCAGCTAGCATCACTAAAAAATGCGAATAAACCCATATGATTTAACACAGGAAAAGATTCAACGATTAAAAAAATAGCAATTAGGCCAACAATAAGGCTGGCTAATAAGGCTAAAATACGTAGTACCCAATGTAATAGTAGATCACGGTGTAATAGGGACAAAACTTTGTGCCTTTATCAGTGGATGCATGGTGGGTGATTGGGCAAACTCAATAAACGCAAGGCTCAACTTGTTGGGGATTCCGTGAGTGATAAAGTTTAATTCTCTGGTGAGTGGGAAATTGGCTTGACTGACATTGTGAGAGGAGGCGGTGACGCCATTAATGGCTAATAATTTTATCGGGACCCCATGTTGTTGACTATATTCACCGGTGCCAATGGAAACATAGGCGATGGCTTGTGGGTTTTGCGCCACCAGTTTGATGGCTTGTTCGTTATCACCAATGATAATATGTGGTTTAACTTGCTGGTTTTTTAATCCAAAATAGCTTAAAAAGACTTCCAGTGTCGACCGGCCTTCGGCCTTGTTAATGACCGTAATGCGATTTTCGTTTCCTCCGACATTGCTCCAATTGGTGAACTTTCCAATATAAATTGCCCGTATTTGATCATCGGTTAACTGAGTCACTGGATTTTTTTTATGGACAATGAGAGTGACACCGTCCATGGCAATTTTGTGAGCGGTGAGATCTTGTTCATTGACTTTGAGTTGTCGGGATACCATACCGATGTGGGCTAAACGGCGGCGGACATCAGAGATACCCCGGCTTGAACCGCCAGTTTGCACATCCACGCGGACATTGGGATAGCGGGATTCGAACTGTTTCGCCATTTCTTGAGCCAGTGGTGCAAGGGTGCTGGAACCCGTAATGGTTAATTTACCTTGCAATGTTGCCCCGGCTTGATTGGCCGATGGGTCGTTTTCTTCTGATGATAGAATAACCATTAGCGAGGCAAGCAGGCCCAAGCCGATTAAAATTAACACACCTTGTTTCATTGATTATCACCTAGTAATTTAGCGTTAGGTAGCTTATCATTTACGCGTTTCATTTGGCGGCTTATCTTTGATCGATTCTCAATTGCAAAAAATGGTTAAATCAAGTGGTTTTAATTCATTTTTGCTCGTGAAAACCCCCATTTTATGGTGAGCCTAAAGTCTATGCTGGATCGCCGCCCGAGCGATGCAATTATATTAACAACTGAGTTGATTAATACAGTCTGCATTCAGTAATGTTTGTTACAATGCCATGGGTATGTCAGGTTGACAATTAATCATTAAAGGTGGTGGTCGGGGTATGGAGAAGAAGCATCGTTGGTTTGCTCATCCCAGATCTTTTTTGAATCTTGCGGTGGCAGGTTTTGCATTTGTGGCTTTGCCCTTGGTCGTGGCTTTAATCACTGGGGCTTATTTTGTAGAAAAATTAAGCACACAAAGTCAAGAGGCGGTTTATCGTGCGGTAAAAGCGACCCAGGCCGGTCGGGTTTTGCTGGAACAAACCGCAACCATGGAGCGGGTGATCCGTCAATATTATGTCTTAAAGGATGATAATTTATTTAAGAACTATTTAGATCGTCATGAGGTTTATGCAGAGAGCGCGGCTAAACTTTCTCACTTTTTAGTGGATCCTAATCTCAAGGAACAATTGGAAATGCTCAACAAGCTGGAGTTGAGTCTTTTTCAGCGTTTGCAATTAGCACCCGCCTCACTCGCGAAACCTGATGTGCAAGAAATGGAACTCATGGCTCTCAGTGAATTGGCACAAGCCTTATTACGGGATAGTGGTGAGTTAATTGATAGTGAAATGAAAATTATGCAGGACATATCCGCACGGGCACGGACCATTATTTACTGGGAAGTTTTTATGGTGCTTCCTGGGACAATTTTGTTTATCTCTGTATTTGTCTACTTATTGTCCAAGCCGATTCGGCAAATCGATGGGGCAATTAAACAGTTGGGGGCGGGTGAATTTGAACAGGAGTTTGTGGTGTCAGGCCCGCGAGACGTTGAATATATTGGTGAACGTTTAAACTGGTTACGCGGCCGTTTAAAATATTTAGAGGAAAAAAAGAGTAAATTTTTACAATATGTATCTCATGAGTTAAAAACACCCTTAACCGCCGTGCGGGAGGGAGCTGAGTTATTGTCTGAAGGTGTGATAGGACCGATGACAGAGGAACAAAAAGAAGTCACTCTCATTTTAAAAAATAACAGTATCAACTTGCAGAAAATGATCGAAAAATTACTCAGTTTTAATATGCCGCAACAATCCAACCGACCCGTCAACATTTCAAGTGTGCAACTACAGCGCATTATTGAGACGGTGTTGGCAGACCATAAACCCGCCATTCTCGCGAAGAAGGTTCAGCTGGTACAAAATATCGAAGATGTTGAGCTATATGTTGACGAGGAACAAATTCGGGTAGTGATTGATAATCTATTATCGAACGCTGTTAAATACACGCCCGAAAGTGGTTCGATTCGGATATCTTTGTATCGAGTGAAAGATCAGGTTGTTTTCGATGTGATTGATTCGGGTCCAGGGCTTGGGGAACATGATATAGAGAAAGTCTTTGACGCCTTTTATCAAGGAAGCTCCAGTGACCCCGGCGTGATACGTGGCAGTGGTTTAGGTTTATCGATTGTCAAAGAATTCGTGGAAGCAAATCATGGCACGGTAAAAGTGATACAAAATCAGCGACAAGGTGCCCATTTTCGTGTGAATTTGCCGCAAAATATTACTGATAATGAGGAGTTGCAATGGGCGGCGGTGTGATTCAAGTGGTTTTAATTGGTATTGTTGCAGGAGGCTTGATAGGTTGTGGTGGGGTTTTTAAACCGAAAAATACTCAACCCAATGAATCGATATTAAGTCAATCGGATGGGTTGTCTCCCAAGGAGCGGACGAAGCCCATTACTGCGCCGGCCCTGCCGGTCATTGATCGACCTCCCATCGAAAAAACAGTACCACTGGAGCCTCAACCTAAGGTGATTGTGATTGAAAAAGCCACAGAAGTCACCGAATTGATGGATTTTTATGATAAACTGCGTCAATATTCAGTCAAGGATGTGGCTTCCCAAACCCGAGAAATAAAAAAACGGTATGACAATAAACATCAACCTCTCGATGGCTTAAAGTACGCCTTGACTTTGATCTGTTGCTCAAAATCCTACGCTGAGAAGGTGGACGCACTTGAGGTGGTGTATGCCTTAAAGACAGAGCTAGAAGCATCGGAAGATATCATCTTACATGGATTTGTTCAATTTCTGCGTGATATTTTGATTGAAAGCATTGACGCCAGGGCTTTAAATCAAGCGTTTTATAACCAGTTCGCTGCAAAAGATAAATATATTAAGCATTTAGAGAAACAAATTAGTGCTTTGAAATCAATAGAAAAAAGTATACATGAGCGGGAGCTCGGAGCTGACTAATTTATTTATAGGTAGTAATCATATGGAAAAACGTACCATACTTATCGTGGACGATGATCCCGATCTATTAAAGCTATTATCTTTACGTTTAGAAGCCTCTGGCTTTAGTATTATCGCTGTCGATAGTGGGGAGAAAGCGTTAGTTGAAGTTTCGCTGCGGCGTCCGCAAGTGGTGGTGACAGATTTACGGATGAATGGGATGGATGGGATGGCACTTTTTCATGCTGTTCATAAAGTCAACTCTGCGTTGCCTGTCATTATTTTGACGGCGCACGGCACTATTCCGGATGCCATTGAAGCCACCACTCAGGGGGTTTTTGGTTTTTTGACCAAACCGTTTGATAGTAAGCAACTGATTGCACAAATTGAAAAAGCGCTATCGATTAGCGGTGTTAGCCGGGAGGCAGGCGAAGTTGAATCAAGTAGTGAATGGCGCAAGGAAATTATTACCCAAAGTGCGATAATGGAGGAGCTGCTTGGTCAAGCACTGTTGGTCGCTAAAGGAGATACGAGTGTCTTTATTCATGGGGAAAGTGGGACTGGCAAGGAGGTTTTAGCCAAAGCTATTCATATGGTGAGTCCTCGTCATAAGCATCCGTTCGTGGCGGTTAATTGTGCGGCTATCCCTGAACATCTGTTGGAATCTGAGTTGTTTGGACACACCAAGGGTGCATTTACTGGCGCATCGCGTAGCCACGAAGGTTTATTCCAAGCGGCCAATGGCGGCACGATATTTTTAGATGAGATTGGTGATATGCCGATGTCGCTGCAAGCTAAGTTGTTACGGGTTTTGCAGGAACGCCAAGTTCGCCCGGTGGGTTCCACTAAAACAGTTGGGGTCGATGTGCGCATTATTTCTGCCACCCATTGTGATATTGACGAACAAATGGCCTCGGGCAAATTTCGCGAGGATTTATACTACCGTTTGAATGTTGTCATTTTAGAAATTCCTCGCTTGAAAGATCGGCGTCAGGATATTCCTCTATTGGCCAATTATTTTCGCGCTGAGCTAGTGAGAGATAGCGGTAAAAAAGTCAAGGCATTTGCCCCCGAAGCCATGGAGTTATTAATCACTGCAGGTTGGCCGGGTAATGTTAGGCAGCTAAGAAATGTGGTAGAGCAAAGTTTTGCATTTTGTACAACGTCCATTATACCGGCCAAACTGGTATTAAAAGCGCTGCGTGGCAAGTCAGGTGAGGTCGTCCCATTAACGGAAGCCAAGCGTCGTTTTGAGCGTGACTATTTGCTTAAACTTTTGCAAATCACCAGTGGTAATGTGAGTCAAGCGGCCCGATTAGCCAACCGAAATCGCACAGAATTTTATAAGTTACTGCACCGACATGAACTCGATCCTTCTCAATTTAAATCAATACCATCCACTAGTCTTGCGGCAGCGACACAAAAACATGTATAAATTCAACATATTATGTATTCTCGCTTAAAAGGTGTCGTAAAAATGAGACGTTTCAGCGGTGAATGTCGCATTGATTATTGGGTGAAACGCTTATGCTTCTATTTAACTGGCTGATATTTAAATATAAAAAAATCCTGGCATGAATTTGGAATTGCTTGTAAATCAGTAGGACATGGAAAACTACTGACAGACTGACAGGATGTAAATAATATCGTCACCCGTGATACGTTAAGTGACGTCCAGTTTATCAAATGGGATGAGGGACTATCTACTCTCGTGCATGGAGGATGCGAGGGATATCAGGGTCGATACGTATTGAGTCTGTTATCCGGCTCATTCCCGGGATACGGAAGTTCCGGATCGCATGGAAGCGATTAATTTTACGACAACTGAGGGGAGATAAAAAATATGAGATTATCCCCTCGTTATTCACTATGGATTTAGGCATTTGTTGAGAATAAGCGATGTGCTATCAATACTTAAATCCATAACGCTATGGGGACAGATGCTAAACCTGGACGCGATTTGTGAAAATTATTTGGTAGCGGGTTAGTTAGCCCCTGTCACTATCTCCTCAAAAGCCTTTTTTATAATCTTCGTTAATATTTCCTGAATAGAAGACCGTTTCTTTGTCGATATCTGCACGAGAGTCATCAGCCACCCACACGCCGTAGTTGGCGCTATTTATAATTTCACTTTCGGAAATACTCACGTATGAAGGGATCGCAGGTAAGCCAAACAATGGACGACTGGAGAGCAGAATATTGGCTTTTGGAAAACTGTGGGAACCGCCACCGGCATGGGTAACGATAATATATTTGAGTTGGTTATTCAGATTGCCACTATTAAAAAAACGAATGCCTCCCCATCCACCCGCCGAATCATCTATGCGTGAAAATGTGATTTTTTCATTCGCTGTACCAACGGCAATAAACTGACTAGTGGCACCAGCAATGCGAATTTCCTTGTTTTGGCCAAAGGATAAATGAGTCCCTGGTTGAATTCTCAGCTGGCCAGAGACGATGAGGTTGTCATTGAAAACATACTGGACATTGGCTTTGGGCCATATTTGCGAATTTTCTGGATTAATGCCTGGTTTAATATCCACGGGGGATACCTCAATTTTGTCAATATCGTTGCCCGTATAGTCATTTGACGCATCAAGATATTGCAAATTGTTGGAATGTAAGAATCCAGCAGCGAGTTTGTTATTGGTGATAATTGAATTTTCAAAACTTAAGGGAATGGTATTTTTCTCAAACTGGAAACCATAACCTAAGCTGTTTTCCAATATGACATAGGAAATTTTGAGTCGTGTTTGGTTGCTGGTGGAAGCGGTGAGGACTAAGTTAGCGGTGTTACGACTGCGGAGACGTTTTTGCCCGCCAGAACTGATATCGACATAACGGATTTCACTAACAATCGGTGATTTTCGGCTGATGCTTTCGGTATCATGAAATCGCAATCCGGACCAAGCGCCTCGGAGTTTGTCTAGGCTTTGCAAAGTGATGTGATGGTCGGGTGTACCGGTGGCGGTTAACACGGCGGTATGAGTGGAGATTAAAAATTCAGTATCGTTGGCGAAGATCAAGGTGACCCCTGGATCAATTGTCAAATGAGTTCGTACATCAAGACCTTGAGCTAAAAAATAAGGGATCGATAGGGCATTGATCTTAAGGTCTTCTTCGTCGCGAAGGTCTTTGGTTTCGATGTTTACCATGTCGATGCCATTATTCTGTAATGAATTGTTGGCATCCAGCCATTGGATATTTGCGGGACTTAAAAATGTGATCGGGTGCTGGGTGTGGCCAGTGACTGTATTATTCTTGAAACCATCTAAAATGACGTCTTTGCCAATATATATGCCCACACTATTGCCATTACGAATGATACTGTTAGTGATTGATACGCTGGCTGGCAATAGATCCTGAGGGATGGAACTGCGAAGCTCATTACCCACCAGCATTAAACTGGCACTTCTACTGGGGCTGCCGTAAGGCTGGCCTCCGGCATCTTCAATGATGACATGATCAATAATACTTGTCTGACCATCGCTGTGACTAAATCGAACCCCTTGCCAAAAGCCTTTTTCTTGAACTTTCCCGCGAAAGGTAATGAAGTTACTTTCGGTGCCTTTGGCAATGATGACCCCGCCAAGCGCGCTAATATTGGTATTTTCTTCAAACTCCAAAATACTACCTGGCATGATAGTTAATACAGTGCCTGTTCGTACGGATATGGTCTCCGTTACTTGATAACAGGCGGGTTCAAAAGTAATGGCACCCTCGGTTAAGTTGCCTTGTTCGACTAAAAGAGGAGATTGATCGCAAGAAACATTGATTAATTTTTCTTGAATGGAATTGGTTGCCTCCATTAGCCGCGGGTCATCTTCACCGCAGGCGGTGATGGTGTACGCTATCACTGATAGAAGGAGAATCATTTTCATTGTCTGTTTTTCATCAGTCGAGGCTTCATTCTCCGCTAGCATACTGAGTCATTCGCTGGGAGGATGCATTACCTGGTTTATTGTTATGCTATTTAGAGTCCCTGAGGGCTATAAAAAGTTTCGTCTACTTGCGAACGGCTGTGACTCGGCGGATCTAGAGGGTGATTCATTGATAAGTCCATGAACTTGGATCATGCTTTAGATTGATAATACCCAATATATGGGTGTTCAGCGAGTATCCGACATTGGGCCACCTAGCGTTTGAAAATCGCGATGAGAATTGATTTTACCGAGGCTTTTCTGAAGGAGGCCATACGTTGTTGTATGGCCAACTGACGAAAAATTTCTGTGAAATCCAGGTCTCAAGTGAGATTAAGTGATAGGTGGCTCAGTATCAGTAGTATTATTAAGGTTTATATTTTAGGCTGAATTGCTTCACACAAGATTAACATGATTGGTTGGTTCCCATCAGATAAAGGAATAATGGCTTAATAATGACCCAAGACAAGCGAGTACGTTTACAACCATTGATTCATCCAGATCCCAACCATGTTTACAATGATGATGAGTTGGATGCGATTGAGCACATTGACATGGCAATGGCGTTGCGTATTGCCCGAGTACAACATATTTCTCAGTTGCAAATGCAAAACAAGGCAGATAACTGCGATAGTGAGAAGCCTATTGATGAGCAAAAGATCAATGAAGCGATCCGGGAAATCAAACAAATTCTTGCTCATGATGGCGGAGATATCGAGCTAGTTGCTATTTGTGATCGGACAATAACGGTGCGTATGAAAGGTGCATGTGTTGGTTGTCCAAATGCCGTGTTAGATTTGAAAAACGTGGTTGAACGCTTATTAAAACAATACGCTTCCGGCGTACAAAAAGTGGTAAATATTTTTTAAAGGAGTGATATCACCAATGGCGTATCATTGCACTCGGCTAACAAACCCTTGTCCAATGAAAAAGACGGCTAACAATTTGCATAGCGCTATGATGAGTTCCTAATATGTTTCATTTGATTAAATTAAAGCCTGGATTATGAAAATCATAGATATATTGGTAGTGGTTTTATTGCTGTTTTTTTGTGCTGAAATCTATGCTGAAGGTCGTTGTATACCCGAGGAGCGCTGGTTATTACCGGCAAGCGGGAAAACGTATGCGTTACATGATTTTTTACCCGTTATTAAAGATAAGCGTGTTGTTTTATTAGGTGAGCATCATGCAAATGCGGCGCATCATCAATGGCAAATTACCATTATCAAGCACCTTTTTAAGGCACGTCCAAAATTGATGCTAGGTCTGGAAGTTTTTCCTCGACGTTTGCAGCCTGTGTTAGATCAATGGGTGCAAGGTACGATGAGCAAAACACAGTTTTTGACAGCGATTGATTGGGATAGCATTTGGGGGTATGAGTTATCTTATTACATGCCATTGTTTGAGTTTGCGCAAAAAAATCGTATTCCGATGATTGCCTTAAATGTAGATAAAAAATTAACAGCGATGGTGCGAGAAAATGGGTGGCAATCTGTTCCTGTGGATCAACGAGAAGGCGTGTTAGATCCCGCTGCGCCATTGCGAGAATACGTGAAAAATTTAGCGATCAGCTATCAGGGGCATGGTCGTAGGCCGTCGGGCGAAGCAAGAAACTTAGCTTTCTTACGATTTGTTGAACAGCAATTATTATGGGATGGGGCGATGGCCGATGCGATTGTGAATGCAGTTGAAAATAAGAGTGAATCGATGTTAGTGGCAATGATGGGGAGCTGGCATATCATTCGACGCCATGGCGTTCCTCATCAGTTGCAAGCTAAAGGTGTTAAAGATAGTTTGGTTTTAGTGCCATGGGACGATCATCTGGATTGTAATTCGTTGACAGCTGATTTTGCCGATGCAGTTTACGGAACCTTGGCATCGGTCAAGTAGAATGTAGAATTATACAGGCCGAATGACATAAAATTGCAGTAATAGCTCCTACATTGCTAGACCCAGGTGTCAAATGTAGGAGAGGTAACGATTCTCTCATCTTGTGACAGTTTATATGATACCGGCTGTCAAGCTCCCCCCTGATCGATCTCGCCATAAGCTTTACTATAACAAATAACTGTTTTTTTAATGAGTTGTCTCTCCTTTTAGAAATAGGTCTTGGATTTGCTCTGGTATTTCACCATTGAACATCAATGATGTAGGAAGCGGGGTATTTTTTTGTAGGTAAGGATGAAAACTTGGAAACAACAGTCGCAGCATTATGCAGATATACAGTGCTAAGTTGATTAAATTTTTAGCTAGCTCGTGTCGATAGTTTAATAAGTTACCACATTATTTTAAGTGGTAAGTAAATTATTGTAAAGCCTATTGGTAGCAATGCATTGGCGTGATTCGCGGTATTTTGTTATTGAAATGCACTAGCGCATTGTTGTACAGATGTAGAACCGACTTTATGCGATGATAATGAGGAGTATCTTTATGAACCATAAGGTATTTTCTATTGTATTTGCGGCATTGTTGTTTTCGTTTGCGATGAGCACAGTACAAGCTCAACCTTCCCAGCCTTTAAATCATCCTGAGCAAGAGTGCTTTGCTATTGCTATGGTAGGATATGATTCAGTGATTAATTCTAGACTGGGTGTGGTTCCGGAACATGCACTGGGTTTAGCTAAAGTAAAGCACGCCGCTGAGCGATCCGAAGATAAATACGCCCCTTTTTTACTCAAGGTGATACTCGATGCCTATCTCTGGAAAGATAGCCCGCATAATTATGCCGTTAGAACGATTTACCGATGTGCATCCGAGCAATCACAAAAGCAATTACAGGCCTCGTTGGATTACGAAAATGGAAATTATCCATTGATGAAGTAAGGCAATAGTTTGAAAAAGAAAACACGCTAAATACTAAGGACTCAACAATCACCAGCTAAAGCTGCTGGTTGTTGAGTTAAAAAACTGATTTCAGGAGAAATAGACTCGTCCACATCCTTTTGATTTTGAGAGAACAAGTCGTTTATACTCTTCATGACTTACAATATTGACACACGCCTAAACTTATGACGACAAATCATTATCAAGTACTTATTGTCGGTGGCGGTATATCCGGATGCGCATTGCTTTATATGCTAGCACGTTATAGCCACGTTAATTCCATTGCCTTATTTGAAAAATATGATCACCTGGCAGCGCTTAATTCCAATGCTCGTAGCAATAGCCAAACCTTGCATTGCGGTGATATCGAAACCAATTACACCTTGGAAAAAGCACAACAAGTTAAGCGTATTGCTGAGTCTATTGTTAACTATAGCCATATAGCAGAAGATGCTAAATCGGCTTTGCACATCTTTCCGAAAATGGTTTTAGGGGTGGGTGAGCAAGAAGTTGCATACATACTACCCGAGCACAAATAAACTATACCTATCAATAAAAATCGTAGATAATG
>CAYUAI010000063.1:0-24555 GCA_964442745.1 uncultured Chromatiales bacterium
AGAATAGCTAGATCTTACCACTGAAACGTATAATTATTCACCTTGAAAGGGATGGGCATGAAGAACCAATAAAAATAATTGAACACGGTGGGGCTTGGTTAACAAAAGTTCAACAGCTCAAGAAGCGTAACTTGCTGCCTGAAAGAGTGATGTTTACTATTGAAGGCCCACAAAAAAAATTGGATGGTCAAATGGAGGCTTGCCTTGAAATGACGAATGACCTTCGTGAACTCGGAGTGGAAGTTATTTCATATAATGAAAAAGAACGAGTCATTGAGTTTGCTTTGAATTAGTCAGAATTTTGCTAATGAAACCTGAAAAAAATAGCAGATAAACTCATCACCCATCGGTTTTTGGTCTGATTATATTGTCCACCCCGAAGTGGCGTAGTTTCAGCAGATCTGGGATAAAGGCGGGCAGTTGATTTATCAATACGTAACTGAGTGCGCATGGATATAAATATTGAGGATGTAAATCCGTTTTTAAATTTCTCGAAGTGGCTTGAATGATGCGCGGGGTATAGTTTGCGATGATACCTATATATAGGCAATTTCCCAGTTCTGATGGCATTTTTACGACCGCAATGGTGTATCTTGTCACGTTGTTTGTTAATTCTTGTGCTGCTGAATTTATCCGATTAAGGCAAATGACAGGTAAGGGTTTTTTTTGCCATTGTGTATAGCCTGCAATATCACTCTGTCGATTATCTTTTACTAGATAGGCTAGCGATAAAACTTCAGCAATGGCTGCGGTGGGCAATAACACATGTGACATTTCTATCGGGATTAATAACGTAGATATTTTAAGTGTTGGATCAACAGTCATGAGATGAGTTTGCAACACCGGTTTGTTTAGGAATCAAAAATTACTCCAACATATTAGTTTTTCAGATAATAAAACTTAATTTTAGTCCGGTGCTGATAAGTCAGTGCTTTGTCGGGTTATGCTGCGCTAACCCGACCTACTTGCTTGGCTATTCTTACTGAGTTTAGGGGGTTATGTGCTAAGGAATGAGGTATTTGTTAAAATACCCATTCCTTAGTAGATGGGCAAGCCACAGGCATGCTGTGTATCTAGGTTTTAAATTCTCTTCCGGTTAATTGGCAAATATGCGATAGCAATTCATTTTCTTGATAGGGTTTACCGAGAAAAATATTCACCCCTAAACGTTTTGCCATTTTTTGGTGTTTTTTGCCAAAGCGTGATGTAATCATAATAATTGGAATATGTTGCCATTGGCTATTGTTGCGAACTTGTTTGGCCACTTCAAAACCATTTAAACGAGGCATTTCAACATCTAATAGAATAATGGTAGGGGTTTCTTTTTTGATCTGATCGAGTGCTTCAACACCGTCTTTTACTGTTGTCACTTGCATATCATAACGCTCTAAAAAACGCTGCGTCACTTTTCTCACTGTTACTGAATCGTCAACTACGAGGACATTGAGGGTCGGGTCGGGCGTATTGGTATGGTGAGTATTGAGTGGTTTGGGTTGGTAGGTGCTTTGGATAATTTTGAGTAATATTTTTACATCAACAATTAAGGCGACTTTGCCATTGGGTAAAATAGAAGCGCCGGAGATACCTCGTATATGCGGTAGTTGCGGTCCGGTTGGTTTTAATACAATTTCTCGTTTTTCTAAGATTTTATCAACATGTAATGCCACTAGGTTATCGTTGTCACGGAGCAGGACGAGTGCGACAGTATTGCTCGTGGTTGGTACTTTTGTGTGTTTTCCGTTGAATAAACTCGCGAGATAAAGCACCGGAAAGTGTCGTGCATTCCAGGTAAAACACGGTGTTTTTTGTTGGTAAATTTCATTTAACTGGCGGCGATCGATAGGTAGTGTGTGTTCAATAAAATTATCGGGTAGGGCGTAGATGTCTTCGCCAGTTTGGACCAGTAAGGTTTCGTTCAGTGCAATGGTAAAGGGGAGCCGTAAGGTGAAGGTTGTGCCAACGTTAACTTGAGTTTCAATATATAATGATCCCCCGAGCTTTTGTATTTCAGAATTAACCACATCCATGCCAATACCACGCCCTGATATTTGCGATATTTTGTCGGCAGTACTAAAGCCCGGTTCGAGAATTAATTGTAAGGCCTCTTCTTCAGATAACGTATCGTCTTTGGACATTAAACCTTTTTCTAGTGCTTTAGCACTAATTTTATTTGGATCAATGCCGGCGCCATCATCGGTGATTTTGATAATATTTTCAGCGCGTTCTTTGAAAAATTCAATGCGTATTTTACCGGTTTCTGGCTTATGCTGCTTTAATCGTTGCTCAGGTGTTTCGATGCCATGGGATATTGCATTTCGAATGATATGTTCCAGCGGGGCAATCAGTTTTTCTAATAATGCGCGATCGATCGCTGTTTCTGAGCCATCAAATACCAAGTTGGCTTTTTTATTTAATTCCCGGCAGGTTTGTCGCACGATGCGCTGTAACCGATTGGTTTGATTTGAAAATGAGATCATCCGTGAACTTATTAGGGTGTCATGCAACTCTTCCTGCACTTTGTTAAGCTGTGAAATGAGTGTGTCGGTATCGAGTGTGAGCTGGGACAGGTTTCCATGCAGATTGAAGAGCTCGTCCAGGTTCTCCCTTAAGTGTATTGCTAGGGTTTGAGGAAATAGGGTGGTGCTTTGCGGCGCATTATAATCCGCTGTATTGTCATTAAACGGGTTTGTCTCGGCGGATTGAGTGCCATCAAGTTCTGTATTCTTGAGTTGCTCTTTGAAACGAAGCATCGATTTTTCTAAAGCTAATAGTTGAACCTTGAAAGCGTCAATATTATTTTCAATATTGTTTTGTAACGTGCTTTGCTCGGTGGCTTGCTCAACCATCGTGTCAAGGACATCGGCGGCGAGTCGTACCATGTTTGACTTTTTGTCTTCACTGTTAGACTTGGGCGTCGCTGCTTCTAGGTTGTTATCTAGTGATGGATAGGATGATTCTTCTTTTCCTTGGTTTTGGCTGACATTTTTTTCTTCCGGTTTTTCCGGCGTTTCTTGATCGAGCATTGTGCTGTTAGGCATCATTAACGAATTGATGGGCTCAAATGCGTCGGGGGAGGGCGTCTCGCGAGGTGTGAATTCGGTAGTGAGTAAGGGAGCTGGTACTTCTGGTATTGTTTCGATAATGACAGAGGGCTCGATTGCGGTGGTTTCTTTTTCTTTTTGACGTGTGGAGGGTTTGTTACTTAAGAGATCGGTGATTTGTGTGATCAGTGTATCGTCGTTGCGAATCTCATCTTGCCCATTTTTGACATCTTCAACCATGTTTGCTAACAGATCAAAGGCATGGCGGGTGAGTTCTTCAATTTCCTCATTTTCAGTAATGCGCTTCTCGACCAAGCTTTCAAAGAGTGATTCAAGATGATGGGTTAAGTCACCAATGGGGGGGATGTCAGCCATTCTCGCACTCCCCTTGATGGTATGTAAAAATCGTTGTAGTTTAGGGAAGGTCGATGGTGTCGCTCCGCTATTTTGCCAAATGCTAATTTCACTATTTGCTTCTTCAATAAGCTCTTCGGCTTCTTCGAGAAAGACTTCGATTAATGCGAGTTCATCATCGGATAATATTTTCTTTGGTTGGGATTTGTTGGGTGCTGATGTTTCTTTGGTGAGCTCTAATTCGCGCAGTATTTGGTGTGGTTCTTCTTCTGCTTTATTACTGTTTTGTAGGTTGACTAACATTTCTCTTGTGGTGCTACTAAACTCTCTTAAGATTTCGATGGTTTCGTCATCAATATTTTCATTTTTATCTAACATGTTGCTGAAGTATTGATGCAGTAAGTCAGTAGTTTGCAAGAAATCTTCGATTTCTAATGCGGTGGCTTTAGAGTGCAGTGCTTGAATTGTGCTGATGAGTTCATCGGGTACGGGTAGGCTGGCGAGTTGAGCGGATTGTTGAGTAATAAAATTTTCGAGTTTCTCAATATCTAATAGTGATGATTTGATGAACGAATCAAGGACATCGGTGGATTGTACCGGCGATGGCTCGAATGTCTCATCGTCATTGGTTTTTAGAGAGGTTTCCGTGGTCGACGGGGAGGGCTCAAAAAATGTCAGACGGTCGATGTTATCAAGTGGGTTGAGTTCAATGGGGTCGTTGGTTGGCTCATCGGATTGGTGTCGATTATTTGGGGTGAGAGTGACTGCACTCACTTGGGGTTCCGCTTCGACAGCACTGGGTAAGTCTTCAAAGTTAGCGATTAATGCATCAATTTCGTTGGTTTGGTGAGTTAAGTTAGGCGTTTCCGTGTCGGGATTTTCATGATATATTTTGGCCTTGTCAGATAACTGCATTAATTCGCTTGGTGCGGGGGTTCTTTCATTGAAACACCGAGTGATTTCTTTTAGGGCGACAAAGCCATGCTCCATGAATGCCAGTGCGGATTTATCAAATGGGTAGAGGTCACACAGCGTATTGTTAATGAATTCTTCATAACCTTTGGCAAATTCACTAATTTCCATGGCGCCGGCAATTTGACCACTGCCTTTTAGGGTATGGAAGGCACGCCTTATGCTCCCTAGCGCTTTGTCGTCATGGATATTAAGTTTTAAAGCTTCAATACTCTTCTGAATATTAGCGATCGCCTCATAGGCTTCTTCAATAAAAATTTCGGCGACTTCATCGTCAATAAATTCTTGGCTTGCCGCGAAGGAAACAATATTGTTTTGATATTCGATCGATTCGCTTTGTCTTAATGCACTGTCATTGTTGGGTGTCAGTGTATTTTGTATTTCAGTATAGCTGTCTTTTATAGGCTGCAGAGCGATATTATCAATGGGTTTTTGTGGTTGTGTTCGCTGTGAATTTTTATGCTTAATGCGGGTGACGATAGCCTCGAGCACGGGAATGCTATCAGTCAACTCTTCTTGAGGTTTGGCGACGGGATAGCCCAGTTCTGTGACGCAATGACGGGTCATGCCAAGGATGGCATCGACGGACGTTTTATCCGACGCAACGGCATCGAGGTAATATTCTAATGAAACAATGCCTTCCGCGAGGGTATCGAGCTTATTACTCTCTGGTAGGGTATCGTTTTCCAATAAATCAATTGTAATAAATTTATTGATGGCCTCGACTAAATCGGCAGCGTGGTGTAGTGACAATATGGTAAAACAGCCTTTAATTTCGTTAAGTAGTCGCGGGGTTTTGGCCAATAATTTTGGTTTGAACTGACTTGTTAAAAATCCCAGAATATTGTTTTTAATTTCACCAACGTTTTGTTTAGCTTCGTCAATCGCAATTTTTATGAGGTGGCGAATTTCCGTTTCTGGTAAGTGCGTTCCACTTGATATGCTCATGTTTTTTTCCGTTTCCTCAACAGTGGGTTGGATCTTGACGGTATCTGAATTATTAATGTTATCAAGTAATGTTTCAACTTGTACAATGGCGCTGGCAATGGCCATCATTTTCTTGTCTTCGGGGTGTTTTTTTGCCTCAATGATTTGGGCGATTGATTCAATTTGACGCAAGAGCAAATGGCGTTCTCTACCAAAGTTAATTAAACTTAGGGTATCAGCGATTTGCTTGAGTGGTTTGCTGCATTCGGTGAGTTGGCTGACAGGGCTATTCGCATTGCGCGTAAAGACATCAATTGAGGTTTTCACTTGTTGTAAGGCTTTGTCGAGCTCGCGGGCAATGTTTTGCAGCGTTATGGATTTTGCGCCACGTAGATCTTTCTTTAATAAGTTAATTTCTTTTTCTGTTGGGATGAGATGGGTTAATTGATAGGCTTTTTTTAGGAGTGTGACTTTTTCACCACGGCTGGTGGCCTGGGCAATATAGAACAGGGCGTTTTTTAAAAGTTCAATCGGTGGGTTTGACTCGACTTGAGCGCCATGGTCTATTGCGATTTTTTTCATTTGGCGGTCGGTGTGGCCGAGCAATAAGCGTATCGAGACATTGGAGCTTAGCCCCTTGTCTTTTAATGCCTCTAACAATCCTTCGATGATCCACCACAGCTGACGTAGGCGGGGAGAATAGCTGGAGTTTTCCAGGTTTCGCACAATCGCGTGCATTTGTTTTAAGCTGCGAATATCATGCGGGTTGCGGTACCAGGACAGCAAGGCCGCCTGATAATAGGGACGCAGTGTTTGTGCGCTTTGTGCGGCATGGTTGGTGGCCTGATTACTTTTTGGAAGGGTGTCCGGGATTTGCGGTACAATGGACAGGTCCGGCATAAAAAGCGCGTTTTCTGTTAAAAGTGGTGCATTGCGGGCCGCTCTTAAATCATTGAGTAGGGGCAGCAGGGCGATCGGTATGTCGTTGTTACCGGCTTTGAGACGGTCTAAATAACCTTCTAAGGCGATGGTACCTTGTACCAGTGATTCATAGGCCTCTTCACGTTTGTCGATTCGTTTAGCCAGTAACTGTTTGATGGTTTCTTCCATTTCTTCCAGCAATAAGGCGATGCCATAATATTCCAAAATATGGAATATGCCAGCGATTTGGTGTAGCCGGGAGACGGTAGGCAATAACGGTCCGATATTATCTAACGATTCGCCGTATTGCCTTAAGGAATGCCTAATTTCATCGATTGTCTGATCAAGCTCATTTTTTAGCCAGTCTAATGGTTGATGGAAGTCGTTATATTTTAATGTATTCATCCATAGCCCTCCCGTATCGAGCTGTATTAATTTGTTATTTTTTTGTACGAATCATCGTGGCAGGTAAGTATTAAGACGTTTGTTTTGTGCTTGGTGAGGTGAGAAGCGCTCTTAAATGATTCCGTGGTCGAAAACGCTTTTTACATCACCAAGGTAAAACGTTTTACCTGTAACGTATGGCAAATTTTACTGCGAGGTTTTTATTTGCATGCAATCTCTGACAGCATATGACACTGAGTGTTAGCCTGAAATTCGACCGAACTGGCATGAGCCGCCAATTTATTTGGTAGGCCAGGTTGTGCTTCAGTTGAGCGTAATCAAAAAAATCAAGGTTTTTTTCGTCAGTGCATAAAAAATGATTTGCTTTAGATTGTATTTGAGTGTCGCCTAAAACCCCACCATAGCAACGTGATAATTGCCGCTTTATTTGTTGATTTAACATCATATTTTGTTATTGCCGATGGCTCAGTCTGACATTCTAGAATGACCACGAGGCATTTTTGCATTATAACCTTGCTGAAGCCACAAATCGCGTTTTTTCGTGAGTGCTGAGCGTGAGGCATATATCTTACATATAGCGTTGGTCAAATCGTTACCCTATCGTTTTTTGATGTAATAGAAACTTAATGGGGTTTTAACCGACATTGGGCGGAATCGGACAATCGATTATCGTCGTTTAGGGAAGCTTAAATCCTTTAATCAGCGCTTTGAGTTGTTTGGCGTGATTTGCCAGGTTGCCTGTTAAGTTGACGGTTTGTTTGGTGCCGGCTAAATTCTGGTTGGTGACATTGGCAATGGTGTTCATATTACGAGAAATTTTATTGGAGGTGCTGCTGAGTTGATTGGCAGCATCTGAAATATTTTTTGTTAATTCGGACAGTTCCGTTGATATACTTTCAATACGGACTAAGGCTTTACCCGCACTATGGGCTAATGCGGTACCGTTTGAAACATCGGCGGTTGTTTGTTCCATGGCGTTGACGGCTTTTGCCGTATCGGTGCGAATCGAGTGAACTAAGGTTTCGATGTTATGGGTGGCTAAACCCACTTTATCCGCCAGTTGCTGGACTTCTTCTGCGACGGAGCTTGGGTTATCTATTTTACCACTGCTCGCCGAGGCCTGGATGGCGGAATTGAGCGCAAGAATATTTGTTTGGTCAGCAATATCTTTTATCAGTTCAACGGTATCACCAATTTCTTGGGAGCTTTTGCCGAGTCGTTTAATTTGTGCGGAAAAGTGTTTAATATCGGTTTGAATGGTAAGCATGCTGGCGACGGTTTTTTTTACGGTATTTGATCCAGCCACGGCAATATTGAGGGCTCTAGTGGCGACGTGGGATGATTTAACGGCGTGCTCAGAAACCATTTGTATCGCTTTTGCCATGCTTTCGATGGATTGAGAGACTTGTGCAATTTGTTCGCTTTGCTGGTCGCTGGCGCGTGCTAGATGAATGGTGGTGACTTGAGTTTCTTCGGCATTTTCTGCGACCTGGTTTGTCATTTGATCAATGGCGGTAATTAATTTAACTAAGGAATAGATGGCTGAATTAACCGCGTTTGCGATAGCGCCGGTGATTTCACTATCAACGGTGGCTGTGACAGTTAAGTCGCCTTTGGCAAATGTTTCGATGTCGTTCAGTAATTTGGCAATGGCTTGTTGGACGTGTTTGCTTGGTATACTTGGGGCCGGATCCATGGCAGGTGTGGCTGCGGTCTGATTTTTTTCGGTTGAGTTGTTTGGGGTCAGGGTGATGTATTTTATCAATAAAAAGATTAAAAAAAGTAGCGTAATTGTGCTGAGCGTGAGTCCTATCCAGATGATTTTTTGGTGCTGCGCTTGGCGAACGCTAAACGAGTTTGTTAATAGAGAAATACTGTTGAGTAAGGTATGACTTTGTAGCACGATATCTTTTGAGGCTTTTTGAGCACGAATAAGTTGTGGTGTTTTTTCTGATATACGATTCACCAATTGTTCTATATTCGAGAATGTTGATGCGATGGTTTGTAATTTATTCTGGATCTTTCTGTTTGTTATTTTATGAATGCTTTTATTTTTGTTGCCACGCAACAGACTGGTGAGTAATTCATCGAACAGTTTGGTTTTTCGTTCAAAAAATTCAGCCGCCGTTTTAGATCCGATTTCACCACGGATGATCACCATTGCGCTATTGTTAATGGTTTGCACGAGAACCATCAGTTGGCTAATCATGCTTATGTGCTGCGATTTTGCATTCGCGTTGTGCAGCAGATCTAAAATTTCATTGAGTTTGTCGATGAGTTCCGGAGTGATATCGTTAATGGTAATGCTAAAATTTTTGAGAATGCGAATAACGCTTTCGGTTTTGATAATGATATTGAGTTCGTTTTGGAACGCGTTCCATTGATTAATGGTTGCCATGGATTCAGCGGATATGGAATGGGGCACGGCCGGCAAACCAAGTGCGGGATCACCTTGCTTTAGTATACGAATATTTTTTTCAATTTGTTCACTGGCGTTTTGTAATTGGATAAAGGCTTCAGGTTTTGCTGATAGCGCTTCGGGTATGTTGCTAATCACTTGTAGCGCTAAAATTTTTTGCTGAGAGACTAATTCTAGGTACTTATTTTCAGTGGGACTTATCCATATGGCATAGCTGAGGGTCGTTATTATTGAACACATGAAAACCAATAATACGGCAAACAGTATTATTGGTTTGCGAGATGCTGTGTCAACAAACAATTCCGTGTCCATATTATTTTGCTTAAACTAACTATTACCGATCTAAGGAATGAATTAGGCAAGTGAGCAGGTAAATTTATTCAAGATTAGGATGATGAAAATCCGCATTGTGGATTAATTTTTCAGCGGCGCAAACACCCCAATAGATGCCGTCTTGGTAAAACACACCCGATAAAAAACGAGCGATTAACCCATCAAAGGCTGGCCCTTTTTTGATTTGTTCTGAGTGCTGAAAATACTTGATTCCTAAGACTTCAGGGACCAAAAAACCGACATTGCCAGATCCTGAGTGCAAAACTATTATTCTACTATTTCGGCAAGAGCCGGTGGTTTCTTCAATCAAGTATCGATTTAAATCGATAATGATGACTAATTGGCCATGTAGATTACACAAACCACGCATCCAGTGTTGTGCGCCGGGGACAGCTGAGAATGGGGTAAATCGATGGCTATAAATGCTAGAGACCATTGATTTCGGGAAAACCAGGTGATTCATGCCTATTTTAAAAGCAAGACCGATGTAGTGGGTATGGCTGGAGGTGGGGGCTATTGTGAGCGGGGGAGGGGTCTGTTGACACTGTGTTTGGATTTCTTGTAAAACTAACAATGGATGTTGTAGTGGGCTATGATGTTTTTTTTGTTGTGTCACAATGCTTTGTTAGGCTCGCTATGGGGTGTCAATGGTTATAAAATTTTAGCTGATTTTATAACCAATATTATTCCGTGGATTAATCGAGTATATGACGTTTTTTTAGCATTGGGCAACCTGCTGGATTCCCTGGAAGGCATGAGATTTGATAACGAAAGGCCAGCGGAAATCAAAGGTCGAGCGCGATTAGATAATAGGTTGCCCAAGTGACAAGTCGGATAGGCTTTACCACAAATGGGTGTTAGCTTTGTTTCATAATGATGCTATGTTCTACTGGCCGTGCTTGTTTGGGTTGTGGTGTGTACTCTTTGATTGCCTCAAGTAACTCTTCCTTGGTAAAAGGTTTGGTAAGATAGCGATCAGAACCGACAATACGACCTTTGGCTCGATCGAATAAACCGTCCTTGCTCGATAGCATGATAATTGGCGTATGACTAAACGATTCGTTGTTTTTTATCAACGCACAAGTTTGGTAGCCATCAAGTCTAGGCATCATAATATCCATAAAAATGATATCAGGATGGCAATCCACGACTTTAGATAGGGCTTCAAAGCCATCGTTCGCTGTGATGACTTCATAGCCCGCCTTAGATAAAAGTGTTTCGGCGGTACGGCGTATGGTCTTACTGTCATCAATGACCATGATTTTGAGCGCCGTTTCGTTATGTTCCCCGCGACTGTTGTTAGCTTCCATGTGTTGGTGCCTTCTGTAAATGGATAGTTTCTATTCTGTTATGCAAAAGAGTTTCTAACATATAGCGATTCAATCATGTAAAATTTATTCTGGTAGCAACAATAAAAACCAAGCATAAATCTCGCCATTCCAGGATTATACGGTCCTAAGATTAGGTTTGTCGTTTTTTTTAGGTTTGGATTGGGCTATTTTGTTAAAAACATGCCATTACTCGTCGGCGTTAGCAATTTGTTCACTGCTTAGCCTATTTATTGGACAATATATTAGACGGTTTATTGACAAGAAAAAAGCATTCCTCATGAATAATGTAAATCAAGTTATTTTAGGGGTCGTGATGGACCCGATAAGTCACATAAAAGTACATAAAGACAGCACATTTGCGATGTTGTTGGAGGCCCAGCGCCGAGGTTGGCGATTACGACATCTATCGCACGATAGTTTATTTTTGCAAGATGGCCAAGTATGGGCGTGCTGGCAAGAGATTACGGTTACGGATGATCCCCATCACTGGTTTGATGTAGTGGATGAAGCTATCGGCTTACTCAGTGATTGTGATGTGATTTTAATGAGAAAAGATCCTCCATTTGATATGGAGTATATTTACACGACGTACTTATTGGAGTTAGCTGAACTGGCGGGTGTTTTGGTGGTAAACAAGGCCGAAAGTTTGCGTAGCGCCAATGAAAAGTTATTTACGGCTTGGTTTCCTCAGTGTTGTGTGCCCACCCTAGTGACTAAATCAGAGCGAAGAGTCAGGCAGTTTCTCAAGGAAAACCAAGATATTATTTTAAAACCATTGGACCGTATGGGCGGCGCTTCTATTTTTCGGTTGAGTTTAAGTGATCCCAATTTGTCTGTTATTTTAGAAGAAATGACGGAAAACGGCACAAAAACAATCATGGCACAACAGTTTATCCCTGAAATTGAGCAAGGAGATAAAAGAATTCTTTTGATTGATGGTGAACCGGTTCCCTATGTGTTAGCTCGGGTGCCTAAAAAAGGGGAGACTCGCGGCAACTTAGCTGTCGGAGGGGAAGCCATTGGTATGCCATTGTCTGAGCGGGATCGTTGGATTTGCGAGCAGTTGGCTGGCAAGCTAAAGTCTATGGGATTGATGTTTGTGGGCATTGATGTCATTGGTGACTATCTGACTGAGATAAACGTCACAAGCCCCACTTGCATTCGTGAGCTGGACAAAATTTACTCGTTAAATATTGCGGGTATTTTGCTCGATGCCATTGACCAGCGTCTGTCAGATACCGAATGATTACTATTAAGCCATTTTCACCCAGTGCGTTTGTCCTGATACTGCTGGCTTGTTTTGTCTTATTTGCATGTACCGAGACGAATAAAACGGCGCAACCAATCGTCAAAGAAGAAGTCTATGCGTTTGGCACGCTGGTAAACATTACGCTTTATGGGTTACCCGAAGCAAAAGCCTATGAAATCATTGGGGCGGTAGTGAATGATTTTTCTTATTTAGAAAATGTTTGGCATCCCTGGAAGGCCGGTTCGTTAGGGCGAGTGAATCAGTTATTGCCGACAAAATCCGCGTTTTCTACGGGGCCGGGTGTGATTCAATTGATGACCGAGGCCCGTAAGTTATCGCGTATGAGTGATGACTATTTTAATCCGGCGATCGGTGCTCTGGTGAAGTTATGGGGATTTCATCAAGATGAAATCCCGCTTGGGCCGCCGCCAAGCTTGGCGGATATCGAAAATATTTTAAAGCAAAAACCCAGCTTGGATAATTTAGACATCAAGGGTTTTACCGTTCGGAGTAATAATGAGGCGGTGATTTTAGATTTTGGTGGATTTGCCAAAGGCTATGCGGTACAGCAAGTCATTGATCACATCAAAGCGCTGGGCGCGACTAACGCCATTATTAATGTGGGCGGTGATCTACATGTCATCGGCAATAAAGCGGGTCAACCTTGGCGAATTGGTATTCGAAATCCGCGGGGCCAAGGCATTTTAGCGTCGATTGATGTCGAAGGATCGGAAAGTGTGTTTACCTCGGGCGATTATGAGCGATTTTACGAGTACCAAGGTAAGCGATATCATCATATTCTCGATCCGCAGACAGGGTTTCCCGTCCAGGGGGTCAGCTCAGTCACGGTGGTGCATTCCTCGCCGGCCACGGCGGATGCAGCGGCCACTGCGTTATTTGTCGCCGGACCGGTGCATTGGCGAAACATTGCTAAACAAATGAGTTTGCATGAGGTTATGTTGATTGATGATAAGGGCGTGATATATATGACGCCGGAGATGCAGCAGCGAATACGCTTTGAGATTGAACCACGCCCGAAAATCATCGTGCAGAGATGATGACTTGGGCGGATAAAATAGTCATTGTTGTGGCCGTCGGCTTTGTACTTTTTTTATATGTTTGGTTATGGCGGGCGCCTCAAGTGGGAGATCATGTTTCCATCCTGGTGAATGGGCAGCAACAATATCGCTTGGCTTTGCAACAGGATAAAATACTCGATGTGGTCGGTGACTTAGGGACGAGCCGTATTGAAATTAAAGCGGGCTCGGTCCGGTTTTTTTCTTCGCCTTGTACGAATAAACAGTGTATTCACCGGGGTTGGTTGAATCAAGCCGGTGATTTTATGGCCTGCTTACCGAATAAAGTCAGTCTATATTTACTTGGGGCAAATAATCACTATGATGCGATTAATTTTTAGACAAAAAGGCAGGTGATATTTGGATTGGAATATTTTTTGCTGCTGTCGATAAGCTAGGAGGCGTTGTTTTGAAAATCAAATTAGTGGCTTCCCATGAGGATCAATTGATCGCTCACTTAGCTGCTTTAGCCATCGGCATTCATATATTAGAGAGTGCTTTGCCAAGCCCGTTACCCGGCGTTAAGCCGGGTTTTGCAAATATCATTACGCTGATGGTTTTTGTATTATATGGTTGGCGTATGGCTTTGTGGGTGTCGTTATTGCGGGTTTTTGTCGGTAGTTTGGTGCTGGGTACTTTTTTGTCACCCACTTTTTTGCTAAGTTTGAGTGGAGCACTCTGCAGTTTATTGGTGCTCGGGGCGATAAGCTGTTTATCCGGCCTAGGATTAAGTGCCATCGGTTTGGCTGTGTTGGCTTCGATGGCGCATATGCTAGGGCAGTTTGCGGTCGCCTATTATCTTTTTATACCGCATCAGGCGTTATTCAATTTATTGCCGGTATTGTTGTCGTTAGCGATTGTATTTGGTTGGGTGAGTGGATTGATCACGCAACAGTTGTTAGTAAGAATGTCAGGAAAACATGAGCCAATTAACCGCCCAAATTACCACAACTGATCGTTTAGGTCTGACTTTAATTTTTGCTTTGGTTGTTCACGCCATTATCATTTTTGGTATTGCATTTGGGGTGGATGAAGACGCTTTTGATAGTAAAATTCCACCCACGCTGGACGTGACATTGACGAATACTCGCAGTGAAAGCAAACCAGAAAATGTCGACTATTTAGCGCAAACCAATCAAGAAGGTGCAGGTAATACTCAGGAAAAAGTCCACCCGGAAACCTTAACGCCGGCCTTGATACCTAAGGACAGCGCAGAAATTACCTCCAAAAGTCCGCCGATTATTACGCCAGCACCTAAACAAAAAATGACGCGAAGAGAAATATTAACCCAGCAGACGTCAGAGAGTCATATGATTGCGGACGTGTTTCCTGCGAAGGAGACCGAGTCAGAAAAAATCTCGGCAGCACAGCTCATTAGTCGAAGTCTCGATATTGCCAGTTTAGAGGTTGAATTGGGGGAATCGATGCAAGCGTATTCGGAATTACCGCGCCAGAAGTTTGTGACGGCAAGCACTCAAGAATATATTTTTGCAAGTTATGTGGACAGTTGGCGACGAAAAATTGAAAGAGTGGGTAACCTGAATTTTCCAGAAGAAGCCAGCCGCCGAAAAATCTCCGGGAGTCTCATTTTAGATGTGGCGCTGAATGTGGATGGGACCATTAATAAAATCCGTGTGAGTCGCTCATCAGGTCATAAAATGTTGGATAATGCCGCCATTAAAATTGTTCGATTAGCGGCGCCATTCGCCCCTTTTCCCAAAGAAATCCGTAAAGATTATGATGTGCTCCATGTGATTCGTACCTGGAAATTTCTAGGTGGCGAGCGTTTTACCACAAACTGAGTATCGTTATCCAATGGCGGTTGATTTGCCCCCCCAGCATCAATCTCATTTTACTTATTTTTTAACCGTTTACGAATGCATTTTAAATACGCTTTTTCATCGGGCGGCTGATCCAATTTTTGTGCTGCCCAAATCATTTCACCCAAGCAGTCCATGAGTTGATGTTCGACTTGATGGGCATCTTGCTGCTGTTTTAATAAGGTTTGGTAACTAGCGGTAATGCCTTTCGGGCGATTGGTCGTCAGTTGTTCTGTTAACGCGATGTGCATCCCCATGTGTAGAAATGGATTAACGACACCCTCTTCAGGGGTATAGTCTTTCGATAGTGCTTGTTCTCTATCGCTCAGTAATACGTGATATTCAGGGTGTTGCTGAATCACATTGACGATAATTTGTTCGATGGGTGCTAAGGTTTGGGCCTGGTTGTGCTTATGCCAGGCGGTTAAATAAAATTGGCGGATTTCGTTTCTGTTTTGGCTAAATAGCATAGGTCGTCATCGGCTTACGAATAAGTTTTTTGTTGATATTCACACAGATCTTCAATGATACAGCCTTGGCAGCGCGGCTTGCGAGCCATGCAGGTGTATCGGCCTAATAAAATTAACCAGTGATGCGCCTCCTGTTTGAACGCATCAGGGACAAACTTGAGCAGTTTTTTTTCTACTTCTAAAGGGGTTTTTCCAGGGGCAAGGCCGGTTCGATTGGATACTCGATAAATATGGGTGTCAACGGCAATGGTTGCTTGACCGAAGGCGGTATTTAAGATGACATTGGCCGTTTTTCGTCCGACACCAGGCAGGCTTTCTAAGGCGACACGGGTTTGTGGTACGTTACTGTCAAACTGATCAATTAAAATATGACAAGTTTTTATGATGTTTTCGGCTTTGCTATTGTATAAGCCAATGCTTTTTATGTATGGTTTCAACCCTGCCACTCCAAGCGCAAGCAATTGGTATGGCGTATTGGCGATAGGGTATAAGAGGTGAGTGGCTTTGTTGACACTCACATCCGTGGCTTGTGCAGATAAAATAACCGCGATGAGTAATTCAAACTCGGTTGAATAATTGAGTTCGGTGGTCGGCTGAGGGTTATTTTTTTGTAAGCGGATAAAAATGTCTGTTCGTTTTTGTTTGTTCATGGATGAATCATGTGGTTAATTTAAGAGGTTGTGTGAATAAAAAACAAACATTTATTTTATGTTGTATCGGTGTCATCAGTTTTCAGCTCCCGGCCAGTCCGTTGGCTGGCGAGGTGCCTGAAGATCATATCCATGGCCAGCAAACGTGTTCAGCATGCCATACCACCGAAGTGGATATGAGTCCGCTGATTGCTCGCGAAGCTGGCTGCATTTTACATGGATCGTTATGAAGTGACCAATTTACAATAAGGAAAATCGGATCATCCAGTGATTTTACCGCTGGGGTGAGTCCACGATATGTCGGGGAATGTGTGGGAATGGACGGCGTCTTGGTATGAAACCTACCCAGGTAATGCGCCGTACTCCGAGAACTATGGAAAACGCGATAAAACATTAAAAGGCGGATCGTGGTTTAATTGTTTATTTTATCAACGTGGTATTTCGGCACCGGTTTACAATCGGGCATTTTTTGCCATCAAAGTCAAAAATGCTACCTTTGGGTTTCGTTGTGCGAAAGATAATAACTAGCGAGTCAATTTAACGTGATAATGCTTTTTCGAGGGTGTGTTGTTTGTTTGAGCGTGCTGGTACTGGCATGCAGCAAAAATAGTGGTGAGGCGACCGCCAATGTTTGGCTAGTGGCACCGACGGTAAAATCGGGTCCGGCTGATCAAGTTGCGATGGTTAGCGTGGCGGCGGGTGAGTTTATCATGGGCCGTAATCGGCGGGATAAAGAAGGGCTGCAACAGCGATATGGTTTTCCATTCCCGTTGTTTTTAGATGGCGGTATTTTCGTATTTTTCCTTCGTCATCAACGATCTGTATCCATTGCTCATACAACGTTCCGGTCTCTGTCTTTTTATTGAATAGCTTGAAACTTGATCGGTCGACCAAAATTTCTCCTTTACAGGATAGACTGTTGGGATTGATGGCTGGCTCGACATTGACCAGAAGCGGTGGTTTTGATGGTATAATCGCGACGGCCTTCGATAAAATAAACATTATTTTCAGGAAATGGTTGAGGTGCTTCGCGGCTATTTTAGTTCGATGCTGTCAACGGAAACACACCATGGCATACCGTGATTTTAATTTAAAGCGAGTCAAACACGCACTTGATATCAACGTATTCGAACAAGAAGGTATATTTACCCAAATACCCGAGCAGGATGTTAGTGATATTCTCAAAGCCATACTGAAAGAAAACGTGCCATTAACCAGAGCCATTAATACGGAAAAAGCACGATCAGAACTGATTATCACCAATATATTGATATAAATTAGGGAAACCTTTAACCACCCAATCAGCTTATTTTCTGGAATCGAATTTAATATGGATAAAGAAAAATCTCTCAATGATGATTGCGATTTTATTATGAGCCATTCGCCTGAGCCGTTGTTAATCAGCGCTCCCATTGTTGTTATCGTTGAAGCAAAGAATGAAAATATCATTAGCGGTCTAGGACAATGTATTGCAGAAATGGTCGCCACTCGGATTTTTAATGAACAAGAAAGCAATCATCGATCTTGATGAATATTTCATTGACTTTCCGAATAAAATTATCGGCCATGATCAATCAACAAGCGTGAACTCACATACCCATTTACTGAGCTATTTCGAGCCAATCACATCTCTCAGGCGTTTCATCACCGAGAGGGCGCGTGGGCTTTTAACCAACCGCCGGTTTGTCGGCCTAAGTCATCCCACCATTTTGCCCCGTGTTCGTAGCTTTTGATCGGGATTAATTGTAATTCCAGGGCTAAACGCCATAAATGACGAAGGATTTCCAGTTTGCGGTTCGCATTGCTTAGGACATAACGTTTTTGATGGCTATAGGCCGCTTCAACCAGGAGTTCTAATACCTCTAATAGCCCTTTTTCTAACCGATTCCCTAGGGTGAAACGTCGATTACGGGGGAATTTATCTAAATGCGGGATGAGCCATAATAACAAATCATGACACAATTGCACCGCTTGCGGGACATCGAGCTTGTTTGGTGAATTTTTGATTATCGGTGTCCCCCCAAAAATTTTCGCGCTACGCTCAGATTTAAAGAGTAAAAGGGATAAAGCATAAAGATTAAAGAGTCCTGGCCAATCGAAAACCGCTGCCGTTCCAGCTATCGTGGCTTGCGCTACTCGCACCGCGGGTCGCCGAGCGCAATCTCCCCCGAACGTTGTCCCAAGAACCGCCACGCAACACCCTCCCCACAAAAAAACTGCGAACAACTATACAGTTTCTAACCCAAGCACTGCCATCCGATGGTGCCCCTGTATAACTATCATGCCCACAATCTTCAACCCATTCCCAGACATTGCCATGCATATCATATAAACCAAAGGGATTAGCTTGAAATTGTCCCACTGGGGCCGTATTTAGATAAGTATCTCTTGTTCCGGCTACTGCTAAGCCACCGCAACAGCTATCTTTACCATAATTAGCTTTATCGTGATCAATAGTATCTCCCCAACTATACGCCGTCGTCGTGCCCCCACGCGCCGCATATTCCCATTCCGCCTCTGTCAGTAAGCGATAACGCTTCACATCATCTAAAGCAATGCCTTGTTGCGTATTCAACCATTCAAGATAAACTTGTATATGATCCCAGGAAACGTTGATCACTGGACGATTACCTCGCCCCCAACCATTATCATACCCTTCATCCAATGTTCCCGTAATATTGCTAGTATCAACGCCTTTCGAGATTAAATAAGAATCATACTCATCAAACGTCACCTCATATTTCCCCATCTCAAACGTTGCCACCGTCACCGTATGCACCGGCACTTCATCATTATTCCCAGAACCCCTTGTTACCCCATTCGGTGAGCTTTCATCCCCCATTTGAAAACTCCCTCCAGGGATAATCACCATGCCAAGCGTCGCCTCCCCTCCCTTAATCGCTGTTAGCACTAAACTATCCGTCGCACTCAAAACCGTATCATTGACTTCTAACTGCAAAGTATAATCACCCTCCAGATCCGAGGTGAAACTAGCCTTGGCAAGGGTGGAATCAACTACGGTAGCGGTACTACCCGGCGGCACTGTCAAAACACTCCAACGATAAGTCAAAACATCCTCATTAGGATCACTACTCCCACTGCCATCTAAATTAACTTTGGTATCAATAACAGCCGTGCGATCCGAACCCGCTATGACACTCGGCGCGGTATTTAAAATAGTTACCTCTACACTATCTAAAGCCGTATCTCCTTGGCCATCACTGACGACGACATCAAAAGTCAATATCCCTGCTTTAGTGCCCGTGGCCACCGTAAAACTCGGTTTCTCTGCCGTGGTACTTGATAAGCTCATACCCGCTGGCGCTGTCCACTCATAACTCAACGTATCCTTATTCAAGTCACTACTGGCACTCGCATCTAAGGTAACAACATCACTTACACTCGCATTTTGATCTAACCCCGCATGAGCCACAGGCTTAGTATTCATCACCACAATATCCACCGTATCCGGATCAGAAACACCGCCTTTAGCATCATCCACCACCAAGCTAAAGGTCAATGTGGTGCCTGCGGCCTGTCCTGTGGCTAGCGTAAAAGTTGGTTTAGCCACTTTGGTATCTGATAAACTCACTCCCGTCGGGACTATCCAAAGATAATTCAAACGATCACTGGCATCGGAATCACTGGCATCGGGATCACGGCTCGCACTCCCATCGAGTGTCACCAAAGTATCCACTTCCACCTGTTGATCCAGACCCGCATCCGCTGTGGGAACTTGATTGGAGAGAGGAGATTCAGAAACCGTGATTTCCACACTATCCGAAGCACTACCCCCTTGGCCGTCGTTGACGACGACATCAAAGCTCAATATCCCCGCTTTAGTCCCTGTGGCCACCGTAAAACTCGGTTTCTCTGCCGTGGTACTCGATAAGCTAATTCCCGCTGGGACCGTCCACTCATAACTCAAATCATCCTTATTCGGATCACTACTCGCACTGGCATCTAAAGTCACTACATCACCAACTTGAACGGATTGATCGATACCCGCATTGGCCACGGGTTTAGCATTTTTTATGCTAACCTGCTGAGTCGCTGTTTTTTTCGCCGCATCATCGGCACAGGTCCAAGTCACGGTAAAATCACCCACACCAAAACCCGTCACGGGCCTATCATGGGTCACGGTCACCTCTCCCGTAAAATTCAAACCACTGGCTTGGCCTAATTCGGTGGCGGTTGGCACCGTCAACTTATCTCGCGCTTCTATATTCACATCCGCCGGGGCTTGACAGATCGACTCATCCGATGGTGGTGCTTGATTCACTATCAAGGTTTGTGTTTTCGTGCTTTTATTGCCATTAGCATCCTCTGCTGTCCAAACAATTTCATGACGGCCTGCGGCATAAGTCAACGAAGCAGGCGCATTTGAGCTCATCTCTACGGCAAAAATATCTGTCACTTCCGGTACGGCTAACCCATCCAAGGTGAGATTGTCTTCGGTCGTGGCCACAATGATCTCTGGCAAATCATTAATAAACACCGGCGCCGTAGTATCTTCAATAGTAATGCGTTGCGTCGCTGTTTTAGTGACGTTGCCATCCGTCGCGGTCCAGGACACCAGCGTTTCACCCAGGCCAAAACCCTCTGCGAGCGCATCATTTGTTATCGATACATTGGCCTCATCAAAACCCACTATGGTGGGTTCTCCCAAGCCCACCGGCGTTTTCTCTGCACTGGCTTCCTTAGTTTTATCCCTTGGGGCGGTGAAATCGGGTAGCGGCGGGGGATAATCACTGGCATCTCTAGGATTGGTACCGGCCAGAAATTCTTCAAAATTAGTATACTTATCTGCATCATCGTTAATATCAAATGTTAATTCGGGCACAACATCAATATCCGAGGCACTCAGGGTAAAACGATCCTCTACCCAGGCGATTAGCGTATTGCTGGCTTTGATATAATATTCTAAACGATAGGTATAGCTGCCTTGGGGCAGGGAGGCGGGGCAAGAGACGTTTTGAAAGGTAAGGTCCGGGGCCAATCCCAGGGTGCAGTCAATGCCAGCCTCTAGTAACACAAAACGGATGCCCACCTCCCCGCGGCGTTGTTTGAGCAACGCCTGTTTGTCTGGCGCAAAAGTGGGGGAGACAAGGCCTAATTGGGATTTATTTTTCTCCCCGCCCCCACAGGCGATCAACGTTGCGCAAATCCATAGGATTAACCCTACTCGATATCGATCAAACCCACTCTTCATCGCTTATCCTCAATGTCATTTTTTTTATCGATGTGGTCTTTTCACTGATAGACCACATCACTGTCATCATTGCCACCCCCACTGCGATTCAGTGCATAACCGGTCGCGGCCGTAGCCGTCAGTGTACCCAGCCAAAACCAGGGGTTTTTCCAAAAGGGGCGTTTAGTTTTGGCGGAGGTCACTGGCATCGGACTGGAGCGATTCGATACCCCCTCCGGTGAACCCAGACCGATCTCCGGGAGACCGAGGTCGAGGTTCGAGCGAGCAAAAATAAACTCGCCTAACTCATCCCCTGCCCCTTGCAATACCCCGCTCTCCGGGGTTTGCTGGACATTATTGGCCACGGCTTTTTTGATATTCAGCGCCAATTCGCTGGCGGTGAGCAAGGCCTCGTTATTGTGTTTTAATTCATTGAGTAAAAAATGCGTAAACGGCGAATGCCCAGAACCGCGATAATTGTCATCGACAAATTCAACGCCGCCAGCGGCTAAAATTTGTACACTTTTTTTGTCCGCCACTTTTTGATAATAACGTTGATTATTTTCCTCAGCGCTTTTGCCCCGCGCCCCTTTGCGTAATAAAGCACCACTAAAACACGAGTCCGATATCAGTAAGGTATGTTTAGCCCTGGAGGCAATCACGCTAAGTTCATCACGGATCGCACTGTTACGGATATAACTGGTGATTTCCCCGGCCGTGGCATCCACGGGAATCCAAAAGCCTTGATCCCGCCATTCATCTAAATGGCCATGACCCGCATAAAACACCACCACACTATCATCCGCCTGAGTGCGTTTGGCCAAATCCGCTAACGCATTGATAATATTGCGTCTTGTGGCATCAATAAGCAAGGTCACATCGGTAAAACCGTAATCGGTTTTCAATAGCTCACTCACCGATCGTGCATCGGCCACCGCCGTCTCTAATACCTGCCATTGGCCTTTAGGATCTTGATAATTGTTGTTGCCAATGATCAACGCACGATAATTATCCGGGGTGACGATGCGTTGCAAGCCTCGCGGTGTCTCGGCCAAGACAGACACACTCAACAACCACCCTATAAAAACAACATTTATTTTTAAAATTGTTCTATTATATATCATTGAGAAAACTCATGTTATCTTCATGCTATTTAAAGGCTCATTCTACTCTATCGTGGTTCTGATAATAAAATACATTTTTTTATCAGTGTCCGCAGCTAATCTAATGAGACGAATAGGAGGCACTCTTTGAGGGGAGAGGCCATCATTTTTTTAGAGCCCCTAACAAAATGACTTTAAGCTTCATCTAAAAAATTCCAGACTATCATCGCCAAAGCAAGTGCTAAAAATGTTTCATGAATATCTGATCGACGCGCATAACGCAAACGACGAAACTGATGCAACCAAGACAACGTACGTTCAACCACCCAGCGATAAATACCAAGATCACTGCCCTGTTCGACGTTTAGCAAGCAAAGGGTTAATGCCCATTTGACGCCGCACTTTACGATGTGGCTCGGAATCATAAGCACGATCCGCTTGCACAATAACCGGTCGCTTTCGTGGCCGCCCACGCTTACCTCGCACCGGGGAAATATTTTTTACCAATGGCAGCCATTGGGTTATATCATGGGCATTGGCGCCGGTTAACGTCGCCGTCAACGGGACACCTTGCGCATCCGTGACAATATGATGTTTGCTGCCATTTTTGCGCCGATCGGTCGGATTGGGACCCGTTTTCTCCCCGCCGTGTACTGCACGCACACGGGCGCTATCGACGAGGGCTCGGGACCACAATCAATTCCATCGGCTTGATTGAGTTTAGCTTGTATCACTTCCACTAAGCGCTGCCAGACGCCCTGCTGTTGCCAATCACGTCATCGACGCCAGCACGTGATCCCCGAGCCACATCCCATCTCCTGGGGGAGATATTCCCAGGGAATGCCCGTTTTGAGTACAAAAAGAAGACCGGTAAGTGTTTTTCGATTATCTTAAAGGTTTGCGCCCTGGATAGCGGAATCGCCGCGCTTTAGGTGGCGGAAGCAATGGTTCGATTGCCTCCCAGAGTCTGTCACTGACTAATGATTTGGACATGAGTAGATCCTCCCATCATGATGCCCTTATTCTATACATAGTATGACAACTTTTTAATCATTTTGTTAGGGGCTCTTAGATATTTTTGGCTCTGTTTGCGTTAAGTGTTGAAACTAATATAATATTTAGTGATTCAATCACTTACCAGGAGAGGCTCATGATCCCTCATCAATTTTAAAAACTCGTCCGCGCCATGAATGATCTGACTCGACACCAACAGAACTGCTTGTTTGATGAACGCGAATCCATCGGCAATCACAATAAAGTGGTGCGGACCATTGAGGAAAGACTGGAAAAAACCAATCAATGTCCACATTGTGAGAGCCCATCGTTCTCGCGTTGGGGACGTGCTCACCCACTTCAACGATACCGTTGTAAAAATTGTCATAAAACCTTTCACGCTCTGACAGGGAGTCCATTAGCCAAGCTAAGGAATAAAGAAAAATGGCTGGATTACGCCCACTGTTTAAGCCAAAACGAGAGTATTCGAGAGGCCGCCAAGCACGGTGACATTGATAAGACGACCTCTTTTCGATAGCGACATCGTTTTTTAGAAAATTCGAGTCCAGCGAAATCCTCTGAGTTCTCGGGTATTGTGGAAGTCGATGACACCTTTTTTGCCGTCTCGGAGAAAGGAAGCCGGACGCTATCAGGATCGGCGAGACAACGCGGTGGCGTGGATAAAAGAGAACGAGATCAGCGTATCCCTGTGGTGATCCTTCGAGATCGTACGGGTGCCATGGCCGACTTTGTCCTCAAGTATAATAAAAAAGAGGAAATACACGAGGCTTTAATGGCCCTAATCCGCCGAGAATCTGTTTTATGTAGTGATGGTCATGAGGCTTATCGTTCGCTAGCTGAAAAAGAAAACATTCCACGTCAACCCGTGATAGCCCGTGCTAAGTGCCGAGTCGTTGACGAGATTTTTCATAGACAAAATGTCAATGCTTATATGAAGCGCTTGAAAAGTTGGCTCGTTCGCTTTAACGGCGTTGCCACTCGATACTTAGAGAATTATTTAGGATGGCGTCGCTTCATTGAGAACAAAAAATACGCGAAAGACCTCATCGCCTATCGGCAAGCCGCGATTGGATAACTTTATCAACACTTAACGCAAACAGAGCCTCTAAACAACGGTAACCACAACAACTAAAATGACACGGTAGTTAAAAATGGAAAAATCTACCGTTTATATTGAAACAAGTGTGATAAGTTACCTCGCGGCCCCTTTGAGTCGTGACCTATTAGTTGCCGCTCACCAGCAAGTCACATTACAATGGTGGGAAACACAACTTAACGA
>CAYUAI010000064.1:0-24171 GCA_964442745.1 uncultured Chromatiales bacterium
CGTTCTGATTGAACAAAAGTGCAGGAATAGTGGTTCTATTTCGAGCTTTTGTGATGGAAGAACGGATCAAGACAGGCGGAAGGTGGGAGGTGAAACTGGGAAGTTATTACATGCCCATTCCATAAGAGGCGTTTTATTTGTGGGAAGCCCGGTCATCGTTATCGGGGCCAGCTATTTTATATGGATGGGGAGAGTGAATTTATGAAATATTATAGCCAATTAGTCTTGTTTATTTTTTTTCTGCTATGGATGGCGGGTTGTTCGGAATCCACCCCGTCGGGGGCGAAAACTCCAGCCCAGGCAGATGTAAACGGCGACGAAGTGACGGCACGTACTTCACCGACGGTACGTACCTCGCAGACATCTCAACTTAATCGAGGCATTGGCGATGCTGTAAATATTAAAGCAACAGCGTTTGATCCGGCGCTTTATGAGGCGGCATCACTCGCGCTAGGCGGTTTGGCTTATGATGAATGGTGGGTCACCGATGACCTAGGTACATTACCTCCGGTTCCTGCTGAGATAGCCACCATTAATCATCCATTGTGGCCCGCGTTTAATACCAGAAAAAGCAATACAACCACATGGCGTTGTAAATCATGTCATGGTTGGGACTATCGTGGTCAAAAAGGCCCATATGGTAGTGTTAGCAGTAGTTATTACACTCGAATTAAAGGTTTGATTCCGGCCGATGGTGATGTTCCCTTATTCACTCAAGCGGAAGAAATTTTCGCATTTATCGATGAAGGTCAATATGTGGCGCCGGGTGATCATGCTTTTGGTGCCATGTTGACGCCAGAAGTATTACACGCGCTGACTAAATTTGTTGTCAGCATGCAGGAGCAGGCGGCTCAGGGGGTTGAACCAGGATTGGCTATTGATAGCGGCTCGAAATTAGTGACGGGTATTAACGGCAATGCCAGTGCAGCAAATGGCAAGGCGTTTTATGATTTGCCAACCACCCAAGATACAGCGGGGGGTGGGTGCGGTGTTAGCTGTCATGATATTGAAGGGAGTGCTGCTGGTCGGGCGATTGATTTTAACGAACCTTTTGGTAAATTTCTTGATACCTATGCGTGGGATAATCCTTGGGAAGTTTTACATAAAATTCGATTTGGCCAACCCGATGCCGACCCTCAAATGCCAGGAATTATTTGGTACGGCAATCCGGCGCTAGATTTTCAGGCGGCGGTCGATATTCTTCGGCATATGCAAGAAACTTTGATTCCCAGTGAGCAAGGGTTTGATGTGACACGCTATGCGGCGAGCAAAGATCAGATTGCGAAAGATTTCGCACGCGGTGGATTATTATGGGATAAATGGTGGGTGGGTACCGATGAATCAGCGGTTTTGACTGTGCCCTCGACGGCGGCGGCCACCCATGGATTATGGGCGAGTACCGGAAATACCGATCAGACCAATGATACGACGTGGCGTTGTAAATCTTGTCATGGTTGGGATTATTTAGGCGCCGCTGGGGCTTATGGTGCCGGTAGTTATGTCACCGGTATTAGGGGCGTTGTCATGAGTCCAGATGGAATATTGCCGGCGAATATGGCGGCTCAGGAGGTATTTGACATGATCCATTCTGGGGTGGTCAATAATGCGGGTGATCATGCATTTAGCGCCTCAGGTATTTCCACCGATGATGTTCATGCACTAACTCGTTTTGTCGTTTCGATCCAGGAAGAAGCATTGGATGGAAAATCCATGGCGGCTTTCATTGATAGTGAACCGACTTGTTATGGTAATGTGGCTGATCCCCTCTGTTATAATGTGGTCAGCGGTGGTGATGCCAGCGCCGGCAAAGTGGATTATGATTTATCGCCCTATGATCCTGCGGCGGTTGATGCCTTGGCCCAGGGTGGTTGTGGGACCACTGCGTGTCACGGTACTAATGGCCGTGAAATCGTGGTTGATGAAACTTTATATATGCACGATTTAGCTCGAATAAATCCTTGGGAGTATTTACATAAAGTTAGGTTTGGCCATCCTGGTAGTGAGATGTTAGGCACCGTAGATTATCAGTTCTCAGGATTGGATTTACAGTCAGCGGCCGATGTCACTAAATACTCGCAAGGCGGGTTAGCGCGAGATATAGCGAGTGGTGGGCGATTGTATGATAATTGGATGGTGGAAGCAGCATTAGATGCACCAGCAGGTCGACATCTGATCTTTGATTGGCAGGATGCACCGGATGCGACTTTAGCCGATGACCAGACTTGGCGTTGCGCCATGTGTCATGGCTGGGATTACCGTGGCAGTGCTGGATTGTGGAATGATTTATTGTGGTTGCGCAGTGTGCGAGGTGAAGAGGCAACGGTAGATGATCTTTATAAAACCATTCAAGGCGGCTATCCGGTACTTGATGCTGGGCAAGTCGTTCGGGTGCATAATTTCGGTGATTTCATGGGGGAAACGGAGTTATGGAGTTTAGCTGAGTTCATTAAAACTGGCGTTGCTGATGTCAGCGGATATGTGCGGGCATTTGGTGCCGCCTATAACGGGGATGCTGTCAATGGAGGGCTGATTTATAACGGCGGTGCGACGGCGGTGGTCAACGATGTGAATCTTCCTTTTAGTTGTGTGCGGTGCCATGGAGCAGCAGGTGCCGGTATTGCGGGTGTGGATGTGTTTGCGTCTGCCTGGGATGAGCCATGGCGCTTTTTTCACAAGGTTAGGTTTGGTACGCCGATGTCACCTGACACACTCCCCGAAAGTCGTATGTTTGGTGTACTAGAGCTTACCTTTACTGCGGCGGGACATACGGGGGGAAATCATGATGCCACGGATATTTTAAATTTTGTTCAAGATAAATCGATAGCTCAATAACAACCCTTCAGCATTAACTTGCCTATTAGGATACATTGGGGTGTCGAAAAAATGACGCCCCAATGTTCTCCTCGTATTATCGCTATGTGGCCATGTGCGTCCATAGGGAATCTTCAATATTTTTCATTAAGCTGCAATGAGCCGGAATGAAGACGCAAAGTCGGCACTGGTTGACAAAACGACAACAATTGTTTGATTAATGCACTCGATGATAACTATTATTTGAAACTAGGTGTTTCTCTTATAGAATGAATTGTTGTTTTTGTGTTAATAAGCCCGAGCGTTTTGTTAATGTAAGATAATAACAGCTCAGGCGGCCTTGATCAGCGCCTTTAATTCTGGCATGCTTGCGTTGAAATATTACCCATATGCTCATTGTGTATTATCCCTGCGGCTCCATGTTTTGTAGAGATATCTCAGGCCTGGTAGCGATTTGCTGTGGATTGAAAGTACTCTAATAGCTTATAGATCGGTGGTGTTTATTGTGCGATATCATAGCTTATTATGTTAGGGGTTTGGTGATGACAGTGAACATATATTTCCATATGATAAAAAATGTTTTTTGGCTTACATTGATATTATTAACGATGAAGGTTCCTGTGGTGGTGGCGGAGGTTGTCACTGATGGCACGGTAAAGGGGGCAAGAGCCATCGCACTTGATGAGAATTTAACGTACCAAATAGCTGCCGACGACGGGCGTTTGGTGGGAACTAATTTATATCATAGTTTTGAAACTTTTGATATTAATTCAGGAGAAACCGCCAATTTTTTGGGATCTGCTGCCATCAGCGATATTATTGCCCGAGTGACCGGAGGATCTGGGTCAACCATTGCTGGCACAATCAAAAGTGACATTCCTGAGGTGAATCTTTGGTTGTTTAATCCGGCGGGTATCCTATTTAAGGAGGGTGCGAGTGTCGATATTGGTGGCTCGTTTCATGTGGCGACAGCGGATTTTATTGGTCTTAAGGGGGGGGAGCGGTTTGGTGTGACCACAACTAAACCCTCAGTACTCACGATTGGAAAGCCTGAGACTTTTGGTTTTGTTGAGGAATTTAGTGACTCAACGATTGCGAGTAAAACTCTCAATTTTCAAAATACAAACATCAATATTCCCAATGGAGATTTCACCGCGATTGGTTCAGACGTGGTGTTGCAGAACACCCGCGTGAATACCCCTAATGGCATCATTAATGTGGCAGCGGTTGGAGGGCCGGGGGAAGCTCGCCTTGATAATGGACAATTAGATGTGACTGAGTTTGATCAGTTAGGTGATGTGCTTGAAGAGAATGCGGCCTTGACTGCAAAAACCCCAGGTGATGTTAACATCGTTAAATTTACTGAGCCCGAGATTGCCATTCGTGATGGGGTTATTTTGTTAGAATATCTCCCTGACTCAGCGCTCAATGAGAAGATGGATCAATTAGAAATTGCTAAGGTTGCGACGCATTTAGCAGTGATTGATCAACCGTGTGAACAGTTGGTAGCGAATACTTTTTTGATCAATTTTTTAATCGAAAAACAAGGCGACGAAGAGGGGGTTTTTCTGGTGTCTCAACGGGAAGCCGGTATTACTAGTGATGTTTCTTCCGATGCAGGTTGCCAGTAAATCACTGGTGGTTGCAGTGCTTAGTCAGCAATCCATTTAAAAATTAGGATGGGGGTATCGTTAGTTTTAGCCTTATGCTTATGTCGGACAAATGGTTCAGTATAGGTATATGCTTTATCTTACTATTAATAATGATTATCATAAATAAAAGAATGGTGATGCTTGGAATCATGAGTTCACAACAACTTTTCAACGCTTTGTGTGGACAAGGTCGTTCGAAATGCTGGATTTGGCCAATATACGTTACGATGGCTTTAAGTGTATTTAGTCAGGCTCATGGGGCTGATGTTGTGTGGCCAAAGACGGTATATGCTAACTTATTGCCTCTCGCTGGCGCGATTGGTGGCGATTTGTTTACGACCGATTTTAAAATTGAAAAAATGACGCCCAACGATGGCTCAACCAATGTTGACTTGGATACTCGGGTGACGGTATCGTTTAGTGAAAAACTCAAAGATGTGCTTGGGTCAGATGCGTTGTTGGTGAAGGATGCGAGAGGCAATGAGGTTGCGGGTGAGGTTCGCATTGACGAGAAAAAAATAATTTTTACGCCGGCAATGGCTTTATCGCCTGAGGTGGTATATACCATTTCAGTATCTGAGAATATTCGTTCTCACTCGGGTGCTCGCTTAACGGGGCAACGTCGGGTCATTTTCTCAACCAGAAAAAAACCAATGAAAACGGCGTCTGCTATTGGTGCTGATTTTTTAAAGGAGCCACCCGCTCCGGTGGCTAAACCTGAACGCCCCATAGAGCCACCTGCCCCGGTGGCCAAACCTGAGCAAGCCAAATCGGATGAAATAAAAAAAGCAACACCAGAGGGTTTTGGTGATTTTGCCGAAAAAGTTTTACCTGTCCCTATCGTTGTCCCCATACCCAGTGTGGAGGGGATTGAGGTTCCGAGTCAAAATGAAGTCCCTGCGAGCGATACGGCCGTGAGTGAAGCTCAAAAACCTATCGTACCGGTACTCCCTGACGGCTCTCAGCCTTCTCTCGCCTTGCCTGCTGATACTCCGTCGTCTACATCGGTAAAAGCCCCGCTTGTTCAGGACATTCCGTTGAGATCACTCTATCATTACCCCGCCAGTGGTGCGAAAAACACGGATGTTAAGAGCGCTATTGGCGTACAATTTTCGAAGGCTTTCTTGTCTGATGAGGCTCGCATTAGGCTGTTGACTGATGATGATAAAGAAGTGGATGGTAGAACCAGTTATCAAAATAATCGAATGATTTTTGAGCCATCTCTGCCGCTTGATTATGATACACTGTATACAGCGTCCATTGAGGGGGGATTGACCGACAGCGAAGGCAATGTGCTGTCAGAAACAATCCAGTGGTCGTTTACTACAGGGGATCAATTGAAGCGTTTTGAGACCAAACCGACGGGCTTATCTACCTCTGAAATTTTTGTGAAGCAAATTGTGCTCGATAACAATACGATTCTCTCGGAAGCCTTGCTGAATCCCATGCTCGCGGATTATGAAAACCGAGAGGTGACGGCCAATGATTTGCAGCAATTACGCCAGCGTTTATCATTAGAGGTTTACAAGCAAGGCTATGTGAATTCAGGGGTGGTTATCCCTGATCAAAAAATCGTGGACGGTATCGTTCGACTGACGATGCTGCAAGGCAAGTTGTCGAAAATTGAGTTGTCAGGGCAAAAGTCTGTCTCTTCCGATTACATTAACCAGCGCGTCACATTGGGTGCTAGCGAGCCACTTAATTATTTTGAACTCCGTCGATCATTATTGCTATTGGAGCAAGATCCTTTGATCAAACGTGTTAACGCAAAATTGCTGCCAGGTGACAAACTGGGAGAAAGTTATCTTGCATTAGACATTGATGAGGATAAACCCTATTCAATGAGCTTAAGCGTTAATAACTATAATGCCCCGAGTGTGGGTTCTGAGCGCGTGGAATATTTGGTGATGCACCGAAACTTGTTGGGTAAACGTGATACGATTACTGGGTTTTATGCGCAAACCCGCGGCCATAAACAAGGCTATTTTTCCTATGATATCCCATTAAATGTCTATGATACTCAGCTGGGTATCCGTTATTCGTTAACGGATGCAGCGATTATCGAACAGCCATTTAAAAAAAATACTGATGTGGAAAGTCAATCCAGTGCCTGGCAAGTTAAGCTGTCACATCCTTTTGTAAAAACCTTGACCCAGCAACTGACGGCGAGCGCTGGATTTGATAAAAAATCGAGTGAAATCACCATTACCATTACGGATCAGCAGGTGGACGAGCGCGGGGATCCCAGCACCGGCCCGAAAAATGTGACCAATTTATGGTTATCATTACAGGGATTAAATCGTGGTAAAAAACGCGTGGTAGCTTGGCAGGGAAAACTGAAATGGGGGATGGATGCGCTGGGGGCGAGTATTCGAACGGATAACCGTGCCGATGGAAAGTACGCGGCCGTCCAAGGAAATTTTTATTTCTCACAGTCCATCAATAAGGTTTTAGATAAAATTGTCGTGCGGGGGATGGGGCAAATAACCAATGACTCGGTATTGCCGACAGAGAAATTTTCGGCGGGTGGGGTCTATACCGTGCGAGGGTATCGAGAAAATCAATTTGTGCGAGATAACGGTGTAGCGGGATCTATTGAATTGTATTTTCCGATTCGTGATGGCAAGGGGAATCCAACTGATTTAACGGTAATGTCCTTTGTTGATCATGCGCGGCTTAGGAACAAAACTAGTGGGGATGATACCAATCCCATAACGAGTCAGATGTACAGTATCGGCTTAGGTGTTTTATGGGAGCCGAAGTCAGCATTGCAAGCCCAGGCGTTTTGGGGAAAGGCGCTAAAAGCGGTGAGTGATCAGGATGAGCGTGATGAAAATGATAATTTGCAAGATTTAGGATTTCATTTGCAACTGTCTTATCGTCTTTTATAGAGGTGCCGATGGTTTTTAGGTGTTGACTAAAAACATAGATCGATTGAACAACCCATAATAAAAATAACGACGAAGGTTTTATAGTAAAAACATTCTAGCTTAAAGCAGGTTTCAGGCAATGTGGCTAATTAACAAAAATTATCTAATAGCTCAATGGGTAGATGTGCGTGCTGGGTTGAGTATGATAGCGGGCTTATCTTTAATGCTTTCCCTGTTGTTATCAGGAGGGTGTGGCATCGCTATCGAAGAACCGGATGTGGGTTCACCGAGTGTCGTTGATGTCTTTCCTCGCGAAAACAGTGTGGATGTACGCGTTGACTCCGAAATTCGAGTGACCTTTTCGGAGGCGATGGCGATAGGTTCGATCAATTCAGCGTCTTTTGTCGTCAGTGGTGACCAAAATGTGCCGGGCACGTTTAATGTGGCTGGTAATATCGTTACATTCATTCTCAGTGGTGCTTTAAGCCCGGAAAAAACCTATACGGTGATTATTAACACCACGGTTGCTGATTTGGTTGGCAATCAGATGAAAGAGGAATTTGAATGGCAATTTTCCACTGGAGTAAAACTTGACCGGTTGTCGCCCGTGGTGCATCGTACCGTACCGGCCAGCGGTGCTACAGCCGTTTCGCGGAATACCGCTATCAGCGCGACATTTACCAAGACGTTGGATATCCAGTCATTTGCTGAGGTTCAATTGCGTAAAGGGGCCAGTACTGAATCGCTAAAGGGGTCGGTTGTTTATGTGGATCAGACATTGGTGTTTTATCCATCGTTACCCCTTGAGCCAAGTACAAAATATGTGTTAGAGGTGGAAGGTATTAACTTGGATAATCGGTCGATTCGCGATTTGGCGGGTAATACGCCAAACTCAATGAGCTGGTCGTTTACTACCGGGACAGAATTTGATACTAGCCCTCCTCTCCCCGCTGCTGGTCAACAACAAATGCCTACTTCGAGTATCGTGCCTAACGATAGTGTGTATGCCGTGTTTAATGAAGCCTTGGATGTGGCGACATTAAATGAGAATAACTTTTATCTAAAAAGTACCAATCAAAAAATTAAAGGTAAAGTGAAGTATTTTGATAAACAAATTATTTTCATCCCGACGGCCCCATTATCAGAAGGTAGCTATGAGATCATTGCAAAAACTTCGATTAAAGATTTAGCCGGTAATTCGCTCAGCGAAGAATATCGACAAGCTGTTTCGGTGACTAACCAAAACGATATCGAGTTTGATGTCACTGATTTTGTGTTAATCCCAACACATGATTCAAGTATTGTGTCTGCGAGCTCCTCGATTAGCGTCACGTTTAACAAAGAAACTTTGCGTCCAGATTCTGTGCATGCACAAGCGATCACCGTTACCGAAAATGATTCTCTGCAGCCGGTGGCAGGAGAGGTCTCATTAATCAATGGTCGGGGTCTGAAATTTGCTCCCGTTTCTGTTCTGAAAAATAATCAAGCTTACTCGGTGAATGTCAGCGGGGTGATGGATTTAGCGGGCAATTCGTTGTTAGATCCTATTGCTTGGTCATTTAAAACTGTCAATGTACCTGATACGACGCCGCCAGCAATTGCCGCACGATCACCTGGTATTGATGCTTCAGATGTATCCACCAAATTGGTATCCATTGCGTTTAATGAGGAGTTAAACTCAGCTAGGATTGATGAAGAAGCATTAGTGCTTGAAACCATTGATGAAATTCCTGTCAGTGGTGCGGTTACTTATATTAATAATCGAACGGTAGTTTTTACGCCAAGTGTATCACTGGCCCCACAAACTACATATGTGGCTACTGTCAACGCGGCAAGTATTGTTGACTTATCAGGTAATACACTAAGCGGTAATATCCGTTGGCAGTTCACTACCGCATTAGAAGCCGATATGACCCCACCGACGGTGTTACTTAATCATTCCTCTCCACCGGCACAACAAAATATTGATGTCATTGGGTTGACTATTGCAGTGCAGTTTTCCGAAGTCATAAATGAGAGTAGCATTTTGCAGGCGGGCGCCTTGCAAGTGTCCATTGTCGATGGTTCGGCGGTAGCTGGTACCGTGTCAGTTGAGGGCAGCAAAGCAACGTTTACCCCAGCAGCTAGATTCAATTATAACGAGAGTTATCAAGTGGCGATAAATGACAAGGTGGCGGATTTGGCTGGTAATATTCTGGGCACTCCCGTTCGTTGGGTCTTTAGTACCAAAAATGATGACGATGCACCCACGGTGAAAGCGCATTTACCGTTGTCAGACACGTCGAATGTGAAAGTCAGCGACCTGATTATTAACGCGAATTTTTCGGAAATAATGGCGGCGGATAGCATTACCGATCAGTCCTTTTACTTAAGCAACGCGGGCGAATTGGTGGCTGCCTCTGTGAGTTATGAAGGAACAACAGCCGTTTTACAACCCGCAGCGGATTTGGATTATGCGACAGAATACCAAGTGATTTTGACCACAGGGATATCAGATCGGGTCGGTAATTTTTTAGTAGAAAATGTTCAGTGGAAATTCACCACCGAGCCCCCAGCCGATGGTGAGCCACCGGTTGTGCAATCGACAAACCCGATCGCGGATGTAAATGATGTGGCGATAGGTATCCGCTCCATTGATATTCAGTTATCCGAGGTGATTGATTCTGCCAGCGTGACGGTAGAGCGATTCATGGTGAAAGCGGTGGGTGGCGATGTGATTCAAGGTCAGGTTAGTGTGAGTGGTGATACGGTATCATTTCAGCTGAGTTCAGATCTGCTTTTTAATACCAACTATCAGGTTACGCTGAGCGGAGATATTGCTGATTTGGCGGGAAATGTATTAGGGGAAGCCTATGTCTTTAGTTTTACCACAAGCGTAGCACAGGATGTGACCCCACCTACCGTAGATGTTATGTTACCTAACGATGGTGCAACGGATGTTGTGGTCAATGGACCGGTGATCAGTGCGAAATTTTCTGAAGAGATGGCGAGTGCTTCAATTACGCAAGATAGCTTTACGGTGCGTACGCCAGCGGGTGAGAAAATTGTTGGTGAAGTTATTTACGCTAACCGAAAAGCACGTTTTAAATCATCTCAACCACTGATTTTTAATACCAGTTATACTGTAGAGTTAAACACCCAAGTCACCGACCTTGCGGGTAACCCACTGTATGAACTAGTTGCTTGGTCTTTTACTGTCCAAGCTAATCTTGATAAAATACGACCTAATCCAGCAGAATTTACGCCTTTTATTAATGATAAAGAGGTGGCGGTGGCGAGTAATATTACCGTGATTTTCACGGAAGCCATGGCCTTCGATAGTATAAATAATGAATCATTTATTGTGACCCATGGTTCTGCGGAAAAAGTGACGGGGGTGATTAGCTATCAAGATAACACGGCTATATTCGATCCGGTGAGCGATTTGCCGGCGGATAGTCGAATTACCGTGCGACTGACTTCGGAAATTACCGATGAGGCAGGCAATAAGTTAGCTAATTCTCCGTTCACTTGGTCGTTTGATACCAAAGATACCATTCAGCCCACCATCAATGAGTCACTGTTGCCCGCTAATGAGCAACAAAATGTGACAGTGACCGGGCCAATGATTCGGGTCGAAGTTTCTGAACCAATGGATAAAACTACTATAAATACACAAACATTCACGCTCACCAGCCCACAAGGTGCAGTGGCAGGCACGGTGACATACAATCATCCATTCGCGACTTTTAGTGTGATGGATGCACTAGCTTATGATACGAGGTATACGGCCTCGGTGACTCGCGGTGTCAAAGATTTAGCTCAAAATTCGCTAGCCCAAGATGTTGTGTGGAGTTTTACCTCGAAACTTTCTGATCCCAATGCCGCCGAAGAAATTATCGTTCCCTATAACGGCGTGTTGACGGCTGGTCTGACCTCATTTAAGCGTTATACCATCAATAACCTGGCCGCAGGAGAGCACATTGTTAGTTTAAGCAAACTGGATAATGACGTTAATTTGCAAATATACAACCAAGATTTTACCGAAAGTGAGTGTTTTTCTGAGTTAGCCGGTCGTTTAGCGGATTTTTGTGTGGTAAGTGCTAGCAATCAAAAGCTATATTTAGAAGTGCAAAATGCTAATGATAGTGCAGATAGTGTGTTTACGATAAATGCGCCGCCCCTGGCTAGCATTTCCGCTGCCTTACCTAAGGACAATGATACGGTGGAAGCGGGTAGCATAAGATTTTATCAGGTGGCCAATGAATTGTCACAAAATGTGATTATTCGACAATGGGATCGGCAGGGAAATGCCAATCTCTATGTCTATAGTGATCTTAATGATGAGGCTTTATGTCGTGCTCAGAATGGTGCGCCTGATCCAAATTATTGTTCCATTTCCACCGCTGGGCTAGGTGATGTATTTGTGGTGATTGATGGGAGTAATGTGAGTGCAAAAACGGTATATAGCCTATCGTTAGAGAATTGGCAAGTCATTTCGGTGAGCAGCACTTCAGATACCATTGAGGCGGGCGCAGATTTTTATGTGCTTGATAAGTTAGTGGCTGGCGTCAACTATAAGATTGAACTGTCAAACATGATCGGATTAAGTGGTAATATTGCCATTGAACTTAATGCTGATATTAATGCCATTAACGGTAAATCATGTAGTTCAGGCAATAATGTCACGCCACCATCCTGCCAAGCAGTGGCCAATGGGGCTGGAAAATTATATTTAGTGGTTGATGGTTTTCAATCGCTGGCTGGAACGGATTTTGATCTGACCATCACTCCAACTGAATAAAATCGAAGATTATACGGTGAAAATGACAAAGGATGTTAATATGGAAAATATTCAAGCGGGAATATTAGCGCCAGTTCCTGGTTTAGCCAGATATCTGATGCTGTCGCTGAAACCCGATACGGATCCAATGAATGCGCTGAAGCAATTGGGTGGGATGGTTGATGGTAAGCATATGGTTATCGGTTTAGGGTTGCCGCTGGTGCTTGCGATGGGTGGCCATATTCCCGGTTTACGTAATTTGCCCAATGGGGTGGGGTCTGGGATTGAAATTCCATCCACACCGGGCTCATTATGGTGCTGGTTGCGAGGTGAAGATCGTGGTGAACTACTTCATCAAGCACGTGCTATGTCTGATCTGTTGGCACCGGCTTTTCGTTTAGAGCAAACTATTGATGCTTTTCGATATGGTGCTGGCCTTGATTTAGCGGGTTATGAGGATGGTACGGAAAATCCAACCGATGAAGCGGCGCTAGATACCTCGATTGTGCAGGCGCAAGGCCCAGTTAGATGGCTCCAGTTTTGTGGCGGTACAACAGTGGCTACATGACCTCGATCATTTTCAATCCATGTCAACACAAGCTCAAGATAATGCCATTGGTCGTAGAAAAAGTGATAACGAAGAAATCGCAGAAGCACCGATTTCAGCTCATGTAAAAAGAACCGCCCAAGAAACATTTAGTCCGGAGGCGTTTATCTTGCGCCGCTCGATGCCCTGGGCTGACGCTGACCATGAAGGACTTATGTTTGTGGCCTTCGGGAAAAGCTTTGATGCATTCGAGGCCCAGTTAAGCCGTATGATTGGGGCTGAAGACGACGTAACGGATGCATTATTTAAATTCACGCGACCTATATCAGGTCGTTATTATTGGTGTCCGCCGATGGCGCAAGATGATGGTCTGGATTTATCGGCACTCAATGGCTAGGAGGCTGTCCGAGAATGGAAACCCCATTTGGTTCTGTAACACGCTCGGTTCCACTTAGTTCTCTGGTCCCTGTGCGAAGATTTCCTTAACTTGTCAATAACTCGACCATGATTTGCTCATACATGTGAGAAAGTGTGATTAAATCGTTGGTCGAAACACATTCATTGATTTTATGAATAGTGGCGTTAATTGGACCCAGCTCAACCACTTGACTGCCAGTGGGCGCAATAAAGCGCCCATCCGATGTACCGCCCGCCGTGGATAGCTCCGTTTCAATGCCGCTGATATGTTGAATGGCTTGCTGCACGGCGTTGACCAACGCTCCGCTTGGTGTTAGAAAAGGAAGCCCAGATAAATTCCAGTTTAATGTAAAATTGAGTTGGTGTTTATTGAGAATGGCTTCGGTTCTTTGTTGTAGCTGTGTTTGAGTCACTTCCGTGGAAAAGCGAAAATTGAATAATAATTCCACCTCACTGGGAATCACATTGGTCGCACCGGTACCACTGTTGATATTGGAAATTTGAAAGCTCGTGGCAGGAAAAAAGGCATTGCCTTGATCCCAACACTCCGCCGCCAATTCTGTGAGGGCGGGCGTCACACGGTGAATCGGGTTGTCAGCGAGATGTGGATAGGCGACATGGCCTTGTGTTCCGTGTACCACTAGATGGCCATTGAGTGATCCACGTCGGCCATTTTTAACTACATCGCCTACCCGGTGAGTGCTGGAAGGTTCACCGACGAGACACCAATCGATTTTTTCATGGCGAGCGGTTAATGTTTCCATGACTTTGACGGTCCCGTTGATGCTGGGTCCTTCTTCATCACTGGTGATGAGTAGTGCAATCGAACCCGTATGGTCGGGATGTTGTTTGATAAATCGTTCAATGGCGGTGATCATAGCCGCGATGCTGCCTTTCATGTCAGCAGCGCCACGACCATATAACATCTCATGATCAATGATGGCGTCAAAGGGTGGGTAAGTCCACGGCGTAAGGGGTCCGGTAGGTACCACATCGGTATGCCCGGCAAAAGCGAATACCGGGGAGGCATTGCCACGGCGCAACCAAATATTGTCAACATCGGCAAAGCGAAGTCGTTCGATGTGAAAACCAAGGGGTTGCAAACGATCAATGATGATCGTTTGGCAGCCGGCGTCATCCGGCGTGACTGAGGCACGCTGGATCAATTGTTGAGTTAGGGCGATGGTTTTGTCCACGAATGATTCCTAGCGAGGGATTTAGGTGTCAAACAAGCTTTGATAGGCATCGGCACTAAAGCCAACATGGCGTTGTGAACCAAGATCTAATACCGGCCTTTTGATGATGGCTGGTTGTTGTAGCATGGTTTGCAAAGCGAGTTGTTGGTCCATGTGGGTTTTGCTTGGTTCGTCGAGTTGCCGCCAGGTGGTACCGCGTTTGTTGATGAGCGTTTGCCAACCAAGCTCGGCAATCCATTCACGGAGCTGGTTTTCATTCACACCCTGTTGACGAAAATCATGAAAATGATACGGGATGTTGGCTCGCTCAAGCCAGGCGCGTGCTTTTTTGATGGTATCGCAATTTTTGATACCAAATAGCGTGGGCGTGTGATTCATTGAATATCTCGTAATAACGCATTAATGCCGATTTTGCTGCGTGTTTTGTCATCGACTTGTTTGACGATCACTGCGCAGTACAAGCTATATTTGCCATCGTTGGAAGGCAGATTACCGGGCACGACGACGGCACCGGCTGGGATTTTCCCATAGGTGATTTCATCCGTCATACGATTGTAAATACGGGTGCTTTGACCAATATAAACGCCCATGGAGATGACGGCCCCTTGTTCGACAATGACGCCTTCAACGATTTCTGAGCGAGCACCGATGAAGCAATCATCTTCAATAATGGTCGGGCTAGCTTGCAATGGCTCCAGCACACCACCGATGCCAACGCCACCGGATAGATGGACGTTTTTTCCGATTTGGGCACATGAGCCAACGGTGGCCCAGGTATCAACCATGGTGCCGCTATCCACATAAGCACCGATATTCACGTAAGAAGGCATTAACACCACATTGGGAGCGATATGCACCCCTTTGCGTACGGTGGCGGGTGGTACGACTCGGACACCACTTTCTCGAAATTCGCGAGCGCCGAAGTCATTGTATTTGGTTGGTACTTTATCGTAGAAGTTGGCGAAACCGCCTTGGATCAATGTATTATCTTCGATGCGAAAAAAAAGTAAGACCGCTTTTTTGAGCCATTCATTCACGACCCATTGATCTTGTTTTTTTTCCGCGACTCGGGCTTGTCCACTATCGAGCAGATGAATGGCTTCCAATACGGCTTCTTTGACATGGGATTCTACTTTGCGTGGTGTAATTTCGCGACGGCGCTCAAAGGATTCTTCAATGATGGTTTGTAGGTTGGTCATGTCTGTTATTTCCTTAATGATAAAAACAGGGGAGGCGTTGTTTATTTGCCGCCTGGCTGAACGGTGACAGATATTGTCTTTAAATAGCTTTTAATGCGAGTGGCAGCTTCGATGCATTCATCGAGTGGTGGGACTAAAGCAATGCGAACATGATTTTCACCGGGATTGAAATGATGGGCCGGACGAGATAAAAAACTGCCCGGCAATACGGTGACGTTTTGTAAGGCAAACAGCTGCTGAGCGAAATCACAATCGTTGATGGGGGTGTTGGCCCATAAGTAAAACCCCGCCTCAGGTGCCTGGACATGAAGCACCGGTTGCAGAATATCAAGCACATGCTTAAATTTTTCCCGATATAGTGCACGATTATCGATCACATGTTGTTCATCTTGCCAGGCCTGAATGCTCGCTTGCTGGGTGGGCGGAGACATGGCAGAACCGTGGTATGTCCGATAGCGTAAGAATTGTTCGATGAGCGAGGCATCACCAGCCACAAAACCCGAGCGTAATCCAGGCAGATTAGATCGCTTTGATAAACTATGGAATACCAGGCAGTTTTGATAATCCAATCGACCCATATTCGCCGCTGCCTGTAGTAATCCCACCGGTGGATTTTGTTCTTCGGGATAGATTTCAGAATAACATTCGTCAGCGGCAATGATGAAGTTATATTGCTCAGCGTACTGTATCAGTTGCGCTAGTTGCGATTCAGGGATAACCGCGCCAGTGGGGTTGCTGGGTGAACAAATATAAATCAGTTGGCAGCGTTGCCATTGCGCTTCTGGAACGTCAGAAAAGTTGGGCAAATAATTGTTTTCGGGACGCGAGGCCAAATAATAAGGTTCAGCGCCTGCCAGCAAAGCGGCGCCTTCATAGATCTGATAAAAGGGATTTGGCATCATCACACTGGCTTGGTGATGCCGATTGACCATACATTGAGCAAATGCAAACAGTGCTTCACGTGTTCCGTTAACGGGCAAAACATGGGTTTCGGGCTGTAGGCTGGCGGCAGGCAATGAAAAGCGTTGCAAAAGCCAGTTGACAATGGCCTGCCTGAGTGCGAGAGAGCCCTTAGTTAATGGATATTCTGCCATACTCGCCCAATGGGTTTGTATGGCATTGAGCACAAACTCAGGGGCGGCATGTTTGGGTTCACCAATGGATAGCGGGATCGGCTGAAGTGATGCCGGTGGTGTTTGATTGGCTTTTAATGCGAGCAGTTTTTCAAACGGATAGGGTTGAAGTTTTTGTAAGTCAGGGTTCATTGTCAGCTTTATTAATCAGGCCAAGCCGCGTAGTATAGGCGATCCGTCAGCTGGTGCCAAATTGGGCGTTCAAATTTTTGGATTGTGTACTTTATTTGTTCATTGTCGCTATCCGGCGCGTCAGGCATTGATGCGAACAGCAAGGAGGCTTTCCATATCTCGGATATCCTCCTCGCGACTCGTTATTTTTATCAACTATTAATTGTGTATTTAGCCATCCATGTTTAAACCACTCGAATTTTTCATCGGTTTTCGTTACACCCAGGCAAAACGCCGCAATCATTTTATCTCCTTTATCACACTCATTTCTATGTTAGGTATTGCGTTGGGTGTAACGGCACTCATTACCGTGATTTCAGTTATGAATGGCTTTGAGACAGAACTGCGTGAACGCATTTTAGGGATGACGGCCCATGCGACCATACGTGGTGAAGGGGGCCGTTTAAGCAATTGGCCTGAAGTCGCCCAAGCGGCGGCTCAGCATCCGCAAGTGATTGGTTATGCGCCTTACATCCAAGGGGAGGGCATGCTAAGTCATGGACAGGAAGTCAGCGCCACCTTGATACGTGGTATTTTACCCGAAGAAGAACCGCAAGTCTCCGAAGTGGGTGAAAAAATGGTTTATGGTCGTTTGGCGGATTTGCAGCCCGGCGGTTTTGGTGTGGTGCTGGGCAAAGAACTGGCCCGTGCACTAGGGGTTATGCGAGGTGACAAAGTGACATTGATTATTCCGCAGGCCAGTGTCACGCCTGCCGGACTTTTGCCTCGTATGCGCCGTTTTACCGTGGTGGGTGTTTTTGAAGCGGGTATGTATGAATACGATAGTAGCTTAGCCATATTACATATCGAAGATGCCGCCCGTTTATTTCGGATGCCGGGGCAGGTCAGTGGGGTTCGATTGAAGCTAGCGGATATGTTTCAGTCCATGGCCGTGAGCCGTGATTTAGTCCAGTTATTGCCCGGCGACTACTGGGTGGGGGATTGGACACGTCAGCATGCTAATTTTTTCCGAGCCGTTGAAATTGAAAAAACTACCATGTTTATTATTTTGACGTTGATTGTCGCGGTGGCCGCCTTTAATTTAGTCTCAACCTTAGTGATGGTGGTGGTTGACAAAGAAGCGGATATTGCCATCTTGCGAACGCTGGGTGCGACACCCAGGCGTATTATGAGCATTTTTGTGATCCAGGGAGCTGTGATTGGCGTGATTGGTACTTTGTTGGGGGTGCTTGGGGGGGTGGCGTTAGCGAATAATATTGATACTATTGTGCCCGCCATTGAGCATTTGTTTAATGTTCAGTTTTTGTCAGCGGAAGTTTATTATATTAGCGAATTGCCCTCTGAAATGGAGAAAAATGATGTGATTACCATTGGTTTGGTGGCGTTAGGTTTATCGTTATTGGCGACTCTTTATCCCGCGTGGCGAGCTTCTCGCGTACAACCGGCGGAGGCGCTTCGTTATGAGTAATCTGCAAGCGAGCTTTCTATTTAAAGATTCGCCTGATGTGGTTTCGGATTCACCCGTGATGGAGTGTCAAGGGGTGACCAAAACATTTCATGATGGGCAACTGCATGTGGAAGTGCTGCGGGGAATCAATTTAACCGTACGCCGTGGTGAGCGGGTGGCCGTAGTGGGTGCCTCTGGCTCCGGAAAAAGTACCTTACTGCATTTATTAGGCGGATTGGATACCCCAACGAGCGGTCAAGTATTGATCATGGAACAATCCATTAGCCGTATGAAAGAAGCCTCTCGAGCTTTATTTCGTAACCAAAACTTGGGGTTTGTGTATCAGTTTCATCACCTCTTACCTGAATTTACTGCCTTGGAAAATGTGGCAATGCCATTATTGATGAGAAAAATATCCATTCAGCAAGCCATCGGCGAAGCCAGTGATATGCTATCGAAAGTTGGGCTTGGAAAGCGTTTGAAGCATAAACCAGGGGAATTGTCGGGTGGCGAACGCCAACGTGCCGCGATTGCGCGTGCCTTAGTGACTCAACCTAAATGCGTGTTAGCCGATGAACCGACCGGTAACTTAGATCATAAAATCGCAGATCATATTTACGACCTGATGCTGCAGCTCAATGAGGTTTTAAGCACCAGCTTTGTTGTTGTTACCCATGATTTGGATTTGGCCAAACGCATGGATAGAGTGCTCAGTTTGGAGGAAGGGAGGCTGGTGTGATCGACGGCGCCTAGTTGAAAATTAATATTGACGCGATGTGGGTATATTTCGAGTGCGATGGCTTTGAATCCATCGCACTCGAATTTAGCAATAAGACTCGGACGTGGAAAATATTTTTCGTAGGTTGGCGATGGCTTGATGATGATGTGCTTTGGCGGTACCTTCTGCGCAGCCCATGGTTTCAGCAATCACGGTATAGGAATAATTTAAATAAAGCCGCAGCTGCAGCACCATGCGTTGTTTATTCGGCAGTTTACTAATGGCATCACGTAGTAAGGCGAGTTCTTCTCTATTGGAAAGGCTGAGAAAATTAATATCTTCTGAAAAGGCATCAATATTTTCCAGTGCTTCCATCAAGGTTCGTTGCCGTTTAATGCTCCGGTAATGATTTCGATATTGGTTAATCGCAATTTGGTAAAGCCAGGCGCGGAATTTTGATCGCCCACTGAATTGCTTAGCATATAAGGAAAGATTGATGAAGGCATTTTGGCAAATGTCTTGGGCATCATCATGGCTTGGCACACGTTTACGTACGAAGTGGTAGACTTCATTATGATATTTATGAACCAAAGCATTAAAAGCCGTATGATCACCATTGATATAATTTGATAACAACTCGTTGTCGTTTTTGTTGAGATACTTAGTATTGGTTTTGCTTAGTGGTATCATTATCGAAATAGCCAGTTGTCTACTACGTTATTTATGGTTCTGTACTGTCGTTGAGAACCAACATACCCGATCTGTTCGAATGAACCTGTGAACTAGATCACTTTTTTTGTGGGGGAGAGGAATACCGCGCTTAAGGAATGAAACTGGATAAAAGCCAATCGATCTAAAATATTTTTATATTGAAATTATTTTGCGTAGGCGGATGATTGATGCTCAATAGAGAGACTAAAGAGATTAAATTTTAAAAGGCCTCTTGCGAGGCCTTGAGGGGGGATCAGTGATGAACTCGTTGAATCCTAATTTTAGCCACCGGACCTCGCCAGTCATGTTGTGCCGCACGAATATCCCCGATACCATGCATACCTGCGTGAATATGAACAAATCCTTCTCCTTGATCTGATGACACCCCTTCGCCTTGGCATATGAATGGAGGGCCGGGAATTGTCACACACAGCTCATCATTGTTCTCGGTACCTGCATCATAAGCGGGTGCCAGGACGGTGATGTGGCGTTTACCTTTGGGGCCACGAATGCTGTTAACCGCAAAGAAGGCATCATTAGTCGGCACCAGCATTGAAGCTACACTGACATGGTTAAATTTTTTATTGGTTTTGACTTTGAGTGTGACGGATTGACCGGGTAATAAAACATCGTCATGAGTGGCAACATCGAAGGCTTTTCTCATATCAACGAGCTGGTTGGCTAATGGCATAGGATTACCACTTTCAGCCATGATCTCTAATTCACTACTGGCCGCTTCTCCGAGCGTAAACAGTTGACTGTGGTGTTTTGTACTGGCGACCATGATGGGCGTAAATATTTGTCCTTTTGTGATATTAGTTACTGTTACTTCGTAGTACCGATGATGATAATCATTGGCGATGGCACTTTGCGTGATGAACACAAACCCTAACATAAAAAATGCAGCGATTTTTTGGTACGTTGATGACATGTCATTCCTCTCTCTATTGTATTGTTTGCCATGTAATGATCGTTGAAATAGGCTTGTCGCTGATGAAATGGTGCGCGCCAATGGACACCAATGTATCTTATTGGTGAAATGTTAAATCGGCGTAGTATCATCGGTAACGGGAATATTTCGCCATGAACGACTGTATTTTCATTGAGCTAAATCACGTACACATCACGCAAATATCACATTTCTATCACATGTCAAGAATACATTGATTTAGAAGAATTTTTTTTGATAGAGTGATCGGCGAATGAGGTGGCAGACTGGAAGAAGCATGGCGGTGGCGTTAAGGAAAAATCGAGAGACTAAATGGTCGGCTATCCACGCTTAGGTGTTCACTGAGGGTTGTCCTTAGGAATGGATGCGAAATAACTTAGATGGGGTGCCATATGGGTAAATTATTGCGTAACCATTCCTAAGCACGTTTATACTTAAGCCATCTGCTATTGATGGAATCGTTGGCGATGTCTTAGGCGGCGATCATCACTGATAGCTCTCGATACAGTAATTCTTCATTTCCTAAATTCAATTCAACCAGTCGCTTCAGATGGCTAACACTGTCAATGTCAATGTGTAAACATTGAAAGCCTACGGTCTCTTCGTGTGAATGACTCACTTCAGCTTCCATGCGAATAGAGAAGGCTTGGTTTGAGGGATGGATGTCTAACAAAAAATTTTCCCCTTCCTTGATATACCAATTTTGAGGTCGAGAGATAAGAATACCTTTTAAAGAAATGTCTAATAGCTTCCCGTTCCACTTTCCTTTGGGGTTAGATAGCGTGACGGCGGCTTCAAATGGGATACGTGTAAAACGTCTTCGATTGGAAAGAGTTTCTGTGTTGTTCATGGTTACTGCATTCCTTTACCGTTTTATTAGGTTAAAACAAAGTTCAGGTTGATATCCCCAAATAGCGCATGACGTATAAGGGTGTGGAAGAATATATCGGATGGCTTGATATTTTGTTTAATATATGATCGATGCCCGCCATGTTAAACATGATTGCACTCGCTAGGGAGAGGCTGTATAACGGTTTTTGTTCCTTTGCTGTTTAATATTCAAAAAAAATTACCGATATTCTTTGAATATTGAGGGTGTTTTTTGAAAAAGTTAATTTGTTTATTACTGTTTTTATGCGGTGTTTTTCAGCCGCTATTGAGCTGGGCAAAAAAATACCCCGGCGACCGAGTTTTTGTCGCCCTTGAACAATTCCAGTGGCGAGAATTTGTGAGTAGTGACCAGCGGGTGGTACTTGAGTCGGGGCCACGGCTGCGCATGGGGGTGACGGAAAACAATTTATCGCTCCGGTGGCCTGGCATTGTGTATGATTTAACGGCGAGTCTCCAGCTTGGGCGAGTGGATTATCTCGGCGATACTCAATTCACTCAGAGCGATACGGCTGTTTCATTTAAAACATCAACGGATTATTTAGGGTTCGCCATGAGTGCATTGATTGGCCAACGATATGGTTATGTCAACCGAACCCATTTGTTTGATGTCATGGGCGGGGTATCGTTAGAGGGTTGGTTGAAAACGATCAATGCCAGTATTGATGAGCAAGCACAACCCGTCAATGCCCTTGGGAAAAGTTACCGGGTGGTCTCTGGGCTGGTTGCGATGGGTTTTTCACAGCGGGAACAACGGCGCAATGCGTATTTTCGTGTCGGCATAAAATATCCGCTGGTGATCCAGGAATGGGTAACGGAAGATGAGATTAAATTCCATCCAGGTAAAAATTTTTCTGGATTTGCCAGTATCAAGCTGATCGATTTTTTTCAAGTTTTCAATCGCTATATCACGATCACCGTTTTTTTTGACAGTTATCGATTTGGGCAATCTAATGGGAAGATGATTTCTGTGGAAGGTGATGATGGCGAAAATGTGCCAATCGTCATGCGACAGTTTAAAAGTGAAATGGATGTTTTTGGGGTATCTATTGCGTTTTAATCGAAGTGACTCAAGGCTTATTTCTCGCGTACTTTATTATAAGTTAAGTTATAATAAACGCCAATGCTAAAAAATGGGTAATATTGTGCCAAAGTTTTGTCTTAAAGCGATCGTTTTTTTTGTGATTGTCATTACATTATTCAGTGCGAACTCAGCGTTGGCAGAGTCAGCAAAGGCGAGTTTTGAAGATTGGTTGGCAGTATTTAAAGCGAGTGCTGAGCACAAAGGCATCGCTAAAGAAACACTCGATGTTGCGTTACAAGATCTGAAATTTGTACCAAAAATAGTCGAAATGGATAGAAATCAGCCCGAGACGAAATTAACGCTGCAAAAATATCTGAGTCGGGTGATTAGTCGTGCGCGAGTGGTCACTGGACGTAAAAAATTAAAAGCTTTACAACCGTTACTAAGGAAAATTCAACAGCAATACGGTGTTCAAGCACGCTTTATTGTCGCATTTTGGGCCTTGGAAACGGATTTCGGTCGACTAACGGGTGGTCATTATGTCATTCAGGCGTTAGCCACGTTGGCTTATGAGGGGCGGCGCGGTCAATTTTTCAGCAAAGAGTTAATGAATGCCTTAAGAATTATGGATGCAGGTCATGTGGTGCGAGCAGACATGACGGGTTCTTGGGCGGGAGCGATGGGGCAAACGCAATTTATGCCTTCGACTTTTTTAGGGTATGCGGTGGATTATAACGGTGATGGAAAAAAAAATATTTGGTTAACGCTAGAAGATGCATTAGCTTCGGCGGCCAATTATTTATCTCGTTTAGAATGGCGTGACGACATTACCTGGGGGCGGGAAGTGACATTGCCGGTCGGATTTGATGATAAATTGATCGATTTAACGATTGAGAAGCGACTTAATGAGTGGCAAGCACTGGGCGTACGTAAAATAGATGGTCGCCGTTTGCCTACCCGGAATTTAATGGCATCCATTGTTCGGCCTGATGGTGAAGGAGGACGAGCGTTTATTGTCTATAGTAATTACCGAGCCATCTTGAAATGGAATCGATCACATTATTTTGCCATTTCTATCGGTTTGTTATCCAATCAAATTGCTCAGCGATAATGATTCTCGTAAAATTGAGACTACGTTGGATCGATGATTTTACTCTCTAAACGTATCCCTAAAGGTCCTCTAGGTAGATAGACCTCAAAGTGTTTGCCTTCGCGTTCGGCTTCCAGTCGAACGGTTTCTGAGGCTTCTCCTTGGGTGGTGGCGGTGGTTAAGTCGCTCCAGCTGAAAATTCGATCGCTCCCATACCGATAAATGATATCACCGGCTTGTAAGCCGGCTTGTTCTGCCGGCGAATGAGCGATGACACTTTGCACAAAGACTCGATTAGGTGTGCCTAGTTTGAACAAATAAAGGTCATAATCTTGTTCGCCTAAGGTTTCTCGGGTGGTGTTGGTGCTGTTTTGCAATTGCTGGCTTTCAATAAAATATTTTTCTGTTCCCACCCAGCCTTCACGAATCGCTTTATTGCGTAGAAAAAGTTGCTCCATTTCCACGGACTCGGCGCGTTGTTGCAGCTGTTCAGTTTGGGCTGCATCTAAACCTAATGACTGCAGGACTTCCTGCTCTTTCGCTTTTTCTGTCTCAGCGAACACGTTTCCGTTAGAGGATATTTGGCTAGGCGGCGTGTTTTCTGAGGTGGTAAGATTCGGCGCGT
>CAYUAI010000065.1:0-23507 GCA_964442745.1 uncultured Chromatiales bacterium
TAGTATTGAGGAAGTGCTTGAGTTATGTTTCATTGAGTTTGCCTTTTAAGATATCATTGACTTGCTGGGGGTTGGCTTTGCCTTGTGTTTTTTTCATCACCTGGCCGACAAAAAAACCAAATAATTTTTCTTTGCCTGAGCGATATTGTGAGAGTTGGTCGGGGTTGCTCGCCATGACTTCATCAATGACTTTTTCAATGAGACCGGTGTCAGTCACTTGTTTGAGTCCTTTTTTCTCGATGATAGCGTCTACCTCAGCTTCGCCTTTCCAGAGGGCGTCAAATACATCTTTGGCAATTTTTCCGGAAATGGTTTTATCGGTAATTCGCTGGATGAGTTTACCTAACATTTGGGCTTCGATTGGTGAATCAGTAATGTCTTGATTGGCTTTATTTAATGAGCCGGTTAATTCACCCATGACCCAGTTGGCACAAAGCTTTGCTTCACCGCCGGCTGTTTTTAACGTTTCTTCAAAATAGTTAGCGATTTCTTTGCTGGCGGTGAGTACCTCTGCATCATAACTGGACAATTGGTATTGTTGCTGAAAACGATTTTTCTTTTCATCCGGTAATTCGGGTAATGTGGCTTTGATCTCAGCGATAAATTGATCATCTAATTCGATAGGTAATAAATCGGGGTCGGGGAAATATCGATAATCATTCGCTTCTTCTTTGCTGCGCATGGTGCGTGTTTCGTTTTTATCGGCATCATATAAGCGGGTCTCTTGTTGGATTTTTCCGCCGGATTCCAAAATATGCATTTGGCGATCGATTTCATAGTTAATGGCGCGTTCGACAAAGCGAAAGGAGTTGAGATTTTTGGTTTCGGTGCGAGTACCTAAGGTGGTTTGACCTTTCGGGCGTAGCGAGACATTGGCGTCACAGCGAAAAGAGCCTTCTTGCATATTGCCATCACAAATTTCTAAATAACGCACCAGTGTATGAATTTTCTTCATATAGGCGACGGCTTCTTTGGCGGATCGCAGGTCGGGTTCTGAAACGATTTCCAGCAAGGGGGTGCCCGCCCGATTTAAATCAATACCGGTGTGGCCGTGATAGTCTTCATGTAAGGATTTTCCGGCATCTTCTTCTAGATGGGCGCGAGTGATTGCGATGCGTTTGTTTGCGCCATCGTCCAGTTCGATATCCAGGTAGCCATGATGTACGATGGGGTGTTCAAATTGACTGATTTGATACCCTTTGGGCAGGTCTGGGTAAAAATAGTTTTTACGTGCGAAAATTGATCGCTTGGCGACGGTTGAATGGGTGGCCAAGCCAAACTTTGCAGCCATGATGGTGGCTTGTTCGTTTAATACAGGAAGCACCCCAGGTAAGCCAAGATCGACGGCACAGGCTTGACTATTAGGAGCGGCCCCATAGCGGGTGGATGCACCGGAGAAAATTTTACTTTGGGTGGCGAGCTGGGCGTGTATTTCTAAACCAATGACGACTTCCCATTCCATGTTCAGGAACCTCTTTGTTATCTGACAAGCTATATTTCAATCTACATGGTTAGCGATGGATTGATGTGGTGGTTGCATGATGAGCCAATGCGGGCGGTGATTGAGTATGCCAGTCAGTTTGCCGTTGATACTGATGGGCAATATTTAATAAACGGGCTTCGGTAAAATAATTACCGATGATTTGCAAACCGACGGGCATGTCGTTAGCAAACCCGGCGGGGATCGAGATGCCAGGTAAACCGGCTAAATTGGCCGCGATGGTATAGATATCCGACATGTACATGGTGACCGGGTCGGCGGTTTTCTCATTGAGAGCAAATGCCGTTGTGGGAGTGGTGGGTCCCATGATGACATCGACCTCGGCAAATGCGTGTTTAAAGTCGTCACTGATTAGGCGGCGGATTTTTTGGGCTTTTAGGTAATAGGCATCGTAATAACCGGCGGATAATACATAAGTGCCGATCATGAGGCGGCGTTTCACTTCCGTACCAAAGCCTTCGCCGCGAGATCGTTTGTATAAGTCGTCGAGGTCTTGGGGGTTTTCACAGCGATGGCCGAACCGCACCCCATCAAACCGGGATAAGTTGGAGGAGCATTCAGCCGGTGCGACCACATAGTAGGCAGGGATCGCCAGTTGACTGTTAGGTAAGCTGATGTCGACGATAGAGGCACCGAGTTTTTGATAGTGATCGATGGCAACCTTGATGACGCTAGCAATATTATTGTCTAAACTCTCATGAAAATATTCTTTAGGAAGGCCAATTTTCAAACCGTGAATATTGTTGTTTAAACTGGCCGTATAATCGGGAACAGGGGTGTCCACGCTGGTGGAATCTTTTGGATCAAATCCGGCCATGACTTGCAATAAAAGGGCGGCGTCTTGTGCTGAGCGTGTCATGGGACCCGCTTGATCGAGGCTGGAGGCAAAGGCAATCATGCCGTAACGAGAGACTCGACCATAGGTGGGTTTTAAGCCGGTGATACCACAAAGTGCGGCGGGTTGACGGATGGAGCCACCGGTATCTGTGCCCGTGGCACCCGGTGCCAGTTGGGCGGCTACGGCGGCGGCTGAACCACCGGAGGATCCGCCCGGCACTTTGCTGATGTCCCATGGATTTTTGACGGGACCATAATAGCTGTTCTCATTGGAGGACCCCATGGCGAATTCGTCCATGTTGGTTTTTCCCAGAATAACGGCACCGGCTTGGTTAAAGTGATGAATGATAGTGGCGTCATAGGGGGCGATGAAATTGTCCAACATTTTGGAGCCACAGCTGGTTTTTATACCATCAGTACAAAAAATATCTTTTTGGGCGATGGGTATGCCGGTTAACGCTTGATACTCACCTTGGGCAATGGCGCGATCAGCGGCTTTGGCTTGTTGTAAGGCGTTTTCCTGGTCAATGGTGATATAGCTATTTATTTTTTGATCAAATTGGTTGATGCGATCTAAATAGGCTTGGGTTAGTTCTTGGCTCGAAATGCGCTTTGCCGCTAAATCGGCAGATAATTCGGTGATTGTTTTTTCAAACATACTAAAGTTCTCAAGGTGATCCGTTTATTTGTTAGCTATGTTATTGAACGGTAACAAGCGTGCTTGTGGGTTCCGTGGTGGTGATTCCGATCTGATTGCATTGATGGGTTTTACGTCACACGATTAAAAAATGTCATATTCAATGTCGGATATATGTAGCTATTGATTATTTAGTCAATGACTTTAGGGACTAAATAGAGACCATTTTCCACGCGTGGGGCTATTTTTTGAAAATGCTCGCGTTGGTTGGCTTCACTGACAACATCGGGCCGTAAACGCTGGCTGGCATCAAGTGGGTGTGCCATGGGTGTGATATTATGCGTGTCAACTTGATTCATTTGCTCGACTAATCCCAATATATCAGACAAGTTTTTGACATAATCCTCGGTATCTTCGGTTAATACCGATAGGCGTGCTAAATGGGCAATTTTTTCTATATCCTGTTTTTCTAACGACATTATTTGCTCCTTGACTCGATTGGTTGTGAGTCAATGAAAGAAAACGATTATCATATCCGATGCCATCGGCCTGGTTTTTTGAGCGTATAGCATGATAATTTGTGGTCAATGTTGGCGATTGGGCTACGCTATTAATTTGGAGGCCAAACCTTAACATAGTTGAAGGTTTGGCCAAAATATTTCAGGCCGGATGTGAGGCTTGTTTTTATCGATCATGAGGGCGGGTTGGGTGAGCATTCCTGACAAGCAATAAAAGATAGGCTTATTTTTGAACAAAAAAAATGGAGGTGACTGGTTAATATTGATTGATGTGCCAAAAAAATATTGTCAATTCAAGTGGCTATTTTGAGAACAACAAATATCAGGATGGGTACTGAGCATGGCGATCGATTGTTTGAGGTGATTTGCTAGTTTAAACTGAGTCTGTCATCCTGCTTGGCTGAATCTACATCGTCGAGCGTTAAAAACAACCAAACTGGCGTAATAGGGATTAGGGTGAGTTGATTTGTGCAATACCCTCTTTGAAGACTTTTAGTTAGCCGACAAAAACGACAGTTGGTGGCAGTGTTGAATATAACTAACATTATTAATATAGGATAATCATACTAATGTTTGGACGTTTACGCGGGGTTTTTTCCAGCGACTTGTCGATTGATTTAGGAACCGCCAATACGCTGATTTATGTGCGTGGCAAAGGCATTGTTTTGGCTGAACCGTCGGTGGTAGCGATTCGTCAAGATCGTGGCCCAGGGGGACCCAAAAGCATTGCGGCTGTGGGGATCGAGGCAAAGCGCATGTTGGGGCGGACCCCTGGAAATATTACGGCCATTCGGCCATTAAAAGATGGCGTGATTGCAGATTTTACGGTGACTGAAAAAATGTTGCAGCATTTTATTTATAAAGTGCATGAAACTCGTGTTTTCCGACCGAGCCCTCGGGTGTTGGTCTGTGTGCCTTGTGGTTCCACCCAAGTGGAGCGACGTGCGATTAAAGAATCGGCGGCCGGGGCGGGGGCACGTGAGGTTTATTTAATCGAGGAACCGATGGCGGCAGCGATTGGTGCAGGTATGCCTATTGGTGAGGCAAGTGGTTCCATGGTGGTTGATATTGGAGGAGGGACGACGGAGGTGGCCGTGATGTCGCTCAATGGTATTGTGTATGCCGAATCCGTTAGAATAGGCGGTGATCGTTTCGACGAAGCCATTGTCAATTATGTACGGCGAAATTACGGTACGCTCATTGGTGATGCGACGGCGGAACGTATTAAGCAAGAAATTGGCTCCGCTTATCCTTCGGATGAAATTAGAGAAATAGAAGTGAGAGGGCGAAACTTAGCCGAAGGTGTGCCGCGCGGCTTTACCCTCAATAGCAATGAAATTCTGGAGTCACTGCAAGAGCCATTGGCAGGGATTGTGGGGGCGGTGCGCGCCGCGCTTGAACAAACGCCGCCCGAGCTCGGTTCTGATGTGGCTGAGCGTGGTATGGTGCTCACCGGAGGGGGGGCTTTATTGCGCGAGCTGGATCGTTTGTTGATGGAGGAAACGGGTTTGCCTGTGATTGTGGCGGATGATCCATTGACCTGTGTAGCGCGAGGAGGAGGTCGGGCGATGGAGATGATTGATGAGCATGGTGGTGAAGTTTTTGCCGTCGAATAGATTATGATTGTTGATTTAGATTGATGAATAGAAGCCAATGAAAGTATCTCCTCGGCATCATCGTGAGGCGATTAGACGCCAGGAGGCAAACCATTAAACCTTTGTTTGCCTATGGGCAAGCGGCGGGCATGCGAGTGGTTTTCTTTACCTTCTTGTCCATTGTGTTAATGACTGTTGATCACCAGCAAAAGTACCTTGATGATGTGAGAGCGGTATTATCGCTGTTAGTTTATCCCATTCAGTTTCTGGTAGCGCTGCCTGATACCATGGGGCACTGGGCGGAAGAAAATATGCTTTCCAGGGAGAGTTTGATCGAAGACAATGCCACCTTGCGCTCACAAAATACTTTTTTAAAGCAACAGAATCAAAAACTGATTTCGCTGGAAGTGGAGAATAGGCGTTTGCGGCGCTTGTTAGAGGCTTCTGATAAAATCAGTGATAGAATGTTAACCGCTGAATTACTTTCCGTGGACTTAGATCCGTTTCGTCATAAGGTGTTGTTAAACAGAGGCCGTCTTCACGATGTCTATGAAGGGCAAGCGATATTAGCGGCTGATGGTGTGTACGGGCAGGTTGTTCAAGTGATGCCGTTGTCCAGTACCGTGATGTTGATTTCTGATCCCAGTGGGGCGGTGCCGGTGGAAGTGAATCGCAATGGCTTAACTGGTGTCATGGCAGGCATCGGACGTACAGATCGGTTGAAGTTAATGAACATCCCGAATAATGCGGATGTGAAAGTGGACGATGTGTTGGTGACCTCGGGCCTGGGCGGTTTATTTCCCAGCGGTTATCCAGTGGCCAAAGTCACTCAGGTTTTGCCGGATACGAGCCACCCTTTTGCGAGCGTGTATGCCAGGCCACTGGCGGCCTTAGATCGGACTCGTGAGGTGATGTTGGTATGGCACAACCGCCCTCCATTGGAGCCGGATGGGCTGCCACAAAACCTAAGTGACACTACGGCTTTAAGTGGGTCACCAGGGACCGATGCTGAGCCACAATGAATACTTATGCGGGACCAACGAGCAATGGGCTGATTGGACTTTCTTTTATGGTGGCGCTGATTCTTACCGCGATGCCATTGCCCGAGTGGTTGCGTCCTTTTCGTCCAGATTGGGTGGCAATGGTGCTCATTTACTGGTGTCTGGTGTTACCGAGCCGGATCAATGTCGGTATTGGTTGGTTGATGGGATTGTTGGTGGATGTGCTGACGGCTTCTTTGTTAGGGCAACATGCTATGGCGTTGGCTGTTGTCGCTTTTATCACCGTCAATATACACTTGCAAATTCGCGTATATCCCCTTTGGCAGCAAGCATTGAGTGTGTTTGTGTTAATTGCCTTGAGTCAGTTGCTGGTGATTTGGGTGAAGGGGATGATTGGCGCGGCCCCGCAGACCTGGTTGTATTGGTCTTCCTCCATGGTAAGCGCTTTCGTTTGGCCAGCGCTTTTTATTTTGTTGCGCAATATGCGGCACCAATTTCGAGTGAAGTGATTCGTTTGTGGTACAGAATGTAGGATGGATAAAACGACGTATTCATGATATCGCGAGTCACCTTACGAGACCACCTAAGAGAAACCCAGTTATTTAGTAGTCGAATCATTACGGCATTGCTGATTATCCTGTTGTGTGCATTGATTTTGTTGGTGCGTTTGGTTTATTTGCAAGTGGTGGACTATGAACACTATCAAACATTGTCAAAAAATAACCGAGTTAACTTGGTGGCAGTACCCCCGACACGAGGCTTGATATTTGACCGTAACGGAGTTGTACTGGCTGAAAATTTGCCTTCTTTCACTTTGGAGATCATTGTTGAAAAAAATGTCGACCTGGCGGTGACACTGAATAAGCTAAAAGAAATTATTACCATTACCGCTGAGGATATTGCTCAGTTTGATAAACTTCGTCAGCGCAGCGCTTCTTTTAAGCCGATTCCTTTACGTTACCAGCTGAGTCAGCAAGAGGTGGCTCGTTTTTCGGTGCGTCAACATCAGTTTCCTGGGGTTGATGTTCATGCCCGATTATTGCGGCATTATCCCTTAGGCGAGTTGGCGGTCCATGCCATTGGTTATGTGGGGCGTATTAACGAGTCTGAACAACAAGTACTCGACCCGTCTAACTATAGCGCGACTTCTCATATCGGTAAAACTGGCGTTGAAAAATATTACGAAAAGGTATTGCACGGTCAGGTTGGGGTGCGCGAAGTTGAAACCAATGCCCAGGGACGAATATTGCGAGTGTTGTCGGAAACCGCGCCAGTTCCTGGTAAAAATTTGTATTTGAACTTAGATATTAATGTCCAAGCGGTTGCTGAAGCGGCTCTTGCTGGTCAACGTGGTGCCATTGTGGCAATGAACCCTAAGAATGGTGGCTTGATTGCATTGGTGAGCTTGCCTGGGTATGATCCCAATCTTTTTGTGAACGGTATCGCCAGTCAGCATTACCAGCAATTGTCAACGTCGCTTGATAAGCCGTTATTCAATCGCGCAATAAAAGGACAATACCCACCGGGTTCCACCGTGAAGCCATTGATTGCTTTAGCTGGCCTCGAATTGAATGTGATACATGAGCACAAATCAATATTTTGCCCAGGCTGGTATCGGTTAAAAAATCGTAGTCATAAATACCGTGACTGGAAACAGGGTGGGCACGGTAATATGGAGATGGAAAATGCGATTGCGGAATCATGTGATGTGTATTTTTATGATCTAGCTCGCCATCTGGGTATTGACCGTTTGTCATCGTATTTAATCCGATTCGGTTTGGGCCGTCGCACTGGGATCGATATTTTAGGCGAAGCTTCAGGCTTAATGCCTACGCGTGCGTGGAAGCGGCGGGTGAAGCAGGAGGTTTGGTATCCGGGAGAGACGTTAATTGCGGGAATTGGTCAGGGGTTTTCCTTGACTTCACCTTTGCAATTAGCGGTGGCGACAGCGGCGTTAGTGAATAATAGATTGTTTTTCGCACCGAGAGTGGTTGCCGCCACACAAAATCAATTAAACAATGAAATCGAGTATTTAACAAACGATGTGAAGCCAGGGCGTCAAATTGCCAGCCAGCGCCATTGGCGTAGAGTGATGGCGATGATGGAGGAAGTTGTGCATGGTCATCAAGGCAGTGCCCGCGGTATTGGGAAAAATGCACCGTATCGGATCGCGGGAAAAACCGGCACATCGCAAGTGTTTGGTATTAAACAAGATGAGCGCTATGTGAAAGAGGATGTGGCACAGCGTTTAAGAGATCATGCGCTATTTATTGCTTTCGCCCCGGTGGATGATCCGCAAATCGTGGTCGCCGTGATTGTCGAAAATGGTGGCAGTGGCGGTAGCGTGGCCGCCCCGATCGCTCGCCAAGTGATGGATCAATATTTGTTGAAAAAAGTGCTACCGCATAATTAAATGATGAATAGACCTGGGTACTATCGTGATACGGGAGACCGGCGCAAGTCCAATGTGTTTGGTCTCGTACGCGGTATGCATATGGATTGGCCGTTATTAGTTGGCTTGCTGATTTTATCGGTCATAGGTCTGGCTGTGTTATATAGCGCGAGTGGTCAGGATTGGGGGGAGATGAATAAACAAATCATTCGTTTACTCCTGGCTTTTTTTGTCTTGTTTTTAGTGGCTCAAATTCCACCCCACCATTTAGTTTTTTGGACACCGTTTATTTTTGGATTGGGTGTGGTTTTACTGTTTATGGTGTTATTGTTTGGCGATGTGGGTAAAGGCGCGCAACGCTGGTTAGATTTGGGTGTGTTTCGTTTTCAGCCCTCAGAAATTATGAAAATTGCAGTGCCAATGATGGTGGCTTGGTATCTCGCTGAAAAATCCATTCCACCGAAACCCATGCAAATATGGGTTGTATTCATTATTATCATGATTCCGGTGGTGCTGATTATCAGGCAACCTGACTTAGGGACCGCACTATTAGTCGGTAGTGCCGGTATTTTTGTCTTATTGTTGACCGGGATTAGTGGCTGGATGGTGGGTGGTTTTGTGCTCACATTGGCGGCCATTGCGCCAGTCGTATGGTTTTATGTGATGCATGATTACCAGCGCCAACGGGTGCTTACGTTTATTAACCCAGAAAGTGATCCATTGGGTAGCGGGTATCACATCATACAATCGAAAATAGCCATTGGCTCAGGCGGGGCCTATGGCAAAGGCTGGCTTAATGGCACTCAATCGCAGTTAGATTTTTTACCCGAACGCTCGACAGATTTTATTTTTGCAGTATATGCTGAGGAGTTTGGTTTAATCGGCATCGTGTTTTTGCTCGTTGTTTATTTATGCATTGTCCTGCGTGGTCTACGGATTGCCTATCAAGCTCAAGGCACCTTTACTCGGTTATTGGCGGGTAGTTTGGTGATCACTTTTTTTGTTTATGTCTTCGTTAATATTGGTATGGTCAGCGGTTTATTGCCTGTCGTAGGGATTCCGTTGCCAATGGTGAGCTACGGCGGCACTTCAATGGTGACGCTGATGGCTGCATTTGGGATATTAATGTCCATTCAGACTCACCGGAAATTACTGACCGGTTAGTAACTCGCGGATGAGGATAGGGAGGTTTACGATTTGATGATATATTTTCGACGAAAAGTGCTCGTTATTGGTGTTTTTTTGATTATTTTTGCTTTACCAGGGATAGGATTGTCAGACGAGTCGGTTTTGCAGCGACCGGCCGCTAAGGCGTTTATTCAAAATATGATTGATCAGCATGCTTTTGATGAACAAGCTCTAAAAAAACTATTTTCACAAGCGAGATTATTGCCCGATGTGATTGCCCGCATCACTCGGCCAGCGGAAGGATTGCCGTGGCACCGTTACCGACAAATTTTCATTAAAGAAAATCGAATTACTCAAGGGTATGAATTTTGGCAGCAACAGCATGAGGTATTAGATAAAGCGGCAGCTAAGTATGGTGTTCCGGCAGAAATTATCGTCGCTATCATTGGTGTTGAGACGCTTTATGGGCAACGTAAAGGCCGCTTTAAAATCCTCAGTTCACTCTCGACGTTGGCGTTTGATTACCCAAAGCGCAGTCGTTTTTTTACCAAAGAACTTGAGCATTTTTTATTATTGACTCGTGAAGAAAAGCTTGATCCATTGATGTTGCAAGGATCTTATGCTGGGGCCATGGGATTTCCACAATTTATTGCGAGCAGTTACCGTCATTATGCGATTGATTTTGACCAGGATGGACAGCGAGATTTGCTTAACAACGTGGTGGACGCGATTGGCAGTGTTGCCAATTATTTACATAAACATGGTTGGGTACGTGATCAGCCGGTGACTCGCCAGGTCTCGGTCACTGGTGGGGACTTTGCGAAATTGATAGATAAAGGGTTGAAACCTCATTCAAAACTGGCGGATTTTGCTAACTTTGGGGTGAGTGTCGACGAAACACTTGCCCCGGAGAGCAAAGCCTCGTTGATTCAGCTAGAAGCGAGTGAGGGTCATCAGTACTGGTTAGGGTTGAATAATTTTTATGTCATCACCCGGTATAATCATAGTGCTTTGTATGCGATGGCGGTGTACCAATTGGCAGAAAAAATACGCCGAATCGAGCAAAAAAATGATTGGCGACAAGTATCTTCAGTGACGTTTTAGAAATAGCGATTCTGTTTAATGAAAATACATCCTGAAAAACCCTATTTGATGATATTTTGGGTCTGTCTCGGCGCGATTTTTTCTGCGTGTGCCAGTGTGCCGGAAGGTGCCTCTGTGCAAGACGGGGCGCCGCTTTCTCTGGCTTCAGATAGGATTTATGCAGCCGATGTTGAGCCTAAGTATGAAGCACTTAGCGCCAAGGGTAATCCTGTTTCTTATGTGGTGATGGGTGAAAAATATTACACGCTTAGAACGCGTGATGGTTATGATGCGCAAGGGACTGCCTCGTGGTATGGCACAAAGTTTCATGGGCGTTATACTTCGAATGGTGAAATTTATGACATGTATGCGATGACGGCTGCCCATAAAACCTTGCCATTACCTGCGTATGTGCATGTAACAAATTTAGAGAATGGCAAAGAAATCATTGTTAGAGTGAATGATCGGGGTCCTTTTCACGCAGGGCGTATCATTGACTTATCTTATGCGGCGGCTTCGAAACTCGATATGATGCGTTCAGGTACGGCTCGCGTTCGGGTTCGCTCCTTAACGCCGCCGAATACGAGTGCGCAGGCCGCTACTTCATTTTTTTTGCAAGTGGGTGCTTATGCTCAACGTGACAATGCGCAGCGTATGGTGTCTAGGTTACATAACGAGCGCTTGGTTGGTAATATTCATATGGGAAATTCAAGGAATATCAATAAAAAAATTTATCGAGTACGCTTAGGGCCTTATGAGACATTGTTAGAGTTGGATGCAATAACCCGCCGGTTGAAAGGTTTGGGTCTGACTCCGACGGTGCTTTCGTTTTAAGGCATCGTAAAGTTGTTGAGTCACCCATTCCTAAGTAACATGAGCCTAAAAAATCGCTTCTAAAGTATCAGTCACTGGGTAACAGATGGAATAGTATAATGTTTTTAATGCAAAATAGTAGACGGTGTTCAAACAATATAATGATGTGGGTGATGTTTTTTCTGATGAGCATGTTGGCAGGTCAGTCGGTTGCGGCGATCAGTACAATGCCGGTGGCTCCCAGTGTGGAGGCCACGGCTTATGTATTGCAAGATTTTCATAGCGGTAAGGTGCTTGCGGAAAAAAATAGTGAAAAAAAAGTTGAGCCGGCCAGTTTAACCAAAATGATGACGATCTATGTGGTCGAAAATGAATTAAAACGTGGCAATATAAGCTTGTCAGATAAAGTTAAGATCAGTGAAAAAGCTTGGCGCATGGAGGGTTCTCGTATGTTTATTGAGGTGAACTCATGGGTCACAGTGGATGATTTAATCAAAGGTGTGATTATTCAGTCAGGCAATGATGCCAGTGTTGCATTAGCAGAATTCATTGCGGGGAGTGAAGAAGCGTTTGCTTCGCTCATGAATCAATATGCGCTTAAAATTGGTTTATCAGGTACTAATTATGTCAATGCAACCGGGTTGCCTCACGAGCAACATTATACCACAGCCCGCGATTTGGCGTTGTTGTCGCGAGTGATTATTCGAGAATATCCAGAGTCGTATAAATTGTATTCGCAAAAAGAGTATACTTATAACAACATCAAACAATACAATCGGAATAAGCTATTATGGCAGGACAAATTTGTTGATGGTTTAAAAACAGGTCACACCGAGTCTGCGGGTTATTGCTTGGCTGCATCTGCTGATCGTGATGGCATGCGACTGATTTCTGTTGTATTAGGTACCAGTAGTGAGAATTCGCGTTCAGCGGAAACGCAAAAATTATTAACTTTCGGCTTTAGATTTTTTGAAACGCACAGACTTTATGAGGCAGGAAAGTCGTTGACAACAGCTCGTATATGGAAAGGGGAACAAAATTCCATTTCTTTAGGTCTGACGAATGATTTATATGTCACCATACCGCGTGGCCAATATGACCAGCTTGATGCCAGTATGAGTATTAACTCACAAATCATTGCGCCCGCCAAAAAAGGTCAAATATTTGGTCGAGTGAATATTGGTTTAAATGAGGATGTGTTAGTTCAGCGCGATCTAGTTAATCTGATCAGTGTTGAGAGTGCGGGTTTTGTGGGTCGCCTTGTTGATGAAGTGAAAATGTTTTTTGAGTAGCTAGTCGGCTGTTCGAGAAAAATCATAACGATGAAATTCTTATTTGTTTGCGGGACGAAAGATAATGAGAACAGTCTACTTAAATGGACAATTGCTTGCTGAAGATCAAGCGAGTATTTCGGTGTTTGATCGAGGGTTTTTATTGGGGGATGGTATTTATGAGGTGATTCCTTGTTACGCAGGCATGCTATTTCGTTTAACAGAACATTTGGTGCGTTTACAAAATAATTTAAATGCAGTCCAGCTTGTTAATCCGCTGACTGATCAGGAATGGTCATTGTTATTGCAAGATCTACTGGTTAAAAATGGTGGTGGAGATCAATCACTTTATTTACAAGTTACCCGGGGGGTCGCGGTAAGAGATCATGCCTTTCCTGATAATGTAAAACCCACGGTGTTTGTGATGAGCCATCCCAGTGAGCGGATTGACCCTGAAATATTGATTACCGGCGTGAAAGCCGTTTGTTTAGCTGATAATCGTTGGCTCAATTGCCATTTAAAAACCATTAGCTTATTGCCTAATGTGCTGTTGCGGCAACAGGCGGTTGAGCAAGGCGCTGCCGAGGCGATTTTAATACGAGATGGTTATGTGACGGAAGGGGCGGTGAGCAATGTGTTTGTCGTGAAGCAGGGCTCAATCATGACGCCACCCAAAGGGCCGTATTTATTGCCAGGTATTACCCGAGATTTAATCTTGGAACTCGCCGCTAAACATCAACTTCCCCATGAAGAAAAAGCATTAGCCCAAGCGATTGTCGAAGAGGCTGATGAAATCTGGTTAACCAGCTCAACCAAAGAAGTGTTGCCTGTGACACAATTGAATGGTCGACCGGTCGGTGATGGGAAGCCTGGACCTATGTGGCGGAAAATGCATCGGCATTATGCTGATTATAAAGCGAGCTTTCGTTAATGCTCGTGTTTTAATCCCGTGCTGAATATAGTATTGTGATGAAAACTTTCTCTCAATACATCTTCTGCCCGTCTTGGCCCGTTTTTTTGGCCATTGTTCCTGCGCTTTTGTTCCCTCAGAACGAACCAATACAAACCCAATCTGGACGCCAAACAGGGAAGTGATTACATGCCCATTCCTAACAATAAGCACGGATAAACCAACCCCTTTATTTTAAAAACCATCGTTTGCCATTTAAATGATAAAGGAGGCGGGTGTTTAAAGATGCAATCCGCATTCGGTTTTTGGCTTGTTGTTCCAACGGCCACTGCGGTCTTCGCCAGGGATTGTACAGTGTGTACAGCCAATGGATTGATAGCCCTGTTTTACTAAAGGATGAAAGGGTAAATTGTGCTTGAGTATATAGGCATCACGTTGTTCTTTCGTGACATTAATGAGTGGGTAAAATTTGATAATGTCATTGCGTTCTTCGAAGATATCGAGGGTGGCCCGATGGTCACTTTGCCAGCTCATTAGTCCCGAAACCCAAACATGATGATCATTCTTGATGGCGTATAATGGCTCAACTTTATTGATCGAGCAGCAAAAATCGGGATCAGTTTTCCAGGTTTGATCTTTGAGTGTGTGCTCATGCTTCCAGGTTTCTGCCCGGATGTCTATGACATTCAAATGAAATAATTGGGTCAATTTTTCTTTGTAGACTAAGGTTTCTGGAAAATGAAAGCCGGTATCAATAAACGAGACGACTTGTTGCGGTGCGCAGCGAGAAAAGAGGTGTAATAAAAAGGCGGAGGTAGTTGCAAACGAGGATGTGAGCATGATTTTTTCGAGTTCAAAATCATGATAAAGCTGTTGGATGCGCTGTTCTATGGAAAGGTCGTGGTATTTAGCATTCAGCACCTGGATATCTTTGCTTGTCAAACCAGCGGTATTTGTTGAATTGGTGGCTGGAGTGATCGAAGTGTCTAATTTTTGGGCATGCATATTTTTACGCCAATAGAGTGATTGATAAGTTATTATTCGCCTTGTCTTATCCTGCTTCGGATGCAAGATAACTGCTATTTTACCCAACATCAAATATTAAAAAAATAGCTATTTAATGATTAATATATAACGATATATTATATGAAAGTGAGGGGATGTGCTCAATGAGCAAGACCGCGTTGCTAGGCAGAGCGCGAGTGCGGTGTTGCTCGGGTGAATGGTTGCCGATGGCTATATATTTTTCAGTCGGTTTTTTATTTTTGGTAACTCTTCTGAGGATGGATCAATTTCTTCAATTGATGAAATTAATTCATGCACCCAATGATTGTCTCCCTTATCAAGTGCGATATACGCAAGCTCGGTATAACGACTTAGCTTTTCATCAAGTCGGGTTTGCAGGTGTCTTATCCAGTGATTCATTTCGGTGGTATTATTGGTGACACCATAATAAGTGATTAATGTACGTAATATTGCGAAGTTATTATCCTCGTCGTCAACGGTTTTTATGAGTGCTTTTGAGGCTGTTGTTAAATCCAGTTTTGCTAAACCAAGGAGTTGCCAAATTTTTTCTTGTTGGCTTTGCGGATTTAATTGACTTAATTCATGCCATTGTTTTTTTGCATACATCAAATAAGCTTGGCCGGCGCGTTGAGATTTTGTATCGCTTATGCGATTGATGCTAGCAAAAGCATCGCTGATATTACCTTGCTCAACAAATAGTTGGGCTTGCAGGAAATGTGTTTTATCGAGCAAGGTAGTGCTCTTGTTATATAACTCTGTCGCTTGTTTAAAGTTATGTTTCCACCAAAGAATTTCGTGTTGTAGAGCAACGCCCCAGGCGGCGTCGATTTTGTATAATTGTTGGCTGATTTTTTCTGCGACATCCGGTTGTTTCCATAATAAAAAAAACAAGGCTATTTGATAATACCGAGAGGCCGCTTCTTCAGGATTTAGGTAGCTGGTGAGATCGAAGTGATATTGATTTTGCAAAAATAAATAGGGGTTTTCTTCTTCTGACGGAGTATGCAATAGTGCCGAGAGTCTAATTTCTGATAAAATATTGGTATCTTTATTTGCGATAGCATCGCGGCTGGCTTGAATAATTTCAGCCTGAGAAAGGGCAAAGTGCCATAATATATCTGTTGGCTTGTAAATATTGTGTTGGGCGAGCGTATTTTTAATTTCTGGCGATTGCATTTTTTGCTCGATAGATTCAAAGTCAAAAATGAGTTTCTCTTTTGAGCCAACCAGCATAAAATCGCCAGTTTCTAGGTTGGCCAGACTAAACCCATGGGGAAATACATTGAAGAAGGCTTTAAAAATTGATTTTAAGGTAGTGACATCCATGCGAAATAGATTAATCCACTGGCTATAAATACCATCTTTATTGAGGTGCGAATAAACAATGTTAAAGAAGTCCTCAGTAAAAACATTGGCGGCACCGGCTAGCCATGGATGAGAAGGTTGTGACGCGATCAGGTCATAATGTGTATCATTAGTGAGCAGCGTGTTTCTGGCATCGTTAAACTCAATGGTGACGCGAGGATCATTTAAGGCAGAAACAGGGCCATTCGGCAGTGCTTTACCCGCTTTGACAATGGCGGGCTCGAGTTCGACAACATGGATGGATTTAAGTGTTGTATGGGTAAAGGCGCGGGTGGTAATTCCGCCACCAAAACCAACCACAAATGCGCTTTTGGGGTCTTTATGGAGAAAATAAGGTACGTAAGCCAATAAACTCTCAATGATCAGGGAGTTGTTTGGATTGTCCATATCGATCAATGATTCATTTAGACCATTACTTTGCAATTTTGCAATTTTATCATCATAGCTAATTAGGCTGATAACACCGCTTTTGCCTTCTTCAAGAAATAAAAATTTTGGCTTTTGGCCTCTTATGGCATTATTATCAAACTGGTAGGAGACGGATGAAATCAACGTTTCATAGTTAATCGCGGGGAACCAAGCACTGCAAATTAATACCCCGACAATGAGTGCTGATGTGCTGACGCGAAAAAATAGACTGGGTCCCCGCAGGCCTAAGACTAAGGCCGCTAAGGCAACAATGATTGCCATGATAACTAATGTGGTATCGGTGCCAAAATGAGGGATGAGCCAAAATCCGGCCGCTAACGAACCTGCCACACTGGCAAGGGTATTAATGGCATAAGCTTTCCCGATGCGTTTTTTAATGCCTGTGATATTGCCGCAGTAGAGTTTTAGGTTCAGAGGAAAAATAATACCCAGCATGAAAGTCGGTGGAAATATTAATAAAAATACTAATAAATATTTTATCCACTGTTTGTAGCTATCGAGTATGGAGACGGCATTGATACCTTCATAGATGATTGGGATTAGGCTAAGGCCTGCACGAGTGACGAGCAGTAAGAAGCTTAGTAGAATAAGTGCGATAGCCATGAAGGCAATGGGTTGTTTAAATTTTTCTAAATGAAAGCGTATATACCAAGAGCCGGCGGCAATACCGAAAAGAAATGTCGCTAAAATAACGGCAAAACCATAGATTGTGGTGCCGGTAAATATCGCGAGGTATTTTGTCCAGGCAACTTCGGTGGCGATGGAAATAAATCCGGTGACGATTAATACTAAGAGTGCGATTTGTTGTGTGCTACGACATTGTATTTCGGGGTTAGCCAGGAGGCTGGTGGCGGCTGGGTCATCGATTTGTTTGGCTGTATCCGCTGCTGGAAACGTGACATAGCGACCAAATACGAGGGCAATTAGCACAATTGAAAAATTAAGCGTGGCCGCAATATAAATAGCGCCATCTAAACCCACGTTAGGAATGAAAATAAAGCCAGCGGCTAAGGCACCTAATACGGCACCTAGCGTATTGAGTCCATAGAGTTGGCCGATGCGTAGCCCTATTTTATGCGGATGGTGAATGAGCAAACTCGCGATGACGGGAAAGGTGGCTCCAATACACAATGTGGGTACTAATAAGAGGCCTAATGATAAAAAAAACTTGAAGGGCAATAAGCTGCCCAGCACAGGAAATATTGCGATTAAGGCATCTAGATTGAGTAGTAGCGGTAATAATAATAGGCCGGTTAGGCCAATCAAGGCTTCAAGAATAATGTACGGCGTGAAGCTTTGGATATTATGGTGGGTTATCTTTTGCGCTAAGTAGCTACCGAGTGCCATACCAATGAAAAAAGCCGCCAGTACGGTGCTAATGGAAGCACTGGTTGAACCCATACTAAACCCTAATAATCGGACCCAGGTGACCTGGTAGGTCAGTGTTGCAATGCCGGACAACAGCAGAAATAGAGCGGTCAATAGATGCATTATAAATAAGGTCTCTTTATAAGTATTTAGTATAAACCTAATCAATGGTATGACTTGTTTCGCATGGACTTGTGAGCACGCGAACTTCACGTGGGTAGGCTTAATCTGAATTATTAGGTTGTTGTTTAATCTGAATGCTTACATCTCATTCATTATCTAAATCCTGAAGCCTAAAAAAATGGTTTATTTTTAGATCAACTCATAGTCTAAATGATAGAGGCGTCGTTTGAATACTTGTAAATCAATAATGCCTCGATCAATACAGTTTATGAGATAAATGGGTTGATGCGCGATCAATACACGTGCATATTAATATGATTGTTAACAGAATTTGCTTGGACCTATCAGGTTTCTATTTTGTGCCATGCCATTCGGTATAGAATTAGCGGTTTATTTTTATTTGAGGCGTTATCGTGGCTAATTATGTGCTGAGGATACCTATTTATTCTGCTGACCAGTGGTAACTGGCGACTTGCTGTTGCTCGTTAAAGCGGATTTCAAGTATTTTAAGCTTGGCGTCTTTCATGCGGGTGAGTTTGCCTTTACCATAAGTAGGTATATCCAGCATTTGTATTCCGAGCCATCGGCTTCCAAGACAATGCCGGTGCTTTGTGGTACTCCTAAATGTTCACGGACTTGAGTCGAAGTGGATTCTCCTTGTTTGACCCATGCGTGGAATGCTTGGGGGTCGAATTCTTTACCAAATTTAATGGTGCAGGCCAGTAGTAGCGATGTGCTTACAAGAACGCCGAGGGGGATGGTTGACCGGAAGCGTGAATTGTTCATTTTTTATCCATTTAAAAGTCATTTATTAACGATAAAGCCTAATTTTTAGTTTAGGCTATCTCGATGAATTTACCCATTGGCTTGATTATTATGATTGCAGTTAAAGCCCACATTTTGCGCTTAGGTGTGGAGTTTTGCTTGATTCCATATGGACTTTTCTGTGCCTAGTCATGCCACGAGTATGATACTTGTCCATAAAAAAACATGTGAAATCAAATTGCTTCATGATTTTCACATGCCTTGATGGGAAATGTAGGTTAAAATGATAATGGTATTAGGCGGGTTTGTTTTTGGCCGTCGGCATAAATTCATCGCGAATAAGCTTGACCAGTTTATGGGAGCTTGTGCCGATGCCTTTGGTCAATAATTATTATTCACGACCACTGATGCCGGATCAATAGGGTGAGGTTATTTTCTACACAAATAGACGCCATGCCTATTGCTGCTAACCTGTTCTGGGCGAATCATTTACATTCGCCACCACGAAAAAAAGCCTGGAGGGCGCGAATACAATGATCCTAAATTATAGAGCGTTTGCTTATGTTGTTTTTGGGGTATTTTTAGCAACGCTTGTTAATTGTGGCGGGGGTGATTATGAAATTGCAAACCCTGTCTCATTACAAGCTAATCAGTCTGATCTTACGATGGTGCAAGGTGAGTCTGTCATTCTGTTGATTGATGCTGCATTTTTAAATGAAGAGACGAAAAAAAATGTTAACCATCTCATGAAATGGGCGGAGCAAGACAATGTAGACATTACTGTCACGGATGCAGGTATTAAGCTGACTGCGGTAAAGCCAGGCAAGGTTGAGTTAATAGGAAGTTATGCCGGCCTATCGATTGGGATTAAGGTGAATGTATTAGAGAACAACGTGACGGCACTGCGCTTTGGGATAACGAACTTGGCGTTAGCCATTAACGAATCGCAGAAAGTAAGTGTGTTGGCGATATATCGTAATGGTGGTGAAAAAGATGTCACGGCACAGGTAGAATTTACCAGTATGGACCCATCGGTGGCCAGTGTCAGTAATCGTGATGGAGATAAAGGCAGAATATCTGGTTTAATGCCGGGGACAGCGGTAATTATGGCTAAATATGCTGATCAAAAAAGTGAGTTGAATTTAATCGTCACCGGTTCCGTGTTGGACGCTATCAGTATAGCGCCATTGGAGGGGCCACTGGAAGTAGGTAAAGAGATTGAGCTGAAAGTGATGGGCCGCTTTAGCCAGGGTGAAGAGCGAGATGTGAGTCAAGAGATACAATGGTCGAGTTCGGATGAAAAAATTGCAAGCATTGTTGAAGGACGACTCACGGGTGTGAGTGCTGGACAAGTGACGATTGGTGCTAAGCATCCGTTGCTTGATAAGACGGTGATATTGGCTGTCGATGTGGTTTCCATACCCGTGGCCATACGTGTGATTGACAAAATCAAACTGATGCCTGCCACGCTAGTGATGAAAGTCGATGAAACGCAAGCCTTGCAAGTACAAATAGAATGGTCTGATGGCGCTGTGACGACTGAAATAACTGAGCAGGTGAGCTGTATTTCCGCCGATCCTTTGGTGGTTGAGGTGAATGAAAGCTGTATAGCAACGGCGAAAAAAGCCGGTGAAACTCAAATTACGGTTACGGCGGCTAATGACCCGATCATTGAGACGACTTCCATTAAGGTACAATCCAGTGATGTTGTGACGGCGTTGCGATTTGGTCAATCCCGTTTAGAACTGCCCGCTGGGGAGTCGCAGCAGGTAGCCGTATTTGCCACCTATGATAATAACGAAGAAAAAGACGTGACCGCTTTGGCTGAGTTCAGCAGCAGCAATCCCTTGGTGGCGACGGTGAGCAATCGTGATGAAAACAAAGGTCAGATTACGGCGATAAAGAAAGATAACATCGTGATTACGGCGAAGTATGCAGATCAGCTCAGTGAATTAAACGTTGTAGTAACGCTTGCCGTACTGAAATCTATTAGCCTAACACCTTACGAAGGCTCATTGAAGGTGAATAAGGTGGTTGATTTGACAGTGATCGGGCGCTTTGGTAATGGTGAAGAGCGAGATGTGAGTCAAGAGATACAATGGTCGAGTTCGGATGAAAAAATTGCAAGCATTGTTGAAGGACGACTCACGGGCGTGAGTGCTGGACAGGTGACGATTGGTGCTAAGCATCCGTTGCTTGATAAGACGGTGACATTGGCTGTCGATGTGGTTGCCCTGCCTCTCATGGTTAAAATCAAACTGATACCTGCCAATGTGGTGATGAAAGTCGGTGAAACGCAAGCCTTGCAAGTACAGATAGAATGGTCTGATGGTGCTGTGACTAATGAAATAACCGAGCAGGTGAGCTGTATTTCCACCGATTCTTTGGTGGTTGAGGTGAATGAAGGCTGTATAGCAACGGCGAAAAAAGCCGGTGAAACCCAAATTACGGTCACGGCAGCTAATGACCCGGTCATTGAGACAATGTCCATTAAAGTGCAATCCAGTGACGTGGTGACGGCGCTGCGATTTGAGCAAGACAGTTTAGAATTACCGGCTGGGGAGTCTCAACAGGTAAACGTATTAGCCACCTATGATAATAAGGAAGAAAAAGACGTGACTGCCTTGGCTGAGTTCAGCAGCAGCAATTCATTGGTCGCGGTTGTGGACAATAGTGGTGAAAATAAAGGTCGTATTACGGCGATTGCTTTAACGCAAGATAGTGTTGTGATCACGGCGAAATACGCAGATCAGCTCAGTGAATTAAACGTAGTAATAACGCAGGCCTTGCTTAAATCTATTAGTATGACGCCGTATGAGGGTCCATTGGAGGTGGGGAGCGTGGTTGATTTGACAGTGATGGGGCGTTTTGGCAATGATGACGAGCTTGATGTGAGTCAGGACATACGGTGGTCGAGTTCGGATGAAAAAGTCGCTACAGTTGAACAGGGTCAATTAACGGGGATCAGTGCTGGGTCAGTGACAATTTTTGTCAAACATCCGGTGCTGGATGAGCGAGAACAGTTGACTATTGAGGTGATCTTGGTACCCACAGCCATTCAATTTAAAAACCCCATTACTGAACTTGCTAAAGGGCAGATAGTGGCGTTGACTGTTGAAGGCCAGTTTCCTGGGATTGCTGATTGGTCAGAGATTAGTAGTGATTTGAAATGGCAGATAGATGACCCAATGGTTGTGGCATTAGCGGACTCAACAGGGCGTATCGAAGCACTGGCAGAAGGAAGTACTTCAATTAGTGTGAGTTATTTGGGGGTTGACGTGGATAATCCCTTATCATTAACTGTTACGGCATCCGGCGTAGTAAAAATTAAGTTGTTGCCAAGCAATGTGGCGATGAGTATTGGGGAGCGTCAAACGTTTCAAGCCCAAGCAATTTTGTCTGATGGATCGGTGATTGAGGATGTGACGGATCAAGTCACTTGTATTTCGCAGGATTCGTTTATTCTGGAAATGGCCGCTGGCTGTATTGGCACGGCAAAAGCGGTGGGTGCCACAAAAGTTGTTGCCACCGCCGCTAATGATCCTGAAATCGAAGCGAGTCAAGTGCTCGTGAGCGAAGCGTTGGTATTAGGTACACTTGATGATCAAGGGGTATTTAATGCGCAGATTCCGTCTGGAAGTGGTGCACCGAACGGAATATATATGATCGATAACGCTATTCCCGGTCAGTTATATACCGTGTTTGTCAATGGTGCGAATGTGCCTGATGGCGTGGAATTGAGCGTTGCCGCCGACGATGCTTTGTCACAACGCCTTTGTATCAATCAGAAACAAGCAAATCAAGAACTTGCTTGCAGCCTACAAACATCAGGTTCTATGATTTTTGTGAAACTTTCTGACGATGTGAGCAATGTTAATGCGGTCATCGCGGTGAGTCCCGATGGATACCTGACGAGTGGACCTTTTGTCATTTCGACGATCACCGGGGAACAGCCCTATAAAATCAGGCTAAACGATCGTGCATCAAATGGTCTGTACACCTTTAAAATAATTGATCCGAGTGGTAAGGATAGCTTGTATTTAAATGAGTTTTATGTGAAAAATGCCAATGATGAATTTTGTTCTAACCAGTGGCCAAAAAGCCGGACGTCGGTGGCGTGTAGTTTGTCGGTGGCGGGTAGTTTTTTTGAATTAGTGCCTAATGTGTTTGACGAGACGGGCATCAGAGACGTTGAATTACATATCACCCAACATCAAGTGATGATCGGTCAGCCAGGAGAGGCCAAGCTCATGCCGGCTTTTGAGAGTGAGCCCGCGACCGCGACAGGAGTCCCGATCCCACTGATTGAAGCCGTGGCTTATCAAGGTCAAGTGGCGGCAGATACTTCTCGCAAAAATTTTAGTGACTATCGGTTTGTGCCGAAGCTCGGCGCCGATCCGGCAGTAAATTTGCGGGTGACGTTGAGCAACCTGTCTGAAATTGTGTCGTTGGACGTTAAGCGTCGTGGCAATCTTGCCTGTGTTTACCCGACCGGTAACATTGATGTGGAGATCCCCGCGAAAATCACTTGTAATATCCCAGATGTCACGGCTAACGATGTATTAGATATTCGTGTGAAAGGCGTGAATGCTTCCCAAGACACGCACCCGGCCGCGGCTGAGGGGGGGGCGAGTTACCATATTATGGTTGAAAAATTGTAGTCAATTCAATCACGGTGCGTAGTGAATCATTTTTAAGTGTCATGAATGCTTAAAAATGGTTCGCTATGAGTCTATTTGTTGCTA
>CAYUAI010000066.1:0-22144 GCA_964442745.1 uncultured Chromatiales bacterium
TTTAATCAGTTTTTGTATCTTAGCAGGTTGTCTGATTTATGGGGTCCACTATATTAATAATGCGTATCGGGTTGGTTAAATTGGAGAAAAAATTAGCGGTACAGACCCGAATCGGTTCGGGTATATACCGATAGAGTTTAGCGATGGGTTTTAATGCATAAAAGTAGAGTTTATCGTTAAACCAAAAAATGCGGCGGTTTAAGGTCTCTAATGGGTCATAAACGTCAAGCTCATCTTCCGAAAATTCATCCTCAAATTTCCCGTCTTCTTGAATTTTTTCGCTGATTTTCTGAAGGGTTTGTGGGTCGAGTTGAGTGAATGAAATATCAAACTCATACCAATCTTCTGTGATATTGCTGGGAAACGATTCCTGCGTCGTGGTCGCATAAAGCGCTTGGCCAGTTACCCATAACATGGTTAGCAAGGCAAGCCGGAAAATAATGAATGTCATAATTGATTAATTATTCTTCTTTTTGAAAAATATAGCTCCAATAAAATGGATTTGGCGAATAATGGGAAAGAGCTTATGAGGGGGGGTTGCGGCGCTGAGTAGACAAAAATACAGAAAAATACCCATTTGTCCTGATTGTTCAACAATATACAAACATCGATCACCGAGTTTTTCGATCATTTATTTTTTCCAGGTTATGTTTCCCAAAATCACAAGTGGTGAATTTTTTTGGTGTATATTGAGGGTCAGGCGTTGGCGTGTCCATTCCTTCAGTATCCAGAGTTGTATAGAGCGGCATCGTTTATCGTCTTTCGATGGCAATAAGATTAAAAAAGATCATTTTTAATTAATTTAAGAGGATATGCTACGTTGCCTGAATCCGTGTTCATTCGAAATTATGGCGTTATTGGGACGCTAGGAGGCGGCCCGAGAATGGAGAGCCTACTACGGAAAACCCTTTTTGCGCCAATTTCCCGATCCTTTTCGACTGATAGCGACGGCTATTTATCTCAAATTGATCCAAAAATTTGCACTAAACATGGATTCCCCCTCGCGACGACTTCCATTCTCGGGCCGCCTCCTAGTGGATTATACTTGCGTTATCACTAGATTTGTATCGTTTTAAGGTAATGTTTTTTTGTTTTCATTAGGGATATTATGCGTGAAAACTGTCTCGATACGTCGAAGCTTGTTAACCAATATTTTGCGGGTCATCGTTTTATTGGGAGGTGTCATAATCACCACTGCGTTTCTAAATACACGCCAATTGGTGGAAGTTTTACCTGAATCACTGATCAGTAAAACTTTGGATCAAATTGAAGGGCGGTTAACCCATTTTTATCAACTGATCATGCATGAGCTATTATTAACCAATGCCGCGGGGGATATACGAATTATTGGATCTGGGGGATTTAAAAACACTCAATCATATATTTATTCCATTGAGCAAACAGCATCTGCAAATATCCTCGTTATTATTGGCGGATGATTCCGGTCACGAATATATGTTCGTGGCGGGCTAGAGAAAATTGTTCAGGCAAAGTGAATTATTCTATGAATAATGCACTTTATTTTCGGAATAACTATCCTTAATTTGGAGCAACGCCTCTGCGACTTCTTCCATCGCTGACTTAATGGTCTATACTATGGCTTCATAACAAATTATTTTTAGGGCATGATGACGTTGTTTTTTTGTCCATGCGAGTATAAAAATCATTCATCATGTTACTTCGGTAGGCGCGATAAAATCAACGAGTTAACATTATTCAATCTGTGTTTTCATGGTGAGCAATGGTTTCGGGTTTTACAATGAGACTCATCATTCACTGAGTGCTATCGGTGGATGGTAATTTCCATCAAAATCAGTATAGAAATTGAGTGAGTTAATTTTTGTGTACTTGATATTGTTTATTGAAGATGTATCATGTGCTCACGAATAGCAGTTACCCCCCGCTTAAAATAGACAAATAATAGGGGCGGTAGGCTATCATCAATCACTATTTCTAGATTCTAAATTTAAAGCGTAAAATTAAAATGTGTGGTGTTTGTGGGCCTGAGGGAGGATAACGCATGGTAAAGCATAATCTATGGGGTTTTTCTGTATTTAAACGGCATGATCAATGTAAATTCTTTGTATTGGCCGGCTCGTTTTTTTTTCTATTATTTATTTGCAACGCGGCGGTGGCTGTTATATTCGATCATTCGGATATTACCCAGGCTTGTGCTGAATGTCATGGGGTGACAGCCCAAGGTCAACCGAGCACACACATCGCTTCAAACAACAGTTGTGGCGCCTGTCACGCCGTCATTACTTGGCTGCCAATCAAAAAGCTTGATCATCAAGCCGTGGTCGGTCAGTGTGCTGAGTGTCATAGTAGTACAACGACAGCCCAAGGTGTTGCCATTGACCATATTAATACAACGGGTCTTTGTGGCTCGTGTCACACGGTCAATAGCTGGTTACCCATTCCTCGGATGGACCATGATCAAACCGTGGGGACATGTGAGCAATGCCATGATAATGTGATCGCACGAGGTAAGCCGACGGAACATTTGCCTTCGTCGAGTGCTTGCGGCGATTGCCATTTAACTATATCGTTTTTAGCGGGGGTATCCATCGATCATAGCCAAGTGACCTCAACTTGTGACAGTTGTCATAACAATACTTTTGCTGGAGGTTTACCTTCTTTCCATCTCCCGACAACAACCGTCTGTGGGGCCTGTCATGCGGTGACCCATTGGAGTCCGCTGCTGACAGTTGATCATGCTGAATTAAAAGGGAATTGTGGTCGCTGCCACAATGGGACAACCGCTCTTGGCCCCTCGGCTACTCATATAAGAACCACCAGTCAATGCGGTGCTTGTCATGCATTCACGGCTTGGGTACCCGTCACCGTTGTTGATCATAATGAAGTCATGGATATTTGCAGTCAATGCCATGATGGTGTGTCAGCACAGGCCAAAGGAGTTGCCCATGTCAGCTCAAGTGATCAGTGCCAGGTTTGTCATTCTACTACCGCTTGGGCACCTGTCACCCAGGTTGATCATAGCGCCGTGTTAGGTAGTTGCCCAGTTTGCCATAGTGCCGCAGGCAATGCCACCCCCAAGCCGGTTACCCATGTTGTTAGCTCGGATGATTGTGAGCTGTGCCATAGCTTGACCCAATGGACACCTGCAGGGTTTGATCATACGGATATCAATCGTGATTGCATCAGTTGCCATGACGGAGGACAGGCGATTGGCAAATCTGCTCTCCATATCCAGAGCACCGACCTATGTGAAGCCTGTCACACACCGGGTCAGTGGACAGTGATCGGCGTCGCCGCCGTCGATCACGAGCAAGTGGTGGGTGCCTGCAGTGATTGCCATAATGGCATCGCGGCGACTGGCCCCTCAACTAACCATATCAGTACCTCAGACATTTGCGACAAATGTCACACAACAGTCGCTTGGGCACCGGCTATCAAAGTGGATCATGATGAAGTGATCGGGAGCTGTGAGAGCTGCCACAATTTGCCACAGCCACATATCAATACAAGTACCCAATGTGTTAATTGTCATAGTACCACGCGCTGGACCCCGGCTATCTTAGTTGATCATACCCAAGTGCAAGATAGTTGTGATGCCTGCCACAATGGAACGGCGGCAAAAGGTATACCTACCACACATATTAATAGTTCAATCATTTGTGATGCTTGCCACACCACTAGCATTTGGGCACCGGTGGCAACGGTGGATCACAATGAGGTCGTTGGTCAATGCGCAGAATGTCATAACGGTAATGATTTTCAAGGCAAGGGTCCAGATCATGTGGTAACCACGGATGTATGTGAAGCCTGTCATAACAGCACCAGTTGGTTTGCGGTAGCCGTGGTTGATCATGCTGAAGTTTTGGGCAGTTGCAGTACTTGCCACAATGGTGTGGCGGCCGCCGCTAAATCAGCCAACCATGTTCCAAGCTCGGATAACTGCGACATCTGTCATGGTACATTAGCCTGGTTGCCGGCGAAGGTGGATCATACCGGGATTACGGACAATTGTGTGCAATGCCATAATGGGGTTGATGCCATCGGAAAATCGATTGATCACATTGCTAGCCCTGAGGTCTGTGAGACATGTCATAGTACACTGGCCTGGTCACCAGCGCAGATGGATCATACTGGGATTACGGATAATTGTGTACGATGCCATAATGGAACTGATGCGACAGGTAAATCTGTGAACCATATTACGAGTTCTGATGTTTGTGAGGCCTGCCATGAAACGTTGCAATGGCAGATAATAGGCGGGCAAGCGGTAGATCACAGTCAAGTGCAAGGCGCTTGCAATGTTTGTCACAATGATACCGTTACTGCGGGTAAGTCTGCGAACCATGTATTGACTTCTGACTTGTGTCAGGCCTGCCATATGGCAACCGCTTGGGTACCCACTATAGGCGTTGATCATGCTGAAGTGATTGGTGACTGTAATAGTTGCCATCAACTGCCAACGGCACACATCAGCACCAGCAATGCCTGCGATGCCTGCCATGCTCCGTCAGGCTGGGTCCCTGTCACGGTGGTCGATCACAATCAAGTGTTAGATGCTTGCAGTAACTGTCATGGCTTGCCCATTGGACATATCAATTCATCAAATCGATGTGAAACCTGCCACTCTCCCCAAACATGGCGTCCTGCCATTACTGTTGATCATAATGAAGTGACGGGATCATGTAACGGTTGCCATCAATTCTCCGTGAGTCACATTGCAGCAACCACCGTTTGCGAAGCCTGCCATAGCACGGCGACATGGGGCGTTAATGGTAAAGTTGACCACAATCAAGTCATCGGATCTTGTTCTGCTTGCCATCCACTCCCCGGCGATCATGATCCAACCGGCGGGGCAGAGTGCAATGCCTCCGGCTGCCATAGTACTCAAAATTGGGATCTATAATTGACTACCGATATTGGGCGGCCTATCATTTGATCTCACTTGAGACCTGGATTTCACCGGAGCTTTTTTTTCAGTTGGCCATGCAACAACGTATGGCTTCTTTCAGAAAAACCTTGGTGAAATCAATTTTCTTCGCAATTTTTAAGCGCTAGGCGGCCCAATGTCGAGTGTAATTTTGTCGCCCTGTCAATTGCCCCCTCATTCATAGCTCACCCGTTTTTCTCGGATCTTGCGTTCATGTCATGTATTTTTAAAAAATTGCTTTGTCAAAGCTGAAATCTTTTTACGCAAAGCACTTGGAGCGTACCGAGTGAATTGTGTTCTAGAATTTGGAAAATTGTTTCGCTTTCGGTCAAAATTAACGCAACTTGCTGGGTGGGCAAATGTTACAATTCACCGATTCATTGATTGCCAGGTCAAAAATTCGTCGATTTGTACTGGCGGGATGAGGTAGAAATTAAACGACCATTCAGCACCCATTCATGCTGGGCGGCAGACAATCGAGTGATGCATGAAAGTAAACTTTAACGAGAGAAGGAGATAAATGTGAAACAGCGGTATGTATTAGTGATTTTTTTGTTATTGACTTTAGCGGCATGTGATAGCAATACCAACCAAAATAACTCGGTTCAATCAGATGTTGCTGAAACGGATGAGAATACCACGGTTGGTTCAGTGATCGATCAGAACATTGAGCAATCCAAAGCCGTGATTGAAGAGACCAAAGAATCACTCAGTGAGGCGAGCGACAAAGCGCTGGACGTAGCCAGCTCAGCAGTTGAAAAAACGAAAGACGTGGCCATCGATATGGTTGAGAAAGGTCAAAATATGGCCACTGAGACGGTCGCTACGGCAACAGATAAGGTGATGACAGCGGCAAGTGAGCTAAAATCCGCGGTGTCGGGTACCAGCGCCGTTTTATCAACGGACGATGCTTTAGCCTTAGCGAAAAAAAGCGGTTGTCTGGCGTGTCACAGCATTGAGAAAAAAGTCGTAGGACCCGCCTGGCAAGATGTGGCAGCACGTTACACGGATGATCAACAAGCACGTGAAGAATTGATTAACAAAGTAAGCAAGGGGGGTAAAGGGAATTGGACCGAGGTCACGGGTGGTGCACCCATGCCTCCATATTCACCACGGGTAGCGGATGCGGATATTGCCCAGCTGGTTGATTTTGTCTTATCGCTTAAATAATAAATTTCCCATTTATTAATGTTTTCTCCCCTATAGTTTTCCAGATAATGAAATTTTATTATCTGGAAAACTATAGATCGATGAACAGATCAATGCCCCCTGGCATTATCCTCATTTCAAAACCACATTAATTTGAATCAAGCGGTACCCGAGGCACTGCAGCGAGTAATTTTTGGGTGTAGTCGTGGCGAGGTTGATTGCTGACTTGATGGGTGGGACCGTGTTCGACAATTTTTCCATCATACATGACGGCCATTTCATCACTGACGAACTCGACTACGCCAATATTATGGGTGATGAACAATAAGGTTAAATCGTGATCACGCTGTAATTGAAGTAATAACTGTAAAACCTCGGCTTGCACTGAGACGTCTAGCGCACTGGTAATTTCATCACAGACAATAAATTTTGGATTTAATACCAAAGCCCGGGCGATACCAATACGTTGGCGTTGTCCCCCGGAAAATTCATGGGGATAGCGCCACAAATAATCGGGGTCCAATTGCACTTGTTTCAGCATTTCACGGGCCATATCAATGCGTTCATCTTTAGACTGCCCAATGTGATGGACCGCCATGGGTTCCGTCAAGGTGGCGGCAATGCTTAACCGTGGATTTAACGATGACATGGGGTCTTGAAAGATAATTTGCATTTTACGACGAAACGGTCGCATTTGTTTGGCTGATAATCCCGTGATATTTTGGCCTTCAAAGGCAATTGTGCCCGCCGTTGGATTAATGAGCCGGATGATGGCTCTGCCTAGCGTTGTTTTGCCGCACCCGGATTCGCCCACTAAGGCAAGGATACGCCCCTGATGAATATTAAGCGTGACATCATCGACGGCTTTTACATAACCTACGGCATGCTTCAAAACGCCTTTTTTAATCGGAAAATGCACTTTCACATTTTTCAATTCAAGTATCGGTGGCAGACTCGATGACTCAGGGGTTTGCGAATGCATTGCTTGAGTGTGGATGAGGCTTCGTTTGTGAGCTAAGTTCTCAGGAAGGGCGGCGATGAGCTGCTTGGTATATTCATGTTGCGGTGTATGTAACAGTTCGGTTAAGGGACCTTCTTCAACAATTTTTCCCAGCCGCATTACCCCCAAACGATGAGCCATTTTAGCCACCACGCCAAAATCATGTGTGATAAACAGAATTCCCATGCCACGGCGTTGTTGCAATTCTTGCATCAAGCGTAAAATTTCAGCTTGCACGGTTACATCCAATGCCGTGGTGGGCTCATCGGCGATCAATAAATCCGGTTCACACACCATTGCCATGGCAATCATGACTCGTTGGCGTTGGCCGCCTGACAAGCGATGCGGATATTCATCCACTCGTTCCTCCGGGGATGGGATTTGCACTTGCGCCAAGGCCTCAATGGCGCGTATTCGTGCGGCTTGATAATCCAGGTTGGCATCGTGCAATTGCAAGGCCTCAATAATCTGGTCACCGATGGTATAGACCGGATTTAACGAGGTCATGGGTTCTTGAAAGATCATGGCGATACGCGAGCCACGTATCGTTCGCTGACGATCATTAGCCAGCTGCAGCATATCCACTTGTTCAAGACCACCATCGTGATGACGATATTCAAAGTGTATTTGGCCACTGGGATGTGAGGCAATGTCGGATGGCAATAGTTGAATAATGGACAGCGCAGTCATCGATTTGCCACTGCCAGATTCACCTACCAGGCAATAGGTTTCCCCTCGGTTAATCGTAAAGCTGACATCATCCACCGCTTTGACGATAGTATTGCCAGTTTGCAGGTGAGTCGAGAGGTTTTTGACTTCCAATAACATGCTGAGTTTATCGATTAATTTGTGGTTTTTTTCACGTAAGGATCGATGGCATCGCGCATCGTTTCACCAATCAAGTTATAGGCAAATACTGTCAGGAAAATCGCCCCCCCAGGAAAGGCGGCCATCCACCAATTAAAGGTGGCCGATTGCACCGCTTGATTTAACATTTGTCCCCAGGAGGGATCATCGACTAATCCCAGCCCAAGAAAACTTAAGGTGGCTTCGGCTAGAATGGCGGAAGCTACCCCAAAACTGGCGGCCACCAAAATCGGTGCAATGCCATTGGGTAAAATATGACGAAATAGAATGGAACGTAATGGTAGCCCACAGGCGATAGCGGATTGAACAAATTCTTGCTCACGTAAACGCAAAAACTCAGCACGCACAAAGCGGGCATAACCTGGCCAACTGGTAATCCCAATAATGATCATCATGATGTATAAACTGCGCCCGAAAAAGGCCACAAAGGTGAGCAATAAAAACAGCGTAGGGATTGCTTCAAAAATTTCCACCAGGCGCATGCCAATCATATCGGCGACACCGGAGAAATACCCCATGATGCCACCAATGAAAATACCAATGAGCATAGCAATGCCGGTGGCTACAAAACCAATGCCTAAGGCAATGCGTGAGGCGTGTATCATACGGCTTAACACATCAGCACCGTTTTCTTCCGTGCCGGCCCAATGGGTACGGTCTGGATCAGCTAAGGGGTTTTCAAGACCGGTATCGCCGTAATCACGTAGATAGTCTTTGGGCGAATAAGGAATCGGGGCATACACTACCCAGTCATATTGTTGGGCGGACTGGTTTTCCCGGTATTGTTCATAAATGGTTAACTCGGGCGGGGTAACGGCAACACTACTGATCAGACCGCTGATCAAAAGAACGCTCAATAAGACAGCGAGCTTACTTAGGAAGCGGATTTTTAAAAAGAACAGCACTAAGCCCGTTATAAATGCTGCGAGGATGGTGGCGTCTGCCGGGGTTAAGTGGGCCATGATCGGACTGCTCCATTGTCCGTGCTGACTGACCAATAGCGGATGGCTTGACGCGAGAAATGGGGCAAACACCGCCACTAATACCAAGATAGCAATCCATCCAAAACCAAGACGTGCGGTCCAGTGAGTCAGCACTTCGGTGAAAATTTTCTTAAAATAACTTTGGTTTTGCAGGGTACGATTGCTCGCAATATTTTTTGATAGGTTACTCATAACTTACTCGCGGGTCCGCAATGGCATAACATAAATCGGCAATGAGATAACTGACCAGCGTTAACAGGCCACTGACAAAAGTAATGGATAATACCAATTCACGATCCCGTGCTTTTACCGCCTCAATGGCCAGTTTCCCCATCCCTTCAATACTAAAAATACTTTCCACAATGACTGAACCTGCCAGCAAACTCGGCAGCAAGGTCGCACTTACGGTAATCAACGGCAGCAAGCTATTGCGAAAGACGTGACGCCACAGGATGATCTCATCAACGACGCCTTTGGCGCGGGCGGTTCGGGCATAATCGGCCCGCAAGTTCTCTAGCACGGCGGTACGTGTGAGTTTCGTCAAAAAAGCAAAACCCCCATAGGATAAACAAATAATGGGTAATGCAAGATGCCACAGTCGATCAAACAGAAATCCCCGAACATATTCTCCCTGCATGAGCAACGGCGCAATAATTAATCCAGCGATGGCGCCGATAAGCGCCATGGACATCGATCGAAAAGCTTGATAGTCGGTGTAGGCAATCGCTGCAAAAATAGCGGCGAGTAACACGGCGAGCGTGAATATCACCAAAACAGCGGATTCACCCGGTAATGCATTGCCCATGGCGATTCCTAGGCCCGTCCCTAATAGCGCCATAAAAATCATTCTAATTTTTGCTGGGTAAGCCTGGCTAATATAAAGGCTGATCAACGTGCCGACGATCATCGTCACAAATAAAATGACAATATCGAAAGCGGAACTCCAATGGGGAAGGAACGGCATATCTAACGCTTCTCGGGTGCTTAAACCCGAGGTGGGAAACCAGTGCCAATATTGATCGTTAGCAAAAAAACCAATTAATAATACCCCAGCTAACATGGTTGGGATTGACCAAAACCCCAGCATAATGACACTCGAACCGATATCAAAAGAGCGCCCTCGCTGCGTCGCGGCTCTGACACCGATGCTGATCGCGATGGCGTAAATAATAGGGATGGTAATAATATTGAGCAGTAGCGTAATCGGCACCCGTTCTAACACGATATCTAACACCGGTCGTCCATAACGAAAGCTGGTGCCCAAATCAGAACCTTTGACAAAGGAAAAACCATCGATCTGATGGTTATTATCTAAGGTGAAACCAATGGGAGAAATGTTATTAATCCATCGTAAATATTGAAGAGGGGCGGGTTGGTCGAGCCCATAGCGGCGGTTGTAATAATCTTCCAGCGCTTTTTTGGCTTGCGGTTCCAGGTTTTGACCTTCGATCAGCGCTTGGGCGCTAATACCACCCGGTGATGAGGCCATCACCGTAAATACCACAATGGTGATGCCCAGCAAGGTGGGTATCATCAGCAGCAGACGTCTGAGTATATAAGCTTGCATAGTGGCTTAGAGGCCTATGAGGTTATTGCTGGTATTTCTGGAGAGAAATAGGCACATAGGTTTCCAACGGCACGGCACCATAATTTAAACCCAGTTTAGTGAGCTGTATATTCTTAATTCTGTTATCAATAAAAACCAGCGATTGGCGTCGCATCAAAAAGGTATAGGGTTGGTCATCATAAAAATGTTGCTCCACTTGCTGCCAAAGTGGCATGCGTTGTTTTTCTTGTACCGTGGCGCGTGCTTGATCGACCAGCGTATCAAAGGCGGGATTTTTATAGTTGACAAAATTGTCACCACCCACGTTAGTTTGGCTGCTATGAAACATTTGGTAGACATCGATTTCGACCCCGCTGGTCCAGCCGAGCGTGATGGCATCGAAATTTTGCTTTTTGATATCATCCAGCATGACGGCCCACTCCATGGGTTTTGGTTTTAATAATACCCCCGCACGGCCATAGAGGTCCTTTAAAAAAAGTACGGTTCGCTTCGTGTCTTCATTATCTTGGAAATAAACTAACTCAAATTCAAAATTGTTACCAGCCGGATCTTCCAAGATACCATCTTTATTACGATCTAGATAACCTGCCTCTGCGAGTAGTTGTTTGGCTTTAGCCAGATCAAAAGGGCGAGGCGTCAAGGCGGGGTTGTGCTGTTCGCTGCGCGAGCTAAATGGGCTGATAGCCGGTTCAGCATAACCCAAGTAAATATCTTTGATGATGCGTTGTCGATCGGTTAAATAGGTCATCGCTTGGCGTACTCGCTTATCCGCAAAGCGGGTGGATTTGCCATCGCGTTGTTGGTTCCAACCAATATAAGAGTAACCTGCCACCGGACTCATGTATTCGATATTCTGAGAACGCGTCATTAAATCGCTATCTTCGAGTAGTCGTTGATATTCGATGGGACGGGCGGTATAGGCATCAATTTCCCCATTGCGATAGGTGGTTAAGCGGGCACTATCGTTGGCAATAATTTTCCACAATAATCGGTTGTAACTCGGTGCCACCGGCCCCCAATAGCGTGGATTTCGCTCCAATTCAACAAAGCCGCTATCCGGCGTCCAATGTTTCGGGTCTTTCAGCCGATAGGGACCCGTGCCTAGCAACAATCCCTTTGATTCGTTAAATTTCGATGGGGTTTTTAAATAAGGCTGGTAAAAATGCTTCGATAAGACGCTCAATCCACCGGCCAACGATAAGCTGTTAAAATAGGGTTCTTTAAATACGAATACAACTTCATGCGTATCGGTTGCCGTCACGCTGGCAATTTTATCGTAAAAAGCGCGTTCTCGCGGTGCATCAATGTCCGGGTTCATGATAAAGTCAAATGAAAAAACCACATCCTCAGCGGTTAAAAGTTGACTATTGGAAAAACGCACATTTTTACGTAATTGAAAGGTGAAGGTGAGTCCATCTTCACTGACTTGCCAGTTTTTCGCCAATAAGCCTTCCCACTTTAAAGTATCTGGGTTTCTTGCAATGAGAGATTCTAAGACATAACTTTGTACATCACTCGCATAGGCATCACTGGAAACAAACGGTGTGATGGTTTTTAAACCGACGCCAAAGGCACTCACCCGCCAATCCCCTTCGTTATAATCTGTTTGTTGACTGGCCTGTAATGCACGTGAAAAAGCCGGCGGGCTAGCTTCTTCCATGGCGTTCGGTGGCACTGCACGGCGGGTATTCATCGGTGCTACCGTTAACTTTTGCATGTTTTGCTCAATGCGACGTATGAGCCCTTGCATGTTGCGCATATCACCGGCTTGTTCGGTCAGGGTGCGCTGCATTTCTGCCATTTTGATCCACTGCCGATCAATCATATACATGGCAAGTAATACTACTACCAGCAATAGGGTGAGAAAGCTAAAAAGCGAAAAGTCTTTAAAAGTAAACTGTCGTTCCATCGATAACTACCCGTTTTGGGTGAAAAAAGTCGAGCCGAGCCTGGGATTATCTATTGTTTTGAAAGGCGGTTCAACCCAAGAAATGATTGTGACGCGTTGTCGAATGAAAAGCGCCCAGCCCGATGCTTCCTTAATGAGTCAATTATTTTAATCAAACGACTTTCAACGTTGAGTATAGTTAAATGTCGGTGAAATAATAGAGTGGTGCCTGCAGAGTATCCGGTAGGTTTGGTTAAGACTCATTGAGAACGTCCCTAGGAGGCTTTCCATTCTCGGACAGCCTCCTCCGCCCAACCGTGCGCATTTTAATCTGTTTGAGTCAAAATAAAAGCGATGCTTATGGTTCGTCCGCCGGTTGATTGTTAGTCCAGTCTTGCAATGCTTCAATGATGCTTAGCGCTTGATCCCGGCTGGAAATGTTAAATTTTGACTTTTGCTGGTATTCCCCGTTGCGTTTCTGGTAGCGGCGAATGGTATATTTCTCTGGACCGTAGGCCTCTTTCGTACGATTCCATTCCTGATAGCGATAAATCAGCGTTGCCCAAGCCCCTTTGCTCAACACTCTTTTATCTAATTCTTTTACGGTAACGACGCCATCTTCGGTATAATCTATCGTCAATTCATCAACACTCTCGGCCATATATTTTCCTCGTTTGGGCAATCAACAAATAATTTGTGCTAAGTATATCGTTTTATCAACACAAAGAAAGTGTAAAGCGATAGCGAATGATTTAGCATTTTGACATTATTTTGCTTTGATAAAATTTACCGCGATGAGGCTCCCCTGATTTGGCTGTATCTTGAGCAATCAATCTGTTATAGGCAGAGGGTAGGTGAGTTTCTTATAAGGAATAGGTAAAATAGTAATTTTGTTGCGTATTTAGTTCACACTGAATATGATTATTTGACGTCAATTGGTTAAGGAGGAAACAACCAAGGTGACCACAATTCATTCCTCTGCTTTGGTCGATGTCCAGGCGCATATTGATGAAGGTGTTGAAGTCGGGCCATACTGCGTGATCGGACCTGATGTTCGTATCGCCAATGGTTGCAAGCTAGTCAGTCATGTGGTGATTCGCGGCCGTGTTACCCTCGGTGAAAATAATGAAGTCCACCCGTTTGCCTCGCTCGGTCAACCCCCGCAAGATTTAAAGTATGCCGGCGAATCAACTGAGTTGGTGATTGGTAATAATAACAGCATTCGGGAATCCGTCACCATGAGTTTAGGCACCGATGGAGGTGGCGGAATAACCCGCGTCGGCGATAATAATTTATTTATGGCCTTGGCTCATGTGGGACATGATTGTCGCATAGCTAATCATTGTGTCTTCGCCAATGCCGCCACCTTAGGCGGTCATGTCGACGTTGGAGATTATGCCATCATTGGTGGTTTAAGTGCGATCCATCAGTTTGTCCGAGTCGGGCGTCATGCCATTATCGGTGGGGTATCGCCCGTGGTTCGTGATGTGATCCCCTTTGGGGCTGTTTCAGGCAATCGAGCTTCATTAGATGGCCTTAACATCGTCGGTCTGCGTCGGCGTGGTTTTGATAAAAAAGTGATTCGGGATTTAACGAAAGCCTATAAGCTTATTTTTGAAGAAACCAATAGTTACATTGAAGAGCGCGCAAAAAAAGTCGCGGCAGAATATCATACGATTGACGAAGTCAACGAGTGGCTTGAATTTATTAGAAGTTCTAAAAGAGGACTTTGTATACCCATGAGCGTTGAGTTGAAAAAAACCGATGCATAAGCTGTGGCTATCCCCCGAGCGATATCGATCAAATGGCGAATGCACCAATAAGGGGTTATGCTTTTTGTGATGACCTCTTATGGTGCGTAAATGATGCGAATGAGTGTTATTTAAGTCACATTCTCCTCATTTTATTCTATTTAAAAACAATGAATTACAATGTGATGCAATCGAGGGCATGGTTTTTGCTAAGCAACTAACCTATAACCTTATATGAATACTCGGGAATAGATAACCCATTACCCTAAACGTCAAGTGCTTGATATGAAATCACCGACAAATAAATTGAGCCAAATGAAATAGGTCGAGGGATACCTGGTTTATTTTTTATTCCATAAGTATCAACCGACATTGGGCCGCCTCGCGTTTGAAAATCGCGATGAGAATTGATTTCACCGGGGGTTTTCTGAAGGAGGCCATACGCTGTTGTATGGCCGACTGCCGAAAAATTTCTGTGGAATCCAGGTCTCAAGTGAGATTAAATGATAGGCGGCTCAATGTTGGTATTAACACACCAAAGGCGAGATACCCGTATGAAAGAAAAGTTAGTACTCATTGGTAACGGTATGGCAGGTATGCGGACCGTGGAGGAGTTATTAAAACTCGCCCCTGATGCTTATGATATTACCGTGTTTGGCGCTGAAAATTATGGGAATTACAACCGTATTTTATTATCGCCGGTGCTGGCTAACGAAAAAACAATTGAAGATATCATGCTCAATGATGACCAATGGTATCAGGACAACAATATCACCCTGCACAAGGGGAAAAAGGTTAGCAAAATTGATCGTGTTAATCGGTTGGTGATCGCTGAAGATGGCACTCAAGCAGAATATGATCGCATTATTTTAGGGACGGGATCTCATCCGTTTATCATTCCTGTACCGGGCAATGATCTGCAAGGTGTTATCAGTTTCCGTGACATTTCTGATGTCAATTGCATGGTGGATTCCGCTAAAAAGCATAAACATGCCGTAGTCATCGGCGGTGGCTTACTCGGTTTGGAAGCCGCCAATGGCTTAATGCTGCAAGGCATGCATGTCACCGTTGTGCATATTATGGATACCTTGATGGAACGGCAACTGGACTCAGTGGCTGGGGGCATGCTGAAAAAATCATTGGAAACACGTGGCCTGCAATTTCTAATGGCCAGTCATACGGAAGCCATTTTAGGTGAGGAGCATGTTAAAGGAGTGCGTTTTAAAAGCGGATTAGAAATATCCGCTGACTTAGTGGTAATGGCGGTCGGTATTCGGCCCAATACCGAACTGGCAAATCAATCAGGAATTTATACAGAGCGCGGGGTGGTGGTTAACGATACCTTGCAAACCTATGATCCTCGGGTTTATGCCATCGGCGAATGTGTACAACATCGTGGCGTCACTTATGGTTTAGTGGCGCCTTTATTTGAACAAGCTAAGGTTTGCGCCAATCATCTTGCTCACTTGGGTTTTTCTCGTTACGAAGGCTCAGTGACCTCCACTAAACTCAAAGTCACTGGCATTGATTTATTTTCAGCCGGTGATTTCACTGGCGATGACACCACGGAAGACATTATTATGCAGGATGCGTATCGTGGTATTTATAAAAAAATTGTCATCAAGGACAACAAAGTTCGAGGGGCGGTACTCTATGGTGATACCGTCGATGGTGCCTGGTATTTTCAATTACTGCGTGAACAAACAGATATCAGTGATATTCGTCAATACTTGATGTTTGGACAAGCGCATTTGGGCGATGCAGGACACGGAGGCCAAAATGCCGCGGAAGCCATGACTAACGATATGGAAGTGTGTGGCTGTAATGGGGTATGCAAAGGTGATATCGTTAATGCGATTACCAGTAAAGGTTTATTCACCTTGGATGATGTTAGGCTACACACCAAGGCTTCCAACTCCTGCGGGTCTTGCACGGGTTTAGTTGAACAACTATTAGCGTCTACGCTCGGTGGCGATTACTCCATAGCGCCCACCAAAAAACCCTTATGTAAATGCACCGAGCACAGCCATGATGATGTCAGGGTGGCCATCAAAAAACATCATTTAATCTCGATTCCTGCGGCGATGGAATACCTTGACTGGAAAAACCAAGATGGTTGTCATGTGTGCCGTCCGGCTTTAAATTATTATATGATTGCGACCTGGCCAGGGGAAGCAAAAGATGACTATCAATCCCGCTTTATTAATGAGCGAGCCCATGCCAACATCCAAAAAGATGGCACTTACTCGGTGATCCCTCGCATGTGGGGAGGGGTCACCACCCCGACCGAATTAAGAGCCATTGCTGACGTGGTGGATAAATATGAAATTCCGACCCTGAAAGTCACCGGTGGCCAGCGTATTGATTTGCTGGGGGTGGCCAAACAAGATTTACCTCGGGTTTGGGGTGATCTAAATAAAGCCGGTATGGTTTCAGGGCACGCTTATGGTAAATCGTTGCGCACGGTAAAAACCTGTGTGGGTGAAGAGTGGTGTCGTTTTGGTACCCAGGATTCGACCAAGATGGGGGTCGATCTCGAAAGATTAACCTGGGGTTCGTGGATGCCACACAAATTTAAGATGGCGGTCTCCGGTTGTCCGAGAAACTGCGCAGAAGCCACCATTAAAGATTTTGGGGTGGTGGCTGTCGAGTCCGGCTGGGAATTACATGTCGGCGGCAATGGCGGCGTTAAGGTGCGCGCCACGGATTTATTATGCAAAGTCACCACGGAAGCTGAAGTTATTGAGCATTGCTGTGCATTTACTCAAATGTATCGTGAAGACGCGCATTACCTGGAGCGTACCGCCCCCTGGATTGAGCGCGTTGGCTTATCTTCAATAAAACAAGCTGTTGTCGAAAATGAAGAAAACCGCCAAGCCTTGCAGGCGAGATTTTTAGAATCGCAAAAATATGCACAACAAGATCCGTGGGCTGAACGTGTTTCAGAAGAGGTGGATAAACATGAGTTTAATGTTTTAAAGTTAATAGGATAAAAGAGAAATCATGTCAGATTGGATTGAAGTTGGTGAGCTTGAAGAGATACCCAAACGAGGCGCACGGGTGGTCACTACACCGCAAGGCGATATTGCGGTGTTTCGTACTTCTGATGATCAAGTTTTTGCGCTACGCGATCATTGCCCCCATAAAGGCGGGCCGTTATCACAAGGGATTGTTCATGACCATAAAGTGACCTGTCCACTCCATAACTGGGAAATCGCTTTAGACACGGGAGAAGCCGTGGCGCCGGATGAAGGTTGTGTCGCAAAATACCCCATCAAATTAGAAGGCAGTAAAGTGTTTTTAGCTTTGAATGTTGAGTGATTAGCACAGTCATTCCTAAGTATCTAATCCGGCGTTTTATGCGCCGGGGAGAATGGGTAGGGTGGATTAAGCGTTGCGAATCTACCTATTTGTGCTAAATCTCAATGGGTTGTTTTTGTGACTGATTGAAATAAATAGCTGTACGAGTCGGGAGGTAAAGCATGCTTTTTGGACGTAACCAAAAAAATCCAATTAAATTACCAGAGAGAAAAGTTGACAAATGGGTGTATACCACCTGTGGATATTGCTCTACGGGTTGCTCAATCGAAGTGGGTGTTGACGAAACAGGCCAGGGGGTTACCTCACGTGGGGTGGGTGGTGCCGATGTGAATCGTGGTAAACTGTGCCTGAAAGGGATTTTTGAACACGAATTATTCACCAGCGCCAATCGTGGAAAAACTCCGTTAATGCGCGCAAAAATATTTGAACCCTATCACGAGGTGTCTTGGGATAGCGCCCTCGATCACACCGCTGCACAAATCAAACGCATCCAAGACAGTTACGGTCGAGATAGTTTTGCGATCATTTCTACCGGCCAAATATTAACCGAAGAATTTTATACCTTGGGCAAACTAGCCCGTGGTGTCGTCGGCACTAATAACTATGACGGCAATACCACGCTTTGTATGGCTTCAGCGGTCTCCGGTTACAAGCGATCCTTTGGTTCGGACGGACCTCCGGGTTGTTATGAAGACTTTGAGCATACCGATTGCCTGATGGCTTTCGGGTCCAACTTACCGGAGCAACATCCGGTGATTTTTTGGCGATTAAGACAAGCCTTAGAAAAAAGAAAATTTCCCATTATCGTGGTCGATCCCCGAGTGACCATGTTTGCCCAAATGGCGGATATGCATTTACCCATCACGCCTGGCACTGACCTGGTGTTACTCAATAGCTTGGCCCACGTCATGCTCGATGAAGGCCTGGAAAATCGGGCTTACATTGATGCACATACCAGCGGTTTCGAAGCATTTTCAAAATTAGTCGAACAATATGATCCGGTCAGTGCCTCGCGGGTTTGCGGCATTGATGAAGATACCATACGTAATGTGGCCCGTTTATATGCAAAATCTCCAGCAGCGATGAGTATTTGGACCATGGGCATCAATCAAAGCACTCATGGTTCTGACGGCGTAGTGGGGATTAACAGCCTGAATTTAATCACCGGCAATATTGGCAAACCCGGCAGTACCAGTCTGTCCATTACTGGCCAGTGCAACGCTATGGGGACTCGGGAATGGTCCTCTTGTTCAGGTCTGCCAGGTTATCGTGCGCTGGAAAAACCCAAAGACCGGGAAGATATCGCTAAGTTCTGGGGCATTGATCCGGAATTTTTCCCTAAAAAACGGGGGTTGCTTCAAACCGATATTTTTCCTGCCATTGAAACTGGTCAAATCAAAGGTCTGATGATTGTTGCCACTAACCCCATGACTTCGATGCCTAATACCCCGCGCATTCGCAAAACGCTTGAAAAACTGGAATTTCTGGTGGTGCAAGATGCCTATAGCGATGTGGAGACCACGGAATATGCCCATGTTTATTTGCCGGCGGCCATCTGGGCAGAAAAAGAAGGCGTCATGACCAATACCGAACGTCGTGTCAACTTGATACGTAATGTTCAAAAGCCCTATGCCGATTCCAAGCCGGATTTATGGATTTTCAACCAATTGGCCAAACGCTTTGAAAACGGTAAAAAAATCCGTTTTCCAGAAAAAGCCGCCGATGTGTTCCAGGAAATGAGCGAGCTTTCTAAAGGACGTTTTCTGGATATTTCAGGCATGACCCACGAAAAAATTGAACAACAGCGTGGTATTCAATGGCCTATGAGCGAAGACGCCGAAACCGGTTCTCGGCGTTTGTACAGTGATGGCCAGTTCCAGTATCCCGACGGCAAAGCTAAATTAATTCCATTGCCTTTTATTAATAACAACGAAACCCCCGATGAACAATATCCCTTCTGGTTAAACAGTGGTCGTGTGGTGGAGCATTTCCATACCCGTACCCGCACCGGAAAAATTGGCAATTTAAACAAATTTAGTCCCACCCCTTATATGGAAATGAACCCCGATGCGGCCGCCGAACTGGGGGTTGAGCATATGACCTATGTGCGTTTGGTATCCCGCCGTGGGGATGCGGTGGTACTGGTGCAACTTACTCATCGGGTACCGCGTAATATGGTGTTTATTCCTTTTCATTTTCACGAATGTGTGAATCGCTTAAGTCTCGGTTTACTGGACCCGCATTCGCGTCAACCCGCCTACAAACAATGCAGTGTTCGCCTTGAAATACTGGACGAGGCAAAGCAACAAGCCGCCGCGACGGTTAACCTGGCGGCGAGAACGTACTAATTTAAAAGGAAAGTATGCATGTTTAAAGTGCGTAAAGATGAACCCGGTTACGCTTTTATACCCGACGTGGCGACCCCAGAAAAAAATCAATGGGGAAAAGATATTGTCACGACCGGTGAGAATAGTGATTTAGCGGATAAAAGTTTAAACATTAATGACGATGCTAGCATTGGCACGAACCCCAACCGTTATAAACAACACGGATTTCATTTTACTGCCGATAATTGTATTGGTTGTCATGCTTGTGAGGCCGCTTGCAGTGAAAAAAATGAACTGCCCGCTTATCTGAGCTTTCGTTCGGTGGGGTATGTGGAAGGAGGCAGTTATCCCGCTTTTAAACGGTTGAATATCTCCATGGCGTGCAACCATTGTGATGACCCGGTCTGTTTAAAGGGTTGCCCCACTCGCGCCTATACCAAATATGCAGAATATGGTGCCGTCCTACAAGACCCTGAAACCTGTTTTGGTTGTGGTTATTGTACTTGGGTTTGCCCATACAATGCGCCACAGCTCGACCTAGTGCAAGGCGAAGTTTCTAAGTGCAATATGTGTGTGGACCGACTTGAAGTGGGTTTAAAACCGGCCTGTGCCGCGGCCTGTTTAGGGGGCGCCTTGGATTTTGGCTTAATTGAAACTACCCCGGAAAATCGCGATCAAGCCAAAGTGCAAATACCCGGCTTTCCAACACCAACCATCACCAATCCTAATATTCGCTTTCAACAAATTAAAACCTTGCCCAAAGAAATGACACGGACGGATAGCCTGCCGTTACGTTATCAGCGTGATGAACAAGGCGCTAGCGAATACAAAACCAAAGTAAAAAGAATCAATAAACCTAAACAATGGGGGTTACCAAAATTACGTTCCCGTGAAGATCCATTGGTGATGTTTACCTTGATTACCCAAGGGGTCGTTGGTGCGTTCATCCTCTTTTTTATTAGCCAAAATTTTGCGAGCGACGGCTTTTCTGCCGCCGCTTATCCGGTGGCTGCTGGGTTTTTTCTATTTGGTTTAATTGCCATTGAAGTCTATGGATTATATACCTCGACCATGCATTTGGGAAAACCTCATCGTTTTTATCGGGCATTTAATAACTTAAAATACTCGCCAGTTAGCCGAGAAGTGGCAGCGGTCGCGGTATTTTTCAATCTATTGCTAGCTTACAGCATTCTCTATACCATGCCCGGCTTGTTAAGCTGGTTATTTCCCGACAGTTTTGTGAATAATTTAACGACATTTTTTGGTTTTTTTGCCATTATCAGCGGTCCTATCGCCATTTATGCGATGCACAAAATCTATCGCATTGAAGCCCGACCTTTTTGGAATCATTGGCAAGTATTAACCACGTTTTACGGCAACATGCTTAGTTTAGGGGCGGTGTTCATTGGCTTAGTGTTTGGGAGTGCGCTGCTTTTATCAGGACAAAGCATCGCGGGTTTATTCAGTGTGCTCGCCTGGCCGATGGTCGCGGGTTTAGCCTTAGAAGCGTTTGGATTGTATGCTCATAGCAAAGCCATGGAACAACAAGGTGGCGAAGGCGCTGCCGCCATGCAAACGCAAAACATCGATTTCGGAAAAACCTATTTAATGCGCAACATCAGTTTAGTCGCGTGTGCCGTGGTGGCGATGGGGCTGGCGTTAGCTTCACTGGATGGCAGCTTAGGTTTTATCGCCTGGACCGCCTTATCTGTGGTCATTATGTTAACCGCCTTAGTCGGACGAGCGCTTTTTTATGTGCTAGTGATCCCCACCACCATGCCGGGTGCTTTTTTCTGGCGTAACCAAGGCTTTCAAGAGCATGCCCGTGCTGCTGGGCTGGCAAACATGCCTCAAACCGGAGTGTTGCCTGACCTAGATTTTCACCACTTAGCAAAAGAGCGAGCCATCAAAGACATCAAAGCCAGCCTGGTGCGCTGGAAGGAAGAAGGCTTGAAAGCCGGTATCATACGACGCTGGCAAGAGCGGACGATTAAAGCTTAGGAGCAGAATGCTGCCATTAAGTTAAGTGTAAGTTTAAATTGATTTCAGAGAAAAATAGAGAAGTAGCGTGGATTAAGCGCAGCGAATCCACGCTACCTGGGGAAAGGAAGATAAGGAATGGGCACACAATAACTTCCCGGTTTCGCCTCCCATCTTCCGCCTGTCTTCGCCCGTTCTTCCATCACAAAAGCTCGAAATAGAACGACTATTCCTGCCCTTTTGTTCGCTCAGAACGAACGAATACAAACCCAATCTGGGGGCCAAACAGGGAAGTTATTACAGACCTATTCCTAACGCGCTATTTTTTAATGATTTCTCCTTAAATCAGTTTAAACTTAATGACAATGAGCGGGTGGGCAAGCAACATGGCTAACTGATGATCGC
>CAYUAI010000067.1:0-21646 GCA_964442745.1 uncultured Chromatiales bacterium
GCGCGAGTGGACTCGAACCACCGACCCCCACCATGTCAAGGTGGTGCTCTAACCAGCTGAGCTACGCGCCTAAAATTAACAGCCGGGGAAGATACCACGAGTCTCAACACAACTCAAGCCTTCGTTTGAAATTTTGTTATCAAACACGAACAATCGAACAAATCTTCATCATCACGTCCACTTTTCGAGCAATTACCCCCCATTATTTGGATCAAGCCGTTAACAAAATCATAGCTTTTGAGCATGATGTGTTAACGCCGTTGATCAATTCAACCGTAAGTGACGCGGCAACAAAACGACGGCTCATTGTATAGGGAGCGATAGAAGGCTCAGCTAGATTTTCGCCGTACGGATGGTATAAAACCTTTTTTTGAAAGAAAGCTAAACGCGTTCGGTTAAGTTCAATTTGTTCAACGTCATCACCTTTAGTGAGCAAAAAACATACACTCTGTTTCATCATTTTGCCACATAAACCTCCTCCATAATGATCCCACTAAATTCAGTTCATCAGCATGATGACCGATTTATGCTTCCGGGAGGCTTTATAATGGATAACAAACACTCTAAATTTAACGAGGATAAATCAATGTCGACACAACAACGCCGGGCACAAGAGTACCTGGAACGCATTTTTCAGTCTCAGGATTTAGCGACACTGCAGCAACGGCTGCAACCCAAAACAAGCGACCCGGCCCCTAGCATTCCACGTAACCCACGCATTACCGAAAAAGCGCTGGCAAAACGTTGGCAAGTATTAGCGGTGTCTGAATCGATTCAGGAACAACTGCTAGACCCGCAAACCGACCGTCAAAAAGATGACTATCAGCGTAACATTGAAAATTTTATCGGTACCGTTAAATTACCGGTGGGCATTGCCGGTCCGCTGCGTATCAATGGGCTGTTTGCCCAAGGTGATTATTATCTGCCGTTAGCCACCAGTGAAGCCGCCTTAGTGGCCTCTTATAGTCGCGGTGCCACCCTGATCAGTAAAGCCGGCGGATGTGCCGCCATGTTATTGAGTGAAGGAGTTAGCCGCGCACCAGGGTTTGCATTTAAAACGCTGGCCGAAGCCGGTGCTTTTGTCGCTTGGGTGGTGGGTGAACTTGAACCGTTTAAAAACATTGCCGAATCCACCAGCCGGTTTGTTCAATGGCAGGATATGCGTCTCACGGTGGAAGGTAACCACGTATATCTTAATTTTGAATATCGTACCGGTGATGCCGCCGGTCAAAATATGGTAACCATTGCCACCCACGCCATTTGCCAATATATCAAACAAAACAGTCCCGTTCCCATCGAATATTCGTTCATTGAAGCCAACCTGTCGGGTGATAAAAAAGCCAGCGCACAATCGTTTCAATCCGTGCGAGGCAAAAAAGTCACCGCTGAAATAACCCTCTCTTCGGCGCTGGTGCATCAAGTATTGCACACCACTCCGCAAAGAATGGTGGACTATTGGCGCATGTCAGCCATCGGTGGTGTACTCAGTGGCACTATCGGTGTTCAAGGTCACTATGCCAATGGTTTAGCGGCACTCTATATTGCTTGCGGTCAAGATGCCGCTTGTGTCTCAGAATCAGCCGTCGGGGTAACGCGGTTTGAATTAACGAAGGCCGGTGACTTATACGCCGCCGTGACCTTGCCTAATCTTATTGTGGGTACGGTGGGTGGCGGGACCGGCTTACCAAGCCAACGTGCCTGCTTGGAGATCATGGGGTTGGCTGGCACCGGTAAAGCACAAGCCTTGGCGGAAGTCAGCGCCGCCCTGGTCTTGGCCGGAGAGTTATCAATTATCGGTGCTTTATGTGCGGACCATTTCACCCGCGCCCATCAACAATTAGCCCGAGGTTAATCGCAAATGATGGCGATCATTAGCCGCAATCGCTGGTGGATTTATCAGCGGGAACGTTTTCCCATTGTCGCCCATGCTCCCTTAGTCGCGGCCTTTAGCTTTTCTGCCCTGTGTTTTTCCTCACTATTGCGTGGCGATATTGCTCTGCCCGGACTCATACCCGCCCTCGTCGCTTTTATCAGCGCTTTATTGTTTTTTTTATTGCTGCGTATTGCCGATGAATTCAAAGACTTTGAAGAAGATTGTCGTTATCGCCCATATCGCCCCGTCCCTCGTGGCTTGGTGACATTAAACGAACTGGCGATCATTGCCATTGCCGCTTTACTGATACAGCTCGTACTTGCCCTCTGGTTAACCACCAACCTGATCCTTATATTGCTGCTGGTCTGGGGCTATCTCGCGCTCATGAGCAAAGAATTTTTTATCCATGATTGGCTCAAAAAACGCCCGATGATGTATATGCTGAGTCACATGTTAATTATGCCACTGATTGATCTTTACGCCACCGCCTGCGATTGGTTGCTCGCCGGTGAAGGCCTGCCAGCCGGATTATATTGGTTTCTTCTGGTCAGTTTTTTCAATGGCATGGTCATCGAAATTGGTCGTAAAATACGTAGCCCAAACGACGAGGAACCTGGGGTGGAAACTTATACGGCCTTATGGGGCCAACAACGCGCCGTTATTGCCTGGTTGAGTGCATTACTGTTAACCACAGCTTGTGCGCTCATGGCGGCCTGGCAAATTGACTTTTTGCTACCAGCGGTTTTATTAATGATGAGTTTATTATTTATCGCCGGCGCGCTGAGTTTAGCTTTTGTTAAACAAGCCACTTCCTCACTGGCTAAAAAATTTGAGCTGGTATCGGGTATCTGGACCTTATTAATGTATTTATCACTGGGTGTGGTGCCACTCGTTTGGAGTCAAGCATGAACTATATTCAATATCCCACCGATCAGAATGAGCTTAGCTTGTTCGGAGGTAAAGCGAGCGCCCTGGCAAAACTCCATCACCCGAGCCTGCCTATTCCACCTTGGTTTGTCTTATCTCCTCCGGCGTTAACCGCTTGTTTAACCAAAGCCCAGCAAACGGCCTGGAAAAATGCCACATCGAGCGCACAATTTCACGACATCATCGCCGCACTGACGGTGAATGGCCCCGTATTGACAGAACTGCAAACGGCCATTGCCCAACTTTGCCCCGACGGTCAACGTGTCGCTGTGCGATCATCGGCGGTGGAAGAAGATAGCCGACAACATTCGTTTGCCGGACAATTAGAGAGTTTTTTATTTGTCGAGCCTCATGACATCGCAAAACGCCTTGTGGATGTCTGGCGTTCTGGCTTTAGCGAACGCGTCTTACTTTATCGACAAGAAGCCGGTCTGCCGATCACACCACAAACCCCGGCGGTACTGGTACAACAAATGGTAAACGCCGATAGCTCGGGAGTAGCGTTTGCCGCCGACCCGGTGAGCGGTCAACGTTCAGTCTCTGTCGTCGGCGCGCTCTATGGGCTTGGCACCGCCCTGGTTTCCGGTGAAGCCGACGCCGATACCTTTCACGTTAATCAACACAACGCCATTATAAAACGGGATATTGTCAAAAAAACCACCAGGCACCGTTTTGATAAAAATCAACCGGAGGGCGTCAGTGCCCAGCCGGTCGCCACAGATAAAATCAACCAAGCCGCGCTGAGTGATATCCAGATCCGCGAAGTAACCGCTTTAGTACGTGCCACCAGCCAAGTATTTGCCCACCCTCAGGACATCGAATGGGCCTATCAACATCGGCAACTCTACTTATTGCAATCTCGTCCGATCACCTCACTGCGCGATATCGCTGACCCCGATGCGGAATTGAATATTTGGGATAACAGCAATATCGTCGAAAGTTATGGCGGTGTGACTACCCCATTAACCTTTACTTTTGCCAGTAAAGCCTATCAAGAAGTCTATCGTCAATTTTGCCGAATTTTAAAAGTCCCGAGTAAAACCATTAACGCCAATGATAACACCTATCGCCGTATGCTGGGCTTAATCCGTGGCCGAGTGTACTATAATATGCTCGCCTGGTATCGGGTATTAGCGATGTTGCCGGGCTTTACTTTTAATCGCCGTTTTATGGAACAAATGATGGGCGTTAAGCAAGGCCTGCCAGAGGACATTGCCCAGCAATTGAATCGCGCTGGGAGTGGCGATAAATTACTCGACGCATTCAACTTACTGAGAATGTTCAGCGGTTTAATCAGCAATCACTGGAAACTCACTAAAACAATAGAGCGTTTTTACCAACGGTTAAATAACGCCTTAGATAGCCATGGCAAAACCCTATCCGAGATGAGACCCGATGAGTTGTGCCAGCATTATCATGCCTTGGAAAACCAATTGCTCACCCGCTGGGACGCACCTCTCATTAATGATTTTTTTGCCATGATCTTCCATGGTGTACTGCGCAAGCTCTCCACCCGTTGGTGTCACGACAGCCATGACACGCTACATAATGATTTGCTCTGTGGTGAAGGCGGGATGATCAGTGCAGAACCGGCGAAACGCGTCTGTGAAATGGCGCAAACCATCGCCACGGACCCGGCACTAATAGAAATACTCACCGAAGGATCACTGGACATTATCCATCAGGCGATTGAAAATCATGCCGCTTTTTATGATCAATATCAAGCCTACTTGGAAAAATTTGGGGATCGTTGTTTAGATGAATTGAAACTGGAAAGCCTCAGTTTACACGATGACCCTATGTTATTGTTAAGGTCAGTCGGGCAATTGGCACAACGCATTCATCAAGAACCCGTCAACCCAGTGAAAAATATCGAAATCGATATTCGTCGTCGTGCCGAAAGCCAAGTCAATGAGGCCTTGCAAGCACAACGTATTAAATATCACCTCTTTCAATGGATTTTAAAAAATGCTCGCCATCGGGTACGGGATCGTGAAAATCTACGCTTTGAGCGCACGCGATTGTTTGGTCATATTCGTCGGCTTTTTGTTGCGTTAAGCAAACACTTTTCCGCCCTCGATATGATCCATACACCAACCGATATTTTTTATCTCGAAGTGGATGAGATCATGGGCATAGTTGAAGGAACCACCAGCACCACAAATCTAAAAGCGTTAATTGCCATCCGCCGTGAAGAGTTTCAAAATTATCAAACCCAACCCGCCCCCGCCGATCGTTTTGAAACCTATGGCATGGTTCATCAAGGTAATGCTTTTCAAGACGATGCCATCAGCACAGAAACGCCTCATGAAGCATTCACCGGCATTGCTTGTTGCCCAGGAATCGTGCGCGGCCCCGTCCGAGTGATTAGCGATCCACGTCAAGCCATCCTGAAAGCCGGCGAAATTCTCGTGGCAGAACGGACGGACCCCGGCTGGATCATGTTATTCCCGACAGCTTCCGCGTTGTTAATTGAACGAGGCAGCTTGTTATCTCACTCCGCCATTGTGGCCCGTGAAATGGGCATTCCCGCCATCGTTTCCATTAGCCGTATCACTCGTCATTTAAAAGATGGTGATTGGGTGGAAATGGATGGTAGCCGTGGATCGATTAAACGCATTGAACCTGCTCAATAGGGAGCTCACCATGTCCCATGAAACCGTATCCAGAAAAATTGAATCCAGCGAAATTGTCAAGCGTGCTGATTTTTCCCAAATTCGTTATGCGCAATGCTGGGAAGATGCCGACATTTTGCTTGATGGCTTAGCGATCCAAGCTGGCGACACCTGCCTCAGCATTGCATCGGCGGGTGATAATGCCTTAGCTATGTTATGCCGTGAGGCGGGGCGCGTCATTGCGTTAGATCTGAATCCAGCGCAACTGGCCTGCCTTGAGCTTCGTATCGCCGCTTATCGATGTTTGGATCACCCTGAGTTATTGCAACTGATGGGATCTCGCCCCAGCGACAAACGCCGAACCCTCTATGAAAAATGTCACTCGGCCTTGTCTAAAGATGCCCGCCGATTTTGGGAGGCCCATGGCACTGAAATTGATCACGGCATCGGCGGGGCGGGAAAATTTGAGCGTTATTTTTCACTGTTCAGACGACGAATTTTGCCTTTAGTCCATGGTCGTCAACGCATCACCCAGTTGTTAGCCGGCGGTGATCAGGTACAACGGGAGACGTTCTACGACCAGCAGTGGAATCACTGGCGTTGGCGAGCCTTATTTAAGATATTTTTTTCCCGGTTTGTGATGGGCCGTATGGGACGTGATCCGAGTTTTTTTCAATATGTGGAAGGCGATGTGGCCAATCAGATTCTTAAACACACGCATTACGCGCTCACTGCACTCAATCCCGCTGACAACCCCTATTTGCAATGGATTCTCACTGGCCAACACCGCACCGCCCTACCGTTGGCTTTACGAGAGGAGAATTTCGATACCATTCGTGAGCGTCTTGATCATATCGAGTGGCATTTATTGTCGGTTGAAGCCTATCTTGAGCAACATCAAGGAATGCCGATTCATCGCTACAATCTCAGTGATATTTTCGAATATATGTCTAAAGAAAATTATCACCGCTTGTTACAGCGACTCATTGACGCGGCAGCGCCTCAGGCACGACTCGCTTATTGGAATATGTTAGTGCCACGCCACCGCCCTGAATTTATGGCACAAAAATTACAACCACTCACCGCCTTAAGCCAACAACTTTATGCATGCGACAAAGCTTTTTTTTATATGGCGTTTATTGTGGAAGAAGTCATATGATTAGACGCCAACACAAACTCAACGCTTCAGCACAGGCAATGCAAGATGTCAATTAACCCCTGGTTAGGGATCACAATTATCATTGGCAGTTTACTGGTATTATTTGCTGCACTGCGTTTTTATCAACATCGATTTTCACCTCACCCAGAACTGGTACGCAAACTATTGCATATCATCATGGGGGGGATGACACTCAGCTTTCCGTGGATATTTCATGAAAACTGGCCCGTGTTGCTACTCGCAAGCGTAACCATCCTCAGTTTATTATTACTCAGGCACGTCAAAAAACTTAAAAAACAATGGGGAGATGTGATTCATGGGATCTCACGCCAATCCTCCGGAGAAATTTATTTTCCGGCGGCGGTGGCCATTCTTTTTGTTTTGGCTAAAGGAGATGCCTTGCTGTTTTGTATTCCCATCCTCATTTTAACCTTGGCCGATGCATTGGCCGCACTGGTTGGCGTGTATTATGGAAAATACCATTACGCCACCGCCGAAGGAACGAAAAGCTTTGAAGGCTCTCTGGCATTTTTTACCATTGCTTTTTTAAGCATTCACATCCCATTATTACTCTTCAGCGACGTAGGTCGTGTCGAAACCTTGCTCATTGGTTTAATCATGGGTATTTTAATCATGTTATTTGAAGCCATCGCTTGGCGAGGTTTAGATAATTTGTTTATTCCCCTAGGGGCTTTTGTACTACTCAAAGCCTACATCCCCATGGAAAGTGAATTACTGTTCACTCGCTTAGTGGTCATTTGTCTATTAATTGTGCTTTTTTATCAGGTACGACGACGCACGACACTCGATGACAGTGCTATGTTAGGCGCGGCATTAGTGGCCTATGTGAGTTGGGCAATCGGTGGTATATCCTGGTTATTACCACCGCTGGTTATGCTGATCGCTTATTCGCTATTCAATGCCCACTCCACCCTCAAAGAACAATCAGCTCATAGCATTTACGCCGTCGTCAGTGTCAGTTTGCCGGGATTGATATGGTTGTTTTTTGCCAAAAGTTTGCAACAGCCAGATTTCATCTATCCGTATACGATTAGCTACGCCGCGCAGCTAGCCATTATCGGTGTGGCTCACATTAAGTTTACTGAATCGGCTATCACAAACCGCGCACTACTCACTCGCACCACCCTGCAAAGTTGGGGTCTGATAATCATACCGTTTATGGTGTCACATGCCAATGGTTGGACGATCATCCTGCTGGCCACGAGCGCACTGTGCTTGATTACCCTCGCCGCCTTTATTTTTTTACGCTGGCAACCCCACATCAGCGACTGTCCAACCGATAGCCCGCGCTGGTGGCGTCAAACCAGTGTAGCAACACTGGTTTCGATACTAAGTTTGACACCACTTTATTTATTTAACGGATTATGATGCACTTAATAGAAATTAACCCAACCAATCATTTAGACCCTTTTTTGAATCATCACTTGTATGCAGATTTTGACCCAGACAGCTTAATTCAGCAAGGCCCAGACACCCATTGGTTAGTCGTTGATAACAACGATCATGCCTTGGCACGTTGCTCGCTGTGGTGGCAACAAGTCCCGGCTTATCCAGCCCAACAGCTCGGTATGATCGGACATTTCGCCGCAGAAAACAGCGCCGCCGCCCAACAGCTATTACAACAGGCCTGTCAACAGCTCAAGCAACAGGGTTGCTCCATGGCAGTCGGCCCGATGGATGGCAATACCTGGCGTCGTTATCGCTGGATCAGTCAACGTGGTAATGAGCCCTCTTTTTTTCTCGAACCGGATAATCCGGATAGCTATCCGTTCTATTTTCTAGAAAATGGCTTTGTCGTAATGGCTGAATATAGTTCTGCCTTAAACAGCGATTTAACTATTGAGAATGACCGCATCAAACAATTCCGCCAACATGCACAACAAAAAGGGATTCAATTTCGTCCGTTATCCATGGAAATATTCGAAGACGAATTACGACGGATTTATGAATTATCATTGGCGAGTTTTCAAGATAATTTCCTGTACACACCGATATCACAAACTGATTTTTTTAGCTTATATACACGTATAAAACCTTATATACAACCCGAACTCACGTGGCTAGCCGAACAAAATGGCCAACTCCTTGGTTATTTATTTGGGCTGTCTGACCTGGCTCAAGCAGAACGGGGTCAAACCATCGACACCCTCATTATAAAAACAGTCGCCGTCAACCCAACGCAGCGCCGGGCAGGCTTAGGGGCTTTATTAGTCACTGAGATCCAACGGCATGCCCATGACTTAGGTTATCGTCGAGCAATTCATGCGCTAATGCACCACACCAATTATTCACGCCACATCAGCCATCACTGCGCCTCTACCATGCGGAAATATGCACTATACCAACGACGATTATGAATATCGCAGCCATTCTTCAACAACAAGTCATGCATCGCCCCAAGGCTATCGCGATCATCGATTCTTACCGTAAACAAGAACGACGCTGTCAATTTTCCGAACTAGAGCAAGCCAGTGCCCAAGCCGCCCATTTGCTGCAACAAAGCGGATTGCAAACGGGCGATACGATATTAGTCTTCCAACCCGTTTCCATGGAGCTTTATGTCGCCCTTATCGCGCTATTTCGCTTGGGATTGGTCGCCATGTTTGTTGATCCTTCGGCGGGCCGTCAACATATCGCACATTGTTGTCAACTCAGCCCACCTAAAGCGTTAATTGGTAGTACTAAGGCGCACCTATTAAGGCTACTCAGTCCGGCATTACGCCGCATTCCCATCAAATACGTTATCGGTTACTCCGTGCCTGGCGCAATCAATTGGCGAAAAGCAAGCCGACTGACACCTCTTTCAACAATTGTGCACCGCGCCCCGAAAGACCCCGCCTTGATCACATTTACCAGCGGTAGCACCGGCCAACCTAAAGGGGCGGTACGGAGTCATGGATTTTTAATCGCGCAACACCAGGCACTAGAGCAAAGCCTTTCCTTGCAAGCCGGAGAAATCGATTTAAGCACATTACCAATTTTTGTATTGGCTAATCTTGCCTCGGGTGTGACGAGTTTAATTCCCGATACTGACCTACGCCGACCCGCCATCATTGATGCCGCTTCCGTCATGCAACAAATCATTAAAATAAAACCCGAACGATGCGCCGCCTCTCCGGCCTTTTATGAGTGTCTTATCAACGATTGCACAACTAACAAGCAAACGCTCGCTAACTTTCGCCAAATATATACCGGTGGTGCGCCCGTCTTTCCTAAATTGCTGGCTCAACTGCAGCAATTGGCACCACAAGCCCAGGTGGTGGCGGTATACGGTTCCACCGAAGCAGAACCCATCGCCCATATTCGTTTTAGTGAAATGACGGAAGATGATCTGCAAGCCATGATCGGTGGCAAAGGTTTGCTCACAGGGCAGCCCGTGCCGCCCATTTCTTTAAAAATTATCCCCATCCAATGGGGTCAAACCCTCGGCCCTTTTACCACCAATGAATTTAATAACATCACGCTGGCTGGCGGTCAAATCGGGGAAATCGTGGTACACGGTGATCACGTTCTGCACGGATATTTACACGAAAAAGGCAATGCAGAAACAAAATTTGATGTGGCCAATCAGCGCTGGCATCGTACCGGTGACGCAGGGTATTTAGATGAAGATGGCCGACTCTGGCTACTGGGCCGCTGCGCTGCACGTATTGAAGACAGTCACGGTGTGTTATATCCATTTACTGTTGAATGTGCGGCGTATCAACAAACAGGCGTCCACCGCGCCGCCATCATCGCCCATCATAATAAACGTCTGTTGGTTATCGAAGCTCAAAAAAATATCCAACCTGACATGAACATACTCAATAAAACATTGCTATGGGCCAAACTCGACGAAATACACCTCATGGATAAAATCCCCATGGACAAAAGGCATAATGCCAAAGTTGATTATCCGGCCTTGCAGTTAACATTAAACCGTACCATGAAAAAACGCGGTTAAATTTGATTCAGGTTGGTTAATATTATTTTTCAGCCTTGTTAACAGCCGATGTTGTCACGGTTATCTAAGCGACAGATAAAATAACCAGAGATTACAATAGAAAGTCATCGTGAAAAATTAACCGCAGATCCTTAAATGAGGCGAACAAGTTTCAGCCATACCATTCGCCTATTAAGTAGACTGAAAAGATCACGTTCGATTTTCAATCGGCGCACTAAATTCATTGCTCATAGACGATAGTTGCTTAATTAAAAGTCGAAACCTTAGAAATGGAAATTTAAACTAACCTCAGAGGAGAAAATCTGCATCTAAAAAATAGCAGACAGTCATATAAAATTATGTTACCTTGGCTTCTGCATGATAAAAATCAACAGTATTCATACCACTTACACTGATCTTCTCGAAATCGAAATAATTTTTCATCAGGCCTAACAAAAAAACAAATATGGGGTTCACTGATGCAATGGCAGAAGAATTTTAAAAAATTTTCTGTTTGTTAGCTGGTGTTAAAAAAATACCGAACTGAAAAACTCATAGCAAAAACAAAAAATAGGCGGCGCTAATAAAAACGCCAATGAACTTTCACTAAGCAAGACTTGGTGTATGGTATCAACACCCCTTTCCCTAAAGCACGAATACTATAATAAAGCCTTATATAGTAGATTAAATTTATTTTTTACGCATGCAAGCATGGATGCAAAATTTTTCCTGACCCTGTACAATATATACACGACAACCTAAAAAAATATCATGTTGCTCTTGGATAAATAGACACTGAATTTAGAGAATTAACATCAATATTTTGATGACAAAAATAACTATCTTGATCGATAAATTGATGTAATTCGAACTTTAAATAAAGATTAAACCATTAATTTTAAATTTTCTCTATGAACTAATTTCTCGCCCTTAAAAAATTATTTATATCCCAATACTGACAAACTAAGAGAAAAAACAACCCGAAAATTAAAGTAGACCTTGATAATTTCACAGTGAAAGCACGCTTGATCGCAGACACAGACATGATGTCATTGGTAGAGTGATTAATAATTTTTCCATCGATATATTATGGTAACGAGATGAATGCATTAAATTTCTGTCGATGTCTAGCTCGTATGTTTATTTTTTCTGCATTAGCTGTTTATGCGTCTTCTACACAGGCGCATTTAAAATGGTTCGTCGATGACCCACAGCAACCGGTAGATTTATATGGCGATGTGGTATCCTATTCGCTGGCTTGGATCGGTATTGGTGTTGCACTGATTTTAGTCGGCATTCTTATCGACAAGTTTATTCCTCAGATATCGGCGCTATGGCAACCGAAACGCATTGAAAAATACGCTACGTCAATTTTAGGCATGCTTGTAGGTGCTTCGCTAATTATTAGCGCACTAAATGGACATTTGTTCTCAATAAATATCAAGGATACCGGCACGCTACATACCACAATGTTGATGCTTGAGGGGTTCATCGGATTGAGTTTGATACTGGGACTGGCCGTCCGACAGGGATCAATCTTGCTAATAGGATTGTGGTTAGTCACCACGCAAACGGCCGGTCTGATACTCACATTGGAAAATCTATGGATATTGGGTGTATCCATGTTCTTTTTGCTACGAGGCCAATCAGGGTTATGCTATTTCCGTGAAGACATTTTTTCATCGTCAGACGTCGTGATCAGTCAGGCGCATGCGTTAACTTTTCTTCGGGTATTCATTGGCGCCAATTTGGTATTACTAGGTTTTAGCGAAAAAATTATGATACCTGAATTAGGTTTAGCATTTTTGCAGGAACACCCCTGGAATTTCATGAATCACCTGGGATTTTTCTGGTTCACTGACGAACTTTTTGTGTTCTCAGCCGGGGCGGTAGAAATTATCTTAGGTCTTTTTCTTATGGCAGGATGGACCGTCAGGTTAACAGCAGTGATATTAGCGGTATTTTTTCTCACCCCGCCGTTTTTTATGGGACCCGAGGAAATGATAGGTCACATTCCTCATATCTCTATCGTGGTCATGCTATTGTTATTTGGTCGGGGATACACATTTAGTTTTGCTCTTATTCGGCTGGTTGACATCTTGAAAAATGTCAAAACATCACCGGCTGATCGCTTGCAGAACCACCGCAAGCGGATGGGAGATTAATCGATTGTTGCCCGATAATCGATTTTTCCTCTGCTCAGATGATTATAATTCGGTAGACTAAATTCGACTCTCCTCAACATTATGACAAACCACATAACTGTGGTTACCCTGTTGCTTTAACTTAGCGTTTTCCGATTTGCAGCGTTAATTGGCAATAGCGGCGACTCTAATCCGATTCCATGCCTACCGATAACATTGTCTCTGTCACATTAGGAATGGGCACGGGATAATGCAGAGAAATAAAATGAAATCGAATCGCTTCTGATAACGCTGGCCTTAGAAATGAGAGCGCAATAACCTGCCGATTTCGCCTCCCATCTTCGCCCGTTCTTCCTTCACAAAAGCTCGAAATAGAACGACTATTCCCGCACTTTTTATTTATCAGAACGAACGAATACAAACCCCATCTGGACGCCAAACAGGGAAGTTAGGCATGAGGTTGAAATTAAAGCGCCTAATATTGCACCGGATTTTTGCCCGTATTTTCCATGGCCACGTGGCCATGGAAAATACGGGCAAAAAGACCCGGCAGATGGGTATTTTAATAAATGCCTCATTCCTTATTATGTACCCATTCCTTCACTGTCATATCTGGGTTTAGCAAAGCATAAGGATTCACCCTTGAGTCGGTGGACCTCGTCAGTTAAATTCTGGATTTTTTCCGATCATTTTTATTTGAAAATTGCTCAACGCCGTTAAGCCGCAAACTTACTTCTTCACCTATCGACTCATCACGAACGTGCATCGAAATCTCAACAACTATTTTTGAGCATTGCATCATCGACAGCCGTTTTTTTTTAGCCAACGCTATGGGTTTTGAAGAGGACACAAAATCTGTCTCTAAAAAATATCAGACAGTCATATAAAATTATGTTACCTTAGCTCCTACATAATAAAAATCAACAGTATTCATAACACTTACATTGATCTTCTAAAAATCGAAATAATTTTTCATCGAGCCTAACAAAAAAACAAACAAGGGGTTCGCTGATGCAGCGGCCAAAGAATTTTAGAAATTTTTCTGCTTGTTATGTGATATTGAAAAAATACTGTGCTGAAAACCCATGACAAAAACAAAAAATAAGCGACGCTAATAAAATCGCCAATGAACTTTCACCAACCCAAACATTGGTGGATGGTATTAGTCACCCTTTCTCCAAAGCACGAATACTATAATAAAGCCTTATATAGTAGATTAAATTTATTTTTTACGCATGCAAGCATGGATATGAAATTCTTCCTATGGTGTACAACATATACACTACAACGCAGGAAAAATATCATGTTGCTCTTGGATAAATAGACGCTGAACTTGGAGAATTAGCATCAATATTTTGATAGATGAATTAATGTAATTCGAATTTTATAAAAATTAAACCATTAATTAAATTTTCCCTATGACTAATCCCTCACCCTTAAAAAAACATTCATACCCTAACACTGACAAACTAGGAGAGAAAACAACCCGAAAATAAAGTAGACCTTGATAATTTCACAGTGAAAGCATGCTTGATCCCTCGAATAGAAATAAATAAATTACTTTTATTAGGAATACAACGATGACAAAAACACACTCAAAAACAATAAAGGAAAAAAACAGACAGATGTACTTATCTGTATTTCTGCTTCCCTTTATTGCTTACTCGACCGTCACGGAAGCGATTATTAACGATGAAGACGGTATTAATTTAGTCAGACAAATTACAGGCCCTGTCGCTAATCATTGTGACGATGCGGTTGCTACTGGAAATTTTTTAACCGTCTTCCTTTGCGGTGATGCATTTTTTGATATGCGTTTTAATGCGGCGGATGGTGGGGGTGGTAATGTCGGTGACGGCGGACGTTATACACGGGTTCCTCGGGCGGATCTCAATGGGCAGGGCGAGTGGGCAGATCATTTCCCGAAACGCGCCACTGGCCCCAATGCGGCGGGTTGTGTGACTTGTCACAACGATCCCGTTGGCACCGCTGCCGGACCCAATAGCTTAAATGTCATTCGTGATCCATTACACAGCGGGATTCCGTCGATGTTTATTCAACGCAACACCCCTCACCTAATGGGTTCGGGAGCTCTCCAGCTTCTCGCTGAAGAAATGACCCAAAGTTTACACCGTATTCGTGATAACGCAACGAAAAAAGCCTGCAACAAGGGCCAACAAGTCTGGGTTAGCTTAAAAGCTAAAGGCGTTCAATTCGGAAAAATCGGTATCACACCGACGCCACATCGCGGCAACTGCACAGGTTTTGTCGATTACTCAGATGTTCAGGGAATTGATCACGACCTCGTCGTCAAGCCCTTCTCATGGAAAGGTTCAGATGTGTCATTGAGAAAATTTACCGTGGGTGCCTTCAACAATGAAATTGGCATGCAACCGATTGAAACAACGGGCGCGGGTGTGGACGGTGACAACGACGGTGTGATCGACGAAATATCCGTGGATGATGTCACCGCGATGGTCATCTATCTAGCCGGTCAGACTCGACCACATACTCAACTGGAACTCGATAAATTGCGCCGTGAACTGATTGCAGACGGTCAGTCCGATAAAGCGAAAAAACTGGGCTTACCCGTATTGACCAAAGCTGATAAAACCTCCATCAAACGCGGCAAGAAAATTTTTCGAAAGATCGGTTGTGTATCCTGCCACAAACCAAAAATGGTTCTTAAAGACCCTCTTTTTCAAGAGCCCAGCAGCAACCCTAATTTCAATGTTGATGCATTGAACGCAGGTTTAGACCCAGCCACCCCCGTCAGCTTCGATCTTACCAAAGATATGCCAGATAACCAAATCGACATCGACGGTGAAATCAAAAACCTAGCAAATTTAAAAACAAATAAAAAAGGTGAGGCGGTTGTCGAGCTATTTAGTGACTTAAAACGTCACGATATGGGACCCTGTCTGGCTGAAAACATTGATGAAGTAGGGACCGGCGCCTCCGTATGGATGACCAAAGAATTATGGGGTATTGGAGCAACAGGTCAATACTTGCATGATGGAAGGGCGACAACAATCGAGGAAGCGATTCTAGAACATTGCGGAGAAGGAAATGATTCGCGCCGAGGATTTGGGGAGCTTACCCTGAATAAAAAGAAAGATCTTGTCAGATTCATTGAAAACCTTGTCATTCTAAAGATAGCAGAAGAGTAATGCTCGATTGAGCACTTGGTTTTATGAATAAATCGATTATCAAGCAAGATATTTTTAACCACAGCTAACTAAATATATAGGAAAATTTTTGACTGATTAAAAATATAATTCCGACAAATCTTTAAATAAAGAGACTCACATTATGAGTAAACTGACATTAGCCGCGTCAATGTGTATTGCTATTACACTTCCTTTTATAGCAGGCACGGCGATGGCACATAAAAAAGAAGTATTTGGTTTACAAATTGCCGAGGATATCAATCCTGATCCACGTATCATGGAAATCAACCTTGAGGCAAAAGAAACCTATGTTGAAGTAGTCCCTGGTATATCTTCCAAAGTTTATACCTATAACGGCACGGTTCCCGGCCCGCTGATTAAAGCAAAGGTCGGCGATACCCTGATTGTACATTTCACCAATAATCTTCCTGAACCTACGACCATTCACTGGCATGGTTTGCGACTTCCCGCTGATATGGATGGTTCATCCGTCGCACAAAACCCGATTCTGCCCGGCGAAACATTTCGCTATGAATACGTATTGAAAGATGCCTCTTTGTTCTGGTATCACCCGCATGTTAGATCGAACGAACAGGTGGAAAAAGGTCTGGCTGGCACGATGTTGGTTAGCCCTCTCGGATATCACGGTAAAAACCATAAGGCATTGAGAAAAATTCGTAAGCTGAAACAAAAGGTACTGGTACTGGACGATATCCTGCTGGATGAAGACGGACAAGTTGAAGAAGCATTTATCGGTACAGTTGAAGAAGTGCTGCTTAAGAAAATCAATGGTCGCTCGGGCAATACCTTGTTAGTCAACGGCCGCGAATTGCCAACGATGAAAGTACGCTCAGGCAAAACTGTTCGCTGGCGCATCGTGAATATTGCCAATACTCGGTTTATGAAAATCGAAGTACCCGGCCATAAATTGACCCGCATTGGTGGCGATGGAGGATTGCTGGAAACGCCGATAACCGGGTTGGAAAACATCAAGCTGATCCCTGGCGAAAGAGCCGATATCGTATTCACTCCCAAAGGTAAGCCGGGCAGTGAACTGATCGTGTATTGGAAGGATTCAAAAAGAGGTCGCCATACGATCAACATAATGGACAATGGCATGGTCATGATGGGAGACGATCCGATGGACGGATCCTATCCTGATATTCCTTTAATGAAACTGGTCTTTAAGAAAGGTAAGCATCATCCCAAGAAACTGCAGCTTCCTGATCGATTACGCACAATTGAACCGATTGATATAACAGGTGCAGCTAAAACCACGCTCAAATTTGGTCACTCAATGCCAATGGCAGACGGTTCTATCAAGTTTTTGATCAATGGCAAAACGTTTGGTGAGTTAACTAGCCATGACGCACCAGATGCCAAGGTCGGTGAAACGCAAGTGTGGAATCTGGTTAACATGACAGGCGGTGATCATCCGTTCCATCTACACGGATTTTTCTTCCAGGTGCTGGAAACCATCATGAAAGACCCGGACGGAAAAGTCATTGAAGTCATTCCTGCACCACCGATAGAAGACAAGGATATGGTTAATTTGCCACGTCGGCCGGGTGCGAGAGGGTCCGTTTCAATCACCAAGATTGCGATCAAATTTGATCCGGCCAAAGGTCTAAGCGGCAACGATATTAAAGCCAATGGAGGTGTCACAGCAATTGTCAATGCAGACCTGGATAACGACAAAAGAGGACATTCAGGTGGTTGGCAATTCCATTGCCATATACTGGAACACGCGGACACGGGCATGATGTCATTTGTAGAAGTTTGGAATTAAGCCTAAACTCATCCGTTGAGGCTTTCGCCTCTAGTCTAAAACACCGGCGGTTGGTGATTAGCTGTTGATAAGAAACTTTTATCCGAGTGTCGTGGGAAAAAATAGCCCGGAAGTCAGGTTACTACCTGAACGCCCAGACAAACCGAGTTTTATAAATTCGGTTTATTTTCCCATGATACGACGACTAGGAGGCTGTCCGAGAGTGGAAAGCCTCCTAGCTTAACGCCTAATACAATATATTTTCATCCGTCGTATACAACAAGGTGTAAGTTTAAACTGTCAGTCCATGTAGCGTGGATTAAGCGCAGAAAATCCACGTCAGCGATGAGCGATGTAATAATATGCCAGTGTGATATTGAATGACGACAAGGCCAAGGGGACATTTATTTGTTTTCGACGCTTGCTCCTCGTGGATTCGCGGCGCTTAATCCACACGGCGAGTCTATACTCAGCACAGCCATAAACTGAAAAACTACAGCTAAAGAATAGGCACGACTAAATACGCAATGGAATGGAGATGACAGTTTCTGTTTCTTTGGGCGTCGCTACGCTAATTGATAAAAAACCATTATCAATAACGGTGGTATCGTCATCACTGATACCAATATTTAGCACTTGGCCTGTTGTCGTGGTATCAGGTACACTAAAATCCCCGGTACCCGTGATTTCACCAACATCGACAGTGGAAACAATCGTGGTTCCCATCGGCATAGTTTGCCCAGCGGTATCTGTCACAACCACCCGAAGATTGATACTCCCGCCTACCGAATTAATAGTACTGGTCGCAGCGACAGAAGGGTTGTTAGACCCATAAATGACACCGGTGGCGATATCTTGCACCACAATATAAGCCTGGGAACTAGACATAATTAATATCGCCGAACGACGTACATGCAATGTACTAAACGATGAACAAATACTGTTATGGCGGCAGAGTATTCCATTGTACTGGCCATCACGTTGGCTAAACTCACCATTCAAGTCAAAATCGAGATAAGGTTCACCAATATCTCTTTGGCGATTTTCGTTTTCATCCACATAGGCTTCGGAGAGGTCGACGAAACCTGGCGCAGCAAATTGATCATCACCATTTAAATCCGTGAAGTCATCACCGAGCGCTATTCTGCCGCTACCGTCATATATTCCATTGCTATTGCGATCTTGGTAATCTGTCTCTCCCGCTGGATTGTCCCCCCCCCCATCGTAACGTCCATTGCGATTATAATCGACAAACGATTCACCAAAATTATACCCACCATCAGTATTGCTATCCACAAAAGGTTCATCAAAAAGGCGGCTACCATTACTATCCACAAAAGGCTCGTCATAAATGCCATTGCCCAGGTCAGCAAAAGGTTCACCATCAGCCTCATTGAAAAAACCATCCCCATTTTCATCTTTAAAGCTCTCATGGCCAATCGCCGTCGCCAACACAGTAACCCGGTGATCGATGGGATGGGGTTGCTGACTGCGCCAGGTGACACTACACGCCCCCAAGGCGGTTTCACATTGTGGTTCAATGGCGCCACCTTCCGTGGTAAAATAAACTGCGGTACCATCCGGCACCGGATTATTGTAAAGGTCGGCAAAACGAGCCGTCACGGTGACGACTTCACCATCATAATTTAAGGCTTCCGGATTACGCACTGAAAAGGCTAAACTAACACTGTTCTGATCGGGAAAACCGGTGCTCACGACCAGTTGATTAGATTGTGCTGAGATGTCAGTATCAACCACGGTTGCGGTCACTCTGACGGAAGTTGGTAAAACACCGGCCTGTACGATGGTACTTACCAAACCTGCGTTATTTGTTACTTGGTTAATAGGTAATATATTCAGGCCACCCAGATCGGTATTTAAGCTAAAATTGACCGGTTGATTGGCCAATGGCAAACCTTGCACCCCTTTCACAAGAAAGGTGACTTCTGAAGTATGCTCAAGTCCGGCACCGCCCATGCCCCGCAAAGCAATCATCGCCGGAGTGGCGGAAACAAACTCAATCGTCCCGACATTATCTGGGCTAATATTAACCTGCGTAGTGGCAGAAAAACTTGAACTACCAAGCTGTGCCGAAGCCGTGATAATATCTGCGCCTTCACAACCATTCACTTCATAAATGGCCGTGACCTGACCATTCACTGTGGCCAAGATAGCATCAATAATACTCTTGCCAGCAATTGAGCAACTTGAAGAAAAACGAATATCAACCGGTATCTCAAATGGATTGCCTTGCAAATCGACGATATTTGCTGTCACACTGGTTGTTGTACCTGCCGAAAGCAAATCCGCTGACAGTGATAACTCACCCTCCACGAATGCATCTCCCACACCACGACCCAGACGAATAGCTGGTGGCTGAACTTCATAACTGGTGATTGCCGTCAACGGCTCAGAGCCCACGGTTACCACCGCACTCACCGTATTTGCACCCGTTTCATTGGCAGCAATGATCTGCACGAAGGCTTGCCCATCCGCATTAGTGATCGTTGTGCCGTTGGTTGGATTGAGTATTGCCAGTTCGGTACTAAACGCCACCACCACACCTGCAATACCAATGCCTAAACCATCGCTCAACACTGCCCGTAATACCCCTGGTTCATCGGCACGAATCACAGAAGTAATACTGTTTTGTGTATTCAATAATTGCAGTGTCAGATTACTGCCTGAGGTAGTGGCTGAAGCCAACACCTGATAATTTAAGCGCGCCGTTGTACTCGTTTCATCGGCCAATATCACACTCGCTGTTAGCGTACCTGCCCCAGCGATATCTCCCGCTAATAGTTGCAGCGTGGCGAGCCCATTGGCATCAGTCAACACTTTCCCACTGACCGGATTGAGTAAAGCGACATCGGTGATAAGGGTAACCACTTCTGATTTCATCGGATTACCCTCCGCATCACGCAGTGTCATCAATAAGGTACCAGGTGAATTACTGCTAATGGCGCTAATTTCATTCGCATCAGCTCCAACTAGGCTGAGATTTAAGATCGCATCACTTTTATTGACAGCCGTTGCCGATACGAAATAGTTAACCGTGGCTCGTAAGGTTTCACCTTCTATCACAGCCTCTGCCGTTAACGCGGCTTGCCCAGTTAAGGTTACAGCGGTAATCGTGACTTGTGCCTGGCCGACACCATTTGTCAAAGCCACACCATCGGCGGGAACAAGCGAGGCTAAGGTGCTTGAAAAATTGACAGGCAACGAATCAATCGCTGCCCCATTCGCCTCTTTGAGTGTAACCATTGCGACGGCATTTTTACCGGCTTGCAATTCCGTTACCGACTTGCCATCCACATCACTCAACGTTAACGTTAATACCGTCCCATTTTTTGCCGTTGCCGAATCAATGTCGATGACTGTATTATCATTTTGATCACCGGGGCTAGAATTAAAACTGCACCCCGCTACCAGCAATATAAGCAAAAGCAAGAAATAAGCAGGAAAGCGCAGCAACATGAAAATCCTCGTATCACAATGTATTCATAGCGTACCCAAAGCAAATGCAAGCCTTAAGCCAGAATTCAATGACCGAACTCCGATAGATCCATCAATAAAGAGTGAAAAATGCGACATATTTTAATAAAATTAAAGGAGAAAAAAAAGAAGGCGATCGTCGTTTTAGTTTACCTGACACCGCCGACGCAGAACAGATTAGCGCAACGCTCACGGGGCAAATGGGGTGAAGAGTGGATAAAAATACCTCAAATACGGGTGTCTGTTTAGGCGGCATCACACAATTCACCCCATGAGTAATTATTTGTTACAAGATTTTTCTTAATCCTTCTATGGAGGTGACAATGCCAGCGGTGTCTATCTTGTGGTATCCGGCCATTTGCGCGTATTTAATATCGACGCTAAAAGAAAGGAGATAACGCTTTATTTCATACTCCCTGGCGAGTCTTGCCTGTTGGCATTAAACTGCGTTTTTTCCAATATAGTGTATCCTGCTTGGGTTAATGCTGATACACCTGGCACCAAGGTGGCGATTATCCCTTCGGATATTTTTAAACAACGCTATGCAATAGA
>CAYUAI010000068.1:0-21385 GCA_964442745.1 uncultured Chromatiales bacterium
ATTTATTGGCGGATTGTATTGTCGGGCGTTAGATAGGCCGCACACTTGAGTCTAGTGCCGTCTCCTTATAAATAACACACCGAATAGTTTGGTGCCTATAATGCACCCGACGGCTGGCACACCTTTTACATTAGGCTTACTAAGATACTTAATTTAAAGGAGGCAGCAATTGTACTTATTGTACAAACGACATATTCTCCTCAATGAATTCTCTCCTCATCAGTGCTTTCTATTTGCAAATAAGCACGTACAAAATAAATTGCTCAAGCTGTGTTCAGTTTGCCTTTCGCATTAGGGTATATGCAAACGGTAAAGGGAGTTGATTTCACAAGGTTTTTCTAGGTGAAAGTGTGATGGTATTGTTGAGTGAAGAAAATCCACATGAGATCAAAGATCAAGTGAGCTCGCCTGCCTAAGCATTATTTAAATTTGGATAGGTCTAATAGGCTTCATCGGTGACAGAGGTAGGCCGATGATGCGCTAGGGAGTTGGGTTGCTATAAAAATGAAAAAGAATAATAACCTAATAAATAAGCTGACTCAATTATCAAATAATAATAAAATTTCCAGCTAGGGTTCTCTAGCACACTCTCGCTGGATTCAACTCACCCCGCATCTTTATGTGGGGTATTGTTGTTTCAAGGCCTAAAAAAAATGCTCGTCACCTTATCTTTTCTCATTTTTTTTCCAAAGCATATGATCAATATCCTCTATTGTTACTGATTAGAAGCGATCTTCCGTCGGTTAACAGGACGATGAGGAGGATGTTTAGGTCGCAAAGTCAAGATGATGGCGGTGGGTGATAGCAACAAAATTATCTAAATCGGTATATACTTCACCTTTATATCAGCCTTGCGTATTTGGGCAATCAAATAAGGTAGTCTATTATTACTCAATAACATGCAGCGGTATTGTGAAGAGTTCTATTGCATTTTAATATCAATGATTTTTGTTTTGTCTTAAAAATTATGCTCATGGTTAAGTCTACATTAGGCAAAGGAAGCGTGTCGTGGTTGATTTCTGATGCTAAATACCATATTTAGCATCAATAAACTGGGTTAAAAGTAAAGGTACATCAAATGTTTTGTGTGCTTTTAAAATTCTGATGATGAGTCGCTTGTTATATTCATGGATGCTAAACAACTAAAAATATTAATTGTAGAAGACTCTGAAGATGATGCGTTACTGCTGATACGTGAAGTAACGAAAGGAGGGTATCACGCGAGTTATCAAAGAGTTTTCACCGCCGCTACTATGGAGCGATGTTTACAGAGTTCCGCTTGGGATTTAGTCATCACGGATCACAATATGCCAAATTTTAGTTCCACCGCCGCCTTGGCCAAGGTGCGAGAATTTGGCTTGGATGTTCCTGTGATTATCGTGTCAGGCAGTATTGGAGAAGATATCGCTGTGCAGGCGATGAAGTCGGGTGCGCATGACTATATTATGAAAGAAAATCTTGCTCGACTCGTGCCGGCGATTGATCGCGAGTTACGAGAAGCCCAAATGCGGGCGGATCGGCGTAAAAAAGAAGCGACGATTCGACACATGGCTTATCACGACTCTCTAACAAATTTGGTGAATCGCCATGAATTAGAGAAACGCTTGTCAATGGCATTGAATATGGCGAAAGAACGTCAATATAGCCATGCATTATTATATCTGGACTTAGACCAGTTTAAGATTATTAATGACACTTGTGGTCATATTGCCGGTGATGAGCTTTTAAAACAACTCGCGTTAGTATTGGAGCATTTAATCCGTGACGCGGATACTTTGGCGCGCTTAGGGGGGGATGAATTTGGTGTTTTGTTAGAGAATTGTCCTTTGGTGCGCGCCGAAAAAATTGCCGATCAATTGTTACAAGCCGTAAAGAATTTTCGCTTTGTTTGGCAAAATAAGCCATTTGTCATTGGTGTGAGCATTGGGTTGGCGATGATTAATGAAGCCAGTGCTAATGTCAATGAAATATTAAGCCAAGCGGATTTAGCGTGTTATGCCGCCAAAGACATGGGGCGTAATCGGATTCATATCTTTGATCATACCGATTCTGATTTAGCACGACGCCAAGGGGAAATGCATTGGGTATCTCGTATTAACGAGGCCCTGGATCAAAATAGATTTGAATTATTTCGACAAGCGATTATTCCTCTTGATGAAGATAATGATGAAAGACACTTCGAATTTCTCATTCGTTTGCGTGATATCGATGGGAGCCTCTTACCTCCCGGTTCTTTCATTCCGTCGGCGGAACGTTATAATTTAATGCCTGCCATTGATCGCTGGGTAATCCGTGAAGCGTTTTGCTATTTGTCAAAAAAAATGAATGAAATCTCTTGTACTGAAATGGCATTGGGCACTTGTTTTATTAATTTATCAGGTGCTTCGCTGAGTGATGAGTGCTTTTTTAATTTTATTCGGGAACAACGCAATATTTTTAAATTACCGGCCGGTTTGGTTTGTTTTGAGGTGACGGAAACGGCAGCGATTGCTAATTTGGGGGATGCGGTAGAATTTATTAATGATATTCGGCAAGAGGGGTTTCTTTTTGCCTTGGATGATTTTGGTTCGGGGTTGAGTTCGTTTTCTTACTTAAAAGCCATCCCTGTTGATTATTTAAAAATTGATGGTTGTTTTGTTTGTAATATGTTAAATGATCCCATGGATACCGCGATCGTTGAAGCGATCAATCAAATCGGGCATATTGCGGGTCTTAAGACCATTGCTGAGTTTGTTGAAACACAAACCATCAAAGCAACCTTGAAAAATATCGGCGTAGATTATGTACAAGGGTTTGGTATTGAAGCACCACAACCCTTAGATGTCACATGATTAGCGGGAAATATCGAGATGACCGTTATTTAATTTCCATTCCTTAGTGAGTGACGATTAAACTTTTCAAGTTTATTCGCATTTGTTTAATTAAATTTTCGGTGGTTTCCCAATCAATGCAAGCATCGGTCACTGAGACGCCATATTTGAGTTTTGATAAATCTTCGGGAATGGCTTGGTTGCCCCAGTTAATATGACTTTCTAACATAAAGCCTCGAATTGAACGATTGCCGTGAAGTATTTGTTGAACACAGTCTTCGGCTACCTCGGATTGTTTGGCTGGATCTTTGGTCGAATTGCCATGACTACAGTCAACGACAATATTTAAGGGTAATTGATTGGCTTCCAAGGCTTGTTCACAGGCTTGAATATGATTCGCCTCATAGTTTGGTGAACCGCCGCCGCCGCGTAATACCACATGGCCGTATTTATTGCCACGGGTGCGAAATACGGTGCATTGCCCTTCTTGGTTGATGCCTAAAAAATGATGTGGGCTGGAGACTGAATGCATCGCATTGATGGCGACACTGAGGCTGCCATCGGTGCCATTTTTGAAGCCCACTGGGGTTGATAGGCCACTGGCCATTTCTCGATGAGTTTGAGACTCGGTGGTACGAGCACCGATGGCGGTCCAGGTAATTAAATCCGATAGGTATTGTGGTGTGATCGGGTCGAGTGCCTCGGTGGCGGTGGGCAGTCCTAGTTCCGCAATGGTACGCAGTAAGTTTCTGGCAATGTGCAGGCCTTTTTCAATGTGGAATGAATCATCCATCATTGGGTCGTTGATGAGGCCTTTCCAGCCGATGGTCGTTCGTGGTTTTTCAAAATAGACCCGCATGATAAGCAGCAAGGTATCACTGACCTCATCGGCGAGCTGTTTTAATCGATGGGCATATTCTGTGGCGACTTCGACATCATGAATCGAGCAAGGTCCCACCACAAGGAAAAGGCGTGGGTCATTGTTGTCCAATATATTACAGAGGGCTTTGCGTCCTGCGAGTACCGTCGCTTCGGCGTTCGCTGTCATGGGCAGCGCTTGCTTAATGGTGTTAGGTGTTGGCAGTAAATCTTGGGAAATAAGATTGATATTGGTTAATTGATCGGTACTCATGATAATGCATTCTCAAATTTTAAGTCTTAGCGGGTGCGGGCGAATCGGTTGATTTTTGATCGCCGCGCTTTACCAAGCAATTGTTAATACGTATGGTTTGTCTATTATACAAGTATTTTTTAATACTCTGTAAGTGTTTTGTTGGTGCTAATATCGGAAAAGCGCTTATTTTTTTAAGAGAGCGGACAAAAAACGCCCAGTGTGGGAGGCGGCAATTTGGCTGACTTGTTCCGGGGTACCTGTGGCAATGATATCGCCGCCGTTTTCTCCACCCTCGGGGCCGACATCAATAATCCAGTCGGCAGTTTTAACGACATCGAGGTTATGTTCGATGACAACAATGGTATTACCTCTTTCTCTAAGCCGGAATAAGACTTGTAATAATTGTTTGACGTCATGGAAGTGTAAGCCCGTGGTCGGTTCGTCAAGAATATAAAGCGTATTACCGGTATCTCGTTTAGAGAGTTCTTTGGCTAATTTGATCCGTTGTGCTTCACCACCTGATAGGGTGGTGGCACTTTGACCGAGCGTAATATAAGCGAGGCCTACGTCGATCAGTGTGCTTAATTTTTTTTCGATGGCGGGAATGGCGTCAAAGAAAGGTCGTGCATCTTCGATCGTCATTTCCAGTATTTCGTGTATATTTTTCCCCTTATAGCGGATATCAAGCGTTTCCCGATTGTAGCGTTTCCCTTTACACACGTCACATTGCACGTAAATATCGGGTAGGAAGTGCATTTCAACTTTGATCAGCCCGTCGCCCTGACAGGCTTCACATCGGCCGCCTTTCACATTAAAACTAAATCGCCCCGGTCCATAACCTCGGGCACGGGACTCGGGTGTGCCGGCAAATAATTCACGAATCGGAGTAAATAATCCAGTGTAGGTGGCTGGGTTAGAGCGGGGGGTGCGGCCGATGGGGGCTTGATCGATATCGACCACTTTATCAAAGTATTCTAAGCCGTCAATGGCTTGAAAAGGGGCGGCTATGGTGGTGGCACGATTTAAAACCTGAGCGGCCTGACAGTACAGTGTGTCATTGATGAGGGTGGATTTGCCAGAGCCAGATACCCCGGTAATGCAAGTAAACAAACCTACGGGAATGGCGGTATCGGTGCCTTTGAGGTTATTGCCCGTGGCCCCTCTGATGATTAATTGCCGGTCGGGGTCCGGTGGGATTCGAGTGCTGGGAATTTCGATTTTTTGTTTGCCAGAAAGGTATTGGCCGGTGAGTGAGGCTTTGTGTTGTTTTATTTGCTTAGGTGTGCCTTGCGCCACTACCTGCCCTCCGTGGACACCCGCACCGGGGCCGATATCAACAATATGGTCGGCCATGAGAATCGCCTCTTCGTCGTGTTCTACCACAATGACAGTATTGCCAAGGTTGCGTAGATATAAGAGTGTTTTTAACAGGCGTTCATTATCACGTTGATGGAGTCCAATGGAAGGTTCGTCTAAGACATACATGACACCGACCAGGCCTGCTCCAATTTGGCTCGCGAGGCGAATGCGTTGTGCTTCGCCACCGGATAAACTGTCGGCTTTGCGATCCAGGCTAAGGTATTCAAGGCCAACGTTCACTAAAAAATTTAGCCGTTGACGTATTTCTTTAACGATTTTTTCGGCAATGCGGCCACGATTGCCTGGCAATTCCAAGGCGTCAAAAAATGCCTGGGTGCGGGCAATGGATGTCGAAACGATATCAGGTAACGATTTATCGCCAATGTAGACATAACGGGCGGCTTTTTTGAGTCGAGTTCCCTCACAGTCTGGGCATTTTTGAATGCTCAAATATTTGGCGAGTTCGTCTCGAACCACATTGGATTCCGTTTCGTGATAACGGCGTTGCATGTTGGGGATGATACCTTCAAAAGTATGCGAACGTGTGGATTTACGCCCATTATCCGCTTTGTAGGTAAACTTAATGGTCTCTTTATCACTGCCGTGCAAGACGATTTTCTGAATTTTTTTGGCCAGCTTTATAAACGGTTTGTCAAGATCAAACTGGTAGTGTTTGGCGAGAGCTTCTAGCAGTTGGGAATAGAAACTATTACGCCGGTCCCAATTGCGAATGGCCCCCTCGCGTAAACTGAGTTCCGGATGGGATACCACCCGCGATTCATCAAAAAATTGTTTTACGCCTAAGCCATCACAACTTGGACAAGCGCCGGAAGGGTTGTTAAAGGAGAACAAACGTGGTTCCAGTTCTTCGATACTAAAACCACATTTTGAACAGGCAAATTTGGCCGAAAAGGTGTGTTCTTCTTGGCTGTTTTCTTCCATGGATATAATTTTAGCGAGACCATCGGAGAGTTGTAGTGCAGTTTCGAAAGACTCCGCCAGCCGTTGTTGTAATTCAGGGCGGATTTTAAAGCGGTCCACGACCACCTCAATGGTATGTTTTTTTTGTTTTTCCAGGGCCGGTACCACATCAAGTTCAGTGATATGATTGTCAACCCGTACGCGCACGAAACCTTGTGCTCTGATTTCACTCAGTAACTGTAAGTGCTCGCCTTTGCGGTTTTGGATGACAGGGGCTAACAACATGTAACGAGTATCGTCTGGTAAGTTTAATACTTGGTCAACCATTTGACTGATGGTTTGTCCTTGCAGTACCGTGTGGTGGGTGGGACAGTGCGGTTGGCCAGCTCGGGCAAATAATAACCGTAAATAATCGTAAATTTCGGTAATGGTACCCACCGTGGAACGTGGGTTGTGAGACGTGGATTTTTGCTCAATGGAGATGGCCGGCGATAATCCTTCAATGTGGTCAATGTCCGGTTTTTCCATGACGGACAAAAATTGTCGCGCATAGCTTGACAAGGATTCCACGTATCGACGTTGACCTTCGGCATAAATCGTGTCGAAGGCTAATGATGACTTGCCAGAACCGGAAAGTCCAGTAATAACAATGAGTTTGTCTCGGGGTAAATCTAAATCAATATTTTTTAAATTGTGTGTTCGGGTGCCGCGTAGTTGAATTGTGTCCATAATCTTTTCTGCTAAATAACGAACCTGCTAATATACGGCGTTTTGCTATGCATACGCAAAAATGATGAGAACAATTTTATGAGGAAAGCGTTGAGGTGAATAAATTAGGTGCAAAAGTGGTTGAGTTGACTGAGCAAAATTTAGATCACATGACACCATCCGAGCAGAAAGCCACCCGTGGCTTGGCGAGTATTTATGCGTTGCGGATGATGGGGTTGTTTATGATTTTGCCAGTTTTTGCGCTTTATGCAGAATCGTTGGCGGGCGTTACGCCATTTTTAATAGGGTTGGCCATTGGTATTTATGGACTCACCCAGGCAATTTTTCAGATACCTTTTGGGATGCTGTCAGACCGAATCGGCAGAAAACCCGTCATTATTCTTGGGTTATTAATTTTTGCGGTCGGCAGTGTCATCGCCGCGCTTGCAGAATCGATGACTTGGGTTATCATCGGGCGAGCGGTACAAGGCGCGGGTGCGATTGCGGCGGTGGTGATGGCATTAACGGCGGATTTAACGCGTGAAGAACATCGAGTCAAAGCGATGGCCATGATCGGTATTAGTATTGGGATCGCGTTTGCTTTTTCTTTGGTACTCGGTCCTTTATTGGAAAGTTGGATTGGGGTGCCGGGCATTTTTTGGCTAACCGCCTTGTTGTCGTTAGGTGGGATTGTTGTTTTGCTAAAAATTGTTCCCACCCCCATTGAGTCTAAGTTTCATCGAGATGCTCAGCCGATTCCAGCACAATTTAAGCGAGTGCTAAAAGACCCTGAATTGCTAAGGTTAGACATTGGGATTTTTACTTTGCACGTGACATTAACCGCCAGTTTTGTGGTGATCCCGTTGGCCTTACGGGATTATGCGTTATTGGATTCAGCGGAACATTGGTGGGTCTATTTGCCCGTTATGCTGCTTTCGATGGCGTTGATGGTGCCTTTTATTATCGTGGCAGAAAAACGCAGAAAAATGAAAGAAATCATGATATTATCGGTGGCCGCCTTGGTGGTGGCTGAGGTCATGTTAATGTTTGGCTATCACTCGATGGTTTTGATCTTTATCGCTTTATTAATCTTTTTTATTGCGTTTAACGTGCTAGAAGCTTCATTGCCCTCATTGATTGTCAAAGCCGCCCCGGCAGATTTAAAAGGGACTGCCATGGGGGTGTATTCAAGCTTTCAATTTATCGGTGCGTTTGTGGGGGGTTCCATGGGTGGGTTATTATATGGCGCATATAGCTTAGAAGGTGTTTTTTTGGGTTGTACAGTGATGTTGGTGATTTGGCTGTTTTTTGTAAAAACCATGCGTAACCCACGTTATTTAGGGAGCTTTATGATTAACGTGGGTCCCGTTGACAAAGAGCAGGCCAGTCACCTGGTACACGAATTGACCAATGTGACGGGGGTTGCTGAAGCGGTGGTCATCCCTGAAGATGGTATTGCCTACCTAAAAGTGGATAACCATGCGGTTGATAAACAAGCTTTATCCCGATTTAGCTATACTGGGGAAAGTGAGTCAGTTGGTAAATTATTAAAGAGGTGAATGTATGGCGCGCGGCATAAACAAAGTGATATTAATTGGTAATCTGGGAGCCGATCCTGAGGTGCGGTATACACCGGCGGGTTCGGCGATTGCAAACTTAAGGTTAGCTACGTCAGATTCGTGGCGTGATAAACAAACCGGTGAAATGCAAGATCGTACCGAGTGGCACCGTGTCGTATGTTTCAATCGGCTCGGTGAAATTGCCGGAGAGTACTTGCGTAAAGGGTCTAAAGTTTATATTGAAGGTCGGATACAAACGCGCAAATGGCAAGATAATACCGGCAACGAGCGTTACACCACCGAAATCGTTGCCAGCGAGCTGCAAATGCTGGATGGTCGCGGTGGTGGTGGGGATTTCAGTGCGCCAGGGGCAGAGCAGCAAACCTCGCCAAGCTTTGATAGCAATCAAAACATGAATGCAAACACAAATGCGTCAGCACCACCGCCGAAACAGGCCGCACCGGCGGCGACAACGAACAGTTTTGATGATTTTGATGATGATATTCCTTTTTGACCCTTACCATAGATCTTATTTGTAAAATAATTTAAGTTAATATTATTTTTTTCAACAGCTTACCTGTAAGTATACAGAAATTATTAAATATTTCTGTATACTTTTTTTTGAGTTATGTTATGGTTATCATGTATCTTTAATATTTGTATGATTTTAGGTTTAAACTTATGTATAAATACCAGGCCTTTAGATTTTCGAACGGTGAGCGTTATGGACTACTAGTGCATGGTGATACGAGAGAGCCTCTGATTTACCAGAATTTGTATACTACGATTCATCACCGAAATAAGTCTGATTCGATCAATACCATCCGATCAGTTTTTGGCGTGCTTGGATTCTTTACAGAGCTATGTGATTTTCTTGAAATTGATATTGAAGGTAGGTTTCGTGCAGACGATTTGTTGACCATCTCAGAGATTGAGTCGATTGCTTTGTGGGCAAAAAAACCGAAAGTTGAACTCTCTAAAGCAGAGAGAAGCGAGAAAGTAAATAACGTAGTCCCTATCAATCTAAAGAAGATAGAGCTGGCGCGGTATACAGTGATTGTGGATGAAGATCTTGTTGAGGCTAATACAACCTACCACAGATTAACGGTGATTGCTCAGTATGTTACCTGGCTGGCAAATACAATTTCACCTGCCTCACATAAAGCAATTAGCAGGATGACAAGTAGCATAATTAATCATCGTCCAGTGAAGATGTCGTCGTCTTCCGGTAGTGAACCGTTTAAGTCTTTGGAAATGGATCAGAAGACTCGATTGCTGGAAATGATAGAGCCAAGTTCGGTGGACAATCCATGGAAAAATGAAGCCGTTCGTTATCGTAACTGTTTGATCATACATATTCTCATGTACCTGGGTTGTCGCAAGGGGGAGTTGTTGTCTCTAAAGGCGACAGACGTAGATCCTGGGAGGAAAACAATAGGTATCCGAAGAGAGGCGGATAATCCGGATGATCCACGAACAAATCCTGCACTGGTAAAAACACTCAGCCGAGATGTCGATGTTTCTGATGAGCTTTATTTGATGATCGAAGCGTACATTATGAAATATCGTTCTCAGGTAAAAGGTGTGAATAAGTGTTCATATTTGTTTGTTAGCCACCAAAATGGGGCATCCGTAGCGATGCCCCTATCTCATTCTGCAGTAGATAAAATATTTTTCATTCTAACTAAAAACTTAGGCTTCAGTGTTCATCCGCATGCGCTTAGGCATACTTGGAATGATGACTTTAGTGAGCAGGTTGAATCCTTCTTAATTTCTGGAGAAATGTCTGAGTCTGAGGTAGAGGATTTGAGAAGTTACATGATGGGGTGGAAAGAAGGTTCAGGAACGGCAAAAACGTATACAAAACGCTATCAGCAGAAAAAAGCCATGAAATTTGGCTTGCACTTGCAAAAAAAGATACGCACGGCAGACAAAGACCGGATAGAAATAAAAAATAGGGATGTGCCATTCTGAGTTAATGCGTATGGGGAATAAAGTGAAAGTTAATTCTTTATCAGTAAGCAATGTATCAAAATTTGTATCATTTAATGGATATGAGTTTGATATGGATTCTGATGTCTGGAAGCTAAATAAAAACAAGGAACTTAACGTTGATTTTATCGCTGAGTTTGATCCGGCAATACAAGAAGATGTGAGATCGACACTCGTGTACTTTGCAGAAAGTAAGTCGGCTTATCATGCATTCAATGTATGTCTTGCGATAAAAAATTATCACGACAAAACAGGTAGAAGGGTCATAGATGAAACGGGTTTGTTGGTATATAAATCAATTTATTCGAAAAAAAGTGAGGAATACAGGCTTGGAGTATTAAGAGTATTCCTAAAGCAATTGTATTTTCTAGAGTTTAAAGCCGTAAGTGATCAGTTGTTTGAATTACTAAGTCGTTGGAAGTTGTCAGGAAATGATAAGGGAACAGCCGTTTTATCGCTAGATCCTGAGGAAGGGCCGTACAGCGATACTGAATTTGAAGCAATAAGATGTGGGCTTGATAACAAGTACGCCGAGTCAGCGATTAATGCTAAGGAATATTCCTTAGCGCAGCTATTTGCTGCGACGGGACGAAGACCCATTCAAATAGCCTCATTGAAGATAGGTGATGTTCGAGTTGACTCGGAAACATTGGAAACAGCTGTGGTTATGCTGCGCCTACCTAAGGCGAAAGTACGTGGGCGTGGGTTTAGATCTGATTTTACAGACTTTGCGCTTATAGAAAGTATAGGGCAAGTGCTAAGTGTGCATATTGAAAATGTGAAGAAGATCGCTGAGCATCAAATTGGAAGACAACTCAGTCATGAAAATTTTGATTTATTACCTATTTTCCCCGATGATCTAAGTCAACTAAAGGGGATTTCTAATGATGACATGAAGGCCGCGTTGAAGACAGATGTGACACATCGGAAAACATCAGATATAACATTACAACTGAGAAATGTTATTGATAAATTACGAATTACATCAGAAAGAACTGGGAAGTTACTAAAAACGACAGGTTACCGATTCCGATATACCTTGGGGACACGTGCGGCGCGTGAAGGCGCGGGTGTACTGACTATTGCGACATTATTAGATCATTCTGATACCCAGAATACCAAGGTATACGTTGCCAATATTCCAGAGCAGGCGGCCACCATATCAGAGATCATGAATGGTTCTCTCATGCGGTATGCCAGTGCATTTCAGGGAGAATTGGTGGAATCTGAGGCGGATGTTTTCACAACGATGCCGGGGGCACAACGTATCAGAACCAATGATAATCGTAACAATATCGGTTCCTGTGGCACCAATGCTATGTGTCATGACTATGCGCCAGTCGCCTGTTATATCTGTCCAAAGTTCAAAGCGTGGAGAAATGCCCCTCATCATTTGGTGTTGAAATGGTTGCTAGGTGAGCGGGAAATAATTATTGAAGAAACTGATGATTTGGAAATAGCCGCTATCAATGATAGAGCAATATATGCAGTTACCCAGGTAATGAGGCGGTGTTCTGAGCTGAAGGAAGAGGCGATACATGGATAGTGTACTAATATTTACGCCTAAATTCGAGAGAGATGCAACGCGTAATCTAAAAGATTTCATCTTGTTCTCCGAGTCACTTCCTCCTCTAAATCAAGAGATGGAGTATGCGTCTGCCTACTGGAAAGGGGTGGCTAATTTCACTAAGGTAGGGGTCTCATCAAGAAACAGAGATTCCGAAAATCTCTTGAATGAATCAATTATTCCCTTTGCGAAGGCTTACTTGCTGTATAGCCAGACCCTAAGTCCTGCTAAGACGCTTAATGAAATGAAGGCTATTCGTGTCATTGAGAAAGTGATGATGAGAGCGTATGGCAAAGTGGATGTCTGTTCCATTAATTCAGTCGTCCTTGACCAAGCGGCCCAGGAGATTCGAGAGACTTATTCAGCTCAGGCGGCCTATCATGGTGGCGCGCACCTTGAAAAATTACAAAAATTTCTAGCTGAAAAGAAAATTATTCAACCATTTACATGGTTGAATCCTATAAAACGCGGTGAAGATACCGTTGAAAAAGTTGGCAAGAAAGGTACGGATCATCGAAATAAGAAATTGCCAGATGAAAATGCACTTTTAGCCCTAGCTGAGATTTTTGCGCTTGGAGAAGATCGACTTTCTCCGAGAGATATATTCACGTCTTCGGCGGTAGCAATACTATTGGCAGCACCCGCCAGAGCGAGTGAATTGTTCTATCTAAAAAAAGATTGCCTCCATGAAGATGTAGATCGACATGGCAATAAGGCACTCGGGATAAAGTGGTATTCCGGCAAAGGTTATGGATATGAGGTGGAGTGGGTTCCCAGTGCAATGGAAGAGACTGTTAGAGAAGCTGTGCGGCGGTTGCAAAATATTTCCGTGGCAGCTCGCAAGTTTGCTAAAACTCTCGTGCAACCAACGGATAGTGAAGTTTATACCGGAAGTATGAGTGACTTTCCGCACATAAAATATAAAACAGGCAGCAATATTTCAGTCAAATGGTCAGAGGGACTATTCACGTTATTTCAAAATCAGTTGCACTCAAAAAAAGGTACCAATGAACAAAAATTATGGATGCCGCATATAGATACGCTAAATGAAGATCTAGCACCAACGAAAAAGAAGAAAAGAGGTTCGAACGAGTTGGCGGATGTTAAAAGCGTATTTGAGAGAGGTGGGTATCCATCCTATAAAATGGCTACACACCAAATACGCCATTTGTTGACAACGATTGCCAAAGTTAACGGTATGGAAACGGAACTTTTAACCAAGTGGGCAGGGCGGGCAAATGAAAAGCATAACCAAGTCTATAATCACACCACACCTGAGCACTATAATAAACAATTCGCATTAATCACGGGTAGTGATAAGGACTCTGCCAATACTCTGCCTGTTGTTGAGATTGTTAATCCTGAAACCATTCAGGAAATAAATACCAGTGCCTCACTGACACTGCATCAGACAGAGTTTGGTGTTTGTGTACACGATTATATTATATCCCCCTGCTCTAAACATCGTCACTGCATCACCTGCACCGAACAGGTCTGTGTAAAGGGTGATGAGGTTAAGCTGGAGAGGATAAAGACGCGACTCGCCAGCGAACAGTCATTACTGGAGTCAGATAAAGTGGCCATGGATGAGGGGACGATTGGGGCGGATCGTCATTACAACAAGCGCATGGAAACAATCAAAGTTTGCTCAGAATTGATTGATCGACTGACTGATGACAATTTGCCTGACGGAACCCTAATTAAGCTCTCCTCTGAATTGGAGATGAGCCATTTAGACAAGGCGCTGGATATTAATCATAAAAAACGCCTTCCGAAAATCGAAAAGAATAGTCAATCTGGTGTGCAAACCCTTAACCGGCCACCGCAGGCATTAGCCAAACTAAAAATGTTGAGAGGGGTGTGATGGCAAAACATATTACCGACCAAGACATAAAAAAAACCGTATCACTTATTGATCAATGGGATGATGAAGTAAAATTTACATGGGATAGTCTCTGTGCATTAGCTGTTAAACGATATTCCATTGCGGCAACTCGACAGACCCTGCAAGGGTATTCGAGGATTAAGTCTGCTTTTGACGATAAGAAGGTGGATATTCGCACTAATGGTAAACGTAAAGCCAAGATTCCACCTTCGCTCAATATTGCAGCCAAACGTATATCAACACTAGAAGCCGAGAATAGTCGATTGAAGAAAGAGCAAGAAAGGCTTTTAGCACAGTTTGTTGTTTGGCAATACAATGCCTATGCACATGGGATGACAATGGATAAACTAAATAATCCATTGCCGAAAAAAAATAGTCGTAACAACCCTGTTTGATTGTTATTACTTATGAAATAACCAGCATAGTTCAATTTTTGGCTGGAATAGTATGACGAAATAATGCCAATAGGGATTAAATAGATGAGTATCGCAGGCATTCGATCCAACCGTGGTGATGGTTACCAAACATTAGTCGCATTTGATTGGGCATTGACGGTACTGTCCGATCCAGATTTCCAATGGATTGAAGTAGATTCTGTATCGTATTCTGTAGACGATATAGTGATCGGAAAAGCTGATGGCACGGAGATTTGCTGCCAGTGCAAAAAGAATCAGACTCATTTCAAGCCATGGACGGTAGCTGACCTTGGTGATGAATTAGAAAAGGCATCCAGCTTGTTGGCTATCAATAAGAATGCTGAAGTACGTTTCTATTCACGTAGTCCTTTTAGTACATTAGCAAAACTGCGTGAATACGCTGTTCTTCAACCCGATGAAGCAAGCTATCGTAAGAAATTGAGCAAAGAGCATCAAAAAATTGATGCCGAATTGACAACGATATTTGCCACTAAAGCACCTAATCTCTCAATCTACGAGTTCGTGTGCAGAACATTGTTTGAAACCAGTTGCGAATTGGATCGAATGGAGACTTTGCTACATGAACGTTTACGTTTTATGGCGAGCAACTCAACATCCGGATTCAATGCCCTATGGACGCGTATTGATAATCTTGGTGGGCGCATGGGTAGCAGTAACCTAACCACGTCTCCCCTACATCGTTTAACCAAAGAAGACCTCAAGGCTATCCTTCAGCAGGCAGGTGCAATGCTGACCCCAGCTATGAGTCTTGTTGAGGCGCGTAATTCATTTTCCAGCACATCGGCTATCGGTAGAACATGGCAACGAAACATTTCTGGGCAGTACATTACCAGTCCCGTTGTAAACGAGATAATCACAGCTGTTGATGTGAAAAAACGCTCTATTTTACTCACTGGTCTACCAGGTTCTGGTAAAACTTGCGTGATATTGGCGGTGCAAGAAGCGTTGGAACAACGGATGCAAAAACAAAATGACTTAGTGCCTCTTTTTATTCAAGCACGTGAATACGCCGATCTGGATACAGCACTAGAACGCCAAGCTCAAGGTTTATCTGAAAAATGGGTAGAACAAGCAGCACGCATGGCTGAAGAAACTCAAGTGGTCATTGTAATAGATTCTTTAGATGTACTGTCTATTGCCCGTGAGTATAGAGTACTAACATACTTCTTAGCGCAAATAGATCGCTTGCTATTGATTCCAAATATTACTGTAGTAACTGCCTGCCGTGACTTTGACCTGCAATACGACCGCCGAATTGCCGAGCGGAAATGGGATTGTGAATTAAAATGTCGTCCATTGAATTGGGAGACCGAAGTTGCTCCGCTACTTAACGTGCTTGACATCCACATGGCGACCATAGATCCTGTTACCCGTGAGCTGATTAAAAATCCTCGCGAACTGGCATTGTTTGTAGAACTTGCACGACGAGAGGGAAGTTTCAATGTTGTAACAAATCAAGCGTTGGCGCAGCGATATCTCGACACCTTTATTCAGGCCGATAGCGTGCTGGGTGAGATAGCAATGCAAGCTATTGAAGCTATTGCCGATGAGATGCTTAAATCCCGCAGCCTAGTGGTGCCCCGTCAGCGCTTCAATGCATCACAAGATATTCTAAGAGCTTTACTCAGCCTCAACGTGCTGCAAGAAACTCAAGATAGGAAACTAACATTCGGGCATCAAACTCTTCTAGATGTATTAGTAATCAGTGGAGCGATGCGTCAAGGCGTACCGCTAAATAAATTTATTCAAGCTTTACCCCCTGTGCCTTTTGTGCGTCCCAGTATCCGTAGTTTTGTCGCACAATTGGTAATGGGAGAGCGAAGCGAATTTAGAAAACAACTGAGAACAGTTTTAATTGGTAGCACTGCCTTCCATGTTCGCCGCTTGGTTGCAGAATCGCTTGCCGAACAGATACCACAAAATGATGATTGGCCCCTGATACGTGATTTGTACAATAAGCATCGTGACGTGTTTCAAGTGATTTGCACTCAAGCTGTACAAATTGACTGGCATCACTTTTGGCTCAGGAATCTTGTACCTGTTTTGATAGAAACGCAGGATGTAAATGGATTGGCGGCGCATATGCACCGTGTATCACAGTGGATAAACGAGGATGCTGCAGGGATACTTCAATTTTGGACTAAATCATTATCACTGGATTGGCTTGATGGTAAAGAAATTGCTCATCAGCTAGGTCATTATATATCTGAAATCGACACGGGAAATTTGACACTGGTCGAGCCCTTGTTAGAGCAGTTGCTCAATATGCCGCGACAAGAACATAATTCTCTGGGGCGTGCCATCGCTCGTTGTGTAGCAGCAAAAGTTGTGAATGATACTTTATTATGGCGCTATGTTGCGGGTGACATCAGTGACGACGATGTCATTAAACATCACTTCAATAACAAACTGCGTTGCCAACCTCATGAGTTTGGGAAAAGCGATGGCAACTTTTTTTGCCAACGAATGGAAGAATCCACTACATTGCTGGACTTGGCATTGGAGTCTCTTGAGCGCTGGAGCGAAGTCAAATCATCGCGCCACGGCAACACGCGTATAGGTTATCGAAGTGGATTTCTGCAAAAGACTTCTTATGAAGATACCCATACTCAGAATGACACGCGACATGTCGACGCTGAGAATATTCTGATGAATTCGATAGAAAATGCCATCCTTCATCATGCAAAAGTACGCTCCAACTGGTGGAAAAATAACCGTGAACGCCTGTGTTTCAATCACGAAGGGGCGTTAATCTACTTTGCAATCCTCGCTTGTAATAACTCTTCCTTAGCTAACATTGACTTAATCGGGCGGATATTGTGCAATAAGAATTTATTGAAGTTTGAGCTTAATTACGAATTAGGTACATTGATGAATACAACATATATGTACCTTGATACGTCTACACAAGATGAGGTGATGGAGTGCATCATGTCCGTGTGGGATGAAGGAATTACCGATGAGTCCGACCGCTTCTGGGCATTAAAAAAACAGGCTGAATTGATCGTCTCTATCCCATGTTACCTACGCTCATCCGACGCACAAAAGGTGCTTGACTCTTATGAAAAAAAAGCGAGTGGAATGATTCGACAACCTTACATTCATTCGTGGAGTGGTATGGTTAAAGCCCCATTTTCATTTGAGGTATTTCTTAGTTCCAGTGATAGTGAGGTGTTGCGAGTATTGGCACACTACTCAGGACAAGGTAAAGACTTTGATGACTTTCTTGTTGGTGGAGAGCGAGAAGTTGGTTGGCAATTACGTGAAGCATCTTCACGTCATCCAACACGCTTTTTGCTGTTGTTGTCCACTCATTGGGACGAATTTTCTGAAAAGTTCCGCGATGACATCATGGATGGTGCAGCTGATTATCTGAAATATCGTTATGGTAACTTGCAAACCAATGGCTCATGGACACCAATCGGTGAGCCCGATGCCACCTCATTGGCGGTTCATATCCTTAATGAACTGGAAAGACACTCCCATCACTGGCATCACAATCGTACCGCATCTGATGCCCTGCAAGCCTGCTCACATGTAATACAGGATGCACAAAATGCAGCGCGACTTGTGTTTATGGCCATAGGTTTTGCAAATCTTCGAGAGGACAGTACTATCAAAGAAGATTCGAGTGATTTGATCACAACAGGTATCAATATGATGGGTGGTCGCATAGCTGAGTCACTAATGATTTTAGTTGATAGACTCCAAGAACACAGTGTTCCATTTCCCGAGTTACTTTCTCCCACTCTGCGCCGTTTTGCTGGACACGATAATCCTGCCATTCGTGCTTTGATACTGCGGCGCTTACCATATTTGCAGAGTCAAAATACTGTGTTGGGTTGGGATTTATTCGAGCGTGCTATGCAAGATGCTTCGGGACTTTGGAAGACTGCTGAACGTTGCCTCTATTACGCGTACCGTAATAATTTTGAAAACGTTGCGCCCTTACTTAAACGTATTCATCTAGAGGGTGGTTGTAAGGACATGGAAACATGGGGGCGTATATCGGCCTTGGCAGCGTTGTCTAATCACATTGACTTTACCTCTCTGCATGATAATTTGAAGTCACTTAATATTTTGGAGGCATGGCGTGGCGCAGCGACTGTATGGACACATCCTGAAAATATAAAACAACATCGGAATCAGTGCCTTGGTGGTATCGAAACTGGATTGAATGATAATAGCCAAAACGCTAGGGCTGTTGCACAAGAGATGGAAAGCTTATTTCAGCGTAATACGCTGAGAATATCTATTCCAGTAGAGCTGATTGAAAAATTTTTTAGCATCTTGGAAAATGATAATGAGAATAAACACCACCGACTCTTCGGATTTGGGGAATGGCTAAACGCCATTTCACAACACGATCCAGATCAAGCAATAGCTGTAATAGAGATTTATCTGTCATATGTCAAACGTATTAAAAAGTATCTGCACGATCATGAAAATAACCTTACACAACTAATGACCCGTCTATTTGCGGAAGCAGAGGAACGAGAAGAATCTGATCATGGTGATATGTTGCAACGCGTGGTATCGATACAAGATACGTTACTGACATTGGGGGTAAATAGCATTAACGTTTGGCTTAAAGCTGCCGAAAGACCGTGACTGCGAATTAATTGATATTAGAGGTCGGAGTAACAAATACAAAGTTAAGGAATTTATCAAAATAGATTCAAACTGGATTTTGTAAAATAATTCATAAGAAATATCAATAATTTAACAAAAAAACTTACAAAATATACTTATAAATTAAGTATATTAATGAAATTAATATACAAATATAGATTTTATATTGTTTAAGGTATGTATAACCTTTTTAGAGGTCACCTGAGACTAATTTTGTAAAAAATACCACTAAGCCCCTATTATTAGGGGTTTTTTTATGGGCTGAGAAAATGGTCGAATAAAAAATCATATAATAGTATAATTGTAACTATAAAAATAATTAGTTAATATTTATGTAAAATTGAGAGATATGTATGAAAGTGGAAATGGTGACTCATCCGACGGGTGATCAGCTGCCTCTGTTATTAGATGGAGATGGGTTGCCTATTCCTGCGCCCAATGAATTTATTATGGCTCGTCGTTCGCTAAGCCCGAACACGTTGGTCAGAAACCTTCGGGAATTGGCCGTTTTTTATCGTTGGTTAGATCGTGAAGGTCTAGATCTTTGGGCGCGGGTTTGTTCTGAAAAATCATTTTCTGAAGCAGAAATCAGAGGTGGATTGGTTGAGGCGCTGAGAAGAGATCAGGAGGGTAGAACCAAAGTTAAGCTAATCGCTGTCACCCCATCTACCTTTAATCAGCGGCTGACAACCGTCAGGCAATATTTAGCTTGGTGTTTTGATGTAGCGCTGGGGGCCATGCCGATGGCGGATACTCGATTTGATTATGTTCGTGAGCATAAGAATCGAGTGATCCAGTGGTTGGATGCTGCATTTATTAATGCGCCACCCACAAACAAGATAAGCCGCAAAGGATTGAGCGATAAGGAAGTGGCGTTTTTAATTGCCAAGCTTGATCCCGAAAGTCCAGAGGCCTTTGGCAGAGATCCGGCGGTACGTTTTCGTAATTATGTCGCCACGATGATTATGTTGTACTACGGACTTCGTCCAGGAGAGTTGTTAAGCCTGCGCGTAGAGGATGTAGAAATCGGTGCTATCTCAAGTATTCGTGTACTAAGGCGACCTCCAGACCCTTTAGATCTACGCCAGCCTAGACCTCAAATAAAGAGAAATGGTCGTATTCTTCCCATCGATGATTCAGTATTTGCTCGGCGGATTGATCAGTACATTATGACTTGGCGTGAAGTGTTAGAGCAAAAATCACAACGAGAATCAAATTATTTAATATTGAGTGATGAGGGTGAAGCACTATCGCAATCGTCAATCACCCAGTTTTATCAAATTCTACGGAACAAGTTTCCTGGTGAGTTACCACCTCACTTAACAGCAAAAGCGCTAAGGCATACGTTTTCAAGTCAAATGGAACGGGAATTACGCCGAGCCGGAATGGATGAAGATCGTCGCAGAGAGGCGTTAGCCCTATTGCGTGGGGATAGCAGTTTAGCGTCTCAATCTATTTATATCGCTCAAGAAATAGAGGAGCAGGCCAATCTGGCCCTAAAGACGTATCAACAAAAATTAATGTCAGAGGATTTTTAATGGTAGTGAGATCAGCGTTGAAGGACTTAGTAAAGCGGTATGGTTGGCTGGATATTCCATCTTCCATAGTGACGCGAGAAGGAAAAATTTTTGATTCATCGGGCGACACATGGGCTTTGCCCTAGGCTATGCGGGATAATTCAACACTGACATTTGGAAAGATAAATAACTTAAACCTTCGATGGGTGACCAAAGCGTATGTGAGGGATCGGATAGAGAGAGTTTCTAAGATACCAAGAACGTTTTATCATTGGAATTAAACCGGATAATGAATAAGTAGGGACGCCTATGAATTATATAGTTAAAGCAAAAGACTCGTTAATTAAAATTGCTACAGTAATTCTGGGAGATAAAAATTTATGGCGAGAATTAGCTCTAAAAAATCATATCAATCCGCCATATAAAATTTACATTGGCCAAGAGTTACGCCTCCCTGCTATCAAGAATTTACAGTCCGCTAAGAGAACAATTTTCACTTCTTCCAACATGATGGGGGCAGATTCAGAAACAAATATGGTCAATGCTCGTGCATTCTTCTTCGTCTTGGCCGATGAGATTCTCCCATCCGAAAAAATTGTACGAAAAGTATTGCAATATCCGAGTAGTATGCAGGAAATGATCCTTGCTCATCCAGAAAAATTCGGTATGCATGCACCTATGCCGAAAGCAAAGATCTCTATTGGGGAGCACGCTTTGGGAGCAAATAAAAGCCCCTATTTGTCGGGAAGTACATTACCGAAAGGTGCACCTAATATCACAGGAAGACCCGTGTATATAGATATCAACAAGGTGAAAAAAGCGGGTGTTATTATTTATTAGTCTCTACTAAGGTTAAAACCACCGCCTTTAGGCGGTCAGATTTA
>CAYUAI010000069.1:0-7522 GCA_964442745.1 uncultured Chromatiales bacterium
AGTGATAGGTTGAGTCAATGAAAGTCGCCATCGTGCATTATTGGTTGATCAATATGCGAGGCGGGGAGAAAGTCCTGGAAGCACTTTGTGAGCTTTTCCCTGAGGCGGATATTTATACGCATGTTTATGATCCAGCGTTGATTTCTGATAAAATCAATCAACATTCTATTACCACCACTTTTATCCAGAAATTGCCTTTTGCGACAAAAGCCTACCAAAAATATTTACCGTTAATGCCGTTGGCGCTTGAGCAGTTGGATCTGACGGATTATGATTTGGTGATTAGTAGCGAGTCAGGACCTGCGAAGGGAGTCATCACTTCCCCTGATGCCATCCATGTTTGTTATTGCCATACACCGATGCGTTATCTTTGGGATATGTATCCGGCTTATCAAAAAGAGCTAGGATGGTTGATGAAGGGGGTATTTTCACTGATAGCGCATTATTTGCGTGCATGGGATTGCACATCCGCGGCTCGAGTTGATTATTTTTTAGCAAATTCTGACTATGTGCGTAAACGAATTAAAAAGTTTTACCGGCGTGACGCGCAAGTCATTCATCCGCCGGTGGATGTGCAAGCGTTTGCTGCTTCGGCACAGCCACGTGAAGATTTTTATCTGGTGGTTAGTGAGCTAGTGAGCTATAAGCGAGTTGATTTGGCGGTTGAGGCCTGTCATCAATTGAATCGACGACTAGTTGTCATTGGGTCCGGTGAGCAGTATAAAAAAATGGCCGCCTTAGCCGGAAACCGCATTACTTTGCTGGGGCGGCAACCATTTGATGTGATAAAAGATCATTATGCTTCTTGTCGGGCTTTGATTTTTCCAGGACAGGAAGATTTTGGCATGGTGCCGGTGGAAGCCATGGCGAGTGGTGCGCCGGTCATTGCCTTTGGCAGAGGGGGCGCCACTGAGACGGTAAAAGACGGCGTAACAGGGGTGTTTTTTGACCAGCTTACCGTCGCTTCGCTGGTTGAAGCGATTCAGCAGTTTGAAAAAAAAACAAGCGAATTTTCTGTCGGTGAAATTATGGCTCATGCAGCGCAATTCGATACGGCAATATTTAATACAAAATTTTTAGCGGTAGTTGAAAAGTGCTTGGCATCTAGTGTATAACTCATGAGCACTTGGTGATATCCATTAAAATCAGTGCGATTTTTTCATCGGCTGATTTCATGGCCGTGCTGAGTATAATAAGGGAGGGAGGCGTGAGGTCTCGAAATATTTTTAGCGACTATTCTAGTATATTGCCTTATTTGACAAGAATTTTAGATATGCTAGCGATTGTTGTTACCGGTTTTATTGCCTATTGGTTGCCAAGCTGGCCTGCGCCACTGGATCTGCAAGTCTACCAGATTGCTATCTTGCTTGGTACTTTATTGGTAGCCATCATTTTCCCGCTTTTCGGGCTGTATCGCTCGTGGCGTGGGCAGCCTTATGTCATTCAGTTTCAAGTGGTAGCTAGCGCTTGGATGATGGTGGTGATTTTATTAATTATTATTGCTTTTTTAACCAAGACGAGTACTTTATATTCAAGGCACTGGATGGTGTTATGGGGGTTTTTGGGGTTAGTTTCGCTATTTGTTTTGCGTGTCGGAATGGGGTATCTGATCCATTTTCTGAGAATGCAAGGCTGGAATCATAAAAAAGTTATTATTATCGGCGCGGGTCCTTTAGGTCAGTCGGTCGCGCAACAATTGCAAAGTAGTCATGGAATAGGGTTTGATATTGTGGCCTTTCTCGATGATAACCCCGCCCTTCAAGGGCGACAATATTTTGGGATTGGCATTGCGGGTGATTTAGGTTGTTTGCTGGCGATGGTTGAGCAATATGAGGTGGATGAAGTTTGGATTACCTTGCCATTAGGGGCAGAATCACGACTGAAAGAACTTTTGTATGCGTTGCGGCACAGCACGGCAAATATCCGGTTTGTGCCGGACATATTCAGTTTGCAATTGATTAATCATTCAGTGTCTGAAATCGCTGGTTTACCGGTGTTAAATTTATCTGAATCGCCCATGTATGGTATCAATGAAGTGATTAAGTATGTGGAAGACAAAATCATTTCATTGGTTTTTTTGACTGTTTTTTCACCTTTAATGCTCATGATTGCCATTGGTGTCAAACTGAGTTCGCGAGGGCCGGTTTTATATCGTCAAGAACGTGTCGGCTGGAACGGTAAGCCATTTAAAATGTATAAATTTCGTACGATGCCCTTGGAGGTAGAGGCCGCAAGTGGCCCCGTATGGGCGCAAGCGGGTGAATTGCGCGCAACCGTCTTTGGTGCTTTGTTGCGTCGAACGAGTTTGGATGAGTTGCCGCAGTTTTTTAATGTGTTAAAAGGTGAAATGTCCATTGTCGGGCCACGACCTGAGCGACCGATGTTTGTCGGTCAGTTTAAAGACAAAGTGCCGGATTACATGAAAAAACATTTGGTGAAAGCGGGTATCACAGGTTTGGCACAAATTCATGGCTGGCGTGGTAGTACAGATATTAACCGTCGTATCGAATGGGATATTGCTTATATCGAAAATTGGTCGTTGTGGTTGGATATAAAAATCATGTTTTTAACCCTATTTAAGGGGTTTGTTAATAAAAATGCGTATTAGTTATTTCATGTGATCGCGGTACTGAATGTTGTTGTTCCCTTCTGTATTGAAACAGTCTGTTCATATTGCGAACAAAATTTCCGTTTTGTTTTTGGTATACTCCATTCTGCTTGGATGTGTAGTGCGGGTTCAATATTGTATCAAAATATCAAATATAATGGATGGATGTAATGAAGAAAAAGGCTCTTATTACTGGCGTGACGGGTCAAGATGGCTCTTATTTAGCTGAGTTTTTATTAGAAAAAGGTTATGAAGTGCACGGTATTAAGCGTCGAACGTCGAGTTTTAATACCGATCGTATTGATCATTTGTATCAAGACCCCCATGAACAGGATCGCCGTTTTATTCTCCATTATGGAGATTTAACCGACTCCAGCAGTTTGATCCGCATTGTGCAGCAAGTCCAACCGGATGAAATTTATAACTTAGCGGCGCAAAGCCACGTGCAAGTGTCATTTGAAGAACCTGAATATACCGCGAATTCTGATGCTTTGGGAGCGTTGCGGATTTTAGAGGCCATCCGTATCCTAGGTTTGGAAGAGCAAACCCGTTTTTATCAGGCTTCAACCTCTGAGCTCTATGGCTTGGTGCAAGAAACGCCTCAAACAGAAACGACACCGTTTTATCCGCGTTCACCTTACGCCGTGGCGAAACTTTATGCGTATTGGATTACGGTGAATTATCGAGAAGCCTATGGTATGTATGCGTGCAATGGTATTTTGTTTAACCATGAATCGCCAGTGCGTGGTGAAACGTTTGTGACTCGCAAAATCACCCGCGCCTTGGCCAGAATTAAATTGGGGCTGCAAGAGAGTTTGTTTTTAGGAAATTTGGAAGCGAAACGAGATTGGGGGCATGCAAAAGACTATGTGGAAATGCAGTGGCTAATGTTACAGCAAGCACAGGCGGAAGATTTTGTGATTGCCACGGGGGAACAATACAGTGTACGAGACTTTGTCAATGCCGCGGCTCAGGCGCTTGATATGTCGATCAAATGGCAAGGAACAGGGATTGATGAAAAAGGATATGATGCCGCGGGGAAATGTATTGTGGCCGTGGATACGCGTTATTTTCGCCCCACCGAAGTGGAAACATTGCTAGGTGATGCTCGCAAAGCCAAAGAAAAATTAGGTTGGACCCCTAAAATTAGTTTTCAACAGTTGGTGCAAGAGATGGTACGAGAGGATCTAAAATCTGCCGAACGGGATGAGTTGGTGAAGCGACATGGTTATTCCGCTTACGATTATCATGAGTAAATGATGTCATGGATAAAAATGCAAAAATATATGTGGCGGGTCATACGGGCTTAGTCGGGTCTGCGCTGAGGTGTGCCTTGGCAGCGCAAGGTTATCAACAGGTCGTTACTGCGAGTCATCAATCATTAGACTTAATGCATCAGCCCTCGGTACAGCAATTTTTTGAAAAAGAACAGCCTGAATTCGTTTTTTTAGCCGCCGCGAAAGTCGGGGGTATTTTGGCAAATAATCGCTATCCTGGCCAATTTATTCAGCAGAACTTGGCGATACAGACCCATGTGATTCATGAAGCCTGGCGAAGTGGGGTGAAGCGTTTGCTTTTTCTCGGTTCATCGTGCATTTACCCCAAAGCGTGTCCGCAACCCATTCAAGAAGCCTATTTGTTAACGGGTCCCCTGGAGGCAACCAATCGACCGTATGCGATTGCTAAGATTGCTGGCATCGAAATGTGTTCCGCCTACAATCGACAATACGGCACACAATTTTTAGCCGTCATGCCTACCAATCTATATGGTCCAGGGGATAATTACGATTTACAAAATTCCCACGTATTACCCGCGCTCATTCGCAAATTCCATGAAGCGAAAACGCAGCGAAAAGACCATGTGATGTTATGGGGAACCGGGATCCCAAGACGTGAATTTTTGTACAGTGATGATATGGCTGACGCCTGTCTTTATTTGATCAACTTAGTGGATGATCAATATACTACCCTGTTAAATGGCACGGATTCCATGAGTCATCCGCTCATTAATGTCGGATGTGGAAAAGATATCACGATTCAAGAGCTCGCTATCTTAGTCAAAAAGATTGTTGGCTATACCGGCGATATTTTGTGGGATGCCTCCAAACCCGATGGCACCTTACGCAAATTGTTAGACGTCGGTCGTTTGACGCAGTTAGGCTGGCAAGCCAGTACGGATTTAACGTCAGGTATCACTCAGGCCTACCAGCAGTTTCGTGAGTTAGCGTAAAGGGCGTGCCCCTGTTATATATAGGGCGAACTTCACCCTCGATGCTTGACACACGTGGGCATAGGGGTGGGTTTTCCTAGAATTTAATGGCAGAGTGGGTTGCTTAGCTTTGCCTGCGAAAAATCTGATGCCAAACTTGTCCACTTAAAGACTTGACATCCTATGCACTCTCTTCTTTAATGTGAGTGTTCATCGCGTGAACGGATGCTGAGCGTTTATATGATACCTGGAAGGTCACGGTAGGGCGGTAGCGTGTCTTGATGATCTTAACCACTGCATCGTTTTTAAAATTCCTGTGAACGACGAAATTCGTTATAAATTGTTAAAGCTGTTGGAGCGTGACCCTGAAATGAGCCAGCGTGATTTAGCCTTATTGCTTGGCATTAGTTTAGGAAAAACCAATTATTGTCTGCAGGCGCTAATCGAAACAGGCTGGGTTAAGGTGCAAAATTTCAAACGAAATCCCCATAAAAGAAAATATATTTATATATTAACCCCTAAGGGTATCGAAGAAAAAGCCAATGTCACACGCCGCTTCTTGAAGCGAAAGTTAGCCGAATATGATGAACTGAAAACCGATATCGAATCGTTGAGAAAAGAAGTGGCAGATTTGAAAAAAGTGTGAACCAAAAGCGGGCATTGGGCAGCCTAAAATTTGTAATTTCTGATTTATCAATGAACACAATGCTTTTAAAATATACATTTTAGTGATTTGAAAGCCTCAAAAAATCATGACAATATTGTAAGCAGTAAGTAAATTGAGAGACGTTTGTACATATTGAACATTAATGAAACTAATTTTCAAATCAATCGTATCGATTTTGCCGTACATTGCAGGATATTATCACGGGTGGTTCGGCATTTAATATCAAGGCAAAATCGTTACGCTTAGGCAATTTTTCACCCGATGAGGTTAATGCGCTTTACGCACAACATACTCATGAGACAGGGCAAACTTTTGCGCCAGAAATATTCTCTCAACTTTGGCAAGATACTCAGGGGCAACCTTGGTTAGTGAATGCAATCGGTTATGAGTTAACGTGTGAAGAGGAGCAAATCCAAGACCGAACTCTTCCAATCACCTTAGAACACTATTATGCGGCACGAGAGCGTTTGATCCAATCCGGGGCCACGCACCTCTTGACCAATTGACTGAAACACTCAAAGAAGATCGTGTGCGGCGCGTCATTGCACCTTTATTGGGTAGTTTAGCCAAAGATCCGCAGTTTAAAGAAGACGATTTACAGTACGTCGAAGACCTAGGTTTAATTCGCCGAAAGCCCGAAGTGACTATTGCCAATGCGATTTATCGTGAGACATTACCGCGTGAGCTGACGGCAGCTACCCAAGATGGTTCACATCAACCAAGTGCCTGGTATGTGAAACCAGACCATACCCTAAACATGCTAAAGTTACTCACCGCCTTTCAACAATTCTTCCGAGAACAGTGAATGGTGATGGTCGGATCAATCGAGAAGATGGTTTAGGGCGTAGGCGCACAGACTTATTTATTGAATGGCCCCTAGACGCACAACAAGGTTATTTGGGTCCAATCCAGCGGGTGGTGATTGAGTTAAAAATTTTACACAAGAGTTTAGCTATCACTATTCAGGAAGGTTTGGAACAAACGGCAGACTATGCCCAACGTTGCAATGCCGATGAAGCGCATTTAATGATCTTTGATCGGCGCAAAGAGGTGGATTGGGATGCAAAGATTTGGCGGTGTGAGAAAAATCATGAAAATCGACTGATTCAAGTATGGGGCGCGTAATGGAACGATTTTTCAATAACGCGGGTCCTTGTGTGGCAGAGGATCACTACATCATTGATCCATTAAAGCGTATCGATTTACCACACATCGAGCGACTGATTGCCCAAAAGCGATATTTTGTATTGCATGCGCCACGGCAAACGGGTAAAACGACTTCACTGCTCGCCTTGATGCATTATTTGAATGCTCAAGGTGACTACCAATGTCTGTATGCTAATATCGAAGCCGCGCAGGCGTTACGTGGTGATGTTGCGCGAGGTATGCATACAGTCGTCATGCAAATGGCCCAAGAAGCGGATTTTTATTTCAACGATGCGCGATTTAAAGTGTGGGCACAAGAGGCGGTGACGCAAGTGGGCGCAGAAAACGCCTTGAATGAATTGCTCTATCGTTGGGTAAAAGAGGCTAAAAAGCCCGTCGTGTTGTTACTGGATGAAGTGGATACCTTAGTTGGGGATACCCTGATCTCATTATTACGTCAGATACGAGCGGGTTATAGACGGCGTCCAAAGGGTTTTCCCCAAACAATTATTTTGTGTGGTGTTCGAGATGTGCGTGATTATCGGATTCATACGGCTGAACAGGCCATCATCACGGGTGGTTCGGCCTTTAATATCAAGGCTAAATCGTTACGCTTAGGGAATTTCACCGAAAATGAAGTCAATGCACTTTATGCTCAACATACCCATGAGACAGGACAAGTTTTTGCGCCAGAGATATTTCCTCAACTTTGGGAAGATACGCAGGGTCAGCCGTGGTTGGTGAATGCCTTGGGTTATGAGTTAACGTGTGAAGAGGAGCAAATCCAAGATCGTAGTGTGGCAATTACCATCGAACATTATGAAGCCGCGCGTGAGTGTTTGATCCAATCCAGGGCAACTCATTTACATCAACTGACTGAAAAGCTCAACGA
>CAYUAI010000069.1:7622-20660 GCA_964442745.1 uncultured Chromatiales bacterium
CTGATGATGCGCATTTGATGATATTTGATCGGCGTACAGAGGTGGATTGGGATGCAAAGATTTGGCAACGAGATGAAACGCATGAACGTCGAACCATCTTGGTCTGGGGTGCATAATAATCTTGTTAAATCACGATCCACGACTCACGAAAAGAGTCTAACATGTGTCGAATAAACCCCAGAGTCGACTTTGCATTCAAAAAGCTGTTTGGCAGCGAAGAAAACAAAGACTTGTTGCTGTCCCTGATTAATGTCATCTTGGCTGAGCAGGAGCGCATCACAGAGATCGAACTGAAGAATCCCTATAATCTGGCTGATTTATAGGGCAGGAAAAATATCCATACTCGATATCAAGGCCCTGGATGAAAAGGGGCGCTGGTTGAACATAGAAATGCAGATCGGTCAGAATCTGCATTTTGATAAACGTGCCATCTACTACTGGTCGAAGCTGGTTACCGAACAACTGAGCGAAGGCATGATGTTTAGTGAACTCAAAAGACCATCAGTATCAATATTTTGGACTTTAACTTTGTCCCCGGAGAGGAAGAGCTTCATAGCATCCATAATATCATCAACACCCGAACCGGGAAAGACGACCATCGACATGATCTGTTTGAATTGCACTACATCGAGTTAAGAAAATTCAAGAAAACCTATCAGGAGATCAGTACCGCATTAGACCGATGGGTGACATTTCTGACCCGTGCCCATGAGTTGGACAAGCGGCGAATCCCGCAGGAATTATCGGTGGATCCAAGTATTGTCAAAGCGATTGAGGTGGTTGATCGTATGTTCAATGAAGAAGAGCGGGATGTTTATGAAGTCAGAATGAAAGCGATCGCCGATATTGAAAGCAAGATCGCGTCGGCTGCGGAAAATGGTCGAGAGAAAGGTCGGGTAGAAGAGCGTAATAAAATGGTAATTCAGGCCTATAGGACAGGCTTATCGAGCCAAGAGATTGCAAACATGTTCCAAATGAATTTGGGTGAGGTAAAGGAGATTGTGGGAGGTGAGGGCCAATAGTCAACTGATAAAGAAATATACTGTAAACGTTGTTTTCCATGTTCGTTTTTTCCCGATTTTACAGTTTCGGTGCAACCACAATTTGGACAGTTAGCTTTTTGATAATATGTCAATACTGAATGATTATGCATAAAACCACAGGTCGAACCCATTACCAAATTTAGAATTGCTGAGTATTTAGGAATAACATATTGATGATGAATAAAATTAAATTGTGGTTTGCTCAATTTGGCATTTTCCCATATATGACAATAAGAGCATTCCGTGAGTTACCAAGATTATTTCGTGATTACAAGGAATTTAAACATTGTGCAAAAGGTTGGGCGGTGCGCTTCAATTATCCATGTCTACATGATAGACGAGATTGCGCAGGCACAATGAGTGGACATTATTTTCATCAAGATCTTTATGTGGCACGAAAAATATATGGTCACATGCCTATACGACATGTTGATATTGGTTCAAGGCTTGATGGTTTTGTTGCTCATGTTGCTACGTTTCGAGATATTGAAGTATTCGATATACGAGTTGGCTCAGATTTAGTACCTGGTATAACATTTAGAAAAGTCGATTTAATGAAGAATCCTGACTTGTATGATAATTATACCGACTCATTGTCTTGTCTCCATGCTCTTGAACATTTTGGATTAGGTAGATATGGCGATCCTATCGATCCAGACGGTCACTTAAAGGGATTATCAAATATGTTACGGATTTTAAAAACTGGCGGCAGGTTTTATTTATCAGTGCCCATGGGGTCAGAACGGGTAGAGTTTAATGGGCACAGGGTGTTTTCTGTTCGAACGATATTATCAATGTGCTCTATGCTTACTTTGGAAAAGTTCGCATGGGTGGGTGATGATGGGAAATTTCGAATTGAACGAGACCTGACTGTAGTTAAGAAAGAGGATTTTTTTGAGCAAACCTATGGGCTTGCGATTTTTATATTTTTGAAAAAAGTGTAAGAAAGCACAGCATGTCAATGATATTTGATTGTTAGTATTTTTTTTCAACATAAATATTCCAGTAAGTTTAAACTGCTTTCAGAGGAAAAGTTATTTTATGCCGTTTTTTTTATTTGTCCATATCGTGTGGATTCGCTGCGCTTAATCCGCACTACCCGTCTATTTTTCCTGAAATCAGTTTAAACTTACATATTCCATTCCTGGACCCATTAATAAATTCGATTGAAATAATTTGGCTCAACTAATAAAGCTAGTTTCGTCACGGCTACAACGTAATGTTGTTGCGAATTATGCAGGTGTTGCATGGATCACATTGATTCAGTTTTTTTCCATTCCTTTTTATTTGCTGCTGCTTGGTCCTGGGCAATGGGGTATACTTGCAGTATGTATGACTGTTTATGGTGTGTTAGGTTTGCTTGATGCAGGTATGTCTCAGATTCTACCCCGCGAGATTGCACTCAGAGTTGATGATGACGGTCGGGGAAAGGCACTTGCTGAATTGTTGTTTGGGTTCGAGCGAATATATTGGCTGATAGCGATTTTTGGTGGAGTAGTGATAATAATATCTGCGGAGCTAATTGCTACTCAGTGGCTTAATCTCGAGGATGTTCCGGTAGATCAAGTGACGACTGCTTTACAAATGCTTGGTTTACAATTTTTATTTCAGTTTCCCAATGCTAGTTATGTAGGTGTTTTAAATGGCACACAATCTCAAGTTAAGCTGAATAAGATTCAGGTAGGCTTTGTCACACTAAAACATCTAGTGACTCTAACCGCTCTTTTTAGTATTTCAGCAACAATTTTTGTATATCAAATTTGTTTTATACTATGCATAGTATTAGAGACATTTGCGATGTCATGCGTTGCCTGGCGTGAAACAGGTCAACATCGGTCGGCAGTAAGCTGGAATACTAATGAAATGCGAAAGGTAGCACGTTTCGCTTTAGGCATGGCAGGAGCGGTTGTAGTTGGGGTATTAACAGTTCAATTAGATAAAATTGTGCTCAGTGGTCTTGTTTCTATTCAGATGTTTGGCTATTACGTGATTGCAAGCCAAGTTGCTATAATGGTATTACATGTAGTCCATCCAATTACTCGAGCGATTTGTCCTTATTTGACTAAAATTGTTAAAGAAAGAAAATCGTTGATGAGAAGTAATGAGCGTTTGTTAGCATTAGTGTCGTTAATAGTGCTTCCGATTTCAACTGTGTTATTTATTTTTCCTCAGGAATTTCTAACTTTATGGTTAAGAAATGAAGATATTTCGGTTGCAGCAAGTTCTGCGCTAGCATTATTAATTTCTGGGTCACTGATTAATGCCTATTATAATATACCTTACATAAATTGGGTAGCAATGGGTGATAGCAAATATCCATTAGCAGTGAATGTAGCTGGCTTAGTTCTCGGTTTAATTTTCTTGCAGCCTGCAATTACAGCATATGGTATAACAGGAGCTGCAATTAGCTGGGTGTTGATTAATTTTATAGGTTGTTTTTTTGGCTATTTCTCAGTAATTAAGAATGGAACACTCTCTTTAAATAGCTTTATTATTTATTTTGGCATATTATCGGTAGCGTTGACTGGTCTTGTCCTAGCGTTAGTGTTTCCGATTAGTTTTGCTGAACGACTTATGTATCTAGTGCTACTGTTATTAGGTGTAATATCGATTTCGTTAAAACGGTTTGTAAATACGGGAGGAGTCTGAATATGATGTGTGATTATTAGAATTTCTGAATGTTATTTTGGTGAAAAGAATAATTATGTTGGAGCAAGGCCAGCCATATTTATGTTGAAATCTATGAAAAAATTGTTATCTGATGCTTTTCAAAATAAATTTTATCGATATGCACCATCTTCATTTTTTCAACACAAAAGCTGGTCTCAATCCGGTGAAGACAGCATTGTTACATTTGTGTTGAGTGTGCTCGGAAAAAAGTCTGGCTTTCGTTATCTGGATTTAGGCGCACATCATCCATTTTACCTATCTAATACTGCTGTTTTTTATTTTAAAAAAGGTTCTGGTGTTTTAGTTGAGCCTGATCCAGAACTCGCTATCAACTTGAAAAAAAAACGCCCTAGAGATTTAATTTTGAACATGGGCGTTAGAGTTGATGGAGTCAATGACGATATACTTGATTTTTACATCATGGATGCTCGTACATTGAATACATTTTCAAAATCAGAAGCAAGTCGCTATCAAGATTTTGGGCACAAAATTGTTGAGATAAAAAAAGTACCAGTTATCGATACTTGCACAATATTAAATCAGTATTTTGCTGATGGCATTGATCTATTATCTATTGATGTAGAAGGTTTAGATTTTCAAATTATTCAATCGATTGATTTTTTGCTCTATCGCCCGACAGTGGTTATCGTTGAAAGTGCAGAATACGGAGTAACAGGTATGCAAAATAAAGATGAACGAATTCAAGCATACATGGAAAATAATGGATATTTTGTATATGCTGACACGTTCATAAATACGATTTTTGTAGAAAAAAAACTCTGGTTGAGTCGTGCTTGATAATCAATATCGAGCCTTTTAACTCTTGAGGTTTCATAAAACGGGAATTTATTGCGTTTCCATTTTATGGAATATATATTGAGCTAAATTTTATTGATATATTTTTTCAAAATAAAATGATTATCTCTCATATTCTTGGCGGTCTTGGCAACCAAATGTTTCAATATGCATTTGGACGAGCATTAGCTGTTCGGCATAGAACAGACTTGTATGTAGATTTATCTGAATATGATAATGGACGGGGTTATGCTCTGCATAATGGCTTCGAGTTAGAGCATATTTTCTCGATATCGGCAATGGTTGCAACCGAAAAAGATGTAGAGAAATTATTGGGTTTCTGGCGAACACGGTATTTGCGAAGGATGCTGCTGAATCGATATGGTGCTTTACTGAGAGGACAGTGTTATGTGTTAGAACCACATTTTCATTTTTCATCATCCTTACATGAACTTCCTGATAACATTTATCTACGCGGGTATTGGCAGACACAAAAATATTTTCATGCCATAGAGCATATTCTACGGACTGAATTTAGTTTCAAAGTTAGTTTAACTGGTCTTAATGCTAATCTAGCTGAATGTATTGACACACAGAATTCGGTTAGTATACATATTCGTCGTGGTGATTATGTTTCAAATAAACAAGCTAATAAATTGTTCGGAACATGTACAATTGACTATTATGTATTAGCTATTCAGTATATTTTGGAACGAATAGAGACCCCTCATTTTTACGTTTTTTCAGATGATATTGATTGGGCACGCAGTAATTTGAAAATAGCATCTACTTGCACCTTTGTTGATCATAATACCGGGCAAACAAGTTTTCAAGATATGCATTTGATGAGTCTTTGTCGGCATCATATTATTGCAAATAGTAGTTTTAGCTGGTGGGGTGCCTGGTTGAATCAAGCGACAGATAAAATAGTGGTAGCACCTAGAGAGTGGTTTGTAAATAATAAATTAGATACGCGAGATTTATTACCAGAAAATTGGGTCAGACTTTAATTTCTCATTCGATACTTGAGATTGTTTTTAAATGCTGAGTATCAATCATTAAGGTTCTCTCATATGAGCAGCATCTCACCGATAATCTCTGTTGTAATGCCCGTATACAATGGCGAAAAATATTTGCATGAAACTGTTGACTCAATTCTTCACCAGTCCTTTAGCAATTTTGAATTTATTATTGTAAATGATGGTTCTACCGATCAGAGTTTGGAAATCCTAGAAAATTATGCAGTACAGGATAAACGAATTCAAATTATCAATCGAGAGAATTACGGTGTTTCAGTTTCTCGAAATGAAGCTATTATGCAAGCCAGGGGTGAATATATTGCTCATATTGATGCTGATGATGTTGCATTGCTTCATCGGCTTGAAAGGCAGCTGCAGTGGTTTGAAAAAACAGGTGCTGATGTTTGTGGTTCATGGATCGAAGTGTTTGATGGTATTAGTTCATCAGTGTGGCGTTTTCGTGAGAATGATACAGCAATTAAGTTTTCATTGTTATTCAGCAATGCGTTTGCACAATCTGCGGTTATGGTACGAGCTATAGTAGCTAAGGAAAATTTGTATGATGAGCATATGCAATATTCGGAAGATTATGCATTGTGGACTCGATTGGCGATGACTGGATATAAAATGACAAATGTACCAGAAGTGTTACTGAGGTATCGTTTGCATACTAATCAGGTTAGCCAAGAAAAATGGAATGCATTAGTTGATAGTGGACAAAGGGTACGGGAAGAATATTTCGCATTTTACTGTTCAGATGCACACCAAGTCGATAAGCAACGTTTCTCTCGAATCGTTGACCCACGTTTACCGGTTAAATACGTAGACTTTTCTTATAGCGGTGGCTGGTTTGAGTCAATAACGATAGGGCAGAATACGCCATTAAGCGTTGCCATACTTGACAATTGGTTGTATATTGCACGCAAGGCGGCGGGAGAAGGTCCGAAAGTTTATTCTCGATATAAAATCGTAGCGAAACGGCTAGGAATTGACATAACTTTGAGATCAAATCGGAGTTTATATTTTTTATGTTTATTCAGGATACGCTATCAGTCAAACCTTTATAAATACATGAAGAAGTTAAGAGAGATGCTGGTCTCTATATTAGGAAAACAGTAGTGTTTTTTTTGCATACACACATAAAAACACTTGTGGGTGGTGTGTTTTTATTAGTATGGGGAGGAGCTTATATTGATGAGAGTTTTGTGCCAGTTGTGTTAGGCATGATGACCCTGGTATCGATTGGGCTTATGATTGCATATCGAAATCATCATGCGATTATGGTGTTTCATTTTTTTCAATCAACATATGTCTTGATTTTGATACCTTATTTCGTATTTGGAATACCCATTGTACCTTATATTGACTTTCAAATCCCTCGCTATATGAACAGTACTTTACTAATACATGCGCTTTTCATAATGGTATTTTATCTTAGCGTGTCTCGAGAAACACTGGGTCAGAAAAAAATATTTCGCAATGCTATACCTCAAAAGCATGATCCTTTTATTTTTTTTAGTCTATTATTGGTGATGCTTGTATTTATCTTTAGTTTGGGTGGGCAAAACATTTATACACTGAATGCTACTGTGACCTATGACGCATATGTTCAAAACTCTGCGAATGCTTCAGGTGCCTATGAATATTTTTATGTGTTATTTATTGTCGCATTTTGTTTTGCTAAAAAAAAGCAATATAAAATGATATTGCTGGGTATATATTTATTCTATGCTTATTTTGCAATTACCCGAGGTTTTCGAATTCAATTATTACAACTCACATTATTGGTTTTTTTATTGTTTGTTGATGGTAAATTTAAGCTAAGAACGGTAGTCATATTAGCTGTTGCGGGACTTGTCAGCTTTCAAGCGTTTGGTTTTTTGAAGGAAGGTAAATACGAGTTAGGTCAGCTATTTGCATTTTCAACTGAATCAGGACAAATAATGACCAATCAAAGTGAAGTCTTTTATACGACCAATGTGATTAATTCTGCAATAATAGACGGTGTATTTGGTATCAAAGAGCGATTGGTGTCAATAGGTGCTGCAACTTTACAAATTCTGATTCCGCCAAGATTTGGGTTTATTGAAGGGAAACCAGCATTATATTTAGTAAAACTGGAGCCGCGAGACGCAGGTGGTGGTGGGTTGATATCTGGTTTTTTTTATTTTTGGGGCTCTTTTATTGGTGTTGTTTTAATTGCAATGTTTATTGCTAAAATGACAAATAAGGCAATACTGAGTAATAGTCGTTATTTAGCTATTTTTGTCATCCTGATGTACTCGTTATATCCACGTTGGTTAGCTTATGATCCGGTAAATTCCTTATTTCGATTACCACTGTATGCAATTGCATTATATGTTATTGCTATGAGTCTTCATAAATACATTTTGATGCTGAAATCTCAAAACAAAGCAAGTATTGTTCCAGCGTCTTCTGGAAAGTGTTTGTGAAAATATTAATTGTTGATCTTACTGAAATATACGGTGGTGGGCAACGATACGTTGAGCTATTGGAGAAAATTTTTGCTACTCATGAATTAACTTACTTTGTAGGGTGTAAAAAATTAGAAAACGGAACTCGCCAATTGAAATTAGCCACAGATAGCGGCGTATTTAAATTATTCATGTGGTTAGTTACGATAAATAAATTAGTTTTTCAAGATAAAGTTGATGTTGTTATATTAAATGGGGCAAGACCTATTTATCTAGCGCCTTTTATTTTTTGCAAAAATAAGATTGCGATTAATCATTCATTACTTAGCCTACGATCAACTTGGATAAAAAAATCGATCGCAGCAACATTATTGAATGTAGGTGCTTTTTTCTCGAAATATGTAATTTTATTTACTAAAATTGCAAAAAGTGATTTTATTTTTATTAATAAGAAAGTGCGATTTATTCCGATTGGGATACCAACACCAATTCTTGCGAGAAAAAAAAGTAGTGAAAAAAATAAAATGTGCGTAGTTTCCGTCACGCGTCTTGATAAACAAAAGGGCATCGAAGGTTTGTTGCGTGCATTTGCGATATTATCAAATAAATATCCTCAGCAGAAAGTTACTTTTAAAATCGTTGGTGATGGGCCTCTATTCGACTATTGTCAAAAATTTGTGCAAAATAACGCTCTTGAACAACGGATTATATTAACAGGGTATTCTTCAGATGTTTTATCTGAATTAGCAAATTCAGATATTTTCGTATTAGCATCAGAAAATGAATATTTCCCGATAGTAAACTTGGAAGCGATGTCATTAGGGCTTCCCATCGTTGCAACAAGAGTAGGAGGGATTAAAGCGCAAATTGAGGATGGTATGAATGGCTATCTTGTAGAGCCCTTGAATGCAGCTGCGCTTGCTGAAAAAATCGCTTTAATTTTAAATAATGCAGATATACGAAAGATGTTAGCGTTAGAATCATTAAACCGTTTTACAGAAGAGTACTCACTGGTGTTGATGAAAAGCAGATTTGATCAATTGTTGGCCGAAATATGATTAAAAATCAAGGGAATATTGTGTTAGAAGGTGATTTTCTTAATGAGTTTTCGATGATCACTCAAGATGATGGGTTATTTAAGGATGGTGAAAATTATCTTGATATTTATGGGGAACGATTTGTAAGGGCACGACACATGCTCAATTTACCCCAAGATAAAACTATTCTCGATATAGGATCTTATCCTGGTATGGCAATCAATTATTTTTCAGAAAACCGATATATGGCATACGGTTTTTTTCCTGAAACATACAAAAATGTATTGACTAAATATGGTATTGAATATTTAGAAGCTTCGATTGAGGAGGATAATTCAGGGATATCGTGGGACGATGTTGATATTGTATTATTTCAAGAAATATTTGAACATTTGCGCAGGCCTGTACTTGCTTTGCGTAATATGTATAAAAAAATGCGTAAAGAATCTATATTATATCTTACAACAAATAATGCATATTATTATGGTTATATTGTAAAATCACTTTTAGGTAAATCGATATTAGACCCTATAGAGACAGAAGATTCGCTCTATCCAGGGCATATGCGTTATTATGATATCAATGAACTTTCCCATTCGCTAGAAAGTGTAGGATTTCATGTTATATCTAAAGCCAATATTAATTTTTTGCCTAGATCGTATTATTATCGTAATCAGCGGTTAGGGTGGATAAAGAATGCACTTTCTATTATTTTATCCCGTAGTTATTCAACTCACATTGAGTTGATCGCGAAAAAATAAATAATGAAAAAATATAAAATACTGTGTGATGGTTTTTATGTATCTGTAAAGCCGCGTGGGATGGCTCGGTTCGTTGGTTTGTTGACAAAAGATAACAATAATATCAGTATCAAAAAACCTAAATACCTACATGCAGGTGCAATGTATCCGATATGGGAACAATTTATTTATCCAATTTATTTTTTATTGGGGCGATATTGGTGGTCAATTTCTCCTTATAATACACTACCACTGGTATTAGTTCGTAGAACAATATTAGTTATTCACGATTTGATTTTTTTAGATAACTTAAAAAATTGTCGAATATCTATATCAATGTTACAAAATATTGGTTTTTTGTATCGATCGGCCAATGTATTGCTATTTGCTAAATATACAAAAGTGATTATCACAGTTTCACTATACTCAAAGCAGCAGATACATGAAAGGCTTAATGTCCCACTTAAAAAAATTTATGTCATACCTAATGCGATTGATATTGAGCGATATTGTTTTTTGACAAAGCAAGCATGCGAAGATTTTATTCTAATAGTCGGAGGGGAGGCACCGAACAAAAATTTAGAGCAAGCATTGAAAGGGTTTGCTTTCGTTGTTAAAAAAATAAGCGTGAAAGTGCATCTTGAAATAGTAGGTGTACGGCTACCACACCATGCTGCTATCAAACGTGTTGCAGAACAACTTGGCATTAAAGACCTTGTGTTGTTACACCCGTATTTGAGTCAAGATGTGCTCGATCAAAAATATGTTAACGCTTGTGTTTTATTTTTCCCATCGCTTGAAGAGGGATTTGGCATCCCTTTGTTAGAGGCAATGGCAGCAGGTACGCCTATTGCTTGCAGTCATTGCTCCGTTATGCCTGAAATAGTAGGAGATGCTGCTTTGCTTTTTAATCCATGGGATAGTGAAGATATGGCTGATAAATTACTTTTATTATTGAATGATAAAACATTGCGTAATGTGTTAGCTAAAAAAGGTTTAGATCAAGTAAAAAAATATTCGCTCGCCGGATTTAGTGCTATTGCTAATCAATTTTGGCATACATGGGAAAAGTCGGTGTAACTGAATACATTTTACTGAAGAGTGATATAAACATAGGTCACTTTACAAAAAATTGAGCATAGGATGTCAAAGAAAATCTTACTTATTACCGGGCGATATCCGCTGCCACCAATCGGTGGAGAAAAAGTCAGAATACTGAAAATTGCCGAGTTTTTCGCACTCAGTGGTATTAAAGTTGATATTGTGTCATTGATAGAGCAACCCATTAAAGAGGCATGGCCATATGGACGTGCCTTTTTTTTTGCACAATCAAAACTGTTGAAAATTTGGGGAACATTGGTTGCTCTCGTTGCTGGCAAGCCCTTGCAAGTGGGGTACTTTAACAATCTAGCTGGACGACGTAAATGCCAACAGCTATTGAAGGAGAATGACTATGATGTTGTATTGTGTCATCTTGTTCGAATGCTCCCTTATTGTGTAGAGGCTAAAATTCCGATAATACTTGAGATGACAGATGCCATTTCCCTTAATTATGAACGATTGCAAACGCCAAAATCGTTGTTAGAGTTGATGTATAAAATTGAGCAGAGACGGTTACCGCAATACGAGGATATGTGTATTGACAAAACAAATCACACAGTACTCGTCAGTGATACCGATAAATTATTTCTTATGCAACGGTTGACAGGTAGGTCTGCTGATAAAGTGCATGTTATTCCAAATGGTGTAGACAGATGTAAAAAACCAGTCTCAAAACGACCATCTGGTAAACGAATCGCTTTTCTAGGAAATATGCGCAGTAAGCAAAATGAGGATGCCGCCGAATTTTTTATACAGGCAGTTTTTCCTCAGTTTTTAGCGCAACATCCAACAGCTGAATTTATTATCATTGGTGCAGATCCTAGTCCGCGCCTAAAAAACATTGTCGCAAAGAATCCACGAGTGTCGCTAACTGGGAAAGTCAAGAATCCACGAGGATTCTTGAAAACATGCTTTGTCTCTGTAGCACCCATTCGTTATGGCGCAGGAATGCAAAATAAAGTATTAGAGTCTATGGCTTGCGGGGTTCCGGTTATCTGTTCTCAAGTAGCTTTTTCAGGGTTTGAAAAAATACTAAGTAAAATGGATGTTTTTCTTGCTGATATTGATAATGTGGATACTTTTTCACTTGCACTTGATGAATTGTTAGTAGACGATAAAAAGTGGATTTATTTTTCTAAGCGGGGTTATGAGATTTGTCAAAAATTATTTTCATGGGAAAGTCGATTGCGACCATATCTGAAAATAATTGATAGTATGTTGGATTCCCCCGTCAATGTAAAACAAACCTAGTGCAATAATAGGTGGTGTCTCTCATTGACTGCCGACAAAAATTATATTATTATTTAACGAGTTACCTTGATTTTCTGGAGAATCTCTCATAAGCCATCCCATCGAACACTTCTGCTGTCAAAGCGAAGGTTGCCCCACCGATGGATTGAGGGATTCAGCGGCCATACAAAACAAATCCGAATGATTCGTTGCAAGACCTGCATGAACCGCTTCTCCGAACGCAAAGGCACAGCATTGGAACATTGTCGTTTAGCGAAAGAAAAAGCCCTGAGTGTCTTTGATCATCTTCGCGAAGGCTGTGGTACATGCTCAACAAGCCGCTTAGTGAAGGTTAACAAGAATACGGTCACACGCCTGGCGAGAAAAGCGGGTCAGCCTGCCCAAGCGAGCCACGATGAGCACGTGGTTTTTTCCCCCTCAAACTCGTAAAGTCCAGTTTGACGAGAAATGGGGTTTTGTATTCAAAAAAGAGAAGCATTGTGATGACACGGATATCGCTGACAAGGAGAGAGGCGATCAGTGGGATCACACGGCCATTGATACGGAAAGTCGCCTAATGATCAGTGTAATACCAGGGCGAAGAACGCTCGCCTCATGTATGGCCTTAGTTCAGGCGGTCAAGGATAAAACCGGGGGTCGCACCGATCTGTTTTTTACCAGCGATGAGCATTCTTCTTATGAAACGGCTATCGCCAAGGTGTATGAAATCCCCGAACCCGCGTTAACGGATAAAGCGACTGAGAGCGAAGGCAAATTGCCGCCTGATCTTTGCTATGCGACGGTTCGTAAAACCCGAAAAAAAGGGCGAGTCATTGAGATTGTGACGGTCTTAGTCATCGGTGTCGTGAGTTTACTGGCCGATTATTTAAAACGCTCCAAGGTGAGCAACACCGTTAATACCCTAGCTCGTCCTTAGTTTTATACACTACAGTGTAACAAATCTTATT
>CAYUAI010000070.1:0-20361 GCA_964442745.1 uncultured Chromatiales bacterium
AAGGAAAAAACTGACTATTGAGCCTGTGTCACAAACGTATGAGACCCGTAATAACAGCGGAAGTGGATCGCGGTCCACGTCAAGCGAATGATTGGTCGATCATGGATCAAAATACTTGTCAGTGTACGGATTGCCAAATTTTAAATGGTTTTTTGCAAACCAGAGACTTGAAGCAGAAAATCTGGCCGCTGGCCAAATCTCGCCGTCAACACATTCATCAAATCATCACCGCGATGAGACTGCCAGTGACTCATCAGACTGAGCATACCGGATCCCCACATAAACTCGTCTTGAAAAAAACCCAACAGCTTTTCACACAAGACAAAACCAGACAAAAAAACTTAAACCAAACGCTGGGTCAATTGGCAAAATTAAAACCCAAGACGTAGATACAAGGGTGCATTGCATACACCAAACAACTTATCAGAGCCAAGTCGGGGGACGCGACACCAACCCGACATTAAGCAATGATAACCCGCGCAATGTCATCGATCATTCGCTAATATTGATGCCTCAGGCTCGTACTCGCCTGTCGTTTCGGTTTAGCGGTACTTGTATCAGCGTTTTATTTTGACCGGTTGTTTCACCTTATTAACTGATCAATCCGATTTTTTAATTTCAATGGTGAAATTATTGGCGAAAACGCGTGAAAAAAAACGCACAGATAATTGCTGCCCGAAAACTCACCGTATCATGACAAGGATTGCACGCCTTGTTAAAATAGCCTAGCTTTGCACTTGAGTGTAAAACCGATATGGAGCAGTTTTATATCTAACCTTTACAAATTATTGATTTTAAAAGGATTTTTATCCGGCCGGCAATAATAAACATGAGTCCCTTCAGGAAACCCCGGTGAAATCCATTTTTTCGTGATGAGTAAATATAGTTGACTCCCCAATATCAACCAAAAGATAAACACTCAAAAAATCAACAATATATCTGGAGAAAGTACGATACATGAGCCAAGCAATAAACCAACGCATCGCGGATGAGATTCATGCGAACAAAGCACAAATTGATGCCGCTGTTGAGCTATTAGATGAAGGTGCCACGGTACCCTTTATCGCTCGATATCGCAAGGAAGCGACCAACGGTTTGGACGACACTCAACTTCGCACCTTGCAAGAACGCTTAGCTTACTTACGAGAACTTGAGGAGCGACGTGATGTTGTTTTACGCAGCATTACCGAACAAAACAAACTGACTGCCGAACTCGAAAAAAATATCAAAGAAGCGCTGACCAAAACCCAGCTCGAAGATCTCTACCGCCCCTATATGCCCAAACGCCGCACTAAAGCGCAAATTGCCAAAGAAGCCGGTCTAGAACCGCTGGCGCTTGCCTTGTTAAACAATCCTATCCTCACCCCTCTCTCCGAAGCCGAAAAATATATTAAAGCAGACGCAGAGATTCACGATGTCCAGGCGGCACTCGATGGCGCCCGTCAAATTTTAATGGAAACATTTTCGGATGATGCGCACCTCAGCAATACATTGCGGGAATACTTATGGCAACACGGAAAATTACAATCCAAAGTCATCAAAGGCAAAGAAAAAGAAGCGCAAAAATATGCTGATTATTTTGACAGATCGGAGCCACTTATCGCCATCCCATCCCATCGAGCCCTCGCCTTATTCCGAGGGCGCAGTGAAAAATTTCTGCAACTTGCCATTACCATGGATGAAGCTGAAGAAAAAGATAAACCTGGACAAGAATCCATTACCTGTGAAAATCAAATTGCTCAACACTTCAATATCGCTAACAAAAATCAAGCAGCAGATGCCTGGCTACTTGACACCGCACGCTGGACTTGGCGAGTCAAATTATTCACCCGCCTGGACACTGAATTAAAACTGCGCATTAAAGAAATCGCTGAAGCCGAAGCCATTAAAGTTTTCTCCCATAATTTACAAGATGTGCTGATGGCCGCTCCGGCCGGTCATAAATCCACCATCGGTTTAGACCCAGGATTTCGCACCGGTGTTAAAGTCGCTGTCACCGATGGCACGGGTAAACTGCTAGAAACCGCCACCATTTATCCCCATCAGCCACAAAACCAATATGACCAAGCCAAACATATCCTTGCCTCCCTGGTAACCAAGCACCAAGCCAGTCTCATTAGTATTGGCAACGGTACTGCCTCAAGAGAAACCGAACGCTTGGTCGTTGATTTAGCCAAACAACACGCCGACTTAAATATTATTAAACTGGTTGTCTCAGAAGCCGGTGCCTCTATTTATTCTGCCTCTAGCCTGGCCGCTGAAGAATTCCCCGATTTAGATGTATCGCTGCGTGGCGCCGTCTCCATCGCCCGACGACTGCAAGACCCCTTAGCCGAGCTGGTAAAAATTGAACCGAAATCCATTGGGGTGGGCCAATACCAGCATGACGTGAATCAAACCAAGCTCGCCCGTGCATTAAACGCCTCCATTGAAGACTGCGTCAACGCCGTCGGTGTCGATGTCAACACCGCCTCCCCCGCGTTACTCTCACACGTCTCAGGCTTAAACACTGGGCTTGCCAAAAATATTGTCACCTATCGCGATCAAAACGGTGTATTCAAAACACGCCAACACCTCTTAAAAGTCCCCCGACTCGGCAACAAGGCATTTGAACAATGCGCTGGATTTTTACGCATCACCAATGGCGACAATCCGCTTGATCGCTCCGCCGTCCATCCCGAGGCTTATGATATTGTCAAAAAAATCATTGAAAAAACCCAACGTGAGGTCAGCAGCTTAATCGCTGACACAAAAACACTGCGAAAACTGCAAGCGAAAGATTTTATTGATAATAAATTTGGTGAACCCACGGTCAAAGATATTTTGCTCGAACTGGAAAAACCCGGAAGAGACCCAAGACCCGATTTTAAAACAGCCGACTTCAAAGAAGGCGTCGAGAAAATCTCCGACCTGGAACCCGGCATGATCTTGGAAGGTGTGATCTCCAATGTGGCGAATTTTGGCGCCTTTGTTGATATTGGTGTTCATCAAGACGGGTTAGTGCATATTTCTGCCCTGTCTAATCAATTTGTCAAAAATCCCAGAGATGTGGTAAAAGCGGGCGATATTGTCAAAGTAAAAGTCCTTGAGGTGGATACCGAAAGAAAGCGTATTGCCTTAACCATGCAATTATCCGAAGCCAACCAAAGCCGCCCTCAAAAAACGCCCGCTCCCCCGGCTACACGCACGCCAAACAATCATTCACGCAGCCGCACTAAATCACCACAGAAAAACGCCTTAAGTGCCATGGCGGAAGCATTCGCAAAACTCAAACAATAAACGTCATAAACTGTCCAACGGCCAGCGCGGTCGCACCTGAAACGGAAGCGACTCCCGTTGGCCACTTTGTAAGCGCAAGTAACCCGCATAAGCAATCATCGCCCCATTATCGGTACAAAATTCAGCCTTAGGAAAAAAGACCTCACCGCCCATAGAAGCCATCAAGCCAGTCAACTTATGCCGTAACGAAGCATTGGCACTCACCCCACCGGCCACGACCAACCGAGTCAAGCCGGTCATTTTCAGAGCACGAGTACATTTAATGGCTAAGGTATCAACCACAGCCTCCTGAAAAGCACGAGCAATATCCGCTTTAGCAGCCATCCCCTCGGCCTTAAACTTATTGATTGAATAGGTCTTTAAACCGCTAAAACTCAATGCCAAACCCGGTCGATCAGTCATGGGCCGAGGAAACCGAAAACGATCTGGGTCCCCACGCTCCGCTAGCTGCGCAATCGCCGGTCCTCCCGGATAACCTAACCCCAGCATTTTCGCCACCTTATCAAACGCCTCTCCTGCCGCATCATCCAAGCTCTCGCCAAGTATTCGATAGCCACCAAATGCTCGGACTTCGACGAGCAATGTATGACCGCCTGACACCAACAAGGCAATAAACGGATAATCCAAATTTTCTGAGTCCAGAAAAGGGGCCAACAAATGTCCTTCCATATGATGTACCGCCACTACCGGCACATCCAGCCCCCACGCTAAGCTATGCGCCGTTGCCGCTCCCACTAACAGCGCCCCCACTAATCCCGGCCCCGCCGTATAAGCCACCCCATTGATGTCCGCTAAATCCAACTGAGTTTTCTTTAACAAGGCTTGAATGAGAGGTAAAATTTTCGTCACATGATCACGGGATGCCAGCTCGGGCACAACCCCACCATATTGAGCATGAATTTTCACCTGACTATACAATTCATGCTCAACTTGTCGCGCTTCACTGTCGTAAATGGCGATACCTGTTTCATCACAAGATGTTTCAATACCTAATACATACATATAAACTGTACCAAATTATCCAATCAGTAAAACTAATGAAATTGATGGGAGAACGCGCAAATCATTTCCATGACATCAATCATCCGTATTTTAGCCACCTGCCAGGATGAGCGAACCCAAAAAAACACTTTTAAATTCAACATGTTAAATTCGTTCGGCCAGCTTATACTTTGACACAATCTTAAGCACGAAATGTCAGCCAAAATAAGCTAAAATCATCAGTCATACGCATTGGCCGATCAAAGAACAAATTATTCATTTCTGGTTTGCTTTAGCGGGTGTGACCGAGTACAATCCGCAACCTTTGCGGGAATTTCAATATAGCCATAGAGAGGTGCAGTTTTTAACATGCCACAAGTGAAAGTCAAAGACAACGAACCATTTGATATTGCATTGCGCAGATTTAAGCGTTCCTGCGAGAAAGCCGGAGTACTCTCTGAAGTTCGTCGCAGAGAGTTCTATGAAAAACCGACCCAAGTCAGAAAACGTAAGCAAGCCGCTGCGGTCAAGCGCCAACTGAAGAAAACAGCACGCGAGGCACTGCGCAACAAGCGCGTAAGACGAGGCCCCCTGCAAAGTAGCTAACTGAATAGTTACATGCTTTTACAACCCTGATATCACATTTGACCAAACCATGAGCGACAGCTTCGACCTAATACAGCAATTGCAAGAATCGATGAAAGCGGCAATGCGCAGCAAGCAAAAAGATCGCCTTGGCGTTATACGCCTGGTGATCGCTGCCATCAAGCAACGAGAAATCGACGAGCGCATTCGTTTGAATGACGAGCAAATACTCGCTGTGATGAACAAAATGATAAAGCAACGCCGCGAGTCAATCAGTCATTACCAGGCCGCCAACCGCAGCGAATTGGCCGAAAAAGAAGCACAAGAAATCATCGTCATTGAAGCATTCTTGCCAACGGCCTTGCCAGAACAAGAAGTCGACCAACTCATCACTGAAACCATTACCGCACTCAATGCCTCGTCCATGAAAGAGATGGGTAACGTGATGAATCAGCTGCAAACAAAACTGCAAGGTCGCACAGATATGGCCCAGGTAAGCAAAAAAGTTAAAGCGAAACTGAGTTAACATTGACCTCATCGCTTTAATATCATTCGTCACTCCAAGCGGATAGCACGTTGAATAGCGAGCCAAAAAATTGGTGGAAAATACCTCAGACATTTATTGACGATGTCGTCGTCAGAACAGACATCGTTGATGTCATTGATGCGCGCCTCCCACTAAAAAAAGCGGGGCAAAATTATAAAGCCTGCTGCCCTTTTCACAATGAAAAAACCCCATCATTTGTCGTGAGTCCGCAAAAACAAATCTACCATTGCTTTGGTTGCAATGTCACTGGCAGTGTCATCGGGTTTCTCATGGACTATGATCATTTAAGTTTCCATGAAGCCGTGCAAGAGTTAGCCACTTTGAATGGCCTAACCATGCCGAAACCTGACCACAAACATTTACCAACCGTTAATAACGACAATCAGTTGTACGAATTGCTTGAAAAAGTCAATCACTACTACAAACAACAATTACGCAGTCATCCACAAGCTCAAATCGCAATCGATTACCTTAAAAAGCGCGGACTCGATGGAGAAACCGCTGCCCAATATGAACTCGGTTATGCACCACCGGGTTGGCAAACATTAAATAAAGTCTTCGGCCAGGGTAAGACAATGACAACGGCGCTGATCGAAGCCGGCCTGCTTGTCGAAAAAGCAGACAACAATTACGACCGTTTTCGCCATCGGATTATGTTCCCCATTCGAGATAAGCGTGGACGAATCATCGGCTTTGGCGGAAGAGTATTAGGCGATGACACTCCCAAGTATCTCAATTCGCCAGAAACCAATATATTTCATAAGAGCCAACAGCTATATGGTCTATATCAGGCCCGCAAAAATTTAAAAAACCTGTCCAAGATACTTGTTGTCGAAGGCTATATGGATGTTGTCGCCCTCGCTCAATTCGATATGAAGTATGCGGTAGCGACGATGGGTACGGCAATCAGCACCAAGCACCTATCGACATTGTATCGGCACACCAAGCATATTATTTTTTGTTTTGACGGCGATCAAGCCGGACGTAACGCCGCCTGGAAAGCCTTAGAAACCTGTATTGATACGCTGCAAGATGACCAGCAAATCCAATTTATGTTTTTAGCAGAAGGTGAGGACCCTGACAGCTATATTCGAAAAATAGGCACAACACACTTTGAAAGTGAACTCGATAGTACTACGACACTGATGGAGTTTTTTTTCGATACCCTGAGTCAACAAGCCAATTTACGCGGCATTGATGGTCAAGCACGTCTCATCGCCCAAGCAAAACCTTATCTGGAAAAACTTAAAAATAGCACCTATTATCAACTTATGATTGCCCGATTATCCGAGTATGTCCAATTAACAACCAATGACCTGGCAAAATCAATCGCCCCAAAACCACAAAAAAAATACAATAAGGCGAATGAGTCAGCGGTAAAAACAGAACGCCCGCAATCACCCTCCCCTATCCGGATAGCGATTGCCCTTCTGTTGGAACAACCTAATCTGGCAATGAGTGTTAAAAATTTGACTCGATTTGATTCTCTAGAGCTACCCGGTATAAAATTACTTCAGGATTTACTTGAATTTTTACAAGCCAATCCCCAAGTTAAAATGGCAGCAATCTTAGAACACTGGCGGGGGAGTAATGAAGAAAAACAATTATTAAAGGTCGCTCAATGGCCCCACCTAGTACCCAATGATGGAGTCTTATCCGAATTTGATGGTGCGATTGCACGACTGGATCAAATGCTGGTAGAAAAAAAAACCGAATATCTCCTACAAAAATCAAAAACACACTCATTAAGCGACGAAGAAAAGGATATGCTAAACCAGCTGATAAAGTCACGTCATAAGCCTAATTTAGCCACATAGCCTTTGATGGAACATTAATATAAAGCGAACCCATCTATATGACCAAAATATCAATCCGAAAGCGCTATAACACAAAGCATGACGATAAATTTTCGGCCGCTTTAATTACATTAACATAGTTTAGTTGGTTAATACAATATGAATTCAAATCAGCAATCTCAGATTAAACTATTGATATCCAAAGGTAAAGAACAAGGCTTCTTAACGTATCGAGAAGTTAATGACCATTTACCGGATGAAATCGTCGATCCAGAGCAAATCGAAGATATCATTGGCATGATCAATGACATGGGCATCCCTGTGCATGAAGTGGCGCCAGATAGTGACGCCCTGCTTATTGCTGACACCAATGCGCCTGATGAAGACGCGGCCGAAGAAGCCGCCGCCGCGTTAGCCTCCGTGGAAGGCGACTTTGGGCGAACAACTGATCCGGTGCGCATGTATATGCGAGAAATGGGCACGGTCGAATTATTGACCCGAGAAGGTGAAATTTTACTTGCCAAACGTATTGAAGAAGGCTTGCGTCAAGTGCTTTCTGCCCTCGCATCCTATCCAGCAACGATCGGTATCTTCTTACGAGAAGTCGAGAAAATTAATGCGGAAGAGGCCCGCTTAACTGACCTTATCATCGGATTCATCGACCCCAATGAAACAGATGATGCACTCGATATTGGTGCCATACCGATACCGACACCCGCGCCAACACCGGCGGCCACTGACGGCGATTCCACCGACGAAGAAGTTGATACCGGTCCTGACCCTGAAGAAGCGCGTATCCGATTTGAAAAACTCAAACAGCAACACGCCGAATATGAAATTACGGTAAAAACCCAGGGCAAAAGACACCCAGACATTCGCAAACTTCAGGAACAGCTTTCAGACAGCCTTATGGAGTTTAAGTTAGCTCCACGATTTGTCTTGCAAATGGCGATTAATTTGCGGCTCATTGTCGATCGAGTGCGTCGGCAAGAACGCGAAATCATGGAAATCTGTGTCAAACGTTCTCGCATGCCACGCAAAGAGTTCATCTCGTCCTTTCCTGAAAATGAAACCAACTTTAACTGGATTGACTCATTCATTGGCAACAATCAACCCTATTCAGCGGCTTTAGCTAGCCACGCCGATGAAATCCGCAAAGGTCAACACCGACTAGCCAACATCGAGAAAACGAGCAATACCACCATTGGCCGCATCAAAGAAATTAACCGCAACATGTCAATTGGCGAAGCGAAAGCCAGACGCGCCAAAAAAGAAATGGTCGAAGCGAATTTACGCTTGGTTATCGCCATTGCTAAAAAATACACCAATCGCGGCCTACAGTTTTTAGATCTCATTCAAGAAGGTAATATTGGGCTGATGAAAGCGGTTGACAAATTTGAATATCGCCGAGGTTACAAGTTTTCCACCTATGCCACATGGTGGATAAGACAGGCCATCACTCGCTCCATTGCTGACCAGGCACGCACCATCCGCATCCCTGTACACATGATCGAAACAATCAACAAATTAAACCGAGTCTCTCGGCAAATGCTTCAGGAAATGGGTCGCGAAGCAACACCTGAAGAGCTTGCCGAACGCATGGATATGCCAGAAGACAAAATACGCAAAGTACTAAAAATTGCGAAAGAACCTATTTCAATGGAAACCCCGATTGGTGACGATGAAGATTCTCATCTCGGTGATTTTATTGAAGATCAAAACCTATTATCGCCTGGCGACTCCGCCACATTCGAAGGTCTGAGAGAAGCCACACTGCATATTTTAGAAGGCCTAACCGCACGGGAAGCCAAAGTACTTCGCATGCGATTTGGCATTGATATGAACACAGATCATACCCTCGAGGAAGTCGGTAAGCAATTTGATGTAACGCGGGAACGAATACGCCAAATTGAAGCAAAAGCCTTGCGAAAATTACGCCACCCAAGCCGATCAGAGCAATTACGCAGCTTTTTAGAGTAAAACACCAATATGGGCAAGCCAATATTCAGTTTCGCTTGGAATTTGATTCCAACATGGCTTTCTTCAGAAGCAAAAAACCACAGCGAAATTAACTTCGCCTAGCACGATTCAAACACGAGGTCGCCCAATACCCGCTAAAATGACTCAGCCAGGAAAAAAGCAAACAATAGGCCATTTTTTATGCTGCATCTCTTGAGAAGTTTGGTTATACTACCCGCCATCGCGGGCCTGTAGCTCAGTTGGTTAGAGCAGTGGACTCATAATCCATTGGTCGAAGGTTCGAGTCCTTCCAGGCCCACCACTCACCTTAAAAATCAACTGGTTGCGATGGCACTGTAGGTCATGGCATGGCAATTGCGTAGGAATTATTAAGCATTAATAATTTTTTGCAAATATTTTTCATCCCATCCTGCTTTTTTTCTTTTTGCTGTTACTCCTACCTTTGCGGATTTTTCACGGCTGATTAGATTCAGCGCTATCCTTTTGATTATACTGAGGTTTTCGGGCGCATTTTTTGTTCGTGTTCGGTTTAGGTCATCGGCAAAGCTGACATCGAGCGACCAGTGCAAGTTAATTTCGACTCGCCAATGGTTTCTGACTCCTCGCATAAAATCGTCGATATTTTTGTAATTTAACGAGGTTAAAAAGTATCGCTTTGAGGTTGTAGTTTCGTGATTTATGGTTCGTTTTACTTCGACCATTGCGATGCTTCTCAACCCAGCCCAACGACTGTCAAACGCCCAGTTATCCTTGGTTGTGATGAGTGTGTATTTACGATTTTCGATGCGTCCATGGTCTTTTATTTTCTCGATTTTGCGAATATTATGCATATTTTTATACTGTGTTTTTTCGGCGATTTCGAAGATTTTTCGTACATCTTCAGCCAGCGTCGGCTGGTTGTCTTTTAGGTTCAAAATATAGTCCGCTTTTGCCTCAATAATATGCTCCGCAATTGCTCTTTGACAGCCCATCGCATCGATCGTGATAATGGCATTTTTTACGTCTAACATATTGAGTAGCCTAGGTATTGCCTCTATTTCATTCGACTTTTTATCCGTGCTAACCTGCCCTAAAACCAACCCATTTTCAACAGCCCAAGCACTCACCATATGCAACGGATCAACGCCCTTTTTTCGGTTGTGCGAACGACGAGAAGTTTTGCCGTCAATCGCAATGATTTCACGCTCATCAAAAATGCCAGAAAGAGAAGAAACCCAACTCACAAAACACTCCTCAAACCTAGAGGAATCAAGGCTTGCAAACAATCTGCCAAGAGTGTCATGCGACGGAATTCCATGCGGTAATTCTAGAAAATTACGCAGCCAATCCTCCTTGCTTTTTGCAAAATTATTGATCTCAACCCAATTATCAGCACCGCAGATACAACCCAAAATTGTAATCGCCAAAATATCCGACAATTTATGACGGAAATTACTGTGATTCTCCTTGCGAGGCTCGTCCAAAACCTCAAAATAATCCAAAAATTCAGTAGATAATGACATGTAAAACTCCCTATAATGATAAATTATAAAGAGTTATTATAGATTGGAAATTATATAAGTTACAGGCATATCAACGACTTAAAAGAAATATAATAAATATTATTACAAAATGTGATTCCTATGCAATTTCCATGCCTTGTAGGTTGTTGAAACTTACATTGAAGCGTTACGTGAGCTAGCTAAGATTAAGCCGGAACTAATACGCCTTAATTGTTCGTATCGTAACCAGGTAAGGTTCCTCTCCAATTGGTAACCGCTTGACCTTGGCGCTGGTATAAATTGCTGTCGATGTGGTGAATCAGAACGTTGCGGCTCCAGCCATTCTGGATTGTCTGCATTACTACTTATAGCATTCTCGCTGTTTTTTTCTTTTCTGAATGATCCGAATAATATAGCCCCGCGAAAGTTATGAAACAGCTTGTTTCACTATTTTCTCATCTTGTTGTTAATGACGGTCCAAATCGGAAGTAGTTTGCTAAGCAGTCCATCGTTCCCAGTGCAGGGTATTAGTGCAAAAAAACGGATAGAATGTTCATTGGAAATATCCTGTTACACCCAACTTTCAACGCGAAGTCCCGGCACCCGTTCAAACTCTTTCATATTGTTAGTCACGAGAATTAGCCCCATAGCCCTTGCATGGCCAGCAATCATCATGTCGTAAGGGCCAATCGGTCGTCCGATACGATATAACTCAGCTCTTAACTGGCCAAAGTGTTCAGAGGCATGGCCTTCAAATGGCGCCACTTCTAGGCGTGCGATCAAACCCTCGATATCGGCAAGGTTTCGCTCTGGCTGGGATGACCGCTCAGCGCCATAGATCAGCTCACCTTTTGTGACGGCTGAGATGCACATTTGGTTTTCGTGTTGCTTGAAGGCTTCACGAACCTGTGTCGGACGATTTTTGATGGTGTAGATGACAATGTTGGTATCCAGCATGTATTTTAGCACGCTTAAAGTGCCTCGCGCTCTTGATCGGTCGATTGCTCACGGGCGAGCATAAAATCATCGGATACGCCCCGGCCATCGAACCACTGATCCCAGGACTCTCCTGCAGGGGTGATGATGCGGGTATTGCCAATGGCAACAATATCTACGGTTTTGATCGTGTCCGGTAAAGCGACCGGTTTGGGGAGTCGTATTGCCTGAGTTTTGTTGCTCTTGAATACAGTAGTATGGATTGCAGTCATTATATAATCTCCAGGTATATCCGTTTGGTATATTCAACTATATCGGCATTTAGGGATATATCAAGAGTATATCCATCGAAGGGGGAGCAAGATGCTAATTACTAGCTTTGATTCAATGAGTAGCTTTAATTTTTCGTGCGGGACTTTTGCGTGGATTAGTAGTGCATCGTTATGCATTGCGGGGCAAAGTTAGCAACGAGCGACCCAGATAATTTATTGATTAAATTAATTATTATGCTTTACTTTGCGGTTTCATAATCCATTGGTCGAAGGTTCGAGTCCTTCCAGGCCCACCACTATTCGCCCGGTATCCCTGCAAACCATTCAGCTAACTTGTCGCTGGCTTGCCTTCTAATTGACGGTGTAATATACACAGCCACCGTAACAATCGCCGCCGCTAACACACTCAAATCATCGGCGAACCCCACCATTGGCGTCATATCAGGAATCGCATCAATGGGACTAATAAAATAGCCTAATGCAGTATAAATTACAGTTTTTGCCCACACGGGCGTATCCGGTGATTGCGCGGCATAATAAAGCTGCAACGCCTTTTCTAGCACCTTAATCCCAGCAATTTTGGCAACTTGCAGCAACTTCGCCCAGAAACGACCGCCGGTGTATTGAGATTCAAAATACCGATGATTCATTTTCACTCATCCTCCTCCTAGTGCATGAGCCAAATTCAAAATTTAATAGACAACAATTAACCAAAAATACAAAAAACCAGCCAGATATAGCGTCTATTCACCACACTGGAAACTATCCTCACACCACTTGTTGCGCTAATGACTCGCCAATTGCCTATTTTTTTGTTAACTTTAGACGCTTATTTAACGACTCCGTTTGGGCATTGACCAAACCACCCACAAATTTCAAAAATAGTAGAATTGGATTTTCATTGCTGCAAACACATTTAAAAATAAACCAAATCGCCCCCGAATACCCTGTCACTAGCGGCAATTATGTTTATGCTTGCTCAGCCAGAATCTCCAACATACAGCTAGGAGGCTGTCCGAGAATGGAAAGCCTACTACGGAAAACCCATTTTGCGCCTATATCTCGATCCTTTTCGACCAATAGCGACGGCTACCCCCCTCAAATGATCGAAAAATATGCACTAAAATGGATTCCCCTCGCAACGACGTCCATTCTCGGACAGCCTCCAGGTAAACACCCATGAACAACCCAAACATATGTGTGCACTGGACATCGTCAGGGTCCACAAACAAAGGGAAAGTCCGAGCAATCAATGAAGATTCATTTTTAGATCGCCCGACCGCCGGCATTTGGGTCGTTGCGGATGGAATGGGAGGGCATGAAGCCGGTGAGATTGCTAGTCGCATGATAACAGAATCACTCAATGAGTTCATTCCACCCGACACTTTAGGAAAGTTTATTGATACAGTGGAAGATACGTTACTCGATGTTGATCGGAAATTGCGTGACCTAGCCACCATAGAATATGGCAACCGCACGATTGGCAGCACGGTAGTGGTACTTATCGCCTTCAAAAACTATATTGCTTATCTTTGGGCCGGTGACAGCAGGGCTTATCTATTTAGGGAAGGCAAACTGAAACAACTGACCGTTGACCATAGCGAAATACAAAACTTGATCGACATGGGTGCCATTTCCCCTGAACATGCCAATAATCACCCGGCCTCAAACATCATTACCCGCGCTGTCGGTGCAGTACACGAGCTTCACATTGATGTTGGCGTTGAAAAAACTTACGATGGAGACACCTTTTTATTGTGTACTGATGGTCTATATCGCGACTTAAACGAAGAAGAAATGACCAATTTATTAGCTAAGGAAGATACTGAAACCATCGGCAATGAATTAATTGAATTAGCACTCACCAAACAAGCCCGAGATAACATCACGGTCGTCGTCGGCAGAGCCAAGCAGGCTTAAATTACCGGCTAAAAGTCCATATTTTTAGCGGTTACCAATCATCTTGGCAGGAAAAATTAAAAAACAGCCAACACGATATAGTCAAAACGTAATCCACCTCCATTGCCCACTCTCCAGACAGCCTAAAACGACAGCCAAGCGATAACACATGATTGTTGTCGCACATTACATCCCAACAAGTATATAATGTGAAAGAATTTAGCGGGTTATTTGTATTTATGATTAACGACTCATTACAACAACTGGCCCAAGCTCATAAGCTTGGCAATATCAGCAGGCAAGAATACCGCCAGCGCCGAGCAATATTGCTAGACGGTCTGCTTGATGAACCAACGTCAACACCCAAGCTTGAGAACACACTAGATATTGATAAAACGCAACCCATGCCTAGTCGTGTATATCGCTATAAAAAACATCGTGAAAAAATTCTGTATGCAACCATTAGTAGCGCACTGATCGTTGCAATGATTGCATTCTGGTACCAAACCAACTCGCCCGTCATCGACGAATCGACTCATACACCCATGATTCATAACCAAGCACTTAATTTAATCAATCGCTTTTTGCGACAAGATCAATGGGATGACAATACACTCGCTAAAGTATCGCAATACTGGCGCACACTTCCTCAAAAAGAACGCCAAATGGCCACCAATAGCGATATATTCCAGCAACTTACCGACACCACTCGAAAAAAAATACATGAACAACGCCAGCCTGGTTTAACTATCAATACCCGTTTGCATGAATCCCAATTATTAAAATTTGCCAACACCTTAGGTATTAATCCGACGCTTTAACGCCAAGAATCCTAAGCATCCAATCCCTTAATACACGAATTTGCTGAGGGTACACCGAATGTGGCATATCATACTGACGCCACTCCACTTGATAACCTAACTTTTGCAATATGGATAAGGATTGTTCCGCTAAATGGATGGGGATTACCGTATCTTGAGTGCCATGCATCATCAATAATGGCGTATTTTGGTTAGCAATGTGTGCTTCTTCCGCCAGCTGCGACGCTAATGGTAGGTAACTTGACAAGCTTATGATACCCGCCAACTTTTTAGGATAGCGAAGCCCACTATGTAAAACAATAGCTCCTCCCTGAGAAAACCCCACTAAAAAAATCGACTCAGCCGCCACGCCCAAAGCCAATTCATTTTCAATCAGCGCCACTAATTGCTGCTTAGACTGGCGGATACCCCTCTCATCTTCATTCGCACCAAAATTGACAGAATATACGTCGTACCACGCCCGCATGACCATACCACCATTGATTGTCACCGGAATATGTGGTGCGTGAGGAAATACAAATCGAATACCCGCTTGATCGGGCAAATTCAATTCACGAGCAATGGGTAAAAAATCATGCCCATCCGCCCCCAGACCATGGAGCCAAATAACACTCGCTTTGGCCTCTCCCAGAGGCTTAATTTCAATCGTTTCTAATAACGTTTCCATCTCAAAATATCCACAAAAATACCAAACGGTGAACCATATCTATACAAGCTATCTTATAATATAATTCTGTCTTGAGAAATTTAAATGATGATCACACACGTGTATTGAATCACGGGGATAGCTATGCTTAAGGTTTTTTCACAATCACTTATTTTTATCAGCTTGATCATGTTAGTGTTAAGCGTAGCCGCCTGTGGCCAAAAAGGTGACCTCTACTTGCCTGAACCTGAAGAAAAGCCAAAAACCTCAAAAAATTCACAATAATAAACATTCAATTACTTGCTCACTGAACCAGACTGTATAAAACCAATGGATTATTTCAATTATCAAAAAAATGAACTCTATGCGGAAAATGTGCCGCTAGCTCGCATTGCTAAAGATGTCGGAACCCCTTGTTATGTGTACTCACGCGCCACCTTGGAGCGCCATTGGCATGCCTTCAATAACAGCCTGGGGAATCATTCCCATTTAATCTGCTATGCCGTTAAAGCCAATTCTAATATCGCTATACTCAATTTATTTGCCCGTTTGGGCTCCGGATTTGACATTGTTTCGCGTGGGGAGTTAGAACGCGTTATTCATGCCGGTGGTGCACTCGACAAAGTCGTTTTCTCCGGGGTCGGAAAAACCCAGGATGATTTACATTTTGCACTGCAACACAACATTCATTGCTTTAATATTGAATCCAAAGCTGAACTCGACAGGTTAAACAACATTGCCCAAAAAATGGGCAAAAAGGCCCCGATTGCACTACGCGTCAATCCTGATGTCGATGCAGGCACCCATCCCTATATATCCACCGGGTTAAAAGAAAATAAATTCGGCATTGATATTAAATCGGCATTTGAAATCTATCAATATGCAAGCAATTTAGCTGGCATAAACATTGGAGGCATTGCCTGTCATATCGGTTCACAATTAACGGATCTCGCTCCCTTCCTCGATGCCCTAGATCGAGTGCTTGCGTTATTAGATCGGCTTACTAACAGCGGGATTCAAATACAACACTTAGATCTCGGCGGTGGTTTAGGCATTCGTTACCAAAATGAATCCCCTCCCCAACCTGAAGAATATGCGACAGCGATTAAGAAAAAACTATCGCAACGTGACATCAGCATACATTTAGAACCCGGTCGCTCGATCACAGGTAACGCAGGCATACTACTGACTCGCATCGAATATATCAAACAAAATGAAAACAAAAATTTTGCCATTGTCGATGCCGCAATGAATGATTTGTTGCGTCCATCACTCTACAATGCCTGGCAAGAAATTTTGCCTGTCATACCACAAAACCGTCATATACAACAAGCCTATGACATCGTTGGCCCCGTCTGCGAAACCGGTGATTTTCTCGGGAAAAATCGCCAACTCGGCATCACTCAGGGAGATTTACTCGCCATCAGATCCAGCGGTGCCTATGGTTTTTGCATGAGTTCCAATTATAACTCACGGCCACGGGCAGCAGAAGTACTCGTGGATGATGAGCATTACCATACCATCAGACAGCGAGAAACATTTGACGATCTCATTAAAGGTGAAAGCCTAATCCCTTAAATATACCCATAGTACTATGGGTATATCCCTACCTTAGAGTAATCACTCTAAAAATCTCAATGAATAAAAATGTGAATTAATTCATGATACCCACCCTTGACTTTCTGAAAAACCCCTAAAAGCATCAAATTATTACTCCTCGATAAAAAATAATCTCTTCGCATTATTGTTTATCATATAAATGCGCATCAGATCTCACAAAACTATTAAAACTGGACGATAACTACGTAACATAAATATTACGGCACACTCAAATACATGTCGGAGTAGCTCCATGAAATTTTTCAGTTTTTTGACCGTTTTTTCACTTGTTGCTTCATTGCTTGCATGCAAAGCCAGTAATCTCGAAGAGGATACTCAGACGAGTTACGAAAACCCAGCGGGTGCAGCAGAGCGTCTTTCTGATACCGAATTCAACAACCTCCCCCCACTGCAACAATATCAAGTGGCCAATAAGTTAAAAGCAACTTTCTATAAAGGTATCAAAGTCGATGAATTTTTTGATTTAACGGCCGGAATAGAAAACCTGAAAACGAAATCTCAACAAAATATTATTAGCAATACAGCGAATAACCTTAAACAACACCTACGAAATAAAGAAGCCTATGTTGCTCGACTGGAGAGTCGTTTTGTCTTTACCCGAAGAGATAGCGATACTAAAGCCGCCGAGCACAAACCTTCTGCTGAACCATTAGCAATCATCCATCTTTTTCCAGAAAGCCGTGATTTAATGGAATCCTGGATGGCCTACACGTTAGCTAATACCATTTTATTTTCTCCCGCCGCAGAAATCGATTCAGCCAGCTACATTGATGTGCAAAATATTTATTCAGGTCTAACCGATGCAATGAATAACGGAAAAACCATTCGAGAAATTATTTTCACCCACATGAAATCAGAAGCTAACTGGCGTCGTTTTCGTTCCCCAGAAGATAATACACGCGAAATGATTGAAATATACCTCGGTTTGTTTGACCGTGACGAAGATGTCCCGCAAGCCTCTCTTGCCTGTAAAGACTGGAGCATTACCGATGACGAGGATGGTTACCAATTACAAAAGGACAAACTCAAAGAAAACAAAGAGCCTCAATATGTACTCGATCAATGGGTCACAAGCTGCGAAGACTTTTATCAAGTGATAGCCAATCATCCATTGGCCATACCACGAATTACCACCGTATTAGTCAATAAGTTTTTCCCAGAAGCCAGCCCAGAGAAAAGAGCCGCACTCGTGCAATCAATTGTAGACACCAGTCCAAGCTATTTTTTTGATATATTTACCGCCATCATTTTTTCTCGTGAATATTTATTAAACAATCAGAAACCCAAAAACTTGGAAGAAACCTTTTTCAATCTTGCCGAACGTATTTATTGGGAAGCAGATAAGCGTTTTTTCTATCATTTAACCAATCCAGATCAAGGCACTAGCTTTCCTACTCTACACAAAATGAAACAACCCGCGATGACTCTAAAATTAGGGCGCTGGATGGTACAGCCGCTAGATTCACTGAGTTTTGCATATTATCATGAAGCCGTACGCGAGCAATTGTTGATAAAACGAAAAACAGAAAGCTTTCGTAGTGACCGACGAGGCTGGACAACAGAATATTTAAAAGCCGCTGACTTTTTAGAAAAAAATGAATTCATTAACTATTTATTTATTTCCGTCCTGGCCCGAAAAACAACAGACGATGAATTATCTCAGTTAAACACGGTCATTAGCGAAGGCGGTCATGAAAAAGACGTCAATGCCATCGCCATGATTATTTTAGATTATCTATCTCGCCTTCCAGAACTCTATTACTTTCGAGCAGTTAAATAATAACGGAGTGACATCATGAAACGCAGAAATTTTTTAACATCCATGAGTCTTTTAGGCGGCACCTGCATGTTACTTTCGTTATTTCAAAAACAAGGTTTTATCAACTCAGCACAGGCATCATTATCGAAGCGTGAACTAGTACGTGCCCGAGCATTAGTATTGGATGAAATTGGCTATATCAAGCCGACTGTGACACCACAAATTATTAGTATTTTTTTATATGGTGGTCCTTCTGAGCTTGCGGGTAATTTGACTAACATTAATGAAATTGATGATAACTCACAAAACCCCTATAACAGCAATATGCGACGCGATACTAATAACTCCATCGTAACCCCCAATGGATTTTGGGGAGGCGCAGGCGGTGAAGCCATGGAAAGAATGATTGGCAAAGGGCGACTGAGTGTTTACCGCACAATCAATCGGATAAAAGATGATTCAAAAGCACACCGCCCTAGTATTTTTTCCAATTTAACAGGCGCTATCGGTGTCGATAATAGCCGCCCAGGCATTGCCACTAACTTGGCTGCCATCTTGGCAGTCAATAAGGCTATCGCTGAAGATGCTCTGTTTCCATTTGTCACCTTCGAAGGCGAAACTGTCGTTTTCAATCAAGGCAACCTTAGTATACCCCTGGGACTCAAACCCATCTCACTAGACAAAGACTTGCGTAACCCCTATGCACGCAGTGAAAATAGTTTTCTCGGCGAATCTAATCGCATGATTGATCGCTTGGCTCAAAATGTAAGCCAGTCCAATGCAAGTCAATTTGGAAAAATAGTTGAAGCCTTTAAAAAACGTGGTGAAATCGAAGTATTCGTTGATCGACTGAAAGAAAAACTTGATAATTTAGCCTTACCTAATGATCCAGATCGAGCGGCAGACGACCCGGCTGAGCTGAGTTATCCCGATAATAATTTTGGTAACCGCTTGAAAGCCGCAGTCAACCTTGCGATTAATAATCCAGATTCTGTTTTCATTAGTCTCGGCAGTGGTGGTTTAGGCGGTTGGGATGATCATGATTCAGCATTAGAAAAATATTCACGCCGCATGAGAGATTTGATGTTAGCCTTAGAAGTCGCGGCAAAACATTTAGAAGCCGCCGGCAAAGGTAACGTCGTCATTAATGTTTTTGGTGACTTTGGCAGAAATGTCAATTTAAATAACTCCATGGGCTGGGATCACGGAAATAATCAAAACCTCTTTACCGTTGGTGCGAGTCAAAGTGCCGGTTCAAATATCCCAGGTAGAGAACTTGGAAAAATTGTTGGCAAAACCGAAAGAATTGGCAAGCCAAAAGTTAATCGGCAATTTACCACACCAACGGCGGGCAGCTATCAATGTGAGCCATTTTCCATTGCCTCTTCCATATACAGCTATTTTGGTATTCAAAACCCAGAAAAGCTCACAGGTGAACCGCCCATTGATGAAACGGCGCCAAACGAATGGGTTAATCCTGACGCTTAAAAATGGAAATGACAAAATTCTCGCAGGATAAGAAAATTCAAAGCAATATGTCTGATATTGATCCGGCCTGTGATATCCAGACACTACGTTGCGACATATTGTGTCTCTGGTCAATGAAAAAATGAAATAACCCGATCTTTTTTTTGCCGTAGTGAACACACAGCGATTCGTCATCGTTTCACTAAATCAGATTAACTCTTAGGAATGGGTTGCTTACCTTACTTATTATTCTTGACTTCATTAACAAGGCCTCGTTTGGTGTAGAGAGAAG